>JAFXQO010000003.1 GCA_017527065.1 Clostridia bacterium
GCCCGCCGGAGAGCTGCGAGGGATAGGCGGAGGCCTTTTCGGGGAGCCCCACGCGCTTCAAAAGCTCCATGGCGCGCGCTTCCGCCTGCTGGCGGGTCATCAGCTTGTGCTGGATGGGCGCGAGGGTGATGTTCTGCAGCACCGTCTTGTGGGGGAAGAGGTTAAACTGCTGAAACACCATGCCCATGCGCCGGCGCACCTGGTTGATGTCGCAGGAACGGGAGGTGATGTCCACGCCGTCGAAGATGATCTGCCCGCCGGTGGGCTCCTCCAGGCGGTTCAGGCAGCGCAGGAAGGTGGACTTGCCGCTGCCGGAGGGGCCGATCACCACCAGCTTTTCGCCGCGGGTGATCTCGGCGTCGACGCCCTGCAGCGCGCGCACCAGCTTGTCGCCCTTGCCGAAGTGTTTTTCGAGGCCCTTGACCTTTATCATTGTGTCAGTGGTCACTGTTGCGCAGCCTCCTTTCGAGCTTGCCGACCAGCCAGCTGAAGAAGATGACCAGCGTCAGGTAGATCAGCGCCACGGCGATCAGCGGCATGAAGGGGGAATAGGTCGCTCCGCGGATGATGTCGCCGCCCTTGGTGAGGTCCTTGATGGCCACGTAACCGGCCACGGAGGTTTCCTTCAGCAGCACGATGAACTCGTTCGCCAGGGCGGACAGCACGTTTTTCAGCGCCTGGGGCACCACGATCAGCCACATGGTCTGCACGTAGTTGAAGCCCAGGCTGCGGCCCGCCTCGGTCTGTCCGATGTCCACCGACATGATGCCGCCCCGGACCACCTCGGCCACATACGCCGCGGAGTTCAGGCCGAAGGAGATGATAGCGATGAGCTCGCTGTTGCGGGAGGAGGCGAAGATGACGTAGTAAAAGATCATCAGCTGGATGACCACGGGGGTGCCGCGCACGACGGTGAGATACAGGCGGCAGAAGCCGTCCACGAATTTGAGAAGGCTTTTTCCGGGTCCGGGATGCATGTCGGAGAGATTCCTGTCCGCCGTGGAGCGAATGATGGCGATGACCGTGCCCAGCGCGATGCCGATGATGACGGCGAAGAAGGTGATGTAGAGCGTGTTGCCAAGGCCCGTCCAGAGATACCGCCAGCGGTTCTTCTCGATGAAGTTCAGTATGAACTGGGACCTGATGCTGTCAAACCATTCGGCCAATGCTGCTTCCTCCAAACGAAGGAACAGGGAACGAACGCGTCGCTCCCTGATCCGTTATACTGTGAGCGTCTGTCCGGCGCAAAGCGGCTGGATTATTCCGCGGCCTCTTCGGCGGGGATGTACTTCGCGATGATGGCGGGAATGGTGCCGTCCTCGGTCAGGGCGGCCAGCGCCCCGTTGATCTTGTCGAGCAGCTCGGTGTTCTCCTTCGCGATGGCGATGGCGTAGTCCTCAACGGCGTAGGCGGTCTCCAGGATGGTCAGGCCCTCGTTCACGGCGATGAAAGCCTTGGCGGGCTCGTTGTCGATGACCACGCAGTCGACCTTGCCGGTCACCAGCGCCTGCACGGCGTCCGCGCCGTTCTTAAAGCGCTCCACGGTGCCGAGGCCCTCATCCTCGATGTCCCAGGTGCAGTACAGGTCGCCGGTGGTGGATTCCTGCACGCCGATGATGTAGTTCTTGCCCTCGACGAACAGGTCGTCGGCGGAGGCGATTTCAGAGCCCTCGGGCACGATGATCGCCTGGATGCCGGTGGCGTAGGTGCTGGAGAAGTTGACCGATTCGAGGCGCTCCTCGGTGACGGTCATGCCGGCCATGCCGAAGTCGATCTTGCCGGTCTGAACGGCGGTGATGATGGCGCCGAAATCCATGTCGTCGATGACCAGCGTATAGCCCAGGTACTCCGCCACGGCGTCGGCGATCTCGGCGTCGATGCCCACGATTTTGTCCACGTCGTCGATGTACTCGTGATACTCATAGGGCGGGAAGTTGGCGTTGGTGCCCATGCGAATCTCGGGCTTGGCGTCGGCCAGAGCCAGGCCGGAAACGCAGAACATCATGACCAGAACGAGCGCGATAACCTTTTTCATTGTGTTGTCCTCCTCAATATGTATGCAATGGATATGCCGGAATTATACAATAACCCGCCGATAAAAGCAAGGGCCATTGCGATTTTTTAACATGAAAATGTGTAAATATACAAAATTGAAGTCGGGCGATGAATATTCATACTTTGGCGAAAGGCGCGCCGCGCGCTTGCGAAATGGGAAAAAGGACAGTATAATGGTAGAGGACGGAAACGACTGCGATTTTTCACGGAGGTTTATTGAATGCTCGGCGTATTGTATCTGGCGGTCTATGAGCTGGCCGGCTGTCTGGTGGCGGAGAGGCTGTTCCGCAGGCGGGGGCTTCAAATACGGCTGTGGCTGGGGCTGACCCTCGGCTGCGGCATGCTGATGTGGTTTCCCTCGCTGTTCGCCTTTTTCATGAGATTCACGCTGGCCGCGCAGCTGCTGGGGGCGGGCCTCGCCGTGGGACTGGCCGTCTGGGCGAAATGCGGTCCGCGGCCTTCGCCGGAAGCGGCCCCGGCGGCGGATAAAAAGGAGCCGCCCCTGTGGCTCACGCTGGCGTGCGTGCTGCCGCTGACCGCCGTGATGGCCTATATGCAGTATACGCACACGCTGCTGCCGCTGGACGGCGCGCTGCACACCGGCCAGTCCACCTACGGCGACCTCAACCTGCACCTGGGCATTGCCACGGGCCTTGTGAACCAGGCGTACCCGCCGGACTACACCATACTGCCCGGGACGATGCTGGGCTATCCCTTCCTGGTGGACGCGGCCTCCGCCTCGCTGTACATGACGGGCATGGGCCTGCGGTGGGCGTTCATCGTGCCGGGCGCGCTGATGTGCGGGCTGATCTTCTGGGGCTTCCTCATGCTGGCCTGGGAGATGACCGCTTCCAGGCGCGCCGTGATCCTCTCCTATGCGCTCATGTTTCTGAACGGCGGGCTGGGGTTCGCGTATCTCTTCGACCTGGCCGGCAAGGACCCCTCCCGGCTGGCCGCGGCTTTTTCCGACTTTTACAAGGCCCCCGCGAACCTGATCGACTACAACGTCCGCTGGGTGAACGTGCTGGTGGATATGATGCTGCCCCAGCGCACGCTGATGGCCGGCTGGCTGGTTGTGCTGCCGGCGCTGTGGCTGCTGATGCGCTGCGTAAAGGAGCGGGACCTGCGCCTGTTCGCGGCGCTGGGCGTGTGGGCGGGGTTCATGCCGATGATCCACACCCATTCCTTCCTGGCGCTGGGCCTCATCAGCGCCGGCGTCATGATCACGTCGCTCATATGGGCGAAGAGGGAACAGCGCGGCGCGCTGCTTCGGGGCTTCCTCCTCTACGGCGGCATTGCCGTGGCGCTGGCGCTGCCGCAGCTGTTCGTGTGGACGTTCCCCCAGACCTTCGCGGGCAAGGCGGGCGGTTCGCTGCGCTTCCGCTTCAACTGGGCCAACTGGCAGAACGGCGGCCTTGTGGACGAGTACTTCTGGTTCTGGATCAAGAACGTAGGCCTGGTGTATATCGTCATGGTCCCCGCGGCGCTCATGGGAACGAAACGGCAGAAGATGATGGCCGCGGGCGCGCTGCTGGTGTATGTGGCGGCGGAGCTCGTCCAGTTCCAGACCAACGAGTACGACAACAACAAGCTGTTCTACGTGGCGTTCATGGTCATGCTGCCCATCGCCGCCCAGTATCTCTGCGCGCTGTTCGACCGGCTGAAGGGCCTGCGCGGGCGGTATCTTTTCGCGGCGCTTTTCGTGGCGGCCTCCACGTGCTCGGGAGTCCTGTCGGTCGCGCGGGAGTGCGTGTCGGACTACTGGCTCTACGGCCCGGGCGAGGTCGCGGCGGCCTACTGGGTGAATGAAAACGCGCCGGAGCACGCGGTGTTTCTGACCGGCACCCAGCACAACAACGCCGTGGCCTGCCTGGCGGGCGGGCGGCTGGTGTGCGGCACGCCGACGTTCCTCTACTTCCACGGGGTGGACTACGCGCAGCGCATGGAGGACGCGCGGCGGATGTTCGAGCAGCCCGCCCAGAGCCTCGACCTGTACGAAGCCTACGGGGTGGACTACGTGATGATCGGCAGCAATGAGCGGGCGAATTACGCGCTGGACGAGGACGGCATCGCGGCGCTGTGGCCCCTCGTGTGGGAACAAGGCGGCGTGCGGCTCTACGCGGTGTCGGACAGGGCGCGGCCGGCCGGTTAATTTCGCCCGTCCGGCAGGAGTTGAGCCTGTGCGCGAAGAATAATCAACGCAGAAAAAACGATCTGTATGAAAGAGGAAACAATATGATGAACGACGAAGCCATCAGGGAGACGATCCTCGGCGAGGAAAGCCTGTTCGAGGGCAGGCTGGTCAAGCTGCACCGGCTGGACGTGACTCTGCCGGACGGCAAGCCGGCGATGCGCGAAGTGGTGCGCCATCCCGGCGCGTCCGCCGTCGTGCCCGTCGATGAAAACGGCATGGTCACGATGGTAAAGCAGTTCCGCGCGGCGGTAGGCCGCGTGATGCTGGAGATCCCCGCGGGCAAGCTGGACGCGCCGGGGGAGGACAGGCTGGAGGCCGCGAAGCGCGAGCTGCGGGAGGAAACCGGCCTCACGGCGGAAAACTGGGTCCACCTGGCCGACCTGAGCACGACGCCCGGCTTCTGCGACGAGCTGATCTCCATCTACCTGGCCACCGGCCTCACGGCCGGCGAGACCGAGCCGGACGAAGGCGAGTTCCTGAATATCGAAAAGAAGCCGCTCAGGGAGCTCGTGGACATGGTCGCGCGCGGCGAAATCAGCGACAGCAAGACGCTGGCCGGCCTCCTGTTGGCCGAAAAGCGCATGAATGGGGAGGATGGGCATGGCGCTTAAACGTGCACTGACGGCCGGATGGCTTCTGAGCGACGGCATACTGAATACTTTTCCCATCGGCGACCCGTGCGACGCGCTGACCGCCGTGACGGAGGCCCATTTCGCGCCGGACCCGTTTGAGGGCATGAACCTCATGGGGGCGGAGTGGGTCTACAACCGGCGCTGGCGCTATGAGTCGCATTTCGACGCGCCCAAGGAGGACGACGAGCGCGTATGGCTGCTGTTCGAGCGGCTGAGCGGCGCGGGCAAGGTGCTGGTGAACGGGCGGCCGGCCGGCCGCTTTACCGGCGGCGAGGCGCTCATTGAGGTCACGGAGCAGCTCGTGCCCGGCGAAAACGAGCTGTCGGTGTGCTTCGAGGCGCCGGGCCTGCGCCTTCCGGCGGAGAATCCCATGCCCCTGCTGGGCCTTACCGGTCCCGTCTCCCTGCTGACGGGCAACGGCCTGTCGCTGGAGAGCCTGACCAGCCGCCCGGGCGACGGCAAGCTGGCGATCGACCTGGCGCTCAACGTGTTCGCGGCGGGCCGGTATACGTTTGCCTACGTCGCCTCCCAGGACGGCGCGCTCAGGCGGCGCTGGCGCTTCGAGGAGGATCTGGCGGACGGACATGTGGAACTGACGCACACGCTGAGCGGGCTGGACGAACCCGATTCCCCCCAAGCCGACCGGCATACGTTTGCCTACGCCGCGTCCCAGGACAGCGCGCTGTGGCAGCGCTGGCAGCTCGAGGCGAACCAGAAGGGCGGACGCAAGGAACTGACGCACACGCTGAACAGGCTGGAAAAAAGCGAAAACGAAGTCGCGGTGGCGCCGAATGCGCCGCTGGACGTCTGCCTGGACATCACGCGCAGCGGCGTCGGCTGCGCTCAGGCGCGCTTCGAGAGCCGCCGGCCCGGCTCGGACGAACCGCGGCGCACGCTGTTGGTGCGCGGCGGGCTGACGGAGGACCTGGCGGAGGCGCTGCGCGCCGTGGGCGCGGACAGCGTGTGGCCTGAAGACGATCCCGCCGTCCGCGTGAAGGCCGACAGCCTGTTCGGTCTGGCCAGGGTCAGCGAAGGCGAGCCCTTTTCCTGCCCGGCCTGCGTGCGGGACCTGCGGGCCGAGGCGGGGGACGAGGCGTTCTGGCCCCCGCGGTCGCCCATCTGGCGGCTGCGAGGCGGACAGGCCCCGGACATCGCCGCCCTGAGCGCGCTGTACGGCAAGGAGGCGCAGACGGACGGCGCGTTGGCCGCGCGGCTGTCGCGCTACGAGCAGGCCGAAGCGGTGCTGCGCTACGCGCTGGACTGCCGCGCGCGCGGCGAGCGGGCGATTGTGCCCTGGAACGCCGCCTGGGAGAGCCTCTCCTCGGACGCCGTCACCGAGCGGGGCGGCAGACGCCGCATGGCCTGCGACGCGCTGAGGCGGGCCTGGTCGCAGGACGCGGTCTGGGCGGACTGGCCGGCCCATGAGACGGTGGAGCCCGGGGCGGCGCTGGAGATCGCGCTCTGGGCCGCGACGGACAAGAAGGACGGGCTGACGGTGAGGCTGGAGGCCTCCGCGTGGTCCATGGACGGGCGCTGTCTGGCGCGCAAGGAAGAGACTGTGAACGTCCGCCAGGCCCGCCGCGTGGGTGCGCTGAGCCTGACCGCGCCGGAGGACGGCGTGGTGATCGTGCGCTGCGCGCTGCGGGGCGGCGTGGGCCGGATCCTCTGCCGCCTGGACAGGGTCCTGCCCGTGAAGGGCGAAGGCGCGCCGCTGAAGGCGCTCATCGCCTCTCCCGCCGCGCTTACACTCCGCGGGAAGGCGGTCGTGAACGCCGGCCAGGTCGCGGCGCTGGCCGTGGGCGAGTGCCTGCTGCCCGGCGAGCAGACGGATACGGCCGAGGAATGGGTGAACGGGGAGACGGCGGCGGAATAATGACGAAACTGAAGCTGAACGGAAGGATTTGGGAAGGCATGTTTTCCGGCGAGATGTTCTTCACGATGCCGCCGATCGAGACGGAAAGGCTGCTCCTTCGCCGGCTCGAAATGGGCGACGCCCAGGACATATTCGATTACGGCCGCGATCCCGAGGTGGCGCGCCACGTGCTGTGGGAGGCGTATGAGTCGGTGAGCGAGTGCAAGAGCTACATCCGCTCCATGCAGCGCCGCTACCGGGCGGGCGACGCGGCCAGCTGGGGCATCGTGCTGAAGGCCACGGGCCGCGTGGTGGGCACGATCGGCTACATGTGGCACCAGGAGGAGCACGGGTCGGCGGAGGTGGGCTATTCTCTCGCGCGGGATCTGTGGAACCGGGGCTACATGACCGAGGCGCTCACGGCGGTGATCGCCTATTCCTTCGACACCCTTCACCTCAACCGGCTGGAGGCCCAGCACGAACTGACCAACCCGGCTTCCGGCGCGGTGATGAAAAAATGCGGCATGCTGCCGGAGGGCACGCTCAGGCAGCGCCTGCGCAACAAGGGCCGTTACGTGGACGTGGCCCTGTACGCCATACTGCGGGACGACTACCTGGCCTCCACCCGGCGGCGCGGCGCGTTAAATCTGTGATTGACAGAACGGGCAAAAACCGATAAAATGATAAAAAGCGATTGCAAAGGGGGATTCAGTATGTATAAGGCTGTTATTGATACCGCGAAGCAAAAGATGCAAAAGACCCTGGATGTGACTAAAAAAGAACTGGCCACGCTGCGCGCCGGCCGGGCCAATCCCCGCGTGCTGGACAAGATCCAGGTGGACTATTACGGCACCATGTCCGGCCTGGACGCGGTGGCGAACATCTCCGTGCCCGAGCCGCGCATGCTGGTCATCGCGCCCTGGGAGCCCAAGATGGTGGGCGTCATCGAAAAGGCGATCCTGAAGAGCGACCTGGGCATCACCCCCTCCAACGACGGCAAGGTCATCCGCCTGGTCTTCCCCGAGCTGACGGAGGAGCGCCGCAAGGATCTGTGCAAGCAGGTGCGCAAGCAGGTGGAGGAGGGCAAGGTGGCCATCCGCTCCATCCGCCGCGACGCCAACGACCAGATCAAGAAGCTGAAGAAGGACTCCGCCATCACGGAGGACGACGCCAAGGACGCCGAGAACGAGCTCCAAAAAGCGACGGACAACGCCGTGAAGGAAGCCGACCGCATCTCGGCCGAAAAAGAAAAAGAGATCATGAGCGTATGACGTCTCTGTTGGGCCTGCCGCTTGACAGGGCCCTCGAACGGCTCCGCGCGCGGAGCGTCGAGCCGGCGATCGAGTGGACCGGGAACCCGCGGCGTCCGGGCGAAGGCACGCCGCGCGTCGTGCGCGCCTCGGCGGACGGGCGGCGTCTCACCTGCGCCCGCTTTCCGGACAGCGTGCGCTCTGAGGACAGTTTAGCTGATGAAGAATGATTTGACGGAAAATCAGGGGGCGTGGGCGGCGGCCCGCACACGCCTCTTTGGCGCGCGCAAAGGCGAAGCGCCCAAGCCGCCCGAACTTGACATGAACCGCCTGCCGCGGCATATCGCCATCATCATGGACGGCAACGGCCGCTGGGCGACGCGGCGCGGCCTGCCCCGCACGGCGGGCCACAGGGCGGGCGTCGAGGCGCTGCGCGCCATCATTCGCGCCTGCGACGGGCTCAAAATCGAGGCGCTGAGCATCTACGCCTTCTCGACGGAGAACTGGAGCCGCTCGAAGGAAGAGGTCGGGGCGCTGATGGGCCTGCTGCTGGCCTATTTCCGCTCGGAAATCGACGAGCTGGACGAAAAGAACGTGTGCATCCGCATACTGGGCGACGTGGACGGCATGCCCGGCCCGCAGCGCCAGGCGCTTTACGACGCCATGGCCCGCACGGGGAAGAACACCGGCCTCAAGCTGAACATCGCCCTCAATTACGGCGGGCGCGACGAGCTGCTGCGGGCGGCGAAGATTCTGGCCGCGCGGGCGGTGCGGGAGGGCGTCGACCCGGACAGCTTCACCCGCGCCGACTTTGAGGACGCGCTGTACACCCGCGGCCTGCCGGACGTGGATCTTCTGATCCGCACCAGCGGCGAAATGCGCATATCGAATTTCCTCCCTTACCAGATCGCCTACGCGGAGTTCGTGGTGGTCGACACGCTTTGGCCGGATTTCGACGTGGCGGCGCTGAGGAGCGCCATCGCGGCGTATCAGGGCCGCGACCGGCGCTTCGGCGGCGTGAAGGAGAGTAAGGAGAATCAGGCATGAAAAGGATCACCACGGGACTGGTTCTGGCCGTCGTGCTGGTGGCGCTCTGGTTCCTCAAGGGGCCGGTGCTGCGCGTCGCGCTGAGCCTGATCGCCTTCGCGGCGGTGGGCGAGATGGTCAGGACGCTGGACGCGGCGGGCATGCGGCCCGTCAGGTGGGCGCCGATGCTGTTCGCGGCGCTTGCCATGCCGGTCTACCTCCTTTTTGGCAGGGAGGCCGTCGGCCCGCTGTTCGCGCTGTTCTCCGTCGCGGGATTTGCGGCGGTGGTGCTGCGCGGGCGCGTGGATTTCGACGCCATGGCCGCTACCGTCTTCCCCATGGTGTATCCCGGTTTCATGCTGACCTTCTTCTTTCCGCTTCAGGATATCGGCGCGCCCCTGCTCGCGACATTGGCGGTGGGCCTCGCCTTCTTGAACGCGCTGATCACGGATGTGTTCGCCTGGGGCGTGGGACGCCTGCTGGGCCGGCACCCGCTCACGCCCGAAATCAGCCCGAAAAAGACGGTCGAGGGCGCGCTGGGCGGGCTTGTGGGCGCGGCCGCTTCCGCCCCGATATGCGCCGGCCTGAGCTGGGTGATCGTGCGGTTTACGGTGTCGGCCGAGGCGGCGGCTTATCCCATGCCCTCGCTGCTGGTTCTGACGCTGGTGGCGGTCTTCGCGGGCGCGGCCTCCCAGTTCGGCGACCTGACGGCTTCCCTGGTCAAGCGCCGCTGCGGCATCAAGGACTACGGCAGCTTCCTGCCCGGCCACGGCGGCATGATGGACCGCATCGACAGCGTGCTGTTCGCCCTCGTGATCTGGCATATCTACTTCCTATATTGCTTGAAGGCGGTGGTTTTATGAGGACACTGGCCCTTCTGGGCGCGACCGGCTCAATCGGACGGCAGACGCTGGACGTCGTGCGCAGCGCGCCGGACAAATTCACAGTGGCGGCTCTGACAGCGCGTTCAAATGCGGATGCGCTGTTTGATTTGATTCGGGAATTCAGGCCATCCGTGGCAGCGCTGGTGGAGGAGCCGGCGGAGATTCCCGCCGACGTGCGCTTCTGCGAATGGTTCTTCGGCGAGGACGCGGCGGTTCAGGCCGTGCGCGCCGCGAAGGCGGACGACGTGCTCTCCGCCGTGGTGGGGATCGCTGGACTGCCGGCGGCGCTGGCCGCGCTGGAGTCCAGCGGGCGGCTGCTGCTGGCGAACAAGGAATCGCTGGTCACGGGCGGCGAGCTGGTGACGGCGCGGGCGGCGGCGCTGAACAAGCCGGTGCTGCCGGTGGACAGCGAGCACTCGGCCATCTTCCAGTGCCTGCAGGCGCGGCTCGGCAACCGGGTTTCCCGGCTGATCCTGACCGCCTCGGGCGGGCCCTTCCGCCGCTGGGCGAAGGAGGACATAGACCGCGCCACGCCGGCCCAGGCGCTGGGCCATCCCACCTGGAAAATGGGCCCGAAGATCACCGTGGACTGCGCCACGATGATGAACAAGGGCCTTGAGGTGATCGAGGCGCACCACCTGTTCGGCATGCCGCTGGAAAGGATCGACGTGGTCGTGCATCCGCAGAGCGTCATTCATTCCATGGTGGAGTTCGGGGACGGGGCGGTGCTGGCCCAGCTGGGCCTGCCGGACATGCGCGTGCCCATCGCCTACGCCATGGGCTATCCGGAGCGCATCCCCTTCGGCGGGGAGCGGCTGGATCTCGTGAAGCTCGGCCAGATGACCTTTGAAGCGCCGGACATGGCGCGCTTTCCCTGCCTCAAAATGGCGATCGAGGCGCAGAAGGCGGGCGGCGTAATGCCCGTGGCGCTCAACGGCGCGAACGAGACGGCCGTGGCGGCGTTCCTGCGGGGCGTCATCCCCTTCGGCGGCATCGCCCGCGCGGTCGCCGCCGTGCTCGACGGAACGGAAAACAATGCCGTGACCTGTGTCGGGGACGTCTACGAGGCGGACCGCGCCGCCCGCCGCGCCGCGCAGGCGCTGATAGACCAAAACAAAATTTAAGATTTCTGATTTCAATCGGGGTGTTTCTTTCTATGACAATCATCTACGCCATACTCCTCTTGGCCTTCATCATCATCATACACGAGCTGGGCCATTACACGATGGGCCGGCTTTGCGGCATCGGCATCGAGGAGTTCTCCCTGGGCTTCGGCAAGAAGCTGATTCAGTGGAAGAAAAGCGGCATCCTCTACTCGGTGCGCCTCGTCCTGCTGGGCGGCTATGTGCGCTTCACCGGCGAGGACGCGGACAGCGACGACCCGCGCGCCTTCAACAACCAGGCGGTGTGGAAGCGCTTCCTGACGGTGCTGGCCGGGCCCGCGATGAATTTCGTGCTGGGCTACCTGGCGGCGGTGATCTTCCTGGCGGGCTTCGGCATGTATACCGACGAGGTGCTGCCGCGCGTCGACGACCTGGTGGCCGCCACGCCGGCGGTGGAGGCGGGCCTGATGCCCGGCGATGTGATCGTATCGGTCGACGGCGAGGCCATCAGCTACGACCAGGCCGGTTACGACCGCATGAAGGCCCTCATGGCGCTGCATACCCAGGGCGAGCCGCTGGAGCTGGTCGTGCGGCGAGGCCGGCAGGAGATAGCCGTCGAGACGGGGCTCTATCTGGACGAGGACGGCCAGTGGAAGATGGGCGTCTTCATGACGCAGGGCCGGGAGCGGATGGGCTTTTTCAGCGCCCTGCGCTATGGCGGCGTTCTGATGGTGACGCTCACCCGCGAGATGCTCGTGTCGCTCAAAAACCTGGTGTTTCGCGGGGAGGGCCTGAACGAGGTGAGCGGCACGGTGGGCATCGTGCGGGAGGTCAGCCGCACGGTGAGCCAGGGCTTCGACATGGCGCTGTACTGGCTCCTGATCATCTCCACCAATCTGGGCATCGTGAACCTGCTGCCCCTGCCCGCGCTGGACGGCGGGCGGCTGGTGTTCCTCATCGTGGAGGGCATCCGCCGCAAGCCCGTGCCCCGCGACAAGGAGGGCCTGGTGCACCTGGCGGGCCTGGCGATGTTCTTCGTGCTCTTCATCGTGCTCACCTGGCACGACATCGCCCGAATCATAGCGGGATAAAACGCGCGGGGGAACCCTTCCCCCGCGCCGGCAAAGCCGGCGCCGTGGATTGAAAGTCAGGGGCTGCGACCCCTGATAACCCCAAAAGCAGAGAATAACGGAGGGTATTTTTGATTATGACGAGACAGGTTATCGCGGGCGGCGTGGCCATCGGCGGCGGCGCGCCGGTGACGGTTCAGACCATGACCAACACGGATACGCGCGATTTGCAGGCCACCTCCGCGCAGATCGCGCGGCTGGCCGCGGCGGGCGCGGACATCGTGCGCGTGTCGGTGTTCGACGAGGCCTGCGCGGACAACGTGCGCCCGCTGGTCGATTCAAGCCCTGTGCCGCTGGTGGCGGACATCCACTTCGACTACCGGCTGGCCATACGCTCGATTGAGAACGGCATCTCCAAGCTGCGCATCAACCCCGGCAACATCGGCGGGGAGGCGAAGGTGAGGATCCTGGCCGACTGCCTCAAGGCGCACCATATTCCCGTGCGCGTGGGCGTGAACGCCGGTTCGCTGGAAAAGGACATTCTGGCCAAATACGGCGGCGTGACCCCAGAGGGCATGGTGGAGAGCGCGCTGGGCCACGTGCGGATGCTGGAAAGGTGCGGCTTCTACGACGTGGTGATCTCCATGAAGGCCCCGGACGTAAAGCGCACCATCGAGAGCTACCGCCTCGCGGCCAAAACCTGCGATTACCCGCTGCACGTGGGCGTGACCCACGCGGGCTCCGAGGGCATGGGCCGCGTCAAGAGCGCCATCGGCATCGGGGCGCTGCTGGCCGACGGCATCGGCGACACCATCCGCGTGTCCCTCACGGGCGATCCGCAGCCCGAGGTGGCCGCGGGCATCGACATACTGCGCGCGGTGGGCCTGCGGGGCGGCGTGGACGTGATCGCCTGCCCGACCTGCGGGCGCACCTGCATCGACGTGGAGGCCATCGCCCGCCGGGTGGAGGAGGCGACGCGCGCCATGAAGGCCGATCTCAAGGTGGCCGTGATGGGCTGCGTGGTCAACGGGCCGGGGGAGGCCAGGGAGGCGGACATCGGCATCGCCGGCGGCCAGAACGGCGGCGCGCTGTTCGTCAAAGGCGAAGCGCCCCGTCCCGTGCGCGGCGACCTCTTCGAGGCGCTGATGGAAGAAATCAGGAAGAAAATGGGGAACGGGGAATTAGGGCGCGGCTGAGGCCGCGCGGGGGAATGAGGCCGCGGCGGCTTCGGCGCGTTCCTTTCGGGCAAACTTCACCCCATTTCCAATTTTCCATTCCCCATTAAGAAAAGAGGCGATAGCGATGGAAGAAGCGTGGAGGGCGGCGCTGGCGGACAAGCTGGGCGCGCTGCTGGAGTCCCTGTCCTTCGACAAGGCGCAGGTGAGCCGCGCGGGCGACAGGATGAACCTGTTCCTGAGCGCGGACAGGCTGCTCACGGATCAGGAATGCGAAAAAGTGCGCGGCGCGTTCCGGGGCTTCTTCCAGGGCGTGAGCCTGAACGTGCGCCTCAGCTATCCCGCGCTGGGGCCACGGCTGTGCGGGGACATCGAGACCTACAGGGCGTATCTCACGCGGCGCGTGGGCCGGGAGTCGCCGGGGTCTCTGCCGGCGTTGGAGCACGCGCTCTGGCGCTTTGAAGAAGGCGCGCTGGTGCTGGGCTTTCAGGACGAGGTGAACGCTTCCTTCGCCCGTCGCAGGGGCGTCGAACAGATGCTGATGAACGTTCTGAAGGACGAGTTCGCCGTGACCTGCCCGGTGCGCGTGGCGGTGAGCGGCGACGAGAAGGAGCGGCTCAGGGAGATCGCCGAGCGCCAGGCCGAGTCCGACAGGCGGCTGAGCGAGATGGTGGCCAAGGCCAGCCAGCCCGCGAAGGACGCGAAGAAGGCCCCGCCCAAGGCGCTCTACGGCCGCACCATCGCGGACAGGGAGATTGAGATCAGGGAGCTCACCGAGGACGCGGGCCGCGTCGTCGTCAAGGGCGAAGTGCTCAAGCTGGAGACCCGCCCGATGAAGAACGATTCCGGCTTCATCCTCAGTTTTACGCTGACCGACCACACCGGCACGGTCTACTGCAAGACCTTCGCCCGCGCCAAGGGCGACGAGGAGCGCGGCGCGCAGCAGCTGGAGGCCCTCAAGGGGGCGCTGGTTCCCGGCGCGTGGGTCAAGGTGCGCGGAAAATACCAGATGGACACCTACCTGCGGGAGATGGCCGTCATAGCGGACGACATCAACCGCGAGGACGCGCCCAGGCGGGTGGATACGGCGGCCCGCAAGCGCGTGGAGCTGCACATGCACACCCAGATGAGCGCCATGGACGGCCTGTCCTCCGCCAGCGACCTCATCAGGCAGGCGGCCAAGTGGGGCCATCCGGCCGTGGCCGTGACCGATCACGGCGTGCTGCAGGCGTTTCCCGAGGCCTTCGGCGCGGCGAAGAAAAACGGCATCAAGCTCATTCCCGGCTGCGAGGGCTACCTGATCGACGACGCCGCCCAGATCGTGGACATGCCGGACAGCCGGCCGGTGGACGGCGGGACCTATGTGGTGCTGGACGTGGAGACCACCGGCCTCAACATCGCCGCGGACATGATCATCGAGATCGGCGCGGTGCGCATCGAGGACGGGCGGGAGGTGGCCGAGTTCTCACAGCTCATCAACCCGGAGCGGCCCATTCCGGAGAAAGTGGTCGAGCTGACCGGCATTACGGACGGCATGGTGCAGGACATGCCGGTCATCGGCGAGGTGATCGGCGATTTCGCGCGCTTCTGCGAGGGCGCGGCGCTGGTGGCCCACAACGCTTCTTTTGACATGGCGTTTTTCGAGCGCGCCTTCCGCGCCGCCGGCCTGCCCTTTGACCATCCCAAGCTGGACACGCTCACGCTCGTGCGCAATCTCTATCCCGAGCAAAAGTCCCACAAGCTGGGCGCGATGTGCAAATACCTGGGCGTGCCGCTGGCGCGGGCGCACCGGGCCGTGCACGACGCCCGCGCGACCGGCCAGATGATGCTCATCGCGCTGGAAAAGCTGCAAACGGAGTACGGCCGCAAGACCCTCGCCCAGCTGAACGGCGTGTTTGCCGGCGACGCGGGCGGCGCGGCGTATCACATCATCCTGCTGGTAAAGAACCAGCAGGGCCTTTTCAACCTGAACCGCCTGGTGAGCGAATCGCATCTCAACTACTTCCACCGCACGCCGCGCATGCCCCGGGGGCTGATACAGCGCTACCGCGAGGGGCTCATACTGGGCAGCGCCTGCGAGGCGGGCGAGCTGTTCCGCGCCGTGGCCGCGGGCAAGGACGAAAAGACGCTGGAGCGCATCGCCTCGTTTTACGATTACCTGGAGATACAGCCCATCGGCAACAACGCCTTCATGATCCGCGACGGCGCGGCGAAGGATGAGGAGGCGCTCAGGGACTACAACCGCCGCATCGTGGCGCTGGGCGAAAAGCTGAACAAGCCCGTCTGCGCCACCGGCGACGTGCATTTCAAAGAGCCCACCGACGCCATCTTCCGCGCCATCATCATGAACGCCAAGGGCTTCGAGGACGCTGACAACCAGGCGCCCCTCTATTTCCGCACCACCGACGACATGCTGGCCGAGTTCGGCTACCTCGGCCCTCAGAAGGCCATGGAGGTGGTGGTGGACAACCCCAACGCCATCGCGGACATGGTGGAGAAGGTGACCATCTTCCCCAAGCACCCGGAGGGCAAGGAGACCTTCCAGCCCTTCTGGCCGGACGCGGAAAACTTCATACGCACCGAATCCATCCGCCGGGCGCACGAGATCTACGGCGACCCGCTGCCGGAGATCGTCCAGGCGCGGCTGGACAAGGAGCTTGGCTCCATCTGCGGCTACGGCTTCTCGACGCTTTACAACATCGCCGTGATGCTGGTCAAGAAGTCCATGTCGGACGGCTACATCGTCGGGTCCCGGGGTTCGGTCGGCTCGTCCCTGGTGGCCTACCTGACCGGCATCACCGAGGTCAACGCGCTGCCGCCCCACTACGTCTGCCCCAGCTGCCGCCACGTGGAGTTCGACGTGCCGGCCCAGTACACCTGCGGCCTGGACCTGCCGCCGAAGGCCTGCCCCGACTGCGGCGCGACCATGATGAAGGACGGCTTCAACATTCCCTTCGAGGTGTTTTTGGGCTTCAAGGGCGACAAGGTGCCCGACATCGACCTGAACTTCTCCGGCGTTTACCAGCCGATCGCCCACAGCTACGTGAAGGAGCTCTTCGGCGCGAAGCAGGTTTACCGGGCCGGCACCATCGGCACCGTGGCGGAGAAGACCGCCTACGGCTATGTGCTCAAATACCTGGAGGAGAAGGGCCTTACCGCCTCCAACGCGGAGAAGGAGCGCCTGGCGGCGGGCTGCACCGGCGTGAAGCGCACCAGCGGCCAGCATCCGGCGGGCATGGTGGTCGTGCCGGAAGAATACGAGATCTACCAGTTCACGGCCATCCAGCATCCGGCCGACGACCAGACCAGCGAGACCATCACCACCCACTACGACTTCAACTCCATGCACGACGTGCTGGTCAAGCTGGACATCCTCGGCCACGATGACCCGACCATGCTGCGCGCCCTTCAGGACCTGACCGGCATCGCGCCGCAGGCCGTGCCGCTGGACGATCCGGAGGTGTTCAGGAGCATCATCTCGCTCTTCTCAAGTCCCGAGGCGCTGGGCGTCACGCCGGAGGCGATCGGCTGCCCCACCGGCACCCTTGGCGTGCCGGAGTTCGGCACCACCTTCGTGCGCGGCATGCTGACGGATACCAGGCCCTCCTCCATGGAGGAGCTGATCCGCATTTCCGGCCTGTCCCACGGCACGGACGTGTGGCTGGGCAACATACAGGACATCGTCAAGGGCGGCATCGCCACCCTGAAGAGCGCCCCCTGCACCCGCGACGACATCATGAACCAGCTCATCGCCTGGGGCGTACCCAACAAGATGGCCTTCGACATCATGGAGTACACCCGCAAGGGCAAGGCGGCCAAGGCGGGCGGCGTGTTCCAGAGCGGCATGGAGGAGTCCATGCGCGAGCACGGCGTGCCGGACTGGTTTATCGACGCCTGCCGAAAGATCGGCTACATGTTCCCCAAGGCCCACGCCGTGGCCTACGTCACGATGGCCCTGCGCATCGCCTATTTCAAGGTGTATCATCCCACCGAGTACTACGCCTGCTACCTGAAGCGCAACATCGAGAAGTTCGACGGCTCGAAGATGGTCTGCTCTCTGGCCCACGCCAAAAGCTGGATGGAGGACATCCAGAACCTGCCCAAGGAGGCGCGGGACAAGGAAGACGACACCGTGACCATGTTGGAAATACTCATCGAGATGCTCACGCGCGGCATCCGGCTGCTGCCTGTGGACCTGTACAAATCGCACCCGGAGGATTTCGTCATCGAGGGCGACAAGGCCATCCGCGTGCCCTTCAGCTCGCTGCCCGGCCTGGGCCTGAGCGCGGCCCAGAACCTGGCCGCCATCCGCGACCAGGGGCCGTTCATCTCCCGGGAGGACATGGTGCGCCGCAAAGTGGGCAAGTCGGTGGTGGAAATGCTGAAAAACTGCGGCGCGCTGGGAGATCTGCCGGAGAGCAGTCAAATGAGCTTGTTCGACTTTGGCTTATAAAGAAGGACGATAAGGAAAGGGGCCGATCTCATGAACACCGTCACCGTTCTGTTTGACCAATCGAAGGGCACGATCAACCGCAATATCTACGGCCATTTCTCCGAGCACATCGGCGGCGTGTTCTACGACGGGCTGTGGGTGGGCGAGGACTCGACAGTGCCAAACATCCGCGGCTTCCGCAAGGCGCTGGTCGAGAGCTTCGCGCGGATCAACCCGCCCGTGCTGCGCTGGCCCGGCGGGTGCTTCGCCGAGACCTACGACTGGCGGGACGGCATCGGGCCCCGGGAAAAGCGGCCGCGGCGCGTCAACTGGTGGTACAAATACGACCGCCGCGTGGAGACGAATCAGGTCGGCACCCACGAGTTCATGGACTTCTGCCGCATGACCGGCGCAAGGCCCTACGTGGCGGCGAACATGACCGGCGTGACGCCGCTGCACATCCGCAACTGGATCGAATACTGCAACATGCCCGCCGGACTGACCACCCTGGCCGACGAGCGCGCGGCCAACGGGAGCCCGGAGCCTTTCAACGTGGCGTACTGGGGCATCGGCAACGAAAACTGGGGCGGGGGCGGCCGCATGACCGCGGAGATGTGCGCGCGCGAGTACCTGCGGTTCATGACCGTGTGCGAGAGCCTGCCGGGCGACATGACCTTCGTCGCCTGCGGCCCGAGCGGGCACGACGTCAACTGGACGCGCGAGCTGATGAGGACGCTCGCCGCGAAGAACCACATCCCCGCGGCGCTCTCCGTGCACTACTACTGCGGCACGGCCGGCGCGCCCCAGGACTTCACGGAGGACGAGTGGTATCAGCTGCTGCGCCAGGCCAACCGCATGCAGAACATCGTGGACGACCACCGCGCCGTCATGGACGAGTTCGACCCGGACCGCAGGACGGCCATGTTCGTGGACGAGTGGGGCTGCTGGCACAGGGACGGCACCGGCCCGAGCAAGGGCTATAACCTGTTCGAGCAGCAGAGCAGCATGCGCGACGCCGTGGTGGCGGCGCTCACGCTGAACATCTTCAACAACCGCTGCGACGTGGTGGCCATGGCGAACGTGGCGCAGCTTTGCAACAACCTGCATTCGCTGTATCTGGCCGGCGGCGACCATTTTGTGGAGACGCCGAACTACTTTGTATACGATCTGTACAAGACGCACCAGGGCGCGAAGCAGCTTGAGACGGTCTGCGACTGCGGCGCGTGGCCCGGCGACGGCAGCCCGGCGGCCCGGCCGCTGGAGCGCGTGTCCGTGTCCGCTTCCCAGGCGGCGGACGGTTCGCTCACCGTCACCCTGGCGAACACCTCCATGACCGAGCCCGTCGAGGTCGCCCTCGCGGGACACGGCGGCGCGGTGGCGGGCCGCGCGACAATCTCCACCCTCGCGGCGGATGACCCGCATGCGTGCAATACCTTTGAGAATCCCGCGGCGGTGCGGCCCGCGTCCGTCGAGCGGGATTTCGCCGACGGCGACGTCGTGCTCCTGCCCCCGGCGAGCGTCACGGCCGTGCGGGTCGCGGGATAAAACGAAGGATGGAAAAGCCCGGCTGCGCGGCGGCCGGGCTTCGCTTATGTTCCGTCAGTCCAGCCGGCGCACAGCCAGGCTCGCCAGCGTGGTCTGGCAGGCGGCGATGTTCAGCGCGTCCGAGGTGACCAGGCTCAGCCTGGCGCCGGCGGGCGCGCGCACAATGGCCTGCCCGCCGGACGCCATGGTGCTGTTCGTGCCGTTTTTGTCCACGTGCAGGAGGGACCCCAGCACCGCCGCGCCGTTCAGCGTCAGGTACAGGTCGGTTTCCAGCGCGCAGTTCTCCGGCACGGCCATGTTGTAGGAAACCATATAGCTTCCCGCGCAGGGCAGCGTGATCTCGCCCGCCTCGAGGGACAGGTTGCGCGTGGCCGTCGGCCGGCCGCTGAAGGGAATCGCTCCGCCCGCGGTCAGCCGCAGCTCGCCGGGCTGGTAGAAAAAGCCGTAGACCGGCTCGTCGTAGCGCTGCGCCGGGACGGGCGGGGGCGGCGCGGGCGGGAACGGGCCGTCGTAAAAGGGGAAGTTCGGGCCGATTCCGTCGTTGTTGCCATTCTGACAGTTATAGGGCATGGTTGGCATCTCCTTTCTCAGGGAATCCAAGCCATACTATGCGCACGCCACAGGGCCGGTGAGGCCGCAAAAAAGAGCCGCGCAAGGCGGCTCTTCGGGCGGACAGACGGACGCAAATGAAAGACGGAATGGGGAAGAGGGGAGAACATCTGCACCCGCCTGTAATTCACATTATAACATATGTCCGGTCAAAAGGCATGGGGAAAGTGTGTCGGCAGGAACATTTTTATGTAAACTATTCATGCTTTATGCGCCTGCGCTGCATGGATAAACAGGCGGCGCCCTGATTGCCCTGGTCTGCGGTTGCGCGCCGCCGCGGCGTGTGATAAAATAAGCAAAAAGGGGGATTGTCCATGAACAGCCTGATGGGCGAGCGCGTCGTGCTGCGCGAATTTCGCCAGGAGGACATTTCCGGCATCCGGAGCTGGGTCAACGACGCGGACACCGTCCGCCACATGGGCGGCACGTTCATGCGCCCGCAGACCTGGGAGGAGAGCGAGAGCTACCTTTCAAACATTCTGAACGGCGGCGCCGGCGGGGTGAACCTGGTGGTGGCGGACAGGGAGACAAAGCGCTATCTGGGCCAATGCGCCCTCACGAAGATCGACCAGACGGCGCGCCACGCCGAGCTGGCCATCGTCCTGGCGCCGGACAGCGCGCGGCGCGGCTATGGGCGCGAGGCCGTGCGGCTGCTGCTGGGCTTCGCCTTCCGCCAGATGAACCTGAACCGCGTGTACCTGCGCGTGTACGCCGAAAACGAACGCGCCGTGCGCTGTTACGAAGCCTGCGGCTTCCGCGTTGAGGGCCGCCAGCGCGAGCAGGTCTATTTCGACGGGCATTACGGCGACGTATTGGAGATGGGCGTCCTGCGCCGGGAATTTGAGGCGTGAGAAAACGCCCGCGAAATCCATCGCGGGCGCTGTAAAGGCGTAAGGAAGGGGAGGTTATTCGCCCAGGACCAGCTTCTCGCACTCGTTGGCGAACTTGCGGGCCGCTTCGAGCTCCTGATCGGAGGGATGCTTGCCGCCGGCGAACAGGCCGCCCTTGCCGTTGCACACGAAGGTCTTGGGCAGCACGTTGACGCCCTGGGCCTTCAGCGCGGCGGCCATCTGCTGGATGGCGGCGTCGCTGTTCTTGCCGTTGCAGGCGAACAGGGCGGCGTTGGCCACGCGGCTCTTGTTCAGCGACTTGATGAACTCCATGGTGGTCTTGTCGGCCTTGGTGCCCTCGCAGCCGAGGAACATCAGCACGACGCCTTCGGGCATGTAAGCGGGGAGCAGAGGCTCCTTGACGACCTTCATCTCCCGGGCGATCGCCTCGGCGACCATCTCGGCGGAACCCTTGGCGCTGACATAGTGAACACGGCCTTTAACTTTCATGGGAAAAACGCCTTCCTTCATATATATTCAGTGATTCTTATCATAGCACAGGCCTGTTAAGAAACAAGCATGTTTCTTTCAAATATCCCGTCTGTTACAAAGATGTCACATTTATCCGGCCATCTCCGATTGGAGATAGGCGCGGCCGCCTGAAATAACCCGCGCTTAACGAAACGGGGCTGCAAATATGATATGCTGTGTGCGAGGTGTTCGATGATGAACGATATGTCGGGCCGCGACGGCGTGCGGCTGAATAAATGGATCGCCGAGAGCGGATTCTGCTCCCGCCGGGAGGCGGACCGGCTCATCGCCGAGGGCAAGGTGACGCTGGACGGGCGGATCGGCGCGCTGGGCGACAGGGTGCTGCCCGGCATGACGGTGCGCGTGGCGGGACGCGAGGTGCGCGTGAAGACGCGGCGCCAGCAGGTTTACATCGCGCTGAACAAGCCGGTGGGCGTGGTTTGCACGGCGGATCCCCGCGAGCCGATGAACGTGGTGGACTACGTGGGCCATCCGGAGCGCATCTTTCCCATTGGCCGCCTGGACAAGGACTCCGAGGGTCTGCTGCTCATGACCAGCGACGGCGAAATCGTGAATCGCATCCTGCGCGCCGCGGGCCGGCACGAAAAGGAATACGCGGTCACGGTGGACAAGCCCATCACCCCGGATTTCCTGAACCGCATGGCCGCCGGCGTGCCCATACTGGATACGGTGACGCTGCCCTGCCGCGTGACGAAGGAGGACAAGACGCGCTTCCGCATCGTGCTGGTGCAGGGGCTGAACCGCCAGATCCGGCGCATGTGCGAGGCGCTGGGCTACAAGGTCGTCAGCCTGCGCCGGGAGCGGGTGATGAACATCCGGCTGGGCCGCCTGAAGAGCGGACACTGGCGCAACCTCACGGCGGCGGAGCTCGGGGAACTGATGCGCCAGCTGGAGGAAGAATAACGATTCGATTTGACTGAGGAGGTCTTGACGATGGAATGGCCGAAGCTGTCTTTTGAGGCGCAGATCGCGCGCCTGAACCCGCCCGCGGGCCGGCCCGTGGACATGGTGCTCGATACCGATACCTACAACGAGGTGGACGACCAGTTCGCCCTGTGCCTGAGCCTGCTCTCACCCGACCGGGTGACGCTTCGGGCGGTGTACGCCGCGCCCTTTCACAACGAGCGCTCCACCGGCCCGGAGGACGGCATGGTCAAGAGCTACGGCGAGATATTGCGGCTGCTGGGCAAGGTGAACGTGAAGGCGGAGGGCTTCGTGTTCGAGGGCTCGCGAAGCTACCTGCCGGACGGAAAGACGCCCGTTGACAGCCCCGCCGCCCGCGACCTCGTCGCCCGCGCCATGGCCCGGCCGGAGGGCGACCCGCTCTACGTCGTGGCCATCGGCTGCATCACGAACGTGGCCTCAGCGCTGCTCATGGAGCCGCGGCTGGCGGAAAAGATCGTCGTCGTGTGGCTGGCGGGGCACGAGCTGGCCTGGCCGAACACGCGGGAATTCAACATGATGCAGGACAAGCCCGCCTCGCAGGTCGTTTTGGATTGCGGCGTGCCGCTGGTGCTGGTGCCCTGCATGGGCGTCGCTTCCCACATGACGGCGTCCACCTACGAGCTGGAGGCATGCATCGGCGGCAAAAACGCGCTGTGCGACGCGCTCTGCGCGCTGTTCGCCGCGTTTACGGACAATCACTACGGCTGGGCCAAGGAAATTTGGGACGTGGCGGCCGTGGCGGCGCTGGCGCATCCCGAGTGGGCCCCGACCGAGCTGGTGCACAGCCCGATCCTCTCCTCCGACGACCGCTACAGCTTCGACAACCGCCGCCACTTCATCCGCGTGGTGCGCAGCCTCAACCGCACCGCGATCTTCCGCGACATGTTCACCAGGCTCTCGAAGGCGGAGGAGATACTGAAGAAACAATAATGGGCAAACAAAAGACAGGGGCGGCCCCTTCGCCGCTCCTGTCTTTTCCTGCGCCGTCACTCCTCGTCCTTCTCCCACCCGCGGGTGTACGCCACGGCCTTGCGCCACTTTTTGATGCGGCGCGCCTGCTCCTGCGCCTCGATGGACGGCTCGAACACCCGGTCGATGCGCCAGTTGTCCATGATGTCGTCGCGGCTGGACCAGTAGCCCACGGCAAGGCCCGCGAGATACGCCGCGCCCATGGCGGTGGTCTCGACGCACACCGGCCGCGCGACGCGGGCCTGTATGATGTCGGCCTGAATCTGCATGAGCAGGTTGTTGGCGGAGGCGCCGCCGTCCACGCGCAGCGTGGACAGGGCGATGCCCGCGTCGGCCTCCATGGCCTTGAGCACGTCGTAGGTCTGGAAGGCGAGCGATTCCAGCGTGGCGCGGATGATGTGGAACCGGTTCACCCCCCGCGACAGGCCCACGATGGCCCCCCGGGCGTAGGGGTCCCAATACGGCGCGCCGAGGCCCGTGAAGGCGGGCACCACGTAGCAGCCGTTCGTGTCCTTCACCTTCTCGGCGAAGTACTCGCTGTCCACCGCGGAATCCAGCAGCTTCAGCTGGTCGCGCAGCCACTGGATGGCCGAACCCGCCACGAAGATGGAGCCTTCCAGCGCGTATTCCACCTTGCCGTCCAGCCCCCAGGCGATGGTGGTGACCAGCCCGTTCTCGGAGAACACGGGCTTCCAGCCGGTGTTCATCAGCAGGAAGCAGCCGGTGCCGTAGGTGTTCTTGACATCGCCGGGCTTGAAGCAGGTCTGCCCGAACAGCGCGGCCTGCTGGTCGCCCGCCGCCCCGGAGATGGGGATGGCGTGGCCGAACAGGTCGGACTCCGTCTCGCCGTAGACGCAGCTTGAGGGCTTCACCTCGGGCAGCATGCAGGCGGGGATGTCCAGCTCCCGCAGGATGTCCTCGTCCCAGGTGAGGTTGATGATGTTGAACAGCATGGTGCGCGAGGCGTTGGAATAGTCGGTCACGTGCACTTTGCCGCCGGTGAGCTTCCAGATGAGCCAGGTCTCGACGGTGCCGAACAGCAGCTGGCCCGCCCGGGCCTTGGCGCGCGCGCCGGGCACGGTGTCCAGGAGGTAGCGGATCTTGGTGCCGGAGAAGTACGGGTCGATGACCAGGCCGGTCTTGCGGCGGAAGGACTCGGTGAACCCCCGCTGCATGAGGCTTTCGCAGTAGTCCGCCGTGCGGCGGTCCTGCCACACGATGGCGTGGGCGATGGGTTCGCCCGTCTCCCTGTCCCACACAATGGTGGTCTCGCGCTGGTTGGTGATGCCGATGGCGGCTACGTCCGCGCCGGTCGCGCCGATGTTTCCAAGGGCCTCGGCGGCCACGGCGTACTGCGTGAGCCAGATCTCGGTGGCGTCGTGCTCGACCCAGCCGGGCTTGGGGAAATACTGGGTGAATTCCTTTTGGGCCATGCTCACAACCTGCCCCTGCCGGTCGAACAGGATGCAGCGGCTCGATGTGGTGCCCGCGTCGAGGGACATGATGTATTGGCTCATGACGGTGCTCCTTTATGCCAGAATGAATTTGTCGTCTGCCGTGAGGCCCAGCGCCTCAACCACCACCGGCGCGAGGCCGGGCACGAGGTCGAGCTCCCGGGGATGGTGGGCGTCGCTGGCGAGGTAGAATTTGCAGCCCTCTTCCTTCGCCAGGCGGTAGAGGCGCAGCATGGCGCGCGCGTTCGGGCGCCAGTCCGGCCAGAAGGAGGAGAGGTTGATCTCGATGCCCGCGCCGAGCGCGGCGAAGCGGCTCATGACCGCGCGGAACCGCGCCTCGTCCACCAGCTCGTACACGCGGTTCGGGTCGCCCTCTTTGAAGATTAGGCCGCACACCATGTGGGCGATGCCCACCTTGTGCCAGGGCAGGTCGAGCTTCGAGATGTCCTCCAGCCGCTCCACGAACAGGCCGGCGATCTTTTCCTCGGTGTCGTATGATTCGGGCCGCACGAAGTTCTTCATGTGGAAGTGGTTCGGCGGGATGACGATGAAGTCGAAGTCGTCGTAGTGGCTTGCGTCGAGGCCCAGATGCGCGCCTCCCAGGAATTCCGTCTCGCAGCCGAACACCAGCCGCACCTGGCCGTCCTCCGGAAGCGGCAGGTTCTGGGACACGTGCGCCACGTCCTGGGGCGCGTACCAGGCGCTCGCGCCGGGCACGGCGCTGTCCCACAGATGGTCGGTGACGCACTGCATCGTGTAGCCGTATTTCTTCGCGTGGGCGAGTATGGCCTCCACGGACTGCGCCGGGTCGCCCGAGCAGGAAGACAGATACGTGTGGCAATGCAGGTCGTGGTCAATGGGGAAGGTCATGAAAACACCTCCTATCGCCTCTATCATACTTCTTTTCACCGTATATTTCAATCTGTTTCAGCGGGAAAATGCGCGAAATGAGCGTTGTTTTTTACAAAAAGCGCGTATACTGGGCGCAAAGGGAGGCGCTGAAAGATGAATGAGACGAGACAAACGCTGTTCCGGCAGGGCGAGGGCGCGTTCGCCTATCGGATCCCCACGATCATCGCGCTGAAATCGGGGCGCGTGTTGGCGTTCTGCGAGGCGAGGCGCGATTCGCTGGGGGATTCGGGCCGCATCGACATCGTCATGCGCGCGGGCGACGGCCTGCGCTTCGGGCCGGCGCGCACGGTCGCCAGCGGCGGCGGGAACACCGTGGGCAATCCCTGCCCGCTCCAGGACCCGGCGACGGGCCGGCTGTTCCTGATGTTCAACGCCAACGACGCCGACAGGCCGGAGCCCATGATCCTGCGGGGCGAGGGCCCCCGCACGGTACACGTTATGTATTCCGACGACGAGGGCGAGACCTGGTCGGCCCCGCGCGACATCACGCGGGACGTGAAGAAACCGGACTGGACCTGGTACGCCGTCGGCCCGTGCCATGGCGCGGCGCTGCCGGGCGGGCGGCTGGCCTTCGGCTGTAACCACGCCGTGCTGGACCCCGCGGCCGGGCGTTCGGGGCCGTATACCTCGCACATCGTCTTTTCGGACGACCACGGCGCGAGCTGGCGTCTGGGTCCCACCCTCGCCCCCGGCACCAACGAATGCGCGCTCGCGCCGTTCGACGACGGCGGCCTGCTGGTCAACATGCGGTATATCCCCTTCGGCGAAGGCGAGGAAAACCCGCGTTGCCGCGCGCAGGCGTACTCGCCGGACGGCGGCGCGGCATTCTCCCCGGCTGCGCTGCGCCGCGACCTGACCGATCCCTGCTGCCAGGGGAGCCTGCTGGCCGTGCGCACGGCCCGGGGCGAGGAAGTCCTCCTGAGCAACGCCGCCTCCGCGCGCCGCGAGAGGCTGACCGTTCGCCGCTCCGCCGACCGCGGCGAAACCTGGGCCATCGAGCGCGTCGTGGAGCCGGGTCCGTCGGCCTACAGCGACATGGCGCGGCTGCCGGACGGCCGCGTGGCATTGCTCTTCGAGACGGGTGAAAAGAGCCCGTATGAGCGCGTCGACCTGGCGGTGTTCAGCCTGAGCGAATGAAAAAAGCGTCTCCCATCGCCTGGCGCGGGAGACGCCCTTTTTATTCGCTTATCGCGCCGCCGTGGGCGCCGAGCAGCGCCTCGGCCACGCGCATGCCGTCCACCGCGGCGGAGAGGATGCCGCCGGCGTAGCCCGCGCCTTCGCCGCAGGGAAAGAGGCCGCGCAGGCTCACGCTCTGGCAGTCGTCGCCCCGCAGGATGCGCACCGGGGAGGAGGAGCGCGTCTCCACGCCCGTGAGCAGCGCGCCGGGCGAGGCGAAGCCGGCCAGCTGCCGGTCCATTTTTTGAAGCGCCAGCCGCATGGTCTCCGTCACGAAGCCGGGCAGGCACTCGGACAGGTCTGCGTAGGTCACGCCGGGGCGGTAGGTGGGCTCCACGTCGCCGCAGCCGGTCGACCTGACGCCCCGCAAGAAGTCGCCCGCGCGCTGGGCCGGGGCGCGGTAATCGCCGCCGCCCAGCTCGAACGCGGCCTTTTCCCACAGCCGCTGGAACCGCACGCCGGCCAGCGGATCGTCGCCGCCGAAATCCTCCGGCTCGACGCCCACCAGCAGCGCGCTGTTGGCGTTTTGCCCGTCCCGCGCGAAGGCGGACATGCCGTTGGTCACCACGCCGCCCGCCTCGCTGGCCGCGGCCACCACTTGGCCGCCGGGGCACATGCAGAAGGTGTAGGCCGAGCGGCCGTTTGGCAGGCGGACGCTCAGCTTGTAGTCCGCCGCGCCGAGCGCCGGATGGGACGCCGCCGCGCCGTACTGGCTGCGGTCGATCATCTTCTGGCTGTGTTCGATGCGCGCGCCGATGGAGAAGGGCTTGCGCGCCATGCGCACGCCGAGGGCGTTCAGCGCCTCGAAAGTGTCCCGCGCGCTGTGGCCGATGGCCAGCACGACGCCGTCTGCGGGCAGGGTTTCCCGCGCGCCGTCCGCCGTCTCAAGGATCGCCGCGGCTATGCGCCCACCCTCAACTTCCAGCCCCACGAGCCGCGTCTCGAAGCGAACCTCGCCGCCGAGGGAAACGATCTTTTCCCGCAGCGCCTTCACCACGCCGGGCAGCCGGTCGGTGCCGATGTGGGGCTTGGCGAGGTACAGGATCTCCTCCGGCGCGCCGCACTCGCAGAGGATCCTCAGCGCCATGGCGCAGCGGGGATCGCTGATGCCGGTGGTGAGCTTGCCGTCGGAGAACGCGCCAGCGCCGCCCTCGCCGAACTGCACGTTCGAGCGCGGGTTGAACGCGCCGCCCGACCAGAAGGACGCCACCGCCGCCGCGCGCCGCGCCACGTCCTGCCCGCGCTCGACGACGATGGGCCGCGCGCCGCTCAGCGCCAGCGTGTACGCCGCGAACAGCCCCGCCGGGCCGAGACCCACCACGACCGGCCGGTTTTCAAACCGCGCCCCGGAAATCGGGCGCAGGACCGGCTCGGGCCTGGCCGGCGCGGCCTGCACGCCGCGGGGCAGCCGGGCGAGGACCTTCTTTTCGTCGCCGCGAAGCGCCACGTCCAGCGCCATGACAAAGTGGACGTCGCCCTTGTCCCGCGCGTCGACCGACTTCTTCGCGACGCGCGCGCTTTCAACCAGCCCCCGCGCGTTCAGCTTCGCCTCCGCCGCCTTCAGGAGCGACGAAGGGGTGTAATCGAGCGGAACCTTCAGATTGCTCAAACGGATCATACAGCCTCCGGAAGATGAGAATAATGGGGAATTGGAAAGGGGGAAATTATAATTTGCTCTCAGGGAACTGGCGGGGGTCGCCTTCGTCCCGCGCGGCCTCAGCCGCGCCTCAATTCCCCATTCGCGATGGCCGCGGCTTCGCCCGCGGCCATCGCGCTCGCCCACGCCCATTGCAGGTTGAAGCCGCCGCAGTCGCCGTCGATGTCGTAGAGCTCGCCGGTGACGTAGAGGCCGGGGACGAGGCGGGATTCCATGGTGTCGGGGTCGAAGTCGGCGGTGCGGACGCCGCCGGCGGTCACCTGCGCCTGCTCGAAGCCCTGGGTGCCGGTGACGGGCAGCGTCCAGCCGGTCAGGAGCGCGGCGAGGGATGAGAGCTGGCCGTCGGTCATTTCGGCGACGGGTGTCGCCAGGGGCAGGGGGCAGGCGCGCTTGACGAGGGTCTGGCCCAGGCGCTTGTTCACGAGGCCGGTGAGGAAGTTTTCCAGCGGCCGCGCGGCCAGCGTGGCCCGGCGGGACAGGAGCAGCGCCCGCGCTTCTTCCTCCGGCAGGGGCAGTATGTGCAGCCGCGCCGAAACGGGCGGGGGATTCCGCCGGGCCAGCGCCGTGCTGGCGACGCGGGAAAGCTGCATGACGGCGATGCCGCTGAGGCCGTATTCGGTGAAGAGGACCTCGCCGGTCTCGCCGCGCACGGGGCGGCCGTCCACGAGGATGTCGATCCGGCCGTCGTATCTGACGCCCTTGAGGGCCCGCACGGCGGCGGGGTCGGTCTTTAACTGCACCAGCGCGGGCAGGCGGGGCGTCGCGCGGTGGCCCAGCGCCTCGAGCAGCCGGTAGCCGGAGGCGCTGCCGCCCAGACTTGGCACGGTCAGCCCGCCGGTCGCCACGATCACGCGGCCGGCGCGGGCCTCCCGGCCGTCCTTCGCGCGGACGCGCCAGGTTTTGCCGGCCCGTTCCAGCGCCGCCGCCTCAAATTCGCAGATTTCCGGTATGCCGCGTTCGGCGAGGGAGAGGCGCAGCGCGTCCACCACGGAGGAGGCCTGCCCGCTCATGGGGTAGACCCGGCCGCCGTCTTCCACGACGGGATAAACGCCGTATTCCTCGAAGCGCGCCATGACGGCCCTCGGCGGGAAGCGGCGCATGGCGCTCTCCATGAAGGCCACGTCGCCGTGGTAGTCGGCGGGGGATGCGTTTATGTTTGTGAGGTTGCAGCGGCCGTTGCCGGTGGCCATGAGCTTCTTGCCCACGCGGGGCAGCCGCTCCAGCACGCCGATTTTCAGCGCGGGGCTTTTTCGGTGCGCCGCCAGCGCGGCCATCAGCCCGGAGGCCCCGCCGCCGATCACGGCGATGTCGAAGGACAAATCGTTCATGGGGGACTCCAATCAGTCAATCGCGAATCGGAAAACGCACTTGCGGGTCTCGCCGGATTGCACGCGCATGTCGCTGTCTTCCGGCAGTTCGGCGATTTCGAGAAGTTCCCCGCCCAGCCGCTCGCAGGTGCGGCGGGAGGCGGCGTTCTCCGGGTTGCATGTGACGATGAGGTAGGGCATATCGTGCTTCTTCGCCAGCTGAAACAGCAGGCGGCAGGCCTTTTCCGCGTAGTGATGGCCGCGGTAGGGTTCCTCCACGCGGTAGCCGATGTGTCCGCCGTAGTAAAGCCTGTCGTTGTAGCCCAGCCGCAGGTCGCACGCGCCCATTTTCTCTCCCGCCGGATCGCAGATGTCGAAGTGATACGCGGGCACCCAGCCCCTTTCGGGATTCGCTGGGGCGGCGTGGTTCAGGGAGAGGGTGATCTCATCGGTTTTCAGGAAAGACGTGTCGAGAAAATCCGTCGTCATACGCCGCCCTCCTCCGTACAGTCATAGACCGCCAGCTTATGCAGCGCGCGCGTGCAGGCGGTGTAGAGCCTGCGGCCCTCGTCCGGCGTGCGCTCGAGGTTCATCGGCCACACCACGGCCACCGCGTCGAACTCCAGACCCTTGACCAGGTTCAGGCAGCCGACCGTGACGCCCGCGTCCTCCAGCTCGTTTTCGTCGCCGGTGAGCAGGAACGAACCCTTGATTTCACCCGCCAGCGCCTCGGCCTCCTTCTGCGTGCGGCAGACGACCGCCGCGCGCTTCACGCCGCCGGAGAGCCACGCGGCGAGCCGCTGGCGCAGTCGTTCGATGTCGAAGCGCTCCTCCGTGGGCGCTTCGCCGCTGCGGCCCACGCTCTGGGGCACGGCGGCGTCCTCGGGCAGGAAGGCGGCGCAGTAGGCGGCGATCTCCTGGGTGGAGCGGTATCCGCGGGTGAGGGTGAGGTGCGGCGCGTCGGGCTGGCCCAGCAGCGCGCCCCAGGTCTCGGGGCGGCAGTCCGGCAGGCCGGGCAGCGTGCGCTGGTTCGGGTCGCCCAGGAGGGTCATGCTGGCCTTGGGGAAGTACAGCGCCAGCAGCCGCAGCGCGATGTCCGGGTAGTCCTGCGCCTCGTCCACCAGCAGGGTGAGGATGTCGGTGTCGGCCCTGGCGCAGCCCAGCCGCAGGGCCAGGTAGGCGATGCCCGGCGCGTCCTCGTGCCAGACGAGGCCGGCCTCGGCGTTTTCGCGTGCGGCGTCGCGCAGGGGCTTGGGCGCGGTCCTGAGGGCGTCGGCGTACAGCGCGGCGGGATTGATGGTGAGCATCTTCTTCAGCTGCGCGCGCACCGGGTGCAGCCTCTGGGCCACGGCCATGCGCGTGGCAAATTCCAGGTCCCTGTTCTTGTAGGAATCGACGAGCTGTTTTTCGTAGACGGAGTAGAGGGACTTTTCCAGGTCCTCCAGTTCCGAATCAAGCCGCACGCGGATGCGGTTCACCCGCTGCGCGGGGGTGAGGATCGACAGCTCGGTCTGATACATGCGCGTCAGCTCCGTGCGGGAGAACAGCAGGCGCTTGCCGAGGTACACGTCCGAAAAGGCGGGGCCGCGCTCGCGGAAGCGGTCCGCCGCGGCGTCGAGCAGGCGGATGATCCGCCCGTCCGCCTTCCAGGCCACGCTCTGCCGCCGCAGGTCGCCCAGCGGGTCGAGCAGCGCCTCATATTGCCTGAGCGGCGGTTCCACCTTGCGGCCCAGTATGCCCGAGACGACCTTGCTGAGGGTCATGGCACGGGTGTTTTCCTCGCCCAGATCGGGCAGCACGGTGGATATGTACTCGATGAAGGCGTTGGTGGGGGAGAGTACGCAGATGTGCTTGGCGTCCAGACTGTCGCGGTGCCGGTAGAGCAGGTAGGCCGCGCGGTGCATGGCCACGCTGGTCTTGCCCGAGCCCGCGCCGCCGGTCACGGAGAGCACCTTGGACTGCTCATAGCGGATGGCCTGATTCTGCTCGGACTGGATGGTGGACACGATCTGGCGCATGTGCGCGCTGGTCGCGCCGGAGAGGATGTCCAGCAGCATGCTGTCGTCGATGCTGTAGTCGGTGTTGACGAAGTATTTGAGGTGGCCCTTCTCCATGGCGTACTGGCGCTTCAGGGTGAGCTCGCCCTCGATGAGGCCGGACGGGCTCTCGAACGAAGCCCTGCCGGGCATGGCGTCATAGTACAGCGCGCAGATGGGGGCGCGCCAGTCGTGCACGAGCAGGCCGTTGTTCGCGGGATCGCGCAGGCTGTACAGCCCGATGACGATCTTCTCCGGCCCCGCCTCGCCCTTCTCGAAGAAGTCTATGCGGGCGAAGAAGGGGCTCGACACCATCTTCTCATACTGCGCCATGCGCCGCTCGAGGAATTCGCGCTGGGCGGCGAAGCGGCTCACCTCGATGTCCAGCTGCTCCAGCTCCCGCGGCGAGAGCGCGGTGGGCTTCATGCGCAGTTCGTCCCAGGCGTCCGCGAGGATCATATGGATCGTTTCGTTCTTGAAATCCGCGTGGCTGCGCGCGCTCTCGATCACGGCGCACAGAACCTGCTGCACGCGGGCGGTGTATTCCTTTTCCCGCATGAGTTCGGTTTCATAATCCATACCCTATCCCTCCCTGCCGCCAGGCCGGTATAATTAAATCATATTATACACCAATTTGCCGCGCTTGACAATTCACGCGACGGAAAAAATACTTGCCTGAAAGTCCACCTTTTTAGCAGGATTTGAACCGGGCGCGTCGTATTATCTCAAGAAAGGATCACATCGACGCGGCGGGAGGGGAAGGATCATGAGCAGGCTGCCCATGCAGTGGATCGACAACAACGAAAAGAACAGGATTCCGGACAGGCTGTTTACGCCGCTCTACGGCGTCAACCTCACGGGGGGCCTGTTTGAGCGGGTGTTCCGCCGCAACGCCGAGTTCCTGAAGAAGATCAGCGTGGACGCCGCGCTGTACTGGTTCCGCCGCCGCGCCGGCAAGGCCGCCCCCGGCCAGCCCTACCGCGGCCATTTCGAGGACAACATCAAGGGCCAGACGGCGGGGCTCCTGCTGATGGGCGCGGGCAACATCCTCCGCTGGGAGGAGAACGCCGCCATGCGGAAGCTGGTCGATACGCTGGTGTCGGAGATCAAAGCGTGCAGCCTGCCGGACGGCTACCTCATGGCCGTGCCCGAAGAGCAGTTCGGCACGCTGGAATACCCGCACTACGTGCGCATCTGGCTGACCTACGGCCTGTGGGCCGCGGCCCTGGGCGGCAACGAAGAGGCCGCCGGCATGCTGCGCCGCTGGCAGGACTGGTTCAACACCTGCGACGACCTGCCCATCATCCGCTACCTCACGCTGGCGTTCCAGGGCGTGGTGTGCAGCCCCTTTGTGTTCAACACGCCCCTGGGCAAATGGGAGGACATCGACACCACCGTCCGGTACTATGAGGAGGACTGGCGGCTGGGCCAGTTCATCATGCGCGAGAAGGACGCCGTGGGCACGCGCCGGCAGCCGGGCGTCGAGCCGCACCCCCACGGCACGGAGCTGGAGGCGCTGGAAGGCTACCTCGACCTGTATCGCGCCACCGGCAAGCACTACTACCTGCGGGCCGTCATGGAGGCCTATGAGATGTACCGCCGGGACTGGCAGCACGTGGGCGGCGGCATCGTGCTGTGCGAATATCAGGATTCCTATCCTGGCTGCAACTGGCTGGCGCCGAACCGCGCCTACAACGAGCTGTGCTGCTCCTCGTTCTGGATCTTCCTCAACCAGCGGCTGCACCGGCTGTATCCCGACGAGGAGAGATATGTCGCGGAGATGGAGAAATCTATCTACAACGTGGCCATCGCCAACCAGCAGGGCGAGGCGGGCATCCGCTATCACGCCTGGATCGACGGCCACAAGCAGCAGGGCGGGCTGGTCCACTGCTGCTGCGGCGTGGGAACGCGCCTGTTCGCCATGCTGCCGGAGTTCCTCTACAGCGTCGCGCCGGACGCCCTCTCCGTGGACATGTACGCCGCGTCCCGCTTCGTCTGGCGGCGCGGCGCGGGCGAGGTCCGGGTGCGCATGGAAACCGATATGCCCTATGACTGCGCCGTGACGCTGGCCGTCGAGACCGGCGCGCCGCAGCGCTTCGCCCTCAGGCTGCGCATCCCCGGCTGGACGGACGGCGACGTGGCTGTGTCCGTGGGCGGCGAGACGTATATCGGCGCGCCGAGAAGTTATCTCGTGATCGAGCGGGAATGGGCGGGGGAAACGGTTCTCTCCTTCCGCCTGCCCTTCGCCTGGCGGCAGACGTGCTACACCGGCGCGGAGGAAAGGCGCGACCTGCGCGCCGAACCGCCCGTCGAATACAGCCGCTGGGCCCTGGAATACGGCCCGCTGCTCATGGCCGTGACCGGCGGCGAGGCGAACCCCTTCGAGCGGGAGGGCGTGATACTGCCCATCGACCCGGCGCGTTACGTCGAGGCGCTGCGCCCGGCCGGCGCGCCGCTGCATTTCGAAATCGAGGGCTGCGCGCCGCATACGCTGATGCCGTATTTTGAAATCGACGGCGAGCGCTTCAGCTGTTATCCGCTGTTTCCGGCCGCGCAGTGACGGCCGCGGGGAGATGATGAGATGAAGATTTCGACAAAGGGCCGCTACGCGCTGCGCATGATGATCGACACCGCTCAGAACCAGGACAGGGGCTTCGTGGCGCTCAAGGACATCGCCGAACGGCAGGATATTTCCAAAAAATACCTCGAGCAGATCGTGCTCCAGCTGACGCAGGCCGGCATGCTGCGGGCCAGCCGCGGGCATCAGGGCGGCTACATGCTGACCGAGCCGCCGGAGAAATACACCGTCGGGGCGATCCTGCGGGCGGTGGAGGGGCCCCTCAGCCCCGTGGCCTGCCTCGACCAGCAGCCGAACCAGTGCGAGCGCTGCGATTTTTGCCTCACGCTGCCGGTGTGGGAGGGGCTGCAGGCGGTCGTGGAGCGCTATCTCGACGGCATCACATTGAAGGACGTGATCGAGGGGAACGTGCCCCGCGAAGGATAATGGGACAGGATGATCAAACGCCCGCCCGGTTCATTGCCGGGCGGGCGTTCGCGGAATTGCTTTGTTTCTTACTTTCCTAACATGGCTGCGCCGATGATGCCGGCGTCGTTGCCGAGGGTCGCGAGTTCTACGCGGGCGTAGGGCATGGTCTTGTAGAAGACCTTCTTGGCCAGCTTCTCGCGCACGGGCTTCACCAGGAACTCGCCCGCCGCGGACACGCCGCCGCCGATGGCGATGACCTCCGGGTCGATGAAGTTGATGATGTTCACCAGGCCCACGGCCAGGTGCTCGGTGTACTCGTCGAACACCTCCAGCGCGGCCTTGTCGCCGGCCTTCGCGGCGTCGATGACCGTCTTGGCGGAAATGCTCTTCGCCTCGTTCAGCACGGATTCGGGGTGCTTCTTCGCCGCCTCGGTGCCCATGCGGATGAGCGCGGTGGCGCTGGCGTAGCGCTCCCAGCAGCCGCGGTTGCCGCAGGTGCACAGTTCGCCCCCGGCTACGGTGATCATGTGGCCCAGCTCGCTGCCCACGCCGTGGGCGCCGGAATACACCTTGCCGTCGATGACCACGCCGCCGCCCACGCCGGTGCCCAGGGTGAGGAACACGCTGCTCTTGGCGCCCGCGCTCACGCCCGCCACATTCTCGGCCAGCGTGGCTACGGTGGCGTCGTTGTCCACGTAGACGGGCTTGTCGATGACCTTCTGCATCAGCTGGATGACCGGCACGTCGTGCCAGCCGAGGTTGGTGCAGAACGGCACGCGGCCGGTGCGCGGGTCCAGCACGCCGGGAATGCCGATGCCGATGGACTTGACCTCGTCCAGCGACACGCCGGCCTTTTCGATGGCCTTCAGGGCCAGGTGCGCCATGTTCTCCACAACGGCCTCATGGCCGCGCTCCACCTGGGTGGGGCAGTCCACCTTGCTGATGATCTTGCCCTGCTCGTCCACCACGCCCGCCTTCAGGTTGGTGCCGCCCACGTCGATGCCCACGTAATACATACTGATAGCCTCCCTTTTATTGTGTGTTGTCATGTGAAACAGCGGGTCGCCGTTCTCCTCCGCGCCGTACTGGACCATGCCGCCCTTTTCCATGGCCCGGCGGGAGGCGATGTTGTCTTTGGCGCATCCGCCGTGAACGCCTTGAAGGGAGAAATCCTCCGCGGCGATTCTCAGCAGCGCCTTCACGCACTGCGTTCCGTAGCCTTTATTCCGATACGCCTCGTCCAGCAGGATGAAGATCTCCGGCTCTGTGTGGCTCCGGCGGCCGTCCAGGCCGCACCAGCCCATGAAGGCGCCCGGCTCATCCGCGGCGCAGACCGCGAGGCACAGGTGATACACGCAGCCCGCCCTGTTCTTCGCGTAGTGATCGCGCATGCGGGAAATCACGCCGCGGGCCTCCGCTTTGGAGATCGGGCGATGGTCGGAAGGCCAGGTCCTGACGACCTCGGCCAGATCGTCATCGGTGACAAAATGAAGAATCAGCCGATCCGTCCTGTAATCCATCGGTATCCTCCTCACCTTTCCGATCATATCGGGTTCGGGTCAGCCGCCTGCTCGGCGAGCGCCGCGCTCTTTTCCATGCGGGCCAGCATCCGCTTTTCGAGTTCCTTGACGGCGCTGTAGCCCTGCTGCTTGAGCATGAGGTTGCGCGCCGCCACCTCCAGCACCACCGCCACGTTGCGGCCGGGCCGGATGGGCAGCAGCAGCCAGGGCACCTGAACGCCGAGGAACTCGTGGGTCTGGTCGTCCAGCCCCACGCGGTCGTATTCCCGGCCCTCCACCCAGTGCTCCAGGTGAACGATCATGTCGATGGACTTCGAGCGCATGACCGAGCCGATGCCGAACATGGTGGCGATGTCGATGATGCCGATGCCGCGGATCTCCATGAGGTTTCTGACCATCTCGGGGGCTTCGCCGATGAGCCGGTTGTCGCTCACGCGCCGCATGTCCACCACGTCGTCGGCCACCAGCCGGTGTCCGCGCTTGACCAGCTCCAGCGCCGCCTCGCTCTTGCCCACGCCGCTTTCGCCGGTGAGCAGCACGCCCACGCCGTAGACCTCCACCAGCACCCCGTGCACCGTCTGCCGCGGCGCGAGGTGGTTGTTGAGGAAGTAGATCATGTCCGTCACCAGCTTCGTGGTGTCCACGTCGCTGCGATAGACGGGGATCTTGCGCGCCGCCGCCATCTGGATGAGGTCGTCCATGCCTTCGATCCGGCGGCAGATGATGACGCAGGGCACGTCGTAGCTCACGAAGCGCTCCAGCCGCTCCCGGCGCGTTTCGGGATCCAGCGAGTTGATGTAGCTGGTCTCCACCAGGCCCAGAATCTGGGGGCGTTCGCTGGCGAAATGCGCCCAGTACCCGGCGAAGGGCAGGCCGGGGCGGTTCACGTCGCTGGCCTCGATGGGCAGCTGCCCCGTCTCCGAAGGCACGAGTTCGGTCAGCTTCAGCGCCCTGACCATCGTGGCCGCGTCTACCATGCTCCGCCGCCTCCGATCCGGCCCTCTTTGAGCAGCGCCTCGACTTCCTGCGCCACGCCGTCCTCCGCGTTGGAGGGCACCACGCGGGTCGACCGGGCTTTGACCTCGGGCGCGCCGTTTTCCATGGCGCAGCTGGTGCCGGCCCATTCCAGCATGTCCAGATCGTTCAGCCCGTCGCCGAAGGCGATGATCTCCTCCCGCGGCACGCCTGTGATCTCGCTCACCCGCGCCAGCGCCGCGGCCTTGCCCGCCGCCGGGCTCACGAATTCGATGAATTTCGGGTTTGACGTGGCGATTTTGACCCGGCCGGCGAAGCGCTCGCGAAGCACCGGCAGGAACTGCGACACGCGCTCGGCCGTGTCGATGGCCAGCATCTTCGGCGTGTCGAAGGGCAGCCAGGAAGACAGCTTCTCGCCCACGGCCTCCAGGCGCACCGGGCAGTTGAGGAAGGTTTGGTAATCCCGCGCGAACTGATTGGCCGTTTCGCACCAGAAGGCGTCGCCCTCGTAGGCCTGGATGTGCAGGCCCAATTCCTCGCACGCCCCGGCGATCTCGCGGCCGAGGGCGGCGGAGATGGGGAAGCTGGCGAGGGCCTTTTCCGTGCGCGGGTCGGCGATGAGCGCGCCGTTGTAGGCGATGAGGGGGGCGGTGATGTTCAGCGTGTTGACGAAATAGCGCAGCGCGCAGGGCATTCGTCCGGAGGCCAGCACGACGCCCGCGCCCGCCTCGCCCGCGGCGCGCAGCGCCCTGACGGTGCGCTCGGTGAGGCGGCTGGCGGGATCCAGCAGCGTCCCGTCCATATCAGCGGCGATCAGCCGGTAGGGCATGGGTATCATCTCCTTTTCATCCATTTTCATTATAATACAAAACCCGCGCCTCGGCAAGCCGTATTTGCGCGATCGAATTGACAAGCCGCCCGGCCGACGTTATACTTGATTCAAACGACATGAGGAAAAGGGTGACGCGCTTGAGCCGGATAGAGAAGCTGATACTGAGCCGGGATTTCGACGACGAATCGCCGCATTTTTACCGCAATCCCTGGGCCCTGCGCTGCGAGCTCGGGCTTGGCGAGGGCGACGCGTGGACGAAAAGCGCCCGTGCGCGCGCGCGTGAAATCTATCATTTGCTGTTTCCGCGTCCGGCTGACGCGGTGCTCTTCGACGACGTGATGATCGACTACACCTTTGACAGCGGGGAGGATGTGTGCCTCGGCCCGGTGAGCGATGCGATCCGCGCGGAAAGCGCGCGGCTCCGCCGCCTGTTCCGCTATTACAGGCGCTGGCGGCACAGCGTGGTGAAAAACCTGCGCCCGCAAACCCCGCAGGACTTCGATGTGCGCAGCCGCGTGATCTGCTACGCGGACGGCAAACCCTTCGGCGACGAGGCGATCATCGACGATGAGATCGGCGAGCGCGGCTTCGGCGCGGGGCTGGTGTCCTATGAGAGCGAGTGCGTGCTGTGGGTGTACGACGGGCGCGGCTGCGACGCGGTATTCGCCACGCCCGAGGCCATGCTGGCGTTTTACGACAGGCTGTCGCCGTTTTTCCTTCAGTACGACGCGGCGGAGATGGCGCGGCGTCGCGAGGCGGCGCTCGACGTCTGCGAAGGGCGGCGCGAAAAGCGGCTGCTCGTCACGGGCTTCGAGCCCTTCGGCGGGGAGACGGTCAATCCCGCCTGGGAGGCGGTGAGCCGCCTGCCGGACGTCGTCGGCGAATACCGCCTGGAGAAGCTGCGGGTGCCCACGGTGTTCGGCGCTGCAGGGGAGGCGGCGCTGGATGCGGCGGCGCGGGTGAGGCCCGAGGCCGTGTTGTGCGTGGGGCAGGCGGGCGGCCGCGCCGCCGTCACGCCGGAGATGATCGCCATAAACCTGCGCAGCGCGTCCATACCGGACAACGCGGGCAACCGGCCGCAGGACGAGCCAGTGGTTCCGGGCGGGCCGGACGGCCTGTTTTCCACGCTGCCCGTGCGGGCCATGGCGGCGCGCATCCGGGCGGCGGGACTGCCGGCGTTGGTGTCCTATTCGGCGGGGGCCTTCGTGTGCAACGACCTGATGTATGCGACGCTGCATCATTTCCGGAACACAGGCGTGCGCGCGGGCTTCATCCACGTGCCCTACCTGCCCGAGCAGGCGAAGGACGGCGCGCCGTCCATGGCGCTCGGGGACATCGTGCGCGCGCTGACGGCGGCCATCGAAGCGCTGGATGAATAAACGGCATTTCGGCGGAATTTCACGAATCCTTGATTGCGCCTTCGGCGCTCTCATGGTATAATACTCCTGTCACACAGTTGAGGGCTGTGGGTCTGACACAGAAAGGAGCGGAAACATTATGAAGAAGATACTCGCGCTGCTGCTGGCGGCCATGCTGCTCATCTCCTGCGCCGCGCTGGCGGAGCAGGCGGAGGGCCTGCAGAAGGACGTCCTGGTGCTCTTTACCAGCGACGTGCACTGCGGCGTCGATCAGGGCTTCGGCTACGTCGGCCTGAAGGCCGTGAAGGACGCGGCCGAGGCGGCGGGCAGCTACGTGCTGCTGGTCGACGACGGCGACTCCATCCAGGGCGAACCCATCGGCACCATGACCAAGGGCGAGGCGAACATCGACCTGATGAACGCCGTGGGCTACGACATCGCCATCCCCGGCAACCATGAGTTCGATTACGGCATGGATCGCTTCCTTGAGCTGACCGAAAAGGCCAATTTCCCCTACATCAGCTGCAACTTTAACAAGGAAGGCGAGCTGGTGTTCGATCCCTACGTCATCAAGGAATTCGACGGCGTCAAGATCGCGTTCGTCGGCGTGACCACGCCCAAGACGCTGACCTCCTCCACGCCGCGCTATTTCCAGGATGAAGAGGGCAACTTCATCTACGGCTTCCTGCAGGACGAAACGGGCGAAGCCCTTTACGGCGCCGTGCAGGCCGCCGCTGACGCCGCCCGCGCCGAGGGCGCTCAGTACGTCGTGGTCATGGGCCACATGGGCAACGTGGCCGAGGCCGAGCCCTGGACCTACGCCGACGTCATCTCCAACACCACCGGCATCGACGCCTTCCTGGACGGCCACAGCCACGACACCGACCAGGTCGTGATGAAGAACAAGGACGGCGAGGACGTGTACCGCGCCGGATGCGGCACCAAGCTGGAAGGCATCGGCTGGCTGCGTATCGCCAAGGACGGCAAGCTGAGCACCGGCGTCTACCTGTGGAAGAACAGCGTGTCCGCGCCCGAGCTGCTGGGCCTTGAGAACGACATGACCGCCGCCATAGCGGCCGCGAAGGGCGAGCTGGACGCGAAGCTCAGCGAAGTGGTCGCCAAGAGCGCTGTTGACCTGGTTATCTACGATCCCGTGGCGGTCGACGACAACGGCAAGAAGATCCGCATCGTGCGCCGCGCCGAGACCAACCTGGGCGACCTGTGCGCCGACGCTTACCTCGCCCAGTCCGGCGCGGATATTGCCTTCGTCAACGGCGGCGGCGTCCGCGTTGACATCCCCGCGGGCGACATCACGCTGAACGACATCCTGAAGGTGCATCCCTTCGGCAACGTCATGTGCGTGATCGAAGTGACCGGCCAGCAGATCCTCGACGCGCTGGAGTGGGGCTCCCGCGCCATCCCCGGCGAGAGCGGCGGCTTCCTGCAGGTCGCGGGCCTGACCTATGAGATTCACACCTACCTCGAGAGCACCTGCACGCAGGACGACAACGGCATGTTCGCCGGTGTGGCGGGCGAGTACCGCGTGAAGAACGTGATGGTGGGCGGCGAGCCGCTCGACCTGGAAAAGACTTACACGCTGGCTTCCCACAACTACATGCTCAAGGAACACGGCGACGGCTACACCATGTTCGACGGCGCGGTCATCCTCCAGGATGAGGTCAAGCTGGACAACCAGGTGCTGATCGACTACATCACCGAGAACCTGGGCGGCGTCATCGGCGAAGAATACGCCGATCCCTACGGCCAGGGCCGCATCGTCGCCGTCGAGGCAGCCCCGGCGGAATAACCGGACAGGCGGTCAACAAAACAGAGGCCCTCAACGCGAAACCGGCCGCGCCGCAGAAATGCGGCGCGGCCGGTTTTTGGCCGTTCGTCACGCGGCCCCGGCGCTCTCCACTTCGCCCATGGCGCGCCTGTAGGCGCGGGCGAAGTAGATGTTTTCCGCGGTGGCGGTGAGCGTCCAGGAGAAGATGTAGAGAAGATACAGCGACTGGATGGTGTGGAAATGCGCGAAGATGGTGTAGATCCAGATCACCCGGAACACGCACGCGCCGAGGAGCACGAACACCATCGGCACGATGCTCTTGCCCAGCGCGCGGGAGGCCACGATGGCGCAGTCCATGAAGGCGGAGAAGGCGTAGGAGCAGCCCATGATGCGCAGCCGGTGCAGCCCGGCCTCGATCACGGCCGGCTCCGCGGTGAACAGGGAGAGGAACGGCCGCCCGAACGCGACCAGCAGCCCGCCGATCAGCGCGCCCACGCCGAAGGCGTACGACACGCTGATGAGATAGCTCCTGATCACGCGCTCGCGCTTGCGCGCGCCGTAGTTCTGGCTCATGAAGCTGGCGCAGGCGGCGTAGAACGCGGCCATCACGTCGTAGACCAGCCCGTCCGCGTTCAGGGCCGCCGAGTTGCCCTCCACCATCACCGCGTCGAAGCTGTTCACGCCCGCCTGGATGAACAGATTCGCCAGGGAGAATATGGCGTTCTGGCAGCCGGAGGGCACGCCGATGGCCAGCAGCATGCGGGCCTTGCCGGGATCGAGCCGCAGCCGCGAAACCTCGAGGCGGATGAAGGACTTCTCGCGCAGCAGCGCGGCGATGATGAGTATGGCGGAGACGTACTGCGATATGACCGTGGCGGCGGCCACGCCCGCCACGTCCATGCGGCATGCGATCACGAACACCAGGTTCAGCGCCACGTTGAGCGCGCCGGCGATGGAGAGGTACAGAAGCGGCCTTCGCGTGTCGCCTGCGGCGCTCATGACGGCGTTGCCGAAATTGTAGATCGTCAGCGCCGGCATGCCCAGGAACACGATGCGCAGGTACATGGTCGCGCCGTCGATGAGCTCGTCCTTGGTGCCCATGAGCTCCAGCACGCCCCGCGAGAACGCGACGCCCACGGCCAGCAGGATCAGGCCGATGAGCGCGCACAATACCGCCGCGGTGTGCACCGTCTCCCGCACGTCGCCCTCCGCCTTCGCGCCGAGGTAGCGCGCCGTGATCACGTTCACGCCGCTGCCGATGCCGATCAGAAAACCCATGAACAGCCCCACGAGGATGGCCGTCGAGCCCACCGAGCCCAGCGCCTCCGGCCCCGCGAAGCGGCCCACCACGGCGATGTCCGCCATGTTGAACAGCACCTGCAGGACGTTGGAGAGCATCAGCGGGACGCTGAAGGCGAGGATCTGCCGCCCCAGAGGGCCCTCTGTCATGAACGAGGTGTCTTTTTTCACAGACACCGCACCTCTTTCATCATTTATTGCGATGCGTGATCAGCGCGAGGGATTCCGGCAGGCGGTCGATCTCGCGCTTGATGAAATCGGGATAGAGGTATTCCATCCTGACGCGCTCGAAGGCGAGCCACTCGAATGTGTTCACGCGGCCGTTGGACGCGTCGGCCTGCTGGAATATGTCGCCGCGCGCGCCGAGGTCCGCCGGGTCGACGAGGTAGTAGAGGCACAGCTCGTGGAAGCACTCGCCGGTCACGTCCTCGGTGAAGAAGCTCTCGTCGAGCCACAGCGGCCGGATGATCCTCGCCTCGATGCCCAGTTCCTCCCGCAGCTCCCGCCGCAGGGCGTCGGCCGAGGCCTCGTGGAGCCGCACCCGGCCGCCCGGCAGGTAGAAGTAGGGGGCGCGGCCGTCGTGCATGGCCAGCAGCCGCCCGTCGTGAATGATGACGGCGCACACGCGGTCATTGAAATTGCCTTCCGGGGTTTTGAAGGTGATGTCCATAGAGCGCTCCTTTCGGCGGCGACGTCCGGCCGCCTTACAGCAGCGTGAAGGGGGACTTGGGCTTTCCCTGGCCTGGCCGCTCGACGGGAAAGAGGATCTTCAGCTGCCTCACGCGGCTCTGATACGCCTGCTGGCGCTTCTCCTCGAGCAGGTGGGCTTTGATCTGATCCCTGGCCTGGTCGAAGGACACGGGCGCGCTGTCCTTTTTGCCGTCCAGCCGGATGATGTGGTAGCCGAACTGCGTCTTCACGGGGCCGCGCAGCTCGCCGACGTCCATGCTGAACACCGCCTGGTCGAACTCGGGCACCATCTGGCCCCGGGTGAATTCGCCCAGCGCGCCGCCCTGCTGGGCGGAAGGGCAGGAGGAATGCAGGCGGGCGGCGTCCTCGAAGGCGAGGGAGCCGTCGTTCAGCTGCGCGAGGATGGCCTTGGCCTTGTCCTCGGAATCCACCAGGATGTGGCTGGCGCTCACCACCGGCTGCGCGTCGAACTGAGCGCGGTTGTCGTCGTAGAACTTGCGGGCCTCGATGTCGGTCACGGTGATGTTGTCGACGGCCTTGCTGATGGCGTATTGCGTGAGCAGCTGCTCCTTGATGCGCTGCAGCTCCTCCTTGAAGGCGGGCTCGCGCTCGTAGAGGTTGCGCATGGCCTCGGCCAGGAACAGGCGCTGGGCGATGAGCTGCTCCAGGATGGCGGCGCGGCCCTGGGCGTTCTGGTAGGCCTCGCCGCGAGGGCCCATCTGGGCGATCGCTTCGTCGATGTCGGAATCGTAAATGGCCTTGCCGTTCACGATGGCCAGGGGCGTTTGGGCGGTTTCCATAGCGGCATGAACTCCTTTATGATTGATGGATTCAGTATAGCACCGCGGGGCGGGCGGGTTCAAGGCAAATCATGTAATATCAATAAATCTCCTGTTGAGGGCGCGGCGTTTGTGTGGTATAATGGCCCATGATATGAAGTATCCAAGGAGCGTGATTTCAATGGGTGAACGCACGATTTGGTTTGATCCGGACGAGTGGCCGGACGCGCTGGGCAGCATGCTGCACGGCGGCAAGGCGAGCCTCGCCGGGGCGGAGCTGTGCCTTTCGCCCGCCCGGGATCGCGACGCGGCGCTCATGCGCGGCCTGGCGGACAAAGGTTTTTTCTTTCTCTACGACGATGAAAAGGTCGAATTCCCCTGGTACGCGCTGCCCCGCCTCTATGTGTTCGCGCGGGACGACGCGGGCTTCTACGCGGCGGACGAGCCCGCCTCCATGGACGGCGGCGCGACGGTCTACCACGTGGACCAGGAGGGCCGCGTGACGCGCGCCGCGGCGAACCTGCGCGCGCTGACGGAAGCGGCGCTATCCGGCGAGGTGCCGCGCTGGGAAACCGACCACACGCACGCGCTGTACCGCTCGCAGGAGGCGGCGGAAGCGGCGGGCGAGCTGTTCCTGCGCAACCGCACGCCCTGGCGGCGGGCGAAGCGCGGGTGACAGGCCCCGGTCATTGGAAAAAGCAAATGAAAAAGCCCCGCGGGGGCGGATGAGATCATCCGGACCTTGCGGGGCTTTGCGTTGGGCCTGTATGGATTATTCGGCGGCTTCGGCGGCGGGCGCCACAGCGGTGATGTGCGGGTTCGCGCCGTTGTACCAGTAGAGGAAGCCCTCCAGGTCGATCACGTCGCCGATGTTCAGGGCCTTCACGGCGCTGTAAACCTCGGTGTCGGGGCCGCACAGGTAGGACTCAACGGTGAAGGTGTAGGTCTCGCCGTTCAGGGACACGTTGAAGTACAGGTCGCTGCCTTCGTCGCCAGAGCCGTCCCAGGCGTAGGCGAAGGGCGCTTCAACGGTCTTCTCGTCCTTGGTGTAGGTGTAGGGCTCCACGGTCATGCCCTTGAAGGACACGAACTCGTTCTGATGGGCGGCCAGCTCCTCGGCGCCCAGCAGCTCGGTCACGTCGGCCGCCTCGGCGATCCAGGGCTCGGCGTCTTCGATGATCTCGAAGGTGGCGTCGACGATCTCAACCTCGCCGGACCACTCGCTCTTGTAGCCGGTCACGCGGATCTTGGTGCCGGGAACCAGCTTTTCGGCGTCTTCCTCGGCGCAGGCCATGTTGTAGATGAAGTAAGCGCCGTCTTCAGACTGGGCATAGACGGTCAGCTTGTCATCCCACCAGGACTGATGGGCCTGGACATAGGTTTCCACGGTCACTTCGGTTTCCAGCTCGGCGGCGACGTACTCGTCGTGCGTCATGGGGGCGGTCTCGTCGGCGGCGACGCAGGCGAACAGGGACATGACCATCAGGACAGTCAAAACCAGAGTGATGATACGCTTCATGATGTTGTTCCTCCTTATTTGGGATTCATCCCTATTATACTGGCTCCTGTAAAGTTATTCATGACGCTTATGTTATTTTCCGATGCTTTTTCGCCTTCAGCGCGCCGGAGAGCGCGTACAGCCCGATCAGCAGCCATACCGCGCCCAGCGCCGCCAGCAGCGCCACCGCCGTGCCGGGCAAGGGGCCCAGGTCGCGCCTGGCCGCGCCCGGCGCGCCGCCGCCGTTCAGGTTCAGCCGGTAAAGGGAGATCATGTCGCCGTACAGCTTGTCGATGGACGCGCTGTCCACGGTCTGCTTGCGGCGGATGGCCTTGGTCACGTTCTCGATCATCTGGCCCGCGGCGTCGCGCAGGGAGGTGGAGCCGTTGAACACGGGCGTCACGAAGGTGTCGCCGGTGTGGGCGAGCAGCAGCTGCGAGGCTTTGATCTTGATGTCGTAGTGAGCGGCGTTGTCCTCGCCGGCCCGGGCCAGGTAGTCGATATAGGCGGGATCGTTCTGCGCCTTTGTGGTCACGGGCACGTAACCCTCCGTGCCCGCGTAGGCGATCTGCACGTCGTTGGTGAGCAGATACTGCATGAACAGCCACCCGGCCAGCACCTCCTGGCTGTCCTCCTTGTTGAACAGGCACATGGAGGGGCCCTGGGAGATCATTTGCGGATGCGCCGGGTCATACTGGGGCACGGGGTAGACCGCCGTCTCGAATTCCACGAACTGGTCGGCGGGAATGTCGGAGAGGGGCGCGTGGCTGCCCATCCAGGTCGCGCCGGCGGTGGAGTCCACCGCGAACACGCACTGGCCCGCGTTCAGGAAGTTGGCCGGGTAGCTGGAGATCTTGAAGGTGGAAAACGCGCCCTTTTTCACATGCTCCGCGATGTCCAAGAGGATCTCCTTGGTCTCGTCGTTGAAGATGAGGATCTCGCCGTTTTCCGTGGAATAGCCCGCGCCCTTCTGCCGGAGCATCTGGATCATCATGTTGTCCGTGGACTTGTAGATGAACGGGATCATGACCTTCTGCCCGTTGGCGAGGAACACGCCGTTTTCGTCCTTCGCCGCCGCGGCCTCGGAGACCTCCCACACGAAATCCCAGGTGAGCGTCTCGGGCAGCTCGAAGCCCAACGACTCCACCATGGTCTTGTTCACATAGCAGGCCTCGGTTGAGCGCATGTAGGGCAGGGCGCAGGTGCGGCCGTTCAGCGCGCATTCGGCCAGGAACTGCGGCACGATTTCGTCCTTCGCCGGCCCGTCGAATTTGAGGAGCGCGCCGCCCAGGCCGTAGTTTTCATCGGCCATCAGACCGTCCAGCTCGGCGATCACGTTGCTGCCGGTGAGGTAGGTGGCGATGTGGTCGGGATAGCTGATGCACACGTTGGGGGTGGTGGCGGTGGCGATGTTGGTGATGACGTCGTTGTAGATGCGGCCGTAGTCGGTGTACAGCCGCATGTTGACCGTCACGTTGGGATACAGCGCCTCGAAATTGGCGATGGCCCTTTCGTAGATGTCCACCTGCGTCCTGTTGGTGTCGTTCTTGGCCCAGAAGGTGATCTCGACCGGCTTTGCCTCGTCGAACGCGGCGGGAATGCCGGCTTCCTCGCGCACGGTCGTGCCGTGGCATCCGGCAAGGAGCGCGCAGAGGAGGCCGAGAGCCAGTATGGCAAGCGGCTTTTTCATCCCTTCGTTCCCCCTCTCGACACGCCGGCCATGATCTTCTTGTGGAAGATCAGGAACAGCACGATCAGCGGCACGGAAATGACCACCACCGCCGCCATCATGGCGGGGATGTTCTCGCGGCCGAAGCCGTTCTCGCGGATCTCCTGGATGCCGTTCGACACCAGGAAATACGCCTCGTTGTCGGTGATCAGCCGCGGCCACACGTAGGCGTTCCAGCACTCGATGATCTTCAGTATCGTAATGGTCACGATGGTGGGCTGGCTGATGGGCAGCATCACGCGCAGCAGGTATTTGAAGTCGGAGGTGCCGTCCACCTTGGCGGCCCGGTAGAGCTCGCCGGGGATCTGCTCGAAGTTCTCCTTGAGGAGGTAAATGTAGAACACGCTCGTGACCGAGGGAAGGATCAGGCCGGTGAAGGTGTTGCGAAGGCCCAGGTTGGTGATGGTGACGAAATTGGTGATCACCACCAGCTCGTTGGGGATCATCATCAGCGACAGGAACAGCGTGAAGGCGATGTTCTTGCCCTTGAACTCCAGCCGCGCGAAGGCGAACGCCGCCAGCACCACCACCGCCAGCATGACCGCCGTGGTGACGAGGGTGAAGATGAGTGTGTTCAGGAAATACCGCCCCAGCGACACGGCCGTGAAGGCGTCCGCGTAGTTTTGAAGCGTGGGCGACAGGGTGAAAAACCGCGGCACGTATTCCGAATTGTACGCGCTGTAGCTCTTCACGGAGCTCAGCACCATCCAGTAAAAGGGAAACAGCACCATGAGCGCCCACAGCGTGAGCAGCGCGTAGATGACCGCCTTGCCGGCCAGGCTCCGCGCGCGGGCGGCGCGTCCGATGCGCTCGTAATCAACTTGGTTTGCCATGCGCCCGCCTCCTCAGTAATGCACGTGCTTCTTGCTCACCAGCAGGTTCACGCAGGTGATGGTCAGCACGATGACGAACAGGATCAGCGCGGCCGCCGACGCGTAGGAGGGATAGCCGCCGCTGTCGCCGTAGAGCATGTCGTAGACGTAGCCCACGATGGTGTTCATGCCGGCGGCGTTCAGGTCGGTGCCGAACAGGGCCACCTCGTCCGAATAGGCCTTGAACGCGCCGATGAAGCCGGTGATGATGAGGTAGAACACCATGGGGGAGATCATGGGCAGGGTGATCCTGGTGAAGATGCGCCGCTTGGGGGTGGCGTCCACGCGGGCGGCGCGGTAGTAGTCCGGATTGACGGAGGCCAGGGCGCTTGTGAGGATGAGCACCTTGAAGGGCATGACCACCCAGACGGTGTAGAAGCACATCACGAACATCTTCGCCCAGTAGGGCCCGTCGATGAAGTCCACCGACTCGCCGCCGAAGAAGTGGATCAAGAGGTTCACCATGCCGTCGGTGTAGGCCGTCTTCTTGAACAGGATCATGAACACCAGGCCCACCGCCAGCGTGTTGGTCACGTAGGGCAGGAAGTAAATGGTCTGGTAGAGGTTCCGAAGGGGCTTGATGGCGTTCAGCCCCAGGGATATGAGCAGGGCGACGCCCGTGGAGAGGGGCACGGTGATGATCACCAGGATGAAGGTGTTCTTGACCGCCTGCAGGAAGTAGCCGTCGTGCAGCACGTAGGCGTAGTTGTAAAGCCCCAGGCCGAAGGAGGTCTGCGAGGCGAAGTTATAACCTTCCTCGAAGGAATACACGAGCACGTCGATCAGCGGATACACCATGAAGCAGCCCAGGAACAGGATGGCGGGCAGCAGGTACAGCCAGCCCTTTAAGTTGTTGTTTTTCATATGGCGCCTCCCGCCCCGTCAGTCCGCGCTGAAGCGGATCCGCTCCTCCGTCTCCCTGTCGAAGATGAACACCTTCGCGGGCTTGACGGAAAAGCGCACGGTCTTCGAGTCGGTGTCCACGCGGTTCTCCGCGCTGATGATCGAGCGGATGCTCACGCTCTGCGCGGCGGGGTGGGTCGACACCACGCTGGTATCGCGGCCCATGACCTCCACGCGGGTGAGGCCGCAGGCCAGGGGGCCGTTCTCATCCAGTATGAAGCCCTCGGGCCGGATGCCGACGTACACTTCCCGGTCGGACACGCCCTTCGCGGGCAGGATGTCGTTTTCGCCGGCGAAGAGGCGGCCGTTCTTCACGCGGCCCTCGAACACGTTGATGGGCGGCGTGCCCAGGAATTTCGCCACGAAGAGATTGATGGGGCTGTCGTAGACGTCCTGGGGCCGGCCGATCTGCTGCACCACGCCGTCCTTCATGACGACGATCATGTCGGAGATGGACATGGCCTCCTCCTGGTCGTGGGTCACGAAGATGGTGGTGATCTTCGTCTCCTGCTGGATGCGGCGGATCTCCTCCCGGGTCTGCAGGCGCAGGCGGGCGTCCAGGTTGGAAAGCGGCTCGTCCAGCAGCAGCACCCGCGGCATCTTCACCAGCGCCCGGGCGATGGCCACGCGCTGCTGCTGCCCGCCGGACATCTCGCTGGGCTTGCGGTCGAGAAGGGTGTCGATCTGCACCAGGCGGGCGGCGTCCCTGGCGCGGCGCAGCATCTCCTCCTTGGAGAGCTTCGCGCTGCCCTTGAGGTTCTGCAGCGGGAAGAGGATGTTTTCGAGCACCGTCAGGTGCGGATAGAGCGCGTAGTTCTGAAACACAAAGCCCACGCCGCGGTTTTCGGGCGGCAGCCGGGTCACGTCGTCGTCGCCGAAGATGATCTTGCCGGAGGTGGGGGTTTCCAGGCCGCAGATCAGGTTCAGCGTGGTGGATTTGCCGCAGCCGGAGGGACCGAGCAGGCCAACCAGCTGGCCGTCCGGGATTTCAAAGGAGAAGTCGTTCACGGCGATCACGTCGCTGTGAATCTTCCTGTTTCGGTTCGGAAACACCTTTGTCAGATGCTCAAGTACAACCCTCATGCCCATATCCCTTCCTTTTTTCGGTTTGACCGGAGCGCGTCTTCTTATACATATAATATATCTGTTCGCATCTCCCTTGTCAAGGAAGAATGGATGAAAAAAGGCCGGACCGGCTCACGCCAGTCCGGCCTGCGCGCGAAGATTCGCGCTATTCGTTTTCTTCCGTCCAACCCGCCGCGTCGGTGATCCCCTCGCCGATGATATACGCCACCACGCCCGCGCCCGCCATGATCAGCGCCGTCACCTGCGTGGCGCTGCCCTCGTCAACCCGCAGCGCCACCAACATCATGCCGATAAAATCGCACACGCAGGCCCAGAATTTGCGGCTTGTCAGCTTCCGCTTCCAGTCTATCCTCATATTTTTTCGTTCCTTTCCAGATCGTCGATGCGGCGGTTCGCCGCTTTCGCCTTTTCCTCCAGCACGTCCGCGCGCCGCTCGAGTTGAAACGTCCGCTCCACGACCCGGTTGTGCGCGTCCACCCGGTTTGAAAGCGTGCGCAGATCGGCCTGCAGCACATCGATGCGGCCTTTGATCTTTTCATCGGTGACTTCGCTCTGCTTGTCCAGCTTCGCGTATAGTTCCTTTGCCGACGCCCGCGAAATGATGAATTGCGCCGCGATGGCGCACGCGCCGGTAATCAGCGCGACCAATACCGCCTCGCTCACGCCTCACTCACCTCTGCGTCCGGCCATTTCTCTTGCAGCAGCGCGACGTCTACCGCCGTAAGCCCGCGCAGCGTTACGGCGTACGTCGGCGGGCGGTTTTCCGCCTCGTCGTCCAGACGGTCAAGCGCCGCCTTCAGCGCGGCCAACGTAGCCGGGCCGAATTTTCCGTCAGCTTCCAGCCCTGCCGCCGCCTGAAACGCCTTAACCGCCGTCTCCGTGCCCTTGCCGAACTCGCCGTCTTCGCCCGCGCCTCCGCAGGAAAAGCTCAGCCTGATCAGCGCGCTTTGAAGTTCCCGCACGTCCTCGCCGTCGCATCCGCGTTTCAGCAGCCGCGCGCCGAGGGCGTAGTCAGGAATCTCAACGTCAACGGCGGGCGCGTCGCCGTAATCCACATGGGGCAGCCTGCCGTGCTTCGTCCATTTGCGCCCGTTCAAACCTGAGATTTTGCCGATGTTGTGTACAGCCGTGATCTGCACGCCATCTTTCCATTTCGGCGTGCACTCAACGGCCATGCCGTCGCCGATGTAGACGCCGATATGCCCCTGCATCCAGACGGCTTCGCCGACCTCGACGCTGGAGAAATCATCCGTCACGCCGGAGCACCGCGCGATCATGCCGTCCGCGTTTGTGTCCGGGATGCCGTTGCTGGCGTAAACCGCGCCGCCCTTCTCCTTTGCCGGGTCGCCCGTCCAGCCCCATAGGATGCCCTTGATGAGGTTCACGCAGTCGAAGCCCCACACGGGCGGGCGGGCGTTCGCCACTTTTTCCAGCTTCGCGACGTTGGCCTTTGTGTACCATCCGTTGAGGTTCTGCCGCGCCTTGCGCCGGATGGTTTCGGTTGTGATCTGGAATCCGTACATTGCGTAGCCATAGATCGTTTTTTCGCGCTGCGCGATCTCAACGCATTTCGCCGCCAGCGCGCGGCCCGTCATAATGCTATCCGGCATTCAATCATCTCCTGTCACTCATTTGCCACCGGCTCAGAAAACACCCAGTCATACCAGCCACGGACGCAAGTCTGATCTCCGGAATCCATGCTGAGTCCGGAAGTCGTGTAGAAAAGAATAGAAAAATAGGATTTTTGAGCCGTTGTTGTGAAATATGAATGATCTGTTCCCGGGGCATAGTCGAATGATCCGAGGTCGATATTGTCTATATGGGTCAGCATAATATCTCCCGCCGGGGTCAAGAAACGTCCGTCGCGACACGTTTTGTTCCCGCAATTATTCGCTGCGTTCGCAGCATATAACCCACGGTTTGTTCCGCCCAGATACTGCACGCCGGTTGTGTAGCAGTCATTCACCGTCTGCAATCCGTAATACCGGGCGCGTATAATGTCCTCCAGCGCGGTATGGATGATCTCGCAGTTCATCCGCGCGCTTTCGCCCATGGTGATTCTGATCTGCTCTTTCAGAATCTTCCGTCCGGTTCCGTCAGACTTCCAGGTGTTGTAGCCGCAGATTTCATTCGTGATGTTTATTTGTATCGCATCGCCGTATGCCGCGTCTCCGTCCCCGACAAGCGCGCCGTCACAGTAAACATCGAACTGCGTACACTCGGCAGTCGGAACGCCGCCGGAGGAACTGTTGTTGGATTGATGATTCCCGCCCGTGAAAGTCATCGAACTGGGATTCGACCCGTCAATATTATTCACGGCGGCGACATAGTGCGGCGAGAACCAATCCGTATAACGGTTCAGAAGGTATCTGCTCACCGCAACGGAATCATCCATGATTTCGGACGATTTGTTGACGGTATAGATTTTCTGAGGATTCGGCAGATTGTTTCCGCCGGCTTTCGCAATTTCCACCACAATGTCCTCCGTGTCGTTATAGTGCGATTTGATATAGACCACATCGCCGGCCCGTTTGACAAAATGGTTCTTCTTCGTAATCTGTTGGGATATATCAACCTGTTCTGTCCCGTAAATGGTTGCCGTATGGGTTGTATCCGCACGATAACTGATAATCACCGAGCAGTCTTCCACGGCGGTATAGGCATAATCTTCTGCGGTTGTTGTGCCTTCGTTGCTGTTTACGAGCGCCTGATACCCGTTCGGAACCACTTTTGCAAGCACAGCAAGAATCGTGCCGCTGTTGTTGTATCCACGCACCTTGATGTCGATCCGGTCATCTTTTTTCAATGAAAATGATGCGGAATGAATATAAACGGAGGTATCGATAAGGTTCCCGCTTGCGTTGATATACCCGTTGGAAGAACCTGTAAAGTCCAGGCTTTTCTCCGTTTCAACTTCAACCGTTCCCCCGCTCAGAATCATGTCTTCAACGGCTGATATGGCGTCGTGCGTTTTATCCGCTGACCATACTTTGTCCGTATCTCCTTCTCCGGCAGTATCATCAATTATCGAGCTGGCCGCGCTGCCAAATTCCCATTCCGTTACCTTACCGCCGGAAACTGTTTTCGCGATTAACGCTTTCCCTTCATCGCTTGCGGTTGCTTTGATGATGTTGCTGATCTCTGTATTCAATTTTTGATCTTGTCCGACAGCATCGTAATCAATTTTGTCCGCTTTTAAGAAATACCCAAATGGAATATATTCTGAAGGCCAGGTGAAAGAGCTTTCATCATCTATTTCACAGATCATGAAACTATCGACATAATCCTGGGTAACTCCACCAGCTTGCCATAAACTTACAGCTATATACGCCACATTATTCCCGGCAGTATACATTAAATAGCTTGTCTTGTCTATCATATTATTGTAAGCTGCAGTGGATTGATAAGTGTAATACTCAACATTATTGACTGTTGTAATGGCGTTTGTATAAACTGTTATTCGTCCCAAGAATCCGGCAGGAAAAGCATACTTTTGCCCTGGCTTTACAGGGAATGCCTTATTCATTAAGGCTCTATTTGATCCTGCTGAATCAAGCGGCGGAGTCAAAGTGCTGATTGGCAGGTTTCCTGTCGGGGAACTGTATCCCGATGTAAACCCTACGTCCTTGTCGAAAATATTGATTGTTTTCTTGATGACGCTGCTAACGTATTCTTTTGTCTCTGAGTCCTGAAGCATGTAATCTATGCCGTCAATGCTTAAACGATCTGTTGTATTCGCCATTTCAGTTTCCTCCATTCCTTCCGCCTCTGAAACAGCGATAGTCATCAGATCAGTACCCCCCCCCGAGGTAATTAATGAGGTCGAATGCTGACACCATGACTATCATTGTCACCAGAGTAGCGATCATAAATTTGTACCGAGTCTTCATCTCAAAGCCCTCCTATAATAGTTTTCTCCATTATACAGAAAACCGAGGACTTTGTCACCTACATATTTAGGTGTGTTCTCCTTCTGTCGTCCCTTTTAGAACAATCCTGTAATTGTTTCCACTGATCAACTGAGCTTCAATATTAGTTGCTGTGATGATGCTGCCGATCTCTGTGTCCAACGCGGCGATCTGCGCTTCCGCCGCCGCAACCTGCGTTTGCAGGGTGTTGATGTTCTGCGCATTGTACACCTCCGCGGCCCCTACGGATGAGATTTCCCTGCGGGCGGTGGTCAGGCGCGCGTTCAGGTCGTTGATGGCCGCGGCGTTTGCCGACTCGTGGCTCATGAGCGCCGCCGCGGTCTGCTGCGCCGATCCGGCCGCCGACTCGGCCGCCCTCTGGGCAGCCCGCGCGTCGGCTGCCGCTTCGATTCCGGTGAGGATGGCCGAAGGATAGAGCCGCAGCACCGTGCCCTCGACGTCCGGCATGTCGTACACCCGCACGCGGAAAGGCTCGCTGTGCCAAAGCAGGTTCTCGCCGCCCGAAATCGTGATGTAGCAGGTCGCCTCCCCCGGATGCTGCGTCACGGCGTTCGTGATGGTCCATACCCCGTCCTCCAGCAGCACCGCGTCTGCCGACGCCGCGTCCGACGCCTGCCAGTAAAGCGCTTCCACCTGATCCTCCGCCAGACGCGGCAGGAGGAAGCGCACCTGCTCCACGCCGTTGTCCATCTCCACGCCCAGGTTCACCGCCCGGGGCAGGGCCCGCCGTCCGTCAAACCACACTGTCTTCATAGTCAATAGATCCCTCCTTGTTTTTTTGCATGCAAAAAAGCCGCCCCGGCCGGAACGGCTTTTTAGAACATACGTTTGTTTGTGCCATGAATTTACCATCACAGGGAGGATATGTCAATGCAGTCAACACGCTCTTTACTTTTTGTGGGAAACGAACGACGGGAGAAGCCGGAATGCGGGCGCAATGCCGGGCGGCGGGAAACCGCGGCGCGCGGCGATGAAAAGCCCATTGCAAAACAGGCGCGGCATGATATATAATCGGGGTAATAAAGGATGAATACGAAAGGAAGAAGCAAACGATGGATCACATCATGTTTCTATGCGGCAATAAACGGGCAATCTATAACGCCTACACGGCAGAGCAGATCGGGAACCACCCCGTCCTGGCGACGGACGAGCTGGAGCCGGACCGCGTATACGGCGAGGTCGAGTCGATCTTCTCCACCTGGGGCATGCCGGCGCTGAGCGAGGAGGACATCGCGCGGCGGTTCCCGAATTTGAAGGAAATCTATTACGCGGCGGGCACCGTGCAGAAATTCGCGCGGCCGTATATGGCGCGCGGTGTGCGCGTCTTCTCGGCCTGGGCGGCCAACGCCGTGCCCGTGGCGGAGTTCACGCTGGCGCAGATCCTCCTGGCGAACAAGGGCTTCTTCCAGCTGGACGCGCGCTACCGCCGGGAGGGCTTCCAGGCCGCGAGGGCGTATGCGGAGCACTTTGACGGCAACTACCATAACCGCGTGGGCCTGCTCGGCGCGGGCATGGTGGGCAAAAAGGTGATAGAACTTTTGAAGCCCTTCGCGCTGGAGACCCTGGTGTTCGACCCGTTCCTGCCCGACGGGGCCGCGGAAAAGCTGGGCGTCAAAAAAGCGCCGCTGGAGGCGATATTTGAAACCTGCCCCGTCGTCTCCAACCACCTGGCCAACAACGCCCAGACCGTGGGCATGCTGGATTACAGGCTGTTCTCAAGAATGTCGCCTTACGCGGTGTTCATCAACACCGGGCGCAGCGCGCAGGTGGTCGTGCCCGACCTCATCCGCGCCATGCGGGAGGAGCCGGGCCGCACGGCGCTGTTGGACGTGACCGACCCTGAGGAGCCGCTGCCGGCGGGACACGAGCTGTTCACCGTGCCGAATATTCAAATCACGCCCCACCGCGCGGGCAGCTGCGTGGGCGAGGTCTACCGCATGGGCGATTACATGACGGAGGAATACGCGCGCGTCCACGCCGGCCAGCCGCCCCGCTGGGAAGTGACGCTGGACATGCTCAGGACCATGGCCTGACGCGAACGCCCCGCCTACCGCTGAAGCGGCAGCGAAAACACACCGCCCTCGAACACGATGTCGTTTCCCTTTTCGTCCTTGTAGAAGGACACCTTTTCCGTTTCGACCAGTTCAAACCCCAGCGACTGCAAGAGCCTCACGGAGGGCGCGTTGCCCAGCGCCGTGCCCGCCGTGAGGTTTTTTACGCCCCTGTCCCGGAGCAGGCCCGCCACCGCGCGCATCGCCTCGCCGGCGTATCCCCGGCTGTGGAAGGCCGAATGGAAGCAGTAGCCGCACTCATACGCCCCGCCGCCGCGGTCGTGACAGGCGATGTAGCCGATCATGCGCCCTTCAAGGCACACGGCGAAGAACATGTGCTCATCGCTCTGGTTTTCCACCCACCGCGCCGCCCGCGCCCTGACCTCTGCCGGCTCCGTCGGATGCGGCTTGTCGTACTGCGCGTAGGGCGAAACGCGAAAATCGTCCCATATCTCCTTTATGGCGCGCCAGTCCTCAATCTCCACCGGCCTAAGAACCAATCGTTCCGTCCTGATACGCTCCATTTCCCCGCCGTCTCCCTTCCAGCAAACTAAAATTCCTAATTCCCAATTCCAAATTCCTAATTCCCAATTCTCTCCATCATTTCCCTCAAAAACGCCCCGCAGTCGCACCGCACGGCGTACTGCGCGTACCGGAAGATCGGCGCGTCCGGGTCGGTGTTCACGGCCACGATGGTCTGGGCGGCCACCCCGGCCATGTGCTGTATCGCCCCGGAGATGCCCAGCGCGATGTACAGCCGCGGAGACACCGTCTTGCCCGTCTGGCCCACCTGCCGGGCGTAGGGGAGCGCGCCGGCGTCCACCAGCGGGCGGCTGGCCGACAGCGCGCCGCCGAGTTTTTTGGCCAGTTTCTCCGCCAGCGCGATGTTCTCCGCGCCGCCGATGCCCTGGCCCACCGACACCAGCACGTCCGCGTCGCCGATGTTCACGCCGCCGCCGGAGGCAATGCGCTCAATGAGCTCCACCGCGCTTTCCGCCGCTGGGCTTTGCTCGACGATCACCGGGCAGGATCTCGTCATGTCCGGCGCGGGGACCGGGAACACCTTCGGCCGCACCGTCGCCATCTGCGGCCGCCTGTCCGGGCAGACGATGGTCGCCATGAGGTTGCCGCCGAAGGCCGGACGCGTCTGCAGGAGCAGCCCGGTCTCGGGGTCGACGTCCAGGCCCGTGCAGTCCGCGGTGAGGCCGGTGTTCAGCCGCGCGGCCAGCCGGGGCGCCAGGGAACGGCCGAAGGCCGTCGCGCCCAGCAGCAGCGCCGCGGGCCGGTATTTTTCAACGAGCGCCGCCAGCGCGCCGGCCTGAACGAGTTCGTCGGGCTGATCGGCGTCGCAGGCCGCGCACAGCACGGCGTCCGCGCCGTACCGGGCCAGCGACTCCGCTCCCTCCGGGTTCCCCACGAGCGCCGCCGTGACCGGGCACCCCATGGCCTTCGCCAGCCGTGCAGCCTGCCCGAGCAGCTCGAACGCCACCGGCCGGACGCCGCCCCCGCCCCGCTCGCAGTAGACCCACAGCCCGCCGGGCCTGATCGTATCCGTCATGCGCGTCCCTCCGTTTCTATGAGCCGCTTCGCTGCCAGGCGTTCGATGAGCGCGGCCGCCTGTTCGCCCGGCGCGCCGGAAATGATCTCGGCCTTGACGCTGAGGTCGGGCCGGGCGGTCTTCACCACGCGGGTGGCGGAGCCCTTAAGGCCCGTCTCTTCCGGGTCGAGGCCCAAATCGCCATGGTTCCAGACGGTGATTTTCGCCTCTTCGCCCCGCAGTATTCCCGCGATGGAGGGCAGGCGCGGCACGTTGATTTCCTTCAATACCGTTATGAGGGTAGGCAGCTTCACTCGCACGCGGGCATAGCCGTCGTCGGTCAGCCGCCGCGCGGTGAGCGCGCCGCCTTCGATCGATTCGATTTGCGCCGCGTCGCTCACGTGGGGCAGGCCCAGATTCTCGGCCAGCATGGGGCCCACCTGCGCCGTGTCTCCGTCAGTGGCCATGCGGCCGCACAGTATGAGGTCGGGAAGCCCCGCCTTTTTTACGGCGCAGGCCAGCGTGCGCGCGGTGGCGAGGGTGTCCGAGCCGGCGAAGGCGCGGTCGGTGAGCAGTATCGCCTCGTCCGCGCCCACGGCTATCACCCGCCGCAGCATGGTGGCCGACGCGGGAATGCCCATGGTGAGCGCCGACACCGAGCCGCCATAGCGCGCCTTCAGCCGCACGGCCTCCTCCACGGCGAACGCGTCGAAGGGGTTCAGTATGGCCTCCGCGCCTTCGCGGATGATGGTGTGCGTCACCGGGTCGAGCCGCGTCTCGTTCGACGCGGGCACCTGCTTTACGCAGACGATAATCTTCATGCCCCCGCCTCCCCGTCGATGGTCAGTATGTTGCCCGGCCCGAGCAGCAGGTCGGGATCGAAGGCGCGCTTGAGGGCGACCAGCGCCTTCATCTTCTCCGGGTCGTACATGATGAGCGCCAGCTTTTTCTTGATCTTGCCCGCGCCGTGTTCGGCGGAGATGCTGCCGCCCATGCGGTGCACGTCCCGCGCCCATTTTTCGAAGATCATGTGGCCCTGCTCGTATTCCTCCCGGGTGCGCGCCAGGATGTTCGGGTGCACGTGGTTCTCGCCGATGTGGCCGAATATGATCCAGTGAAGCGACGTGGCGGACAGGTCTTTTCTGTAGATGTGGAAAAGCTCGTCGAAATGCCCGTCGTCCACCGCCATGTCGGTGGACAGGATGGTGATGCAGGGCTCCTTCTTCTTGTTTTCCTCGATGATCAGGTCGATGGTCTCCGGCACGCTGTGGCGGAAGAACAGCAGCTGCTCCAGCTCCAGACCGTCCCGCGCCACCCAGGTGCGCGCCGGATCGCCGCCCACGGCCGTGATCACGGCGGCCAGGTCTTTGAGTATGGGCGTCATTTCGGAGGGATCATCGCCGTTGAACTCCACGTACACGCCGCAGTTGTAGTTCTCCGGCAGGGTTTGAAGCCGGCGGAATACCGGGGTGATTTCCTTCTGCCGCATCACCATGTCCAGCGCGTTTTTATCAAAGAACTCGATGGAGGCCGCGCGGTGGGGGAAGGGAGGCACGCCCGCGTCGGAACGCCCCTTCACGGCGCGCACATAGGCCAGCGCGTTTTCGTCGTCCGGGAAGAACGCCGTGAGGCCCCACAGGTGTTTCGGCGCGGGCATGAGCCTGAGCTCCAGCTCGCTGATGATCCCCAGCGTGCCCTGGCTGCCCATGAACAGGTCCACCAGGTCCATGTTTTCCCGGATGAAGTAGCCCGCGTCCTTGATGGGCGGCGTGTCGAAGGGCGGCAGCTCCGCCTCGAAGACGCCGCCGTCTTCCAGGGGCAGGGCGATGTGCCGCCCCTGCGCCCTGTCGCGGCCTCGCGCGAGGCTGGCGACGCGGCCGTCCGCGAGCACCACCCGCAGCGCGTTCACGTGGGCGCGGGTGCAGCCGTAGAGCACGCTGCGCGCGCCGCAGGCGTTGCAGGCCGCCATGCCGCCCAGGCTGGCGGTGGGCTCGGTGGGGTCGGGCGGGAAGAACAGCTCGCCCGCCTTCACCGGCCGCAGCGCCTCGATGGAGGCCTCGTCCCAGCCGGATATGTCGAAGGCCTTGGCCGCCAGGGCGCGCCGCAGCTGCGTGAGCCGCAGGCCCGGCTGCACGCGCAGGTAATACGTCCCGCCTTCGTAGCGGCGCAGGCCGAGGATCTTGTCCATGCGGGAGAGGTTCAGCGCCAGCCCCCGCGCCGGGCTCGCGCCGCCGGCCAGCCCGGTCAGGCCGCCCTGGGCGGTGAGGGGCACGCCCTCCTTCGCGCACCAGATAACGGCCTCCCGAAGCTCCGCCTCGCCGGTCGGGAAGGCGATGTACTCCGCCTTGCCCATGGTGCGCGACTCGTCGAAAAGGTAATCGGCGTAGTCCTTCGTCATTTGCCGAATGAGCTGCAAGATGATTTTCCCCCTTTCCATCCGCCGCATTTCATGGTATAATCATACGGTCAATACGCAGGAAGGCGGCTCAAGAATGAATATGATGAATAACGAGACCCTCGAGGGGCTCCGCGCCTCCTACGAGGCCTTCAAAGCCCGCGGCCTGAAGCTGGACATGTCCCGGGGAAAGCCCGACGCGGCCCAGCTGGACCTGTCCAGGCCCATGCTGGACATGCGGGAGGATTTCCTCAGCGAAGACGGCGCCGACACCCGCAACTACGGCGATCCCCTGGGCATCCCGGAGGCCCGCCGGCTTTTCGGGGCGCTGCTGGGCGTGCCCGCCGGGCAGGTGATCGTGGGCGGCAACGCCAGCCTGAACCTGATCTTCGACGCGCTTTCCCGCGCGGTGCTGCACGGCCCGCTCCGGGGCGACACCCCCTGGGGCAGGCTGCCTCACGCGAAAATCCTCTGCCCGGTGCCGGGCTATGACTGGCATTTCGGCATGTGCGACACGCTGGGGCTTGAGACCGTGCCCATCCCGACCCGCGAAGACGGCCCGGATATGGATATGATCGAGTCGATGGCGCGGGACCCCGCCGTGAAGGGCATGATCTGCGTGCCGATGTACGGAAATCCCTCCGGCGTGACCTATTCGGACGCGGTGGTCGACCGCTTGGCCGCCATGGAGGCCGCGCCGGATTTCCGCATCATCTGGGACAACGCCTACTGTGTCCACCACCTCTACCCGGAGGAGGCGCGCCGCGACCACCTCAAAAACCTTTACGCGGCCTGCGCGGCGGCGGGGCATGAGGATCGCGCGCTGATGTTCACCTCCACTTCGAAGATGACCTTCGCGGGCGGCGGCGTGTCGGCCATGGCGGGGAGCCCGAAAAACATCGCCCGGCAGGCGGAACTGATGACCTACCAGCTGGTGTGCTACGACAAGGTGAACCAGCTCCGCCACGCGCGCTTCCTGCCCGACCTCGAGGCGATCGAGGCGCACATGATGAAGCACGCGGCCATCATCCGGCCGAAATTCGAGCTGGTGCTCGGCGTGATGGAAAAGGAGCTCTCCGGCATCGCCCGCTGGAGCCGGCCGCGGGGCGGCTATTTCATCTGCTTCTTCGCGCCGAAGGGCTGCGCGAAGCGGATCGTCTCGCTTTGCGCGGAAGCGGGCGTCACGCTCACGCCCGCGGGCTCGCCCTTCCCGCACGGCTTCGACCCGGACGACAGCGTCATCCGCATCGCGCCGACCTATCCGCCGCTGGAGGAACTCCGGCAGGTGATGGAGCTTTTCCCCGTCGCGGTGAAGCTGGCGGCGGCGGAGAAGGGCGTATTGCGATAAAAACCCAACGACAGACTGAGGCTCCCCTTTTTTCGGGGGAGCCGCTTTTCAGTTATTCGTATAGTTTTCGAGGAAGCGCTTTGTCCGCTCCTGGCTGGGGTTGTCGATCACGTCGGCGGCCCGGCCGTATTCGATCACCACGCCCGAATCCATGAACATCACGTTGTCGGCCACCTGCCGCGCGAACTGCATCTCGTGGGTGACGATGATCATGGTGGTGTTGCGCGCCGCGAGGGAGCGGATGACGTTCAGCACCTCGCCGGTCAGCTCCGGGTCGAGGGCCGAGGTGGGCTCGTCGAAGCAGAGGATGTCCGGGTTCAGCGCCAGCGCCCGGGCGCTGGCGACGCGCTGCTGCTGGCCGCCGGAGAGCTGATGCGGGTAGTTGTCCGCCTTGGCGGCCAGGCCCACCGAGGCGAGAAGCGCGCGGCCCTTTTCGTGGATATCGTCCAGGATCGCCTTTTTGTTTGCCTTGTAATCGGGCCGCTCCTTCGCCAGCAGTTCGCTGGCCAGAACGACGTTCTGGAACGCCGTGTACTGTGGGAACAGGTTGAACGACTGGAACACCAGCCCGAAATGCAGGCGGTTGCGGCGGATCGCCTCGGGCGACATGCCGCCGTTCAAGAGGGCTGCAAAGAATCTATTGAGGTCGAGCACTATTCCAGGGCCCCAGCTTTTTCGGCGCACCATAGGCGGCAGATTGTCGAAAGCGCGGGCAGAATCGAAAATCACTTCTCCGTTCACGCGGATACTGCCGCAGTTGGGCGTTTCGAGGAAGTTGAGGCAGCGAAGCAGCGTCGTCTTGCCGCTGCCGGAGGAGCCGATGATGGCCAGCGACTCGCCCTTTTCGAGGGAAAAGCTGATGTCCTTCAATACCTCGGTCGCGCCGAAGCTCTTGCCCAGGTTGTTCACTTCAAGGATTGCCATGCTCATTTCCTCCCATCAGGCGCGGAAGTAGTCCATGCGGCGTTCGATCCAGCCGAGCAGCAGCGTCAGAAGGCCGTTGAACAGCAGGAAGTAGAGGCCGGTGGAGAACAGCGGGCCGATGAGGCCCTGCTTGGTGTAGCGCTCGGCCACCATGATGATCTCAGCCACGCCGATGACGCGGGAGAGCGCCGTGTCCTTCACCAGGGTGATGACCTCGTTGCCCATGGAAGGGGTAATGCGCTTGATCACCTGCAGCAGCACCACCTTGAAAAAGATCTGCCTTCGCGTCATGCCCAGCACCTGGCCCGCCTCATACTGGCCCTTCGGGATGCTCTCGATGCCGCCGCGGTATATCTCGGAGAAATACGCGGCGTAGTTGATGACGAAGGCGACCAGCGTGGCCACAATGCGGTTCCGCATGGGCATGTTAAACAGCAGGCCGGGCGCGTAGAGCACCACGAACAGCTGCAGCATCAGCGGCGTGCCGCGGATGATCCACACGAACACGCGGGTGAGCCAGCGGATGGGCCTGAATTTCGTCATGGAGCCGAAGGTGATGATGAGGCCGAGGGGAATCGCCATGAGCAGCGTCAGCACGAAGATGCGCAGGTTCTCGCCGAAACCGTTGATCAGCGTCTTGATGATTTCGAGCATGAAGAGCTTCCTTTCGTTCAAATTCGCTTTCGCAAAGACGCAATTCGCAATTGCGAAGCAGCAATTGCGAATTGCGATTTATTCAGTCTGCCGCCGGAGTGGTTTCGCTTCGGCTTATTCGGCTTCGACCGGGACCAGCGCGTCGACCAGGCCGTACTTGGCGGCGATCTCAGCCACGGTGCCGTCCAGCGTGAGCTCCTTGATGGCCTCGTTGACCTTTTCGGTGACGTCGCTGCCCTTGCGGAAGGCGATGCCGTACTCCTGCAGGCCGAAGTTGTTGTCCAGGTTGACCACCATATCGGCGTAGTCAGTGCCTTCGCCGACCATGGCCAGCGCGCACACGCTGTCGACCAGGGCGATGTCGGCGGTGCCGGCCTTGACTTCCATCAGCGCCTTGGCCATGGAGTCGACGGCGGTGTAATTCGCCGAGGCGAAGTACTCCTTCGCGGAGACGACCACGGTTTCGTCGTCCTCAATGGAGCCCAGGAGCTTGCCCTCGCCCGTGGAGCCCTGCTCGGCCACCACGTAGGCCCCGGCGATGTTCGCCAGCAGCGCGTCGATCTTATCGGCCTTGGCGACGATGGCCTGGGTGTTGTAGAGGTAGGCGTTGGTGATGGACATGTTCTGCTTGCGTTCCTCGGTGATGCACATGCCGTTCCAGATGCAGTCGATGTTCTTGGAGTTCAGCTCGATCTCCTTGGAATCCCAGTTGATCTCGATGAATTCGATCTCGACGCCCAGCTTCTCGCCCACGGCCTTGGCCAGTTCCGTGTCGAAGCCGACGAATTCGTCGCCCTCATAGTAGTTCATCGGGGCGAACAGCGTCATGCCGATGACCATCTTGCCCTTGCCCTCGATGTAGGCCCAGTCGGATTCATCCGCCATCGCGGCGCCCGCGAAGACGCCCATCATCAGCACAACCGCCAGAACCAGAGAAACGATCTTTTTCATTGTGTAATCCTCCCGTCAAACTCTGTTGTATTACCGCTTTAGCGCGGTGAATCAAGCAACTGCCCATACTATAGCACGTCACCATGCTAAAGTCAACAGCCTTTTTTCGATTTAACAAAGAGTATACAAGGGGGAATGGGGAATTGGGAATGGAGAATGGAGGCGCGGCTGAGGCCGCGCGGGGCGGAGGGAGCGGAATCAAACGCACCTGCGGACCAGTTCTTCATCGTTAATGGCTTCGTCAAGCAACCGGCTCAGGAAGGAAGTATAACCTTTGCCGTATTGTTTCGCCTTTTTCAGTGTGCTTTGGGACAGCCGCAGGGATACCGTCTGTTTGGCGCGATCTCCGCGATGCATTCTCTGAAATCGGATAAGCTGATCCGCAGTCATTTCGGGACTTTCTTCATCGAAGGATATTTCTTTCTTCTCCGCAGCCTCCAGTTCCAGAAGCTCGTCTTCGGAAGGAGCTTTTCTGAGATCATTCAAAGTCATCTTCACCATGTTCATACCTCGCTTTTTCCGGAATGGTCGCCAATCTGGCCGATATTAGCCTTACGCTGTTCTTCTCCCGAAATACACAGACCACAAACAGAATTTTGCCAACTTTTCCAAGGATGTCATACCGCAGTTCTTCGGTATGCTCTTCATCTTCACGGATCATTTTATTCGGGTCAAGAAAGACTCGTGCGGCAGTCTTGAAGTGAATGCCGTGTTTAATGAAGTTTTGCCTGTCCTTTTCTTCATCCCACTCGAAGGTGGCGTTTTCGAGGTCGAAATCAAACAACCCGTACATAGTTTTCTCCTCTCTCTCGACCTTTAGTATACCATGTTTTACTGCGTATTGCAATACAAATTGCAATACGATTTGCAATACAATCCAGAAATCATGCGTCTGATAGGATGTGGATGCCCCTCACCTCACGCCCTTCCACTTCTCCAGCGAATCCGTCATGTATCCCGCGATGTCCATGTCAAACAGATCGGCGAGGAAGGCGCGGGTGGCGATTTCGTCGAATTTGCCGCCGCTTTGCAGGCGGCCGTCCTTCATGAAGAGCATGTTGTCCGTGAGGCGCAGGGCGAGGTTGACGTCGTGGAACACGCCCACGACGGAATGCCGCCCGTCCGAGGTCCAGGCTCTGAGGTAGTCGATCAATTCGATTTGGTGTTTGATATCCAGATGGTTTGTGGGTTCGTCGAGCAGTATGGTGTCCGGCTCCTGCGCCAGCGTGTGCGCCAGGAAGACCCGCTGGCACTGGCCGCCGGAGAGCTCGCTCACCAGGCGGTCAGCCATATCGCTGAGGCCGGTGGTCTCGAGGCACTTTTCCACCGCCTGGCGGTCGCGGGCGCTCACGCCGCCGAAGGGGCCGCGGCGCATGTGCTGGTATCGGCCGAGCATCACGGTGTCGTAGACGGTATAGGGGAAATAGATGGTGTTGATCTGGCTCATCACGGCGATCTTCGCGGCGATTTTCCGCCTCGGCATGGTTTCGATGCGCTCGCCGTCCAGGAGGATGCCGCCGGTATGGGGGATGAGGCCGCTCATAGCGCGCAGAAGCGTGGTCTTGCCGCAGCCGTTGGGCCCCAGCAGGCAGTAGTTTACCCCCGATTCAAACCGGCAGGTCACGTCGAACACCACGTCCTGCCCGCCGTAGCCGGCGGAGACGTTTTCAAGTTCAATCACGCCGCGCGCCTCCCCTCCGTCGGAAGTAGATCCAGGCGAAGAACGGCGCGCCGACCAGCGCCGTGATCGCGCCCACAGGCAGCTCCCGCGGGGCCATGACCGTGCGGGCGATCAGGTCGGCCAGCACCATGAAGCCCCCGCCCAGCAGGGCGTTCATGGGCAGGGTCGCCCGGTGGCGGCTGCCGAAGAGGCGGCGCGTGACATGGGGCACGATCAGGTCGACGAAGCCGATGATGCCCGCGAAGGACACCGCCGCGCCGGTCAGCAGCGTGGCGGTCAGAAGCAGGACGGTCTTCACGCGCTTCAATTCCACGCCTGCCGAGAGCGCCTGCTCCTCCCCGAAGGTCATCAGGTCCATCTCGCGGGAGAAGCAGGAGAAGACCAGCAGCCCCGCAGCCAGCGCCGCGCCGACCATACCGCAGGCGTGCCACTTCATGTCGCCGAAGGAGCCCATCTGCCAGAACACGAGCAGCCGCAGGTGGTCGCCGGAGAGGGCGGTGAGGATGGTGAGAAAGGCGTTCACGAACAGGCCCAGCACCATGCCCGTGAGGATGATGGTCACGTTTTCCATGTTCCGGTCAAACCGCGCGGCCAGACCCATGGCGAGGAACACCGTCATGAGGCCGCCGATGAATCCGGCGGCGGGGCGTGTCAGAGACGGCAAAAGCGGCAGCGTGACCCCGGAGAGGATCACGGCCGCCGCCGCGAGGGACGCGCCGGCGGAAACCCCCAGCGTATAGCTGGACGCCAGGGGATTCCGCAGCACGGACTGCATGACCGCGCCGCTCACGGAGAGCGCCGCGCCGACCAGGAAGGCCGCGACGACGCGCGGCAGCCGGATCGTCCACATGATGGACACAGCGATGTTCGAGATATGCTCCGGAAGGGGCAGCCCGAACAGGCGGTATCCGAGGATGGAAAAGGTATCGGCCAGGCTGAGCCCGGCGCTGCCGATCACAACGCCCAAAACGAGGCAGAGGATGCAGAACAGCGCGCTCAGCAGCGCCTTGACGCCGGATTTCATGCCGCTTCGTCCAGCACCTCATAGGCCTCGGGGTACACGGCCCTGGCCATGTCCACGAGGGCTTCGACGATATGCTGGTTGGGCTGGTTGCTGGTCTGGCTGGAGATGGGGTAGACGGCCTTATCCGCCACGGCGGTCACGCTGTCCCAGCCCTCGCGGGAGAGGATCTCGCCGATTGGGTCCTCAATGTAGTCGGTGCTGGTGAGGATGACGTCCGGGTTCATGACCAGCGCGGCCTCCTCGCTCACGAACACCCAGTCGTCCTGGCCGTCGAGCACGTTGACCGCGCCGATCAGCTCGATCATCTCGTCCAGGTAGGTGTGGTCGCCGGGGCCGTAGATGTAAGGCAGCGCGCTGATCTCGAACAGCACGGTCTTCTTGTCCTCGATGGTCTCGCCGATGGCCTTGACGGCCTCGATGATCTCGTTCATTTCGGCGATGATCGCCGCGCCTTCCTCTTCAACGTCCATCACGTCGGCGATGAAGGCGATGTCCAGGCGGATGTCCTCGATGCTGTAGGAGGAGGGCAGCACGGCCACGCACGCGCCCAGGTCGATGAGCGGCTGGAAGGGGTTCTCGCCGTGGGCGAAGCTCATGCCGGTCACGAAGATGACGTCCGGCTCCAGCAGGGCCAGGGCCTCGTTGTCGGGGGTCATCATGTCATACTGCAGGAGATCGGCCACTTCTTCATAATACATGGCGGAGTAGGTGTCCACGGCGACCAGCTTGTCCTGGAGGCCCAGGTCGATGAGCAGCTGGGTGGTGGAGGGGGCGAGGGAGACGACCCTGTTGATCTCCTCCGGCAGGACGATCTCGTTGCCGGCGCGGTCGACGGTGGGCTGGGCGTTCTCGGCCAGCGCCAGGGAGCCGGTCAGCAGCATGAGCGCGAGGGCGAGAGCGATGAAACGGCTTGTGTTCTTCATAGTGAGAAGACCTTCTTTCAAAATGTATGTCCGGCCAGGTGATTGGCCGGATACCATATTATCATGCGGCGCGCGGGGAAACAAGCGCGAATGTGTTACGCGCGTCATTTCGCGCGGCCGGGCGTACTTTTCGGACGCGCGGGGCGACAACTGGGCGGCTTTTTGTTGCAAAGGGAGGCGGTTCATGCTATATTGTTACCGTCGGAAGGAAAGCGAAGGACCGGACCCGCAAAGGAGGACAAGGAAATGGATGTTGTATTCGGCGGCAATGTGTATGCGCTCGCGGGCGTGCTCGTGCTGGCGGTGGCCGCGCTGCTGTTTGTGCTGGGCTATCTGAAAGCGCCCCCGGACACGGCCTTCATCATCTCCGGCCTGGGCAAGAAGCGCATCCTCATCGGCAAGGCGGGCTGGCGCGTGCCGTTCCTCGAAAGGGTTGACAAAATTTCCCTGCAGGTGATGACGGTGGACGTGAAGACCAGCGAGGCCGTGCCCACGAACGAATTCATCAACGTGATGGTGGACGGCGTGGCCAACGTGAAGGTATCCAGCGACCCGGTGCTCCTGCAGCGCGCGGCCGAATCGCTGCTGGGCATGAAGCAGGCCCAGCTCATCGCCATGGTCACGCAGGTGCTCGAGGGCAACATGCGCGAGATCGTGGGCTCCGTGGGCCTGAAGGAAATGGTGCAGGACCGCCAGGGGGTGGCGAAGAAGATCACCGAGAACGTGGTGCCGGACATGCAGAAGCTGGGCATCGAGGTGGTCAACTTCAACATCCAGAACTTCCGCGACAACGCGGGCACCATCGAGAACATGGGCATCGACAACGTGGAGCAGATCCGCAAGAACGCCCAGATCGCCAAGGCGAACGCCCAGCGCGACATCGCCATCGCCACCGCGCAGGCGCAGCAGGAGGCCAACGCTGTGAAGGTGGACGCCGACAAGAAGATCGCCGAGCAGAACGCGGAGCTCTCCGTGCAGCAGGCCGAAATGCAGGTGCGCGCCGACACGAAGAAGGCCGAGGCCGACGCCGCCTACTCCATCCAGCAGGAGAGCCAGCGCAAGACCATCGAGATCACCCGCGCCAACGCGGACATCGCCCGCCGCGAAAAGGAGACCGAGCTGGCCGAGCGGGAGATCGCCATCAAGGAGCGCAAGCTGGACGCGGAAATCAAAAAGGCCGCCGACGCCCGCAAGTATCAGGCGGAGCGCGAGGCGGAGGCCGAGCTGGTGCGCCGCCAGCGGGAGGCCGAGGCGCAGAAATACGAGGCGCTGCAGCAGGCCGAGGCCCGCAAGGCGGAGGCCGACGCCGCCCGCTACGCCATGGAGCAGGAGGCGGAGGGCATCCGCGCCCGGGGCCTGGCGGAGGCGGAGGCCATCGAGAAGAAGGCCGAGGCGCAGAAGCGCATGGGCGAGGCCTCGATCATCGAGATGTACCTGGCGGCGCTGCCCGAGGTGGTCAAGAACGCCGCGCAGCCCCTGGCGCAGACCGACAAGATCGTCATGTACGGCGACGGCAACGCCACCAAGATGGTGCGCGACGTGATGGGCTCCTCCAACCAGATCCTGGAGGGTCTGAAGGAATCCACCGGCATCGACCTGGCCGGACTGATCGCGGGATATGCTGGCGGGAAACTCGCCGTGAAGGGCGACGAAGAAAATAATTAGGAATTAGGAATTTGGAATTAGGAATTGGAGTTTGAGGGAAAGGAGGGCCGGGGAATGGCGGGATTTGACGTGGGCGGCCGCCTGCCCATCTTTGGGCGGGCGGGCGAACTGACGCCCGGCGCGATCATACTGCTCGTCGTGCTGCTGGCTGTCGTTGTGGCCGTGGCGGTCATCGTCATCCGCACGCGCATGAACGGCGCACGGACGCTGGAGCTGACCGTGAAGGCCCGCGTGGCGGAAAAGCGCGAAGCAAGGGGCGGCATGGGCGACTGCCTCGTCACCTTCGAACTGGCGGAGGGAGAGACGAGGAAACTGCGGCTGACCGGCGCTCAGGCCGCCCTGCTGGCGGAAGGCCGGGCGGGCGCGCTGACTTACCGCGGGAAAGAGTTCATCTCGTTTGAATGAGAGCGTAGAGGATCGCCTCCGGCCGAAAATGGCCGGAGGCGATTCATCTTATTGTTCCCCAAACCCGCCCTTGCCTGCCGGTCAACGCCCGGTTGTGATTTGTGCGGGATGAATGTGCGGCTGTGCGCGATCGGGGCGTGATTGATCCTGCCGGATTCGAACCGGCCCGTATCCGCCCGGAGATACAACCATACAAGTGCAGCTGAAGGCCGCTGCCGCCCGGCGTTCGCCCCGGCAGGCTACCGGCTGAAATCAGTCTTCCATGAGCTCTGTCAACCAGTTGGCCGCCTGCAGGCGGTTGTCGGTCTCGCGCAGGGCCTTGGCCAGCGCGTCCGCCCGCTTTTGCAGCGCGCGCACGTCCAGCGCGGGCAGGATCTTGATCTCCGTGCCGCGGGCGCGGTGGGTCGTCTGGCTGGCGGCATAGGCCAGGTCGCGGTAGGCGGAGAGCTTCACGCTCAGGCAGTCCTTGCGGGCGATGAGCGATGTGAGCGTCTCGCCGCCGGTGAGAACGGCGCAGTTTGTCCTGTTGATGGCGGCGATGAGGTATTCCAGCCGCGCGAAAGCGCTGTCGAGCTCTCTGAGCAGCGCCTCGGGCTGCTCGAGCGGACTTTCGCCCTCCTGGACGAGGCAGTTGTTTTGCAGGCGGCTTCGCAGCTGCTCGATCTTTCGGTTCAAATCGGCCCGTTCCTGCAGGGCCTCTGCCAGCTTCATAAGCGGTTCCTCCTCCTTGGTTCGATACAACCATTATATCACGCGGCGGCCTCGCGGCAAGCAAAATATGTGTGAAAACACCTGCTTTTCAACCCGCGCGGGCCGTGCTATAATAAAAACGAACGAATCAATATAAGGGGAACGGCTGAATATGGCGCAGGATTTGAAAGACCGCCTGCCCGCCGATGAAGCGGAGGAAGCGGCGGAGCGCCGGCGCGAGATGGCCGAGGGCCTGGAGCTGCTGGGGGAGCTGCGCGCCGCGGTGCGCCGGGGCGGCCTGGTCCTCGGCGGGGCCGTCGCGCTGCTGGGCTGGTATCTGTCGCGGGACGGCGGGGTGGGATACCTCATCGGCGGCGTCGTCCTCGGCCTGATGATCTGCGGCGGCGCGGCGCTTTCCGGCGCGCTCGCCGGGACGGTTGCGAAGAAATACATGAAAGCCGATGAGAAGAAACAGGACGGCGCCTCCCCGCGATGAGGAGGCACCGTTAATCAGGCGTTGATCCGGCTTTCATTCCGCGCTGGCGGCGAAAGACGCGCGGCGGCAGGCCGGTCATGTTGCGGAACACCTTGCCGAAGTAGCTGGGGCTGGAAAAGCCGCACTGGCAGCAGATGTCCGTGATGGTCAGGTCGGTGCGCAGCAGCAGGTCGACGGCCCGCTCGATGCGGTATTCGGTCAGGTATTCGATGGGCTTTTTGTTGATCACGCGGCGAAAGCACCGGAAGCACTCGCTGCGGCTCACGCTGGCCGCGGCGGCGATGGCGTCGATGGTCAGATCTCTGCGGTAGGCTTCGTGGATGAAGGCGAGCATCTTCTTGGCCCGCTGTTCGTTGACCAGGGCGCTGTCCGGCAGAGCGGCCCCCGTCCTTCCGTCGATCGCGCCGGCGAGCAGAAGCCACAGCCGGCATACGAGGCCGCGGCAAATCAGCTCCCAGCCGAAGGCCGTCCTGTCCTGGTGGTAGATTTCATCGAAGAGGGCCTGCGCCTCAGCCTGCCACGGCTCGTCGCCCCGCAGCGCGAACACAGGCAGCGCCCGGCCGCCGGTCAGGGGTTCCACATAGCGCGCCCAGAGGGCTGAGCCCGGTTCGGCGACCAGCGCGGGCGAAAAGAGGATCGTTTCCTTTTCCGCTCCGTCGCCGCCCGGTTCGGACTCGAACATGTGCAGCGCACCCGCGTTGACGAAAAAGCACTGCTCTTCCTCCATCACGACGCTTGCGCCGGCGGTATGGCAGCGGACGCGTCCTTTGCGGACGCGGCAAATCTCGATTTCGTCGTGCCAGTGCCAGCTGGCGGCGCTTCCCGGATGAGGAAGCCGGCAGAGACGGGTTTTTATGGGAAAATCAGATTCAGGCGGCGGCTTTTCACGCTGGCCATTCGCCGCATTGGCGGTATGATGGGTGGCTGCCATGTTTGTATCCCCCGATCGGCGCGCTGCCGGCGCGCGGCAGGCGGTTCAGAAATTGAACAGTTTGATTATCATAAGTAAAGTATACCGAAATTAACATAAAATGTCAACCCCCCGGAATGAAAGTTTGCGCGCGCTTGCGCGCCCCGCGGCAGGAAAAGCGGCCCCAATTCTGAAAAAAACATGGAAATTCACGAAATACATGTGGAAATTCCGGCGCAAGTGTGGTACACTAAACCATATGCTTAGGGAAGGTGGCGGTGTACGTATGAACAGGCGCGTCGATGCGCTGCGGGCCTCCATGGAGCAGGCCGCTCTGACGCATATGCTGATTCAGAAACCAAAGAACATGCGGTATCTCACCGGCTACACGGGCGAAGGCTGCCTTCTGGTATCCGACGCGGGCGTGACGATCCTGACGGACTTCCGCTATGTCGAGCAGGCGTCCATCCAGGCGCCGGGCGTGAAGGTCGTCCGCTATGACGCGGCCCATCCGCGGCTGGGCGAGATCCGCCAGGCGCTCTCGAGCGCGGGCGCCCACAAGCTGGCTGTGGAGGAGGACGAGGTCACGGTCGAGGCTTACCGCGAGATGCTGCGCTCGCTGAGCGGCATCGAGCTGACGGCGGCGGGCGGCCTGGTGGAGAAGCTGCGCATCGTGAAGGACGAGGACGAGATCGAGTGCATCGCCAGGGCGTGCCAGATTTCCTGCCAGGCTTTCGAGAAGCTGCTGGGCGTGATGAAAGCCGGCATGACGGAGCGGGAGATCCAGCTGGAGCTGGACTACACCATGCGCCGCCTGGGCGCGGAGGATCTGGCCTTCAACACCATCGCCGCCGCGGGCGAGAACGGCTCCCTGCCGCACGCCATTCCCAGCGATCACGTGGTGCGCGAGGGCGAGCTACTCACGCTGGACTTCGGCGCGCGCTACGGGGGCTACTGCGCGGACATGACGCGCACCGTGGCCTTCGGCGCGGTTTCGGAGGAGCTTCAGAAGATTTACGACACCGTGCTGGAGGCGCAGCTGGCCTCGCTGGACATGGTGGGGCCGGGCGTTGTGTGCAGCGCCGTCGACCGCCGCGCCCGCGATATCATCGACAAGGTGTATCCCGGGGCCTTCGGCCACAGCCTGGGCCACGGCGTGGGCCTCGACATCCACGAGCAGCCGGGCCTCAACGCCCGCGACCAGCGCGAGCTGACGCCGGGCCACATCGTGACGGTGGAGCCGGGCGTGTACATTCCGGGCGTGGGCGGCTGCCGCATCGAGGACACCGTGGCCATTACCGAAAACGGCTTCCGGAACCTCATTTCCGCGCCGAAGGAATTGATTCACCTGTAACCGTTTTGGACTGACGCGGCGATGAGCCGGCGCGTTTTCCAGATAGACGTCATTCATTGTCATATTGTATTAAGGAGGAAAATACCAATGGTTACTGCTGGCGATTTTAAGAAGGGTCTGACTGTTGAATGGGACGGCGGCGTGTGGACGATCGTCGACTTCCAGCACGTCAAGCCGGGCAAGGGCGCCGCTTTTGTTCGCACCAAGATCAAGAACATCATGACCGGCGCCGTGGTTGAGCGCAGCTTCAACCCCACCGACAAGATGCCCAAGGCCATCGTCGAAACCAAGGAGATGGAGTATCTCTACAACGATGGCGACCTGTACTATTTCATGGATCCCGAGTCCTACGAGCAGCTGCCCCTGACCCACGACAAGGTGGAGGAAGCCATCCCCTTCATGAAGGAGAACACCGTGGCGACCATCCGCTTCTTCAAGGGCGACGCCTTCTCCGTTGAAGCGCCGAACTTCGTCGAGCTGCAGGTGACCGACACCGAGCCCGGCTTCAAGGGCGACACGGCCTCCAACACCACCAAGCCCGCCACCGTCGAGACCGGCTACACGCTGCAGGTCCCGCTGTTCATCAACACCGGCGACATACTGCGCATCGACACCCGCACCGGCGAGTATATGTCCCGCGCCTGACGGGGAACGCTATCCATTGATCGACGCATCTTCAAGGGAGGAGTCTACATGGCAAATCAGTTGTCCGATAAGGTATCCTACATCCGGGGCCTCATGGAAGGCATGAAGTTCGACACGGATTCCGATGAAGGCAGGCTCCTTGGCAAGATCGTCGAGGCGCTTGGCGACATGGCTCAGGCGATCGAGGCCGTTTCCGAGGCGCAGGACGAGCTCAGCGAATTTGTGGACAACATCGACGAGGATCTGTCCGAAATCGAGGAAGTCCTCTTTGACGACGAGGACGATGACGAGGACGAAGACGACTACGACGACCTCGACGACGAGGACGATTTCGACGAAGACGATGAGGACGACGAGGATGAAGACGAAGACGACGATACCGACACGGATATCTACGTGGAGTGCGTCTGCCCTCAGTGCAAAATGACCTTCGCCGTGCTGGAAAGCGAGCTGTCTCCCGACGCGCTGCACGTGTGTCCCGAATGCGGCGCGAAGGTGCACGCCGTGCCGACCTACGAGACCGATCACGAGATTTCCGTGGCGCATCTCGCGGAGGATGAGGACGAATAGTACGCAGTTTGTTCGCAGGGCGGGCGCTTCGCAAGAGGTGCTCGCTTTTGCGTGAGGCCGCATAGCGGCCGATGGAGACGGAGCCGCATGATTTTTGTTGAGAACCCTTCCTTCGACCCGCCCTTCAACCAGGCGTTCGAGGAGTATGTGTTCGAGCGCGCCGCGCCGGGCGAGGACGCGCTCATTCTCTGGCGCAACGATCCGGCGGTGGTCGTCGGCTGCTACCAGAACGTCTACGCCGAAGTGAACATCGCCCGGGCGGCCGAGCTGAACGTGGCCGTGGTGCGCCGGGAGAGCGGCGGCGGCGCGGTGTACCACGACCGGGGCAACGTGAACTATACCTTCATCACCGGCGCGCGGGCGGGGGGCGACTATGCGGCCCTGATCGCGCCGGTGGCGCGCGCGCTGAACGACATGGGCGTGCCGGCCGCGATGAACCGAACCAGCGACATCGCCGTGAACGGGCTCAAGGTGTCCGGCAGCGCGCAGAAGGTGAAAAAGGACCGGGTGCTGCACCACGGTACGCTCCTCTACGACGCCGACCTCTCCCGGCTCCACGAGCTGGCCGACGGCGAGCGCGGATGCTTTATATCAAAAGGCGTGAAGTCCGCGCCCTGGCCGGTGGCGAACATCCGCGAATGCCTGGGCCGCGACGCCCCGTCCGTGGAGGATTTTCAGGAAGCGCTGCGCGCGCGCCTCGCCCCTGGGGCGGCGGTCCTTCGCCTGACGGACGCGGAGACGGCGTCCGTGCGCGCGCTGGCCGACGAAAAATACCGCGCCTGGAGCTGGACCTGCGGCCGCTCCCCGGCCTTTACCCGGGAGGCGGAATGGCTGCTGGGGAGCCTGCCCGTAACTCTTCGCTACGCGGCCAGGCGGGGCGTGATCGAGGAGATCAGCTTCGATCCGCCGCTGCCCGCGCTTTCGGAGGCGGCCCGGCGGCTGACCGGCGCTCGGCTGGAAACCGGCGAGGCGCGGGCGCAGCTCGCCGGCCTGGAGGGACTGGACGGGCTCTGGCGCGCCCTGTTTTAGAGAGGATGGGAAACGATGGAAAGAGAAATCAGGATGCCGAAGCTGCGCCCTGAGATGAAAAAGGGCATGCTGGCCGCGTGGCTCAAGGAGGAAGGCGAGGCCTTCGAGGCGGGGGAGGCGCTCTTTGAGATCGAGGCGGACAAGGTGGTGGGCCAGGTCGAGGCGGAGCGCGCCGGCCGGCTGAAGAAACTGGTGGTTGAGGAAGGCGACGAGGTCGAGCCCGGCGCGGTTATTGCGTTGGTGGAGGAATAAACGCGCATGATCTATATCGAAACAGGCTCCGAGGACATATTCTATAACCTGTCGGCGGAACACTATTTCGCCGCGCAGAAGAAGCTCGGCGACACGGCGTTCCTCATCTGGCGCACGACGCCCACGCTGGTGGTCGGCAAATACCAGAACACGCTGGAGGAGATCCGGCAGGACTACGCGGACCGGCACGGCATCCAGGTGGCGCGCAGGCTGTCCGGGGGCGGCACCGTCTACGCCGACCGGGGCGGCTGGATGTTTACCTTCATCCAGCCGGACGACACGGCGGAAATCTCCTTTCGCCAGTACACGCAGCCCATCGTGGACGCGCTGCGGGCCCTGGGCGTGCCCGCCGGCTTCAACGGCCGGAACGATCTCATGATCGAAGGGCGGAAGTTTTCCGGCAACGCCCAGTACAAGCTGGCGGGCAGCACCGTGCACCACGGAACGCTCATGTTCGACGTGGACATCGAACAGATGGTGGCCGCCACCACCGTGGCGGACGAGAAGATCATCTCGAAGAGCATCCATTCCGTGCGCGAGCGGGTGACGAACATCGCCGATCACCTGAAGACGCCCATGGACGCCGAGGCGTTCAAACAGCACCTGATCCGCTTCGTCATGGGGGAGAACGGCGCGCGCTACGAGCCGGACGAGGCCGACCGGGCCGAGATCAGCCGCTTCGCCCGGGAAAAGCTGGCGACATGGGACTGGCGCTACGGGAAAAACCCCAAATTCAGCATCACGCGGGCAAACCGGTTTCCGGGCGGACGCATCGAGTTCCGGCTGGAGGTCAAAGACGGCCTGATCGCCGGGGCGGCGGTCAGCGGCGATTTTTTCGCGGGAGAGAAGGCCGATGGCCTCGCCGCCGCGCTCACAGGCTGCCGCTACGACCGGCGGGCCGTGCGCGACCGCCTGGCGGAGCGGGGCTTTGACGGCGTGGTATATGGCATCACCATCGACGACATGGCCGCGACCATCGCGGACTGACGAAGGAGGACAACGGCATGAAATACGGCATCTACTACGCCTACTGGGAGCAGGAATGGGCCGCGGATTACATACCCTACATCGAAAAGGCCGCCAGGCTCGGCTTCGATTTCCTTGAAATCGCCTGCACGCCCATCAACGGCTACACCGAGCGGCAGCTCAGGGACATCCGCCAGGCCGCCCAGGACAACGGCATTTTCCTCACCGCCGGCCACGGCCCCTCGGCCAGCCAGAACCTGGCCAGCGCCGATCCCGACGTGGCGAAAAACGCCAAGGCCTTTTTCACAGAGCTCCTGAAGCGCCTGGAGATCCTCGACATACACACCATCGGCGGCGGCATATACAGCTACTGGCCGGTGGACTATTCAAAGCCCATCGACAAGCCCGGCGACTGGGCGCGCTCGGTCAAAAACGTGCGCGAAATGGGCAAGGTCGCGGCGGACTGCGGCGTGGACTACTGCCTCGAGGTGCTCAACCGCTTCGAGGGCTATCTGCTCAACACCGCGGAGGAAGGCGCGGCCTTCGTGCGCGAAGTGGACGAGCCCGCCGTGAAGCTGATGCTGGACACCTTCCACATGAACATCGAGGAAGATTCCATGGGCGGGGCCATCCGCGAGGCGCGGGGCCTTCTGGGCCATTTCCACACCGGCGAGTGCAACCGCCGCGTGCCCGGCAAGGGCCGCATGCCCTGGCGGGAGATCGCCGACGCCCTCCACGCCATCGGCTACGACGGCACCGTCTGCATGGAGCCCTTCGTGCGCATGGGCGGCACCGTGGGCTCGGACATCAAGGTCTGGCGCGACATGAGCCGGGGCGCTTCCCTTGAACAGCTCGACAGGGACGCCGCCGCTTCCGTCGCCTTTGAACGCTATATGTTTGAAAATCAACCCAGATAATTCCTAACTCCTAACTCGAACTGCCCTCCAATCAAAATATTTTCCAAATTCACTGCCACCGGCCCAAAATGTGTGTATAAATAAATAGAAAAGCGAAAGGAGCAATCACCATGGATGAAAAGAAGATCAAAGCGCTCTCCGACGAGGAGCTGGACAAAGTGGCCGGGGGCGAGGGAAGCGGGATCCATATCCCTGTAACCGAGATAACCTGTCCCAACTGCAATGAGTATATGATCCACAGGCCGCCTATGGATGGCTCTTGGATCGTGAGGTGCCACAATTGCAAAGCGAGGATCACTTTCTTGAACGGAGAGGTTCAATCTATTGAGCCTGAGCCTGAGAAATATTCGTTTTCTGAATATGAAACGCCCCTCTGACACGGTCCGAATGGCAGCAATTCATGGAACAGCGAAAGGAGCAATCACCATGGATGAAAAGAAGATCAAAGCGCTCTCCGACGAGGAGCTGGACAAAGTGGCCGGGGGCGCCGGCGGCGGTAACCAGTTTGTTAAGGTGACAGGAGATAACTGGATTCCTAATTCTTAATTCCTAAGTAAACGCTGATTAACTCGAACTAGAGAGGTGATAATCAAGAGAAAAACGATGATAGAGCGATGAAGTTCCCGAAAATGGTAGGGAAACGTCTCAAACGTGCCCCAGATCAGGCTTATTCCTTACTGAAGGACAGAA
>JAFXQO010000037.1 GCA_017527065.1 Clostridia bacterium
ACCGAGCGCGGCATCACCGAGCCCACCCCGACCTTCTCCGCCTGCTTCGGCCAGGCCTTCCTGGAGCTGCATCCCACCAAGTACGCTGAAGAACTGGTCAAGAAGATGCAGAAGAGCGGCGCCAAGGCCTACCTGGTCAACACCGGCTGGAACGGCACCGGCAAGCGCATCTCCATCAAGGACACCCGCGGCATCATCGACGCCATCCTGGACGGCTCCATCCTGACCGCGCCCACCAAGAAGATCCCGTACTTCAACTTTGAAGTGCCCACCGAGCTGCCGGGCGTCGATCCCAAGATCCTCGACCCGCGCGACACCTACGCCGACGTTTCCCAGTGGGAAGAGAAGGCCAAGGACCTGGCCGGCCGCTTCATCAAGAACTTCGTCAAGTACGAGAGCAACGAAGCCGGCAAGGCGCTGGTCGCCGCTGGCCCGCAGCTGTAAGAAAACCGAAGACCGGCTGAAAGCCATACAGAGCCCCCGTTCCGGACGCGGAAGCGCGTTTGGAACGGGGGCTTTCATTGCGCATTGAAGGGCCGCGGGGCCGCGCGCCGCCCTGCGGCCCCGTCTGCCGTCTCTTTATACCGTCAATTCGTCCCCATCCTCGAGCGTGCGGATGGGGTAGCCGAACGCGCCGTCCAGCGCGTTGATTTTCTCCAGCTTGTCCAGCGGGAAAACGTGGTTGAAAAGGAGCGCCTTCGCGCGGCACTTCTCAAGATACGGCCGCGCGTGTTCCACGCCGAAATGCGCCATTTCGCACACCATCAGGTCCACGTCGTTTTCCAGCGCGTAGGCGGGGAAGTCGCCCTTTTCCAGCCGCTGGGACAGGTCGCCCGAGAACAAAACCTTCTTGTCCCCGGCTTCCACCAGGTAGGAATAGGCCGGTCGGCCCGCGTCGGCCAGGTGCCGCGTGGGGAAGGGAGTCACGCGCAGGTTTTCGTCCTGGTAGACGGTGTCCGCCGTCATGAGGCGGAAGCGCACGCGCGCCTCGTCCAGCCCGCCCTCCACGGTGCGGATCATTTCGGAAAAGGCGTCGATGCCGCGCTGCTCCGTCATGTAGATATCCACGCTGGCGGTCTTGAAATACCAGCTGAACAGGTCGGCCAGCGCGGGGATGCCGTTGGTGTGGTCGCCGTGGATGTGGGTGGTGAAGATGGCGCGCACGCTGTCCAGGTCCACGCCGCGGCGCAGCAGGATGTCGATGAGGGGCGCGCCGGCGTCGATGAAGTAGCGCGCGCCGTTAATCTCCAGCATGGTGCAGGAGCAAAAGCGGTCCGCCGCGGGCACGCCGTGGCTGGTGCCGAGGAAAGTGATTTTCACAGAGACGCCCCCTTGCTTATTCCGTCACGACGCCCTTTTTCAGGATGATGTTGGCGTACAGCGCCGTCTCGCCGGTCATCACGACGCAGTAGGCCTTTTTGGCCCGCTCGTAGAACGCGAAGCGCTCCACGTGCTCGAAGGGCACAGGCCTTCCCTCGCTCTTGTCGCACAGGGTGTGGTACACATCCCAGATGGGCGTCTCCACCTTGTCGCCGGGCACCACCTGCATCAGCGCCACGGGGGCCTCCACATACGGGTCGAGGGGGTACAGGCGCAGTATGGCCTCCAGCGCCTCGGGCACGCCGTGGCCGTCCAGCCGGACGAGGTTGCGGGCCAGGCTCGCGCCGGGGAAGTTGCCGTCGCCGATGACCAGCTCGTCGCCGTGGCCCATTTCCATGAGAATCTTCAGGAGTTCGGGAGAAATGATGGGGGAAATACCTTTCAGCATGCGCATTGGCCTCCTTATGCGTCTATGTCGATCCATTTGGGTTCGTGATGAACGGCGGGCAGGAATTTCGTCAGGAAATCCTCCGTCGCCAGGGCGAGGGAATGGGTATTCCGGCAGGGATGAAACGCCAGGCGCGTTTCTTCCCTGAGGGCGCTGTCCATGAGCAGCGTCACCTCGTTTTTCCGGTCGAACAGCAGTCCCATGGGGCTGATCGAGCCGGGCTTCTCGCGCAGCAGGGCGTCGAGGGGCTCCTCCGGCGCGAAGCACAGCCGGGAAGAGCCCGCCTGGGCGCTCACCTCGCCGCTGCGGAAGGGCGCGTAGGGCCGCATGACCAGCAGGTAGTAGCCGCCCCTGCGGCGCGTGGTGAGGAACAGGTTCTTGAGGATGGGCGCGTTCAGCCGGGCCGAGAGCGGCGCGCATGCCTCGATGGAGGAGGCCGGCTCGTGTTCGATCAGGTCGAAGGCGACGCCGAGGCCCCGCAGGGCGTCCAGCACCTCGGTCACAACGTCCGCCATGCTACTTCCTCCGCCCGTACAGGCGCAGGTCCTTGCCCTTGAGCTCCACGGCCTGAACGTTCATGCCGTCCATCAGCCGCGAGAGCACGCGCTCGCCGTAGCGGTTCAGGAGATCGGTGTGGTTCAGGTTGGTCGCCAGCACGGTGTTCTTCTGTTGCGATTGCCGCTCGTTGAGCAGGTTGAACAGGTATTCCCGCGTCACGTTCTGCATCATCGGCTCCGCGCCCAGGTCGTCGATGAGCAGTATGTCGCAGCCGATCATCCGGCGGAATTCGGCCTCCTTCTCCGCCTCGCCAAAGTGCGTGCCGCGCATGGTCTCGAACAGGCGGTAGCCCGTCACCCTGACCGGCGCGAATCCGCGCGCGATGAGCGCGTTCTGGATGCAGCTCAGCAGGAAGGTCTTGCCGAGGCCGGTGCCGCCCATGAGCAGCAGGCCGGGCCGGGCCGAGGCCGGGCAGCTGAGCGCGTAGTCCCGGCAGATGTCGCGCACCGCCAGGGCGCGCTGCCGCTGCGTTCGCAGCCCGTCCACCTTCTCGTCGTCCGGGAAGACGGATTCGTCGTAGGTCTCGAACGTCTGCGCCGCGCCGGTTCCGGCGTAGGCTTCGTCGTAGAGCCGCCGCGCCAGCCGCTGGCGGAAACACGCGCATTCCTCGCGCACCGGTTCGCCCACATAGCCCCTGTCGCGGCATATGGGGCAGCGGTAGGTCAAATCGAGGTAGTCCTCCGGGTAGCCCAGCGCCTTCAGCCGCGCGCGCAAGGCGTCCCTGTTCGCCGCGGCCTGTTCGCGGGTGTCTTTCGCGATGGCCTCGGCCTGCTCGGGATGGGCGAGGAGCCGGCGCGCCTGCCGCTGGAACAGCGCCGCGTCGCCGTGGATCAGCGGCCCGGCGGCGGGGTCGGCGGCGATCACCTCGTCGATGCGCGTCTCGCGCCTGCGCAGGTTTTCGTCGCGCAGGCGGGCGTATTCTTCCTCCAGCGCGCGCACAACGTCAGCTCGGGTCATGCTTGTCCTCCTCCACATATTTCGCGAAATCCGCTTCGGTCAGGGCGGCGAGCTGCTCCTGCGTGTAGGCGCGCTGCTCGAACGGCTGCGCCGCAGGCGCGCCTTTTCGCGCGTCGGGAGCGGCCCCGCGCAGCGCCTCATGCTGGCGCCGCGCTTCTTCAACGGTGGTGAAGCCGGCCTTTTTCCACTCGCGCAGCAGCTTTGAGATGTACTGCGGGGGCATCTTGGCATCCCTGGCGCACTCGGCGGCGAACAGCACCATCGGGAAGGACCCCATGTCCAGCCACTCCTCCATCTGGGCGGCGGAGGCGGCGTTCACCCGCTTTTCAAGCCCGCACTTTTCATACACGCGGGCCGCCTGCTCCCGCAGCAGCTTCTGCCGGTCCAGGTATTCGCCGATCTGCATGTCGGTCATGAGCCCCATTTCCACGAAGCGGGTCATCTGGCGGTTGAGGTTCTCCATGCTGTAGCTGCCGGAATCGCCCATGCTGCGCGCCACGCGCCGCACGCTCTCCGGCGAGAAGCCCGCGGCGATGAAGTTGCGGTACAGGTCGATCTCGGCGGGCGTCGGGGCCATCTGCTGGATGCCCAACGCCTCGTGGATGGCCTTCACGGCTTCGCGCAGGCGCTCGGTCTCGTCCAACCGGCCGGCCATGTCCTCCGAGGTGCGCGCGCTCTGGTTGCGCGAGAGGATGCCGTCCAGGTAGCCGAAGGAGGGATTGCGGCCCTTCACCGTCTCGCGGCAGGCCACCAGCACGGCTTCCTCCGTGAGACGCCAGTCCTCCAGCCACTTGCGCGCGAGGTCGGCTTCCTCCTTGGTGGGGGCGCGGCGCAGGTTGAAGCGATCGAGCACCTTCTGCGCCAGTTTATAGGCGGCGCTGTCGCGCAGGAGCATGTCCCGCGCGGCTTCCGGCGTGTTCACGCCCTGCTCGGCCCATTGCAGCGCGGTCTTTTCCAGCTGCTTGAACTGGAACGACCGCCCCTTTGTGCGCACGAAGTGCTCCACCATGATGAGCACGACCTCCTCGGGCAGGTGAAGATCCTCCACCCACTCGCAGGCGGCCATGAATTCGGCGGGATGCAGCAGGCGCTTGTCGAAGAGCTGCTGTAGACGCGTGTTGAAATCCCGGTGGCGGTAGGCGGCCTGCTCCATGGGCGATTCGCCCCCCAGGGCCGCGGCGAGGTTGAGGTATTCATAAGAGGGCGGGTTGTCGCTCACGCGCCGCAGCAGTCCCTGACGCTCCCAATACTGAAACGCGTTCGCGACGGCGCTTTCCTCCAGGCCCAGGAGCTGCGCCAGCTTCGGCAGCGCCATGTCGCTGCCGGGATGGTAGCACTGCATCAGGCCATAGAGGTACACGCGCACGTAGTCCCCCGGCGCGTGCGGCAGGTAGTGCTCGATGAATATGTTCTCGATGGGCGTCACGCCCATGGCCAGGTAGTCGTTTTGAAAAGCGCAAAGCGGCATTTTATCCTCCGTAAGGGCTGGGCCGGTCCCACGGCGTCTTGCAAAGGCCCGTTTTTCATTTAGATCATATCACAAACGGCGCGGGGACGCAAGCCGCCCGCGCCGTTTGTATCCGGCGTCAGTTTGTCAAATGGCCGTTCATTCCCACTCGGGCTGGCGGAGCTGATCGCAGCCCGCAAACGCGCTGCCGTCGACCTCGGTGTCCTCGGAAATGCTGATATAGATCAGCCGTTCGCAGCCCGCGAAGGCGCGCGCGCGGACATATTCGCAGCTCTCCGGGAAGATGACAGCCTGGCAATTCAGGCCCGCGAAGGCCTCCTTCTCGATCTCGGTCAGCGACTCGGGCAGGCGCAGCACGTCCATCTCGCTCAGCGCCGGGATATCCTCCACGGAGACATAAGCGCTTCCGAACACCTCGTTCGTAAACCGGGCGACATACGCCGTGGCGCCGCCTTCCGTTTCGGTCGGATCCCGGTCCACGCTCATCGTGATCTGCGACGTCTCCTCGGTTTCGTCCGGGGCGGCGTTGAAGATGTTCCTGCGCGTTGCCGTGGCGGTGAGGTGATTCTCCGCCCATTCGTAGACGGGGTCAGTCCATCCGTCCTCGCCGAAGAAGACAATGTTCAGTTCGGCATGGTTCGCGGCCCAGCCCTCGGTATAGTTCGTGCGCGCGCAGTAGATCGTGCCGGTATCCGCGCAGGGCCAGCCCTCGAAGGCGTTGTTCGCAATGCTGGTTACATTCGCAGGCAGCACGACACTCGTCAGGTTATTGCAGTCGGCAAAGAGTTTTGCGCCAAGGCTCTGCACGCCGTCAGGGACCGTGAAGCTCGTCAGGCCGTCGCAGTTTTCAAAGGCAAAGCCCTCGATCGCGGTCACGCTGGCGGGAATGTCGACGCTCGTGAGATTCGTGCAGCCGCCGAAGGTGTAGTAGTCGATACAGGACACACCGCTCGGAATGGCGAAGGTGGTCAGGCCCTTGCAGTCGACGAAAGCGCCGTCGCCGATGGTAGTGACGGTATCCGGAATGTCAATGCTTGTCAGTGAAGAGCAATTCTCAAAGGCCCAGCTGCCGATGCTGGTTAGGTTGCCCGTGAAGACGACGGATTGGATAGAGTCGGCATTGTCGTGCCACGGCGCACCGCCCTGAGAGTAGTTCGCCATGGCTCCTGTGCCGCTGATCGTCAGGACGCCGTTTACCCCCAGCGTCCAGGAGCAGTTGTCGCCGCAATAACCTACGGCGGCTATGCCTTCTTCGAGGATGTATTCGACAGAGAAGCTGTTGCTTCGCGCCCAATCATCCGCGTAGGAGTTGAGCGGGCAGCGGATCGTGATATCGCCGCAGCCACTAAACGCATGCTCCCCAATGCTGGTTACACTGCCCGGAATAGAGATGCTTGTCAGGCTGGTGCAGTTTTCAAAGGCATAGCCCTCGATCGCGGTCATACTGATGGGAATGTCGACGCTCGTGAGGTTCGTGCAGCCGCCGAAGGTATAATAGTAGATAGTGGATACGCCGTTCGGAATGGCGAAGCTCGTCAGACTCGTACACCCGCCGAAAGCGCCGCCGCCGATGGCGGTAACGGT
>JAFXQO010000038.1 GCA_017527065.1 Clostridia bacterium
CCCATTTTTATACTTGACAATTTCCCCATAGAATTGTATCCTATATGTGTTCCCTTTTATATCCTGTTTTCGGGGAGGTGGAGCCGGATGGACGCTGGCGGTCAGTGTCTGACGATTGAGGGCGTGCCGCGAAGTAGCAGCGCGCGCGCATCCGGTCTCCGCCGGGCGCACAGCTGATATTTCCCCATCGCCTCGCTTTCATCAGATCGCATAACGCCATGGCACCAGCGCGCCTTTTGCGGCATGGTGTCTTGTTTTGCTGACATGAAAGGAGGGAAACCCATTGGACCGAGAAATCATGCACAGCCGGCTGATGCAGCTGGTTGACGGCAATAAGAAGAACGAGCTGCGCGGGGCGCTGCTCATGCTGAACGTGGTCGACATCGCCGAGTTCATGGAAGGGCTCGAGGGCGACAAGCTGCTGATGGTGTTCCGCATCCTTCCCAAGGACATCGCGGCGGACGTGTTCGCCTACATCGACAGCGACCAGCAGCAGCAGCTGATCCAGCTGATCGGCGACAGCGAGATCCACTCGCTAATGGAAGAGATGTTCCTGGACGACACGGTGGACTTCCTGGAGGAGCTGCCGGCCACGGTCGTGAAGCGGGTGCTTCAAAACACGGAGCCGGAGACCCGCGCGCTCATCAACCAGTTCCTCAAGTATCCCGAGAACTCCGCCGGCTCGATCATGACCATCGAGTTCGCCGAGTTCCACAGCCAGCTCACCGTGAAGGAGGCCATGGCCTCGCTGCGCAAGACCGGGCTGGACAAGGAGACCATCAACACCTGCTACGTGATCGACCCCAGCCGTCACCTGATCGGCACCGTCACCCTGCGCCGCCTGATCCTCTCCGACGAGGACAAGCTGGTGACGGACATCATGAACACCACGTTCGTGTCCGTGAAGACGCTGGACGACCAGGAGGCCGTCGCGGACAAGGTGAGGAAGTACGACGTCATGAGCATCCCCGTGGTGGACAATGAAAACCGCCTGGTCGGCATCATCACCGCGGACGACATCATGGACGTCATCGAAGAGGAGAACACCGAAGACATCGAAAAGATGGGCGGCTTGCTCCCCTCCGACGACGAGTACCTCAAGACCCCCATCCTCACCCTTTTCAAAAACCGCATCCCCTGGCTGCTCATCCTGATGATCTCCGCCACCTTCACCGGCATGATCATCACCCACTTCGAGGGCGTCCTGAGCGACGCCGGCAAGCTGGGCGTGCTGCTCACCGCCTGCCTGCCCATGCTGATGGACACCGGCGGCAACTGCGGCGCGCAGGCGTCGACGCTGGTCATCCGCGGCCTGGCGCTGGGCCAGGTGGAGTTCAAGGACATACTGCGCGTATGGTGGCGCGAGGCGCGCGTGGCCCTGCTGGTGGGCGCGGTGCTGTGCGTGGTGAATATCATCCGCCAGATGATACTGTACTACATCTCGCCCGGCATCTCGCCGGACACCGTGCGCGTGACGGTCATCGTGTCCGCGGCCATGTTCTTCACGGTGCTGATCGCCAAGTCCATCGGCTGTACGCTGCCGCTGCTGGCCAAGAAGGTGGGCCTCGACCCGGCGCTGATGGCCAGTCCCATCATCACCACCCTGGTGGACGCCTGCTCCCTGACCATCCTCTTCTCCATCGCCACCGTGGCGCTGTGAGGACAGACAAAGAGCCGCCGCCCCGTTCCCTTCGGACGGAGCGGCGGCGTTTTCGTTTTCCTTCCGGAGATCAGACGTCGAACGCCTCTTTCTGCTCCATCATGCCGCGGATCTCGGCATGGCCGTTTTCCAGGTAGAACAGGCCCATTTCCCAGCCGTTCTTGTCGTACATCGCCATGATCTGCGGCATGGCCTCGCGCACCTTGGCGATCAGCTCGTCGCTCTTCACGACCTTCGCCTCGCCGTCGTAGCGCATGAAGTCGCCGTCCTTTATCGCCAGCACTTCCACCTTCGGGTTGGCCGTCAGCTGTTTGAACACGTTCTTGAACGTGCCGCAGCCGAAATACAGCCTGTCCCCGACGAGCAGGTGGAAGCCGAAGGGGCGGCCCTTGGGCTGGCTGCCGTCGGTCGTCAGGAAATAAAACACGCCCGCCTTGTCCAGAAACTCGTTCACCTTTTCCACGTTGCTCATGCTCGTCCGCCTCCCAATTCGTCGTTTGTTTCGGTTCCGCTCCTATTGTAGCACGCCTGCCCCGTTCCGCGCAAGCGCCTTTATTTTTCTCCCATCTCCTCCAGCACGCCGCGCAGCGCCTCCCGCGTGTCCGGCGAGGCGGGCACGAGGGGCAGGCGCAGTTCGTCCCGGCACAGGCCGAGAAGGCTCAGCGCGGCCTTGACGGGGATGGGATTCACCTCGGCGAACAGCGCCTCGAAAAGCGGGTGCAGCCGCAGCTGGATCGCCCGCGCCGCGGCCGCGTCGCCCGCGAAGAAGCGCGCGCACAGCTCCGCCATGCGGGCCGGGCACACGTTCGCCGCCACCGAGATCACGCCCTGCCCGCCCAGCGCCAGCACCGGCAGCGTCATGTCGTCGTTGCCGGCGTAGATGGCGAGGCTGTCTCCGCACAGCCGCGCCAGCGCCGCGACCTGGGCGATGCTGCCGGAGGCCTCCTTCACGCCGCAGACGTTCGGATGCCGCGCCAGCTTCGCGACGGTTTCGGGCAGCAGGTTGACGCCGGTGCGGGAGGGCACGTTGTAGAGGATCAGCGGGATGTCCGAGGCGTCGGCCAGGGCCGTGAAGTGGGCCAGGAGCCCGGCCTGCGTGGTTTTGTTGTAGTAGGGCGTCACCACGAGCGCCGCGTCCGCCCCGGCCGCGCAGGCCTGGGCGGTCAGCGCCAGGGCGGCGCGGGTGTCGTTGCTGCCCGTGCCCACGATCACAGGCAGGCGTCCGCCCGAGCGCCTGAGGGCGCACTCCGCCAGCCACTCGCGCTCCCGCCGGGTCAGCGAGGCCGGTTCGCCCGTGGTGCCGCACACCACGAGGGCGCTCGTGCCCGCGGCGATCTGCCGGTCGATGAGCCGCTCGAACGCCTCGAAGTCGATCTCGCCCGCGCGCATCGGCGTCGGCAGCGCCGCGGCCGAGCCCTGGAAAAGACGCTTGTTCATCTGCTCACGCTCCCTTCTCCCGCCATGGATATGCCGGGCGAAGGGCAAAGAGAACGGCCCGCCACGAGGCGCGCTCTCCTCTTTGGTCAAACGAACTGGAAAATTAACACGCCTCTGTTATACTGACGGTGTTTCATCAAATCACGCGCGCGAGGGAGGCAGGCCCATGGAGCTCATCGAATTTCTCAACCATCCGCCCCGGACGTATTCCCCCATTCCCTTCTGGTTCCTCAACGGCGATCTCGACGAGGCCGAGATCCGGCGCCAGCTGCGGGATTTCGACGCCCACGGCGTGCACGGCGTCGTGCTGCACCCGCGCATCGGCCTGAGCGACGGCGTCGCCTATCTCTCCGGCGCGTTCTTTCGCTATATCCGCGCCGCCGTCGAGGAGGCCGCCGAGCTGGACATGCAGGTGGTGCTCTACGACGAAGGCATGTATCCCTCCGGCTCGGCCAGCGGCCAGGTGGTGGCGGGCCGTCCCGAGCTGGCAAGCCGCGGCCTCGCGCTGACGGACGCGATCAGGCCCGGCGACAGCCTGCTCTGCGAAACGCCCCGGGGCGCGCTGGTGGAGCGCTTCTCCGGCGGCACCATCCGCGGCATCCACTTCGGCGAAGACGACGGAGAGCCCTTCGCCCCGAAGAGCGCCGACATCCTCAATCCCGAGGCGGTCAGGCGGTTCATCGAACTGACCCACGAGGCGTACTGGCGGGAGTTTAAACCGTATTTCGGCGGCACGATCATCGGCTTCTTCACCGACGAGCCCAGCATCCTCGGCCGCAACGCCCCCCGGGGCATGATGCCCTGGACGGCGGGCTTCGACAAAATCTACGCCGAAGCCGGCGGCCGCCTGGAGGACCTTCTGGGCCTCTTCACCCATGAGGAGAACGACGGCACGCGGCTGTACCGCGCGTTCATCCTCCAGCGGGAGAGCCATGTGTACTACGAGAGCCTGTCCGACTGGTGCGAGGCCCACGGCATCGCGCTCATGGGCCATCCCCACCAGAGCGACGACATCGAGGTGGAGAAGTACTTCCACGTGCCGGGCCAGGACCTGGTGCTGCGCTGGATCGCCCCGGAGACCGGCGACACCGACCGCATGGACACCGTCATGGCCAAGTGCTCCGCGGACGCCGCGCGGCTCATGGGGCGGGCGCGCAACTCCAACGAGTGCTACGGCGCGTGCAACCGGGACGGAAACCCCTGGTTTTTCACCGGCGGCGACATGAAATGGTACACCGACTACCTGGCCGTGCGCGGCGTGAATCTGTTCAGTCCCCACGCCTTCTACTACAGTCTGGAGGGCAAGCGCAGCGGGGAGCGCCCGCCGGACGTGGGCCCCGGCAGCAACTGGTGGCCGCGCTACAGGCTGTGGGCCGATTACCTGACCCGCCTCTCCTGGCTGATGACGGACATCGACCTGCGCGCCGATGTCGCCGTGCTCTGCCGCAACCGCGACCTGCGGCCCGAGCTGGTCGCGCCGCTCTTCACGGGGCAGAAGGGGTTCCAGTACCTGCCCGAGAGCGTGTGGGCCGAGTGCCGCGAGGAGGACGGCGCGCTCCTGTGCCGCGGCCGTCGCTACGCCGCCGCGCTGGGGGAGAAAGACCTGTTTCCCTCCGTGCCCCACAGCGCGGACGCCGTCGCGCCGGACTGCCTGTGCAGCCCCGCCCAGGAGAACCTGCGCGCCGCGCGCTTCGTGAAGGGCGGCGTCGAATGCTGGCTGCTGGTGAACGCGGGCGAGGCGGAGATTTCCGCCCGGCTGACCCTGCCCACGGACGCGCCCGTCGGCTGTTACGACCTCTGGCGCGGCCGGGCGCGCCGCGTCGACGCGGCGCGGACCGCGGACGGACGCGCGCTCGACCTGCGCTTGGCGCGGCGGGAAAGCCTTTTGCTGTTCGCCTGCGGCGAGGCCGAATGGCAGGCGCTGGAGGAGGCCGTTGAACCGGCCGCACTGCCCGCGCCGCGCTTCGGGCTTGCGGGCGAGGACGCCGCCGCGCTGAAGAAGACCTACGCCGCCACCCTCACGCTGGACGAGTCCTTCGCCGGCCGGGCCGCGCGGCTGACCCTTGACGCGGAGGAAATGGCCGAGCTGAGCGTGAACGGCGTCGACTGCGGCGCGTCCTTCTGGACGCCGCATCGCTTCGACATCCCCGCCGGCGCGCTGCGGGCGGGGGAGAACGCGCTGCGCCTGACGGTGACCGGCAGCCTGGCGAACCGCTACGGGAAGGAAAAGGTCTGGTACGGGTTGAAAGAATAAACAACACGCCCGCTCCGCGCGATGCGGAGCGGGCCTTTTGTATGCCTTTGGCCGGGCGTTCAGCGCCTGTCCCTCTCGGACAGCATCTTTTGCAGCTTGCGCTTGATGCGCTGCAGGGCGTTGTCGATGGACTTCACGTGCCGCCCCAGCTCGTCGGAAATGTCCTGATAGCTCTTGCCGTCCAGGTAGCGCAGGAGCACCTGCTTTTCCAGGGGCGAGAGCATGTCGCCGATGCGGCCCTCGATGAGGGAGATGTCCTCCCGGGAGATGAGCAGCTCCTCGGGGCTGGTGGCCATTTCCTCGCTGATGATGTCCATCAGCGTGCGGTCGGTCTCGTCGTCGAAGATGGGCTTGTTGAGGGACACGTAGGAATTCAGCGGGATGTGCTTCTGGCGGGTGGCGGTCTTGATGGCGGTGATGATCTGGCGGGTGACGCAAAGCTCCGCAAAGGCCCGGAAGGGGGACAGCTTTTCGCTCTTGTAGTCGCGGATGGCCTTGTACAGGCCGATCATGCCTTCCTGCACGATGTCCTCGTGATCCGCGCCGATGAGGAAATAGCTGCGCGCCCTCGAGCGCACGAAGTTCTTGTACTTGTTCAGCAGGTAGTCCAGCGCCGCCCCGTCCGAGGCCTGCGCCAGCGCCACGACATCCTCGTCGGGCATGTCGCGGAAGCGTTCGTTTGCGTCCATCATTCTTCTCCCCGCCGCAGCTTTTCCAGCCGCGCGCGCACATCCTCCGGCATGCGCTCCATGATGGTGGTGCGCCCGGAGGCGCGACTGGCCGGGTGGGCGTACTGCGCGCCGCTCTGCTTCGCCTGGCGCATCTCGTAGATCAGCTCCCGGGAGCTGATGCGCACCGCGCCCCGCCCGAACACCACGGTCTGCTCGGTGCCGTCCGAGGTGGCCACCCGCAGCTCCAGCCGGCCCAGCTCCACCTGCCGCGCGTTCTCGTCGCACAGGCGCTCGATGTAGCGGTCTGCGGTCTCGCCCTTCTGGGTGAACACCACGGTGAGGGGCCCCCGGGTCTCTGTCGAGCGCTCCGTGCGGTCGGACAGCCACGCGTCGAACACCAGCACGATACGCTGGCCCGAGTAGCCCGCGTAGTCGTGCAGCCGGTGGATGAGCGCGTCCCGCGCGTCGGCCAGCGGTTTGCCCTTGGAGAGCTCCGGCCACGCGCCCAGCACGTTGTAGCCGTCCACCACCAGCAGCCTCGCCTTGCCCGCCATGGTTCAGCTCCTGCGCGCGTTCACGACGGCATACATCATGATGCCCGCCGCGACGGAGGCGTTGAGCGAGTCGATGTGCCCCTTTATGGGCAGGCTCAGCTTCAGGTCGCATTTCTTCAGCGTCATTTCGGCGATGCCCTCGCCCTCCGCGCCGATCACGATGGCCATGGGCCCGGTCAGGTCGGCGGAGAAGGCGTCCTCGCCGTCCATCGTGGCCCCCACGATCCACAGGCCGCGCTCCTTGAGGGTTTCGAGGGCGCGGTTGAGGTTGGTCACGCGCACCACGTTCATGTATTCGCACGCGCCCGCCGAGGCCTTCACCGCCGCCGGGGTCAGCCCCGCGCTGCGCCGCTCCGGAATGATCACGCCGTGGGCGCCGGCGCACTCCGCCGTGCGGATGATGGCGCCCAGGTTGTGGGGATCGGTCACCCCGTCCAGCGCCACGACGAAGGGCTCCTCGCCCCGCTCCGCCGCGGTGGCGAAGATGTCGTCCAGCTCCGCGTAAGAGGCGGAGGACACGAAGGCGATCATGCCCTGGTGGTTGGGGTAGAGGGCGTCCAGCCGGGCCCGGTCCACCTCCTGGACCACGATGCCCGCCTCTCGCGCCCGGGCCACGATCTCCCGCGCCGAGCCGGACAGGTCGCCCCGGGCCACCATCAGCTTCTCGAAGTCGCGCCCGGCCTTGATCGCCTCGCGGATCGGGTTGCGCCCGGCCAGGAGGTTTTCGGGCTGCTCGCCCGCCGCCGCCCTGGGTTCGCTCATCAGGCGGGCCAGGGGATCGGTCTCGACGCTGCCGAAGGGGGCGTCGAACTGCGCGCGCGGCGGCCTGGGCGGCCGGGGGGATTCCCGCTTTTCAGGGAATTTATTGCCGAATTCCCGCTTGAACCCTTCTTTTTTAGGGAAACGATCCCTCTGTTCGCCGAAGCTCCGGCCCGTTTTGGGGAAATCGTTTTTCCTCTCGCCCCGGGGCGGGCGTCCGTAGCCTTCCGGGCGGCGGCCGTCGCCGGTTTCCCGGCGTCCGTAGCCGTCCCCGCGGCGCTCGAAGCGGCCTTCGCGGCCCGGACGGCTGTTGTTTTTTCCGTATTTATCGTATGGCATGTGCGTTTCCTTCCCGGAGCGCGGCGCGGGCCGGCTCCCTTCAATCTGTCTGACGCTTCAGCGCCCGCGCGCGTTCCCTGACCTCGGCGGCTTTGCCGCAGCTCTTCCCGCCCTCCGGGCAAGGACCGCGCAGGCAGCCGGGGCCGGCGTCCTCGAACAGCGCCGGCGCGGCCCTGTAAGCCAATTCCAGCATCTGCCAGGCGACGGCGCGAATCTCCCACTGGGCGCGGCTGCAACAGCGCAGGCTCAGGAAGTGGGTGAGCTCGCGGGCGTTCATGGTCACCAGCATGCGGGTGGCCGCGGCGTTGGGCAGCACGAAGCGGGCGTCCTCGTTGCTCTTTTCTCCGGAGCCGAGCTTTTTGCGCCAGGCCTGGTACCAGGCGTCCATTTCCGCCATCTGGCGGCGGAACTCGGCGGCGTCTTCCTCGCCGAGGGCCTCGATGGCCGGGGGCACGATGTAATCGAAGCCGTTCCCGTCGTCGCCCAGAGCCACGTAGCGCTGGGACTGGACGGAGAAGCTGGCGATGCGGTGGCGCGTGATCTGCGCCAGGAAGCTGCGGGACACGCCCTCGATGCCGAAGGTGAACGAGGCGTGCTCTATGGGCGAAAGGTGGCCCATGTCCATGAGCCGGGCTATGAATTTCGACTGGTCTTTTTTCGCCACGCCCTCCCCCAGATCGTCCAGATCGGACGCGGAATAGCACAGCTTCGCCGCCAGCGCCACCAGTTCCTCCGGCGCGGGGGTGTATTGAATCAGCCTGACCTTGGGTTGAACCTGAGGCACCGTCTTTTCCTCCCCGGTTATGAATTGTCGTTCTCAGGCAGCGCCGCGTTCATCAGCTCGTCCATGCGGGCCCGCTGCCCCGTCAGATACAGCCAGCCCACCAGCGCCTCCAGGGCGGTGGCGCGGCGGTACTCGGCGGGATCGGCGTTTTTCGTGGGCGACTGACGCGCGTTGCGCGCCCGACGGGCCACGGCGGCCTCCTCCTCGGTGAGCAGGGGCTCGATGCGGCCGAACGCCTCGCTCTGGGCCTTCGCGCACACCTGCTTCACGGCGGCGCGGTGCAGTTCCTTCATGCGCCCGCCCCTCTTCACCAGGCGCGTGCGCACCATCAGATCCCACAGGGTGTCGCCCAGGTAGGCCAGCTCCAGCGAACCGGGGGCCTGACCCTGATGAAAGGCGCTCCTGTCCATCACTTGATGAGCGCCAGCAGGCGCTTGTAAGCGGCGTCCCACGCGGCGGCGTCGCCCTCGGGCCGGTATTCCTCGTTTTCAAAGGACGCAGCCACGACTTTGCGCATCTCGGCGATGGAGCCGATCTTGTCAAGCGCCACGGCCTGCACCAGCAGGTTGCCGATCACGGTGCCCTCGCTGGGGCCGGCGATCACGGGCCGGTTGATGGCGCAGGCGGTCATGCGGTTGAGCATCAGGTTCTTGCTGCCGCCGCCCACGATGTGCAGCACGTCGATCTTCTTATGCAGCAGGTCCTGCTCCAGCCGCTCGATGGCCCAGCGGTATTTCAGCGCCAGCGACTCGTAGATCACGCGGGAGATCTCGCCGCGGCCCTCGGGCACGGGCTGGTTCGTCTCCCGGCAGTACTGCTGGATGCGCGCGGGCATGTCGCCGGGGGCCAGGAAGCGGGTGTCGTCCACGTCGATCACGGCCTTGAAGGCGGGGGCCTTTTCAGCCAGCGCCACCAGCCCGGCGAAGTCCACCGCGTCCGCGCGGCGGTCCCACTCGCGCTTGCACTCCTGGATCATCCAGAGGCCCATGATGTTCTTGAGCAGGCGGGTGGTGCCGTTGACGCCGCCCTCGTTGGTGTAGTTGGCCTTCATGACCTCCACGCTGGACAGGGGCTCCGTGATTTCCGCCCCCAGCAGCGACCAGGTGCCGGAGCTGATATAGGCGAAGCTGGAACCCTCCCGGGCGGGCACGGCGGCCACGGCGGAGGCGGTGTCGTGGCTGCCCACGGCGATCACGGGCACCTGGGCCATGCCCACCTCGTCGGCGATCTCCTTCAGCAGCAGGCCGCGCACGGTGCCGGCGGGCTGGATCCGGGTGAGCATCTTCGAGGGCAGGCCGAACTTCTCTATGAGGCCCCAGGCCCAGTCGCGGGTGTGGGGGTCGATGAGCTGGCTGGTGGAGGCGATGGTGTATTCCGTCGCCTTCTCGCCGGTGAGGAAGTAGGCGAGGAGGTCCGGCATGAACAGCATGGTGTCCGCCATGTCGAGGGTGGGATCGCCCTGCTTCTTCATGGCCAGGAGCTGGTAGAGCGTGTTGAACTGCATGAACGCCAGGCCCGTCGCCTCGAAGATCTCCTCCTTCGGCACGGTCTTGAAGGCCTCCTCCATCATGCCGTCCGTCCGGGCGTCGCGGTAGTTGACCGGGATGCCCAGCAGCTGGCCGTTTTTGTCCAGCAGGCCGTAGTCGACGCCCCAGGTGTCGATGCCGATGCCGTCCAGCCGGATCCCCGCCTTCACGGCCTTCAGGAGCGCCGCCTTCATCTCGAAGAACAGGCGCTGCACGTCCCACACGAAGCGGCCGTTGAGCATGACCGGGTCGTTGGAGAAGCGGTGCAGCTCCTCGATGCGGAGCGTTTCGCCGTCGTAGACGCCCAGCATGGCGCGGCCGCTCGACGCGCCGAAGTCAAAGCCCAGCAGATGCAGTTTTTCCATGATGAAAACCTCCTCATGACATGGCCGGATATTCGCCCATATAAGTACAGCTTGTATTATACCAGAAGTTGGCCGGAGCCGCAAGACAAATTCTGAGAAGGTGTCCTGCCGGCGCTGAATTCATGGCAAGTCTATTGCCTTTTAATGAATCGGGCGCAGGGCGGAGCCCTGCTCAGTGTGGGCGAAGCCCACAGCAAACTTATCCCCGTCCCCGCGATGAGCGGGGAAGGGGTGTAGGGGAAGGGGTCTGCACTGCATGCGCCGTTGACTCACTGCAATTTCGCAACGCGTTTCTTAAAATATGCCGCTTTGCGCTTTCTTTTACGATTGAAATGCTTCCGGGCGCTTTCCTTCGCTCCGCGTCTGTGCTATAATACAGGCATAAAGCAACCACGGAGGCACGGCGATGAAGCGCATACTCTGCTTCGGCGATTCAAACACCTACGGCACCCGGCCCAACGGCGGCCGGTTCGACGAACACACCCGCTGGCCCATGCGCCTGGGCGAATTGCTCGGCCCGGGCTGGACGGTGGTCGAAGAGGGCTTCGGCGGGCGCACCACCGTGTTCGACGATCCCGTGGAGGGCGGCTACAAGAGCGGCGCGGATTACCTGCCCCCCTGCCTCATGAGCCATAACCCGCTGGACATGGTGATCATCATGCTCGGCGCGAACGACGCCAAGCAGCGCTTCAACATGACCGCCCGCACCATCGCCGAGGGCTGCATGCGGCTGATCCGCCTCGTCCGGCTCTACGGCATGGACGAGCGCGGCAATCCCCCCGCCGTGCTGCTGGCCGCGCCGCCGCCCGTCGCCGAATGGGTGGCCGATACGCCCTACGCCCAGGTGTTCGGCCCGGACGCCGCCGCCGTGACGCGGGGCCTCGCCGCCGAGTACGCCCGCTACGCGCGGCTGATGCGCTGCGAATTCCTGGACGCCGGCCGCTTCGCCGCCTGCTCCCGGGAGGACGCCATCCACATCACGGCCGAGGGGCACCTCCGCCTGGCGGAAGGATTCAGGGACAAGATCGTCGAGACGTTGGGATGAAACAGCGGCCGGCCGGCCGCGGAAAGAGACGGGTATGGATCGGGTTTATTCAGTCGAAGAGCTCCTTCAGCGCGCCGCGGAGCGCGGCATGCCGCTGGAAAAGATGCGCTTTTTCATAGGCGAAGACCGCAAGGAGCCGCGCTGCTTCGGCATCTATCATGACGATGAGGCCGACCGCTGGATCGTTTACAAGAACAAGGCGGACGGCTCCCGCGCCGTGCGCTACGCCGGGCCGGACGAGGCCTACGCCGCGCAGGAGATCTGGGAAAAGATCAATTCGGAGATCGAGCTGCGCCGCGCAAGGGCCGGCGCTTCCAGGAAGGCAAAGCCCATGAGCAACGGGCAAAAGGCGCTCATCGCCATGGCCATCGCCGCCTCCCTGGCGTTCGCCGGGGTCTGCGCGTACTTCGCCGTCAGGGCGCCCCGCCGCGGCTACTACCGCTTCAACGACAGCATCCTCTACTATCAGGATTATTGGTACTTTTTCGACGACGGCGCCGGCGAATGGGAGGAATACTCCGCGCCGGGCGGCGACGACTGGTATCAGGACGCCTATTACGGCGAGACCTATCCCTTCGAGGACAGCGCCGACGACTTCAGCCAGTCCGAATACTACGCCGAGCCGCAGGATGATTCCTCCGACAGCGACAGCAGTATCTTCGACAGCTGGGACTCCTTCGACACCGACTGGAGCAGCGACTGGTAAGGGGAGGCAATTCGTCCATTATGATCTGGAAAACCATTCGGAAGGCCGCGGCGGGCGTCCTCTGCGCCGCGCTGGCGCTGTCGGGCTCTGGCCCGGCGCGGGCGGAGCGGTTCGATCTGCCGCCCCAGCTGACGGAGATCGGCGAGGAAGCCTTCCGCGGGAATACCGCCGTCGTGGAGGCCATCGTCCCCCAGGGCGTCGTGTCCGTCGGAAGCCGCGCCTTCGCGGACTGCGGGCGGCTCGGATGGGTCACCCTTCCGTCCAGCGTCGAGACCTTCGGCGAGGACGTGTTCGACGGCTGCGCGGCCGACCTGCTCATCCGCACCGCGCCGGGCAGCGCGGCGATGGACTACGCCCAGGACAACCTGATCGACTACCAGGCTGGCACGGCCTACCGCGCGCTGCTCATCGGCCAGACCTATCCGGACAGGAGCAACCTGACGCTGGTGGGGCCGGCGAACGACGTCGCGGTGCTGGAGCCCTGCCTGGAGCGCTTCGGCGACACGCCCTACGACGTGACAGTCAGGATGAATCTCACGGCCGCCGGGATCACGGACGCCATCGGAGAGGTCTTCGGCGGCGCGGGGCCCCAGGACGTGTCGCTCCTGTATTATTCGGGCCACGGGATTTCCTCGTCGAACGACGGCGTCAGGGGCGGGCTGCTCGGCGCGGACGGTTACGGGTACGTGACCGCCGGCCAGCTGAGGGCGGCGCTGGACGTCGTGCCGGGCCGAAAGATCGTCATCATAGACGCCTGCTACAGCGGAAACTTCCTTTCGGGCAACATGCGCTCAGCCCCGCTCCAGAGCCGCGGCGCGGCGGAGGAATACACAAACGAGGACTTCACGGACGCCTTCATCTCCGCCTTCTCGGCGCGGAAGCGGAGCACCCTGGCCGGCGAAGGCTACTTCGTCATCGCGGCGGCGGCGGCTGATGAATCGAGCTATGAACACGTGTTGAATGAGTTTGACGGCTTGTCGCACGGTTACTTTACGGCGTCGCTCTGCTGGGGCTGCGGATACGCCGACCCGGACGGCGCGGCCCCCGCCGACGTCAACGCGAACGGCGTCATTACCTTTGAGGAACTGTACGATTACGCGAGCGCGAAGGTCATCCAGATCCAGCGCTATCCCCAATACTACCAGCACGCGCAGGTCTATCCCAGCGGCTGCCAGTGGTTCGGCGTGCTGCGGGAGACGTTCGCGGGCGCGCCGTGAGACAGGGCCGCGGGGCGAGGCCATATCCTGAGCGGAGGGTGCGAAGCATGTGGGACAAGATAAAGGCGCTGATGCTGCCGGGGCGCGGCGACGACCGCTATGTGCCGGTGGCCGACGGGCTGCGGGCGATGAGCGTGCTGATCGTGGCCTGGTTTCACATCTGGCAGCAGTCCTGGCTGGCCCCGGTGTTCACCGTCGGCCCGGTGACGCTGAATCTCTACGCGACCGTGCGCGCCGGCTACATCATGGTGGACATGCTGCTCCTCCTGTCCGGCTTCCTCCTGTTTCTGCCCTATGCCCGCGCCCGCGTAAGCGGCGGGCCGCTGCCGGACACGCGGGAATACTTCATCAAGCGCGCGCTGCGCATACTGCCCAGCTACTGGCTGTGCCTTTTTGTGATGCTGTTCGTCTTCGACCTGCCGAACCACCAGTACGGCAATCTTCGGCACTTCCTGCTGGATTTCGTCGGGCACCTCACCTTCACCCACAACCTGACCTACGAGGGCTACATCGGCACGCGGCTGAACGGCGTGCTCTGGACGATGGCGGTGGAAGGGCAGTTCTACATGATCGCGCCGCTGCTGGGCCGGGCGTTTGTGAAAAAGCCGCTGCTCACCTACGCCGGCATGGTCTCGACGGCGTTCATGTACCGGTTTGTGTATGTGGCCGGCATGCAGGACACCTCGCTGTACTTCAACCGCCTGCCCGCCATGCTGGACGTCTACGCCAACGGCATGCTCTTCGCCTGGCTTTACGTGACGCTGAAAAAGCGTTTGAAGCCCACCTGGTTCACCGGCGGGTTTTTCCTCATCCTGTGCGTGGCGGCGCTGGCCGCCATGGGGGTGCTTTCGGAGCTGCAGGCGCGCCGCTTCGACTATGAGGACATCCGCATGGGGCAGATGCTCTACCGCTTCCCCCTGAGCCTGGCGGGCGGGGTGTTCCTGGCGGCGGGCAGCCAGGCGCCGGCCTGGTTCCAGTGGCTTTTCGGCAACCGGCTGGCCCGCTTCCTGGCGGGGATCTCCTATAATCTGTATATCTGGCATCAGCATTTCGCCCTGAGGCTGCGGGCGTGGCATATCCCGCCCTATGAGGACGAGATGCCCCAACGGGCGGGGGAGCAGCCCTGGCAGACCGCATACACCCTTCTCTGCTTCGCGGGCGCCATCGCCATCGCCGCGCTGCTCACCTACCTCTGGGAGCGCCCGCTGAACCGGCTGGGCGCGAAGCGGCTGCTGGGCGGCAAGCGGCGCGCGTCAAATTAGAATTTGCTGTGGGAGCGATTAGTTTTACGGGGAAATTGTTCTCAAGCGGGGCGGGCCGTGCTATAATGCCCGCAGAAACGAAAAGCGACAAGGAGGCATTTTCTCATGGCAAAGAACGCGAACGGCAAAAAGAACATCCCGTCCCTCGTCATCATGGGCCTGCTGGGCCTGTTTCTCATCTTCTGGCCCAACGCCTCGCTGAACATCGCGGGCAAGCTGGCGGGCGTCGCGCTGCTGCTGGTGGCCGCGGCGGGCGTCTACACCTGGCTCAAGGACAAATCCACCAAGCCCTCCGACCTGGCGCGGCTCATCGGCAGCGCCGCGGCGGCCATCGTCGGATTGTGGATCCTCTTCAACACGAAGGCGTTTGAAACGCTGATCCCGGTGGTGCTGGGCATCGCCATGATCGTCTTCGGCGCGACGGAGCTCTACAGGGCCTTAAAGGGCGGCAAAAACGCCGTGTCCATGATCCTGGCGGGCGTCGCCGTGGTGCTGGGCCTGATCGTGGCGTTCAATCCCTTCGCCTCGATCAAGCTGACGGTCGTCTGCGCCGGCGTCGCGCTGGTGTACACCGCCGTGACGGGCATACTGAACGAAACAAAGCTGGGCAAATGAGCCCAGCCTGTCCGAATCCCTGAACCTTCAGAAATCCCGCGGGGCCGTTTTTACGACCCCGCGCTTTTATAATGCCTCACCCCGAAGCGCCACAAAAGCGCCGAAAGTCCGAAAAACGCCGCGCACAGGGGCAGCGCCAGCCAGCCCAGGACCCGGCTTTCCTCCCAGCCGCACACCGCGGCGGCGGGGTAATAGGTGAACAGGAACATGGGCATGAGGAAGGTGAAGGCGCGCCTGAGCCACCCCGGCAGCAGCTGCGGCGGGGCTTTGGCAACCTGGTAGCTGCCGTTGGTGAAGAGGTTGATGAGCTCGCTGTCCCCCACGGTGAAAAACGACGCCGCGGCGGCGATCAGCAGCACGCCCGCGTAGGCCAGCGTGCCGCCGATGACGGCGAGGATCAGCATGGCCGCGTTGGCCGGGGAGAGCGCCGCGCCCTCCGCCCTCAGGCACACCAGCGCCAGCAGAAGCCCCGCCACGACGCGGTTCAGCCGGTTCAGGTGGAACCGCAGGGCGGCCGCCTGGAAGAGCAGCGCGCGGGGACGCAGCAGCAGCCGGTCGAATTCGCCCGTGCGCACCAGCTGGGGGAAGTAGTCGATGCCCCGGAAGAACAGCTCGGCCAGCCCGAAGCACAGCAGCGCCAGGCCGTACACCAGCAGGATGCGGGAGGCGGTCCAGTCGCCCAGGGCCCCGAAGCGGTCGAACATGAGGACGGCGTCCAGCGGATCGGTGACAACGTAGACCAGGGAAGGCAGCATGGCGAGGAGCCAGCCGCGGTACTGAAGCTGGGACAGCGCGTGGATGCGCATGTAGCGGGTCCACAGGCCCAGGGGCGATTGGCGGAATGTTTCGCTCATGTCCATCAGCCTCCCTGCAGGATCAGCCGGCGAAGGCTCCGGCCGATCCAGGCCCGGCCCAGCCGCCAGATGAGGACGCCCCAGACCGCCTGGGACAGCAGCACCCGCGGCAGTTCCTCAAGCGCCGCCGAGCCCGCGAAGAAGCGCAGCGGCAGGTCCATCATGGCGGCGAAGGGCTGCCAGCGGAGGAACGCCTGCATGGCGTCCGGCCAGAGCTGCAGCGGCAGCAGCGATCCCGCCAGGATCTGCGAGACGATCATCAGCACCCGCGCCGGCGCGTCGCCCACGTTCACGTCCATCTGCGCGGCGTAGCACAGGCAGATCACCGCGCAGGAGAGGATGAGGCCCGTCGCCAGCGTGAGGAGGCCCGCCAGCAGGTGGAGGGGCGAGGGCGAAAGATGCAGCCCAATCTCGCCCGGCGTGAGGAGCGCGAACGCGACGACCGGCCCGATGGCCAGCAGGAACCGCGCCAGCTTGTCCGATAGGGCGCTCATGTACCAGTGGCTGTAAACGTCCAGCGGCCGCACCAGGTCGTAGCCTACGTCGCCTTTGGAGATTTTGTTCCAGACGGAGAAGTCCACGCCGAAGCCGGGCATGAGGTTCAGGGCCATTTCCTGCAGCCAGATCATGGTCGCGGCCTGGGAAAGGGTCACGCCGGCCTGGCCGCTGCCGTAACGGTAGAAGATGGCGACGACCACCACGCGCATATAGACCCACACCACGTGGGTGGTCGTGGTGCCCCAGTAGCCCGCGCGGTACTGCAGCCCGCTGAGCAGCTTCTGGCGGAAGATGGCGAGGTACGGCTTCATTCGCGTTTTCATAGCGCCATCTCCTCGTACATGCGCGCCACCATCCGCTCGATGTCCGGCGCTTCCACGGTCAGGTCGGCCAGGGGGCAGGCTTCGGCCAGCCGCGCGATGAGCCGGGCGGGATCGACCCTGGCGGGCAGGAAGGTGATTTCGGCGTTGAGCCCGTCCAGGGAGACGGATTCGGCCTCCGGCAGGTCCAGCGATTCGCAGGGCCGCGCCAGCCGCGCGCGGATGACCCGGTGGGGCGCGTAGCGGGCCCGCAGGCCGTCCATGTCGCCGTCGAAGAGCAGCGCGCCCCTGCCGATGACCATCACCCGGGAGCACAGGGCCTCGATGTCGTCCATGTCGTGGGTGGTGAGCAGCATGGTCACGCCCTCGCGGCGGTTCAGGTCGGCGAGGAAAGCCCGCAGGGCCAGCTTGGTCACGGCGTCCAGCCCGATGGTGGGCTCGTCCAGGAAGAGGATGCGCGGCGCGTGCAGCAGCGCCCCGATCAGCTCGCACTTCATCCGCTGCCCCAGGCTGAGCTGGCGCACGGGTGTGTTCAGGAGGCTCCCGGCGTCCAGAAGGGCCGTCAGGTCGTCCAGCCGGCGCTTATAGGCGGCCTGGGGCACCCGGTAGATGTCGCGCAGCAGCTCGAAGGAGTCCAGGACCGGCGTGTCCCACCAGAGCTGGCTGCGCTGGCCGAACACCACGCCGATCTGCGACACGTGGGCCGCGCGCTCCTTCCAGGGCGTGCGGCCCATGATGTTGATCTCCCCCGAATCGGGCACGAGGATGCCGCTCATCATCTTGATGGTGGTGGATTTTCCCGCGCCGTTCGGGCCGATATAGCCCACGAGTTCTCCCTCTTCCACCGAGAAGGACACATCGCGCACGGCGCGCACGAGTTCCTTTTCCCGCGTGAAGGCTCCGCGCATCGCGCCGAGCATTCCTTTCTGCCGTTTGCGCAAGACGAACGTCTTGCACACCTGCTGAAGTACGATCTGGGGCATAACAACCTCCCGTTTCATTGAAATAGGGCCTAAAACCCGCTGCCAGTATACCATTCCGGCCGCGAAACGCGCAAATCCCGCCCGGATGCGGCGCCGTGCCGGAAAGCGGCGAAAATGAGAAATACTCTTTTTTTCTGCAAAACGCTTGACATTTCTCCGCTTTGACGTTATACTATATTCAATCTCAGGGCGAAAGGCCCTGTGGGCTTTATATGGATCACGATTGAACGCCCGGATGCGCGCCAGGGCGTATTTATTTTGCTCTTCAAGATTTGCTCATTGTTCCAGCCCGCGGCGTATCGCGCCCTTCATGAATTCAACGTAGCGCGCGAACGGACCGTCGCCCCATTCCGGCGCGCGGCCCGCCCGATACGCCTCGACCGCCTCGCGCAGCAGCGGGGCGAAGGCGGGAAATTCGCGCGCGGCCCAGTCTGCGGCCTGGCGCTTGGCGAGGATGCGCCGCGTGCGGGCGAAGGAGAGGATGCGCGCCAGCGTGAGCGCGTCGTAGACGGGGTTGCAAAGCGCGCCGTTGTCGTCCAAGTCGTAGGTGAGGGCGCGCCAGAAGGTCTGATCGTCGATCGCGGGCAGCAGCGTCTCCGGCGGCGGGCCGAAAAGGGTGAGGCCGCTCTGCCGGGTCAGCCGGATGTGGCAGGGCATGTCGTCGTCCGGGAACGGGCCGTCCAGCAAGGGATTCGACGCGTCATGGGCGGCGTAGCGCGGGGCCCACATTTCGCTGAAATGGAACTGGCACAGCACGGGCACAGTCTGCGCGTCTTCCACGCGCACCACCGACAGCTCGATGAAATTTGGCCGCCCGTGCAGGGCGTTGAGCGCGTCGGCCAGGGCGAGGCGTTCCTCGCGGGACATGGGCGCGTCCGAGAGGATGAGGATGTCCACGTCCGACCGGCCGGGCACGAAATCGTGGAGGCAGATCGAGCCGTGTATGTAGATGCCGCGCAGGGCGGGCACCAGGGCGATCAGCGCGGCGCGGATTTTTTCGATTTGTTCCCTTGTATCGCGGGGCAGAGTCTGCATGGCATCTCCTCCTTTGCCGCCTTGGGCGGCTATTTCATTATAACATGTCTGCCTGAGCCAAACAATGGCGTGATTCGGCAAGAAAATATTGAAATACGATAAATTATCATTGACAAACATGCTTGACAGTGTTATGATGGCGTTGAAGCTGAAAGGAGTGACGATCATGAACTGGACGAAGGACAAGAGCATTGCCCTGTCCCGGGTGTGCGTGGTGATGTTTGCCGCGCTGCTGCTGGCGCTGGACGTGTCGGCCGTGCTCATGGTTCCGATGGTCGAGCGACGCACGCAGATGTTTTTGATGCTGGTCACGCTCGACCACGGGACATGGACGGTTCTTGTGGCACTGTGCAGTGTGTTCGCCTGGCCGGCGCTGTGGAAGCTGTGGCGGCTGCTGGGCAACCTGCGGGAGGAAAAGGTGTTTGTGGAGGACAATGTGCGCCTGATGCGGGCGGTGAGCTGGTGCTGCGTGGGCGTGGCGGCGTCGTGTTTGTTTTGCGGCTTCGAATACGCGCCGCTGTTCGCGCTGGCGGTGGCCGCGGGCTTTATGGCGCTGATCGTGCGTATTGTGAAAAACGTGTTCCAGCAGGCGATCGCCATGAAGTCCGAGCTGGATCTGACGATATAAGGGGATGGGCCTATGCGGATCATCGTAAACCTGGACGTGATGATGGCGAAGCGGAAGATTTCCAGCAACGAGCTGGCCGAGCGCGTCGGCATCACTCCCGCGAACCTCTCCATCCTCAAGACGGGCAAGGCCAGGGCTGTGCGCTTCTCCACCCTGATGGCGCTGTGCCACGAGCTGAAATGCCAGCCGGGGGACATTTTGGAATTTGAGGACGACGAGTAATTGATTTGGGAACTGGGAACAGGGCGCGCACTGCTTTTCATCGCCAGATTCTTGATCTTTTTCATTTTCATTTTTTCGGAGGATAATTGAACATGCAAAACAGCGATCTGGAGACTGAAAACGTCTCGGGTGTGATTGACGCCCCCCGAAACTGGCTGCCGTTCTCGCTCGTTCTGTTCAATATCATACCGCACGGATCCGCATTGATGAACATTCTCTTTGTTGACATGGCCAGATACAGCGTCGAGGGGGTCACGACGGGGCATATTGGTTCCTCTGCCTGCTGGACGTTGTCGCGCTGGCCGCGCTGCTGGTTTCGCTGGCGCGCACGGCAGGGCGGGGCGAGCGGGCGGCGTGCGGGCCGGGCCTGCTGGTTCTGCTCATTCTGATGGAGGTTTCGTTTTGGCTGGAGGCGCGGCTTGCGCTGCCATACGCCCAGTCGCTGGGCGAATGGCTGCGCCTCGTCACGCCGGGGCCATACTGGGAAGAGGTGAGCGCGGCGGGCTGGGCAGAGCGGGCGTTCTATTGGTCGGCGCGGCTGCTGGCGCTGGCCTCCACAGGCGTGGCGGCGGGGCTGGTCTTCATGAACGAGCCGGCCTGGCAGCGGTTTTCCGGCTATTCGATCGGGCGAAAATCGGCGGCCATGGCCAGCTGGTGCCTGGCGGCAGCTTTGGTGGGCACGGTGTTTGTGACGGCTGACAACGGGGAAAAGATGGAACCGTGGGACGTGAGAAACGACATATCCGACGTGCTGGAGATGGACTGCCGCGACGCTGCGGTGCTGTCAGAATGCGATTCGCACGGCGGCTTCCACGGCGACGGCACGTCGTTTTACGCCCTGCGCTTTGAGGACGGCGCATTGCTGGAAATGATCGAAAAGAGCCGGCGGTGGAAACCGCTGCCGCTGTCCCGAAACCTGACGGCCGCGGCCTACGGCCTGCGTGGGAACAGCGCGGCCATCGGGCCGTATATCACCGATGACCGCAACAGACAGCCGCTGTTTCCGCCCGTGGCGAACGGCTTTTACTTCTTCCTTGATCGGCAGGCGACGGGCGAGGCGCGCTTCAGCGACAAGGCGTTTCTGGATCGGTCTTCACTGAATTTTACGCTGGCGCTGTTCGACGCGGAAGCAATGATCCTCTATTTCGCCAAGATAGATACCTGATCGATGCGCCGCCTGTTATTTTTTCGCGCCGTGTTGACGGAACGCGCGGGGCGGGTTATAATGAAAACCAGATAGTGGGAAACGCTTTGATGCGGAGCGCCCGCGCGGCAGGCCGATCAGAGAGCCGGAGGATGGTGCGAATCCGGCCGGAGGCGCGCAGGGGAATCACCGCGGAGCGGACGGCTGAAACGGGAGGAGTAGGCCGGACCGGGTTCGCCCGTTACAGCGACTCAAGAGGACGCCCCGGAGGGCGTCAAACTGGGTGGTACCGCGAAGACTCGTCCCATGTGTGGGCGGGGCTTTTTTTATGCAAGGAGGAAGCAGCATGTTCGAGAAGGTTCCAACGACTTTGGATTTCCTGAGCCGCGAGGCGGAAACCATCGCCTTCTGGCGGGAAAACGACATCTTCAAAAAGACCATCGACCTGCGCAAGGGCAGCGATGTGTTCACCTTTTACGACGGCCCGCCCACGGCCAACGGCAAGCCGCACATCGGCCATATCGAGACCCGCGCCATCAAGGACCTGATCCCCCGCTTCCAGACCATGAAGGGCAAGTCCGTCACCCGCAAGGCCGGCTGGGATACCCACGGCCTGCCGGTGGAGCTGGAGGTCGAAAAGCTGCTGGGCCTGGACGGCAAGGAGCAGATCGAGGCCTACGGCATCGAGCCGTTCATCAAAAAGTGCAAGGAATCCGTGTGGAAATACAAGGGCCTGTGGGAGGACATGTCCGAGCGCGTGGGCTTCTGGGCCGACATGGAGAACCCCTACATCACCTACGACAACAACTACATCGAGTCCGAATGGTGGGCGCTCAAGACCATCTACGACAAGGGCCTGCTCTACAAGGGCCACAAGGTGGTGCCCTACTGCCCCCGCTGCGGCACCGCCCTGTCCAGCCATGAGGTGAGCCAGGGCTACAAGCTGGTGAAGGAGCGCTCGGCCGTGGTGCGCTTCAGGGTGAAGGGCGAGGAGAACACCTGGCTCTACGCCTGGACCACCACGCCCTGGACGCTGCCCAGCAACGTGGCGCTGTGCGTCAATCCGGAGGATACCTACGCCCGGTTCGATTTCGAGGGCCGCACCATCATCATGGGCGAGGCGCTCATCCCCGCCGTGCTGGGCGAGGACGCCGCGATCGAGAACAAGACCACCTTCCCCGGCAGCGCCCTCAAGGGCATGCGCTACGAGCCGCTGTTCGACTTCCAGAAGGAGGTCATCAAGGGCCTTCCCAACGAGGAGAACGCATGGATCGTGGTGTGCGACGACTACGTCACCATGACCGACGGCACCGGCATCGTCCACCAGGCCCCCGCCTTCGGCGAGGACGACGCCCGCGTGGGGCGCGAAAACAACATCCCCTTCCTGCAGCTGGTCAACACCAAGGGCGAGATGGAGGCCTGCACGCCCTGGGCCGGCGTCTTCATCAAGAAGGCCGATCCCATCATCCTGCAGGATCTGGAGAAGGCGGGCCTGCTGGTGGCCGCGCCGTCCTTCGAGCACGACTATCCCTTCTGCTGGCGCTGCGACACCCCGCTGATCTACTACGCCCGCTCCACCTGGTTCATCCGCATGACCGCCGTGCGCGACCAGCTGATGAAGAACAACCGCTCGGTCAACTGGATGCCGGATAACATCAAGGAAGGCCGCATGGGCAACTTCCTGGAGAACGTCATCGACTGGGGCCTCTCCCGCGAGCGCTACTGGGGCACGCCGCTGCCGGTGTGGGTCTGCTCCTGCGGCCACATCCACGTGGTGGGCTCCATCAAAGAGCTGTGCGAGATCGGCCGCAACGTGACGCCGGACATCGAGCTGCACCGCCCCTACATCGACAAGGTGACTATCACCTGCGAGAAGTGCGGCGGCGAGATGCGCCGCACGCCGGAGGTCATCGACTGCTGGTTCGATTCGGGCTCCATGCCCTTCGCCCAGTGGCACTATCCCTTCGAGAACAAGGAGATCTTCGAGGCGAACTTCCCCGCCGCGTTCATCTCCGAGGCCATCGACCAGACCCGCGGCTGGTTCTACACGCTGCTGGCCATCGGCACGCTGCTGTTCGACAGGGCGCCCTTTGAGAACTGCATCGTGCTGGGCCACGTGCAGGACGCCGAGGGCCGCAAGATGTCGAAGCACATCGGCAACGTCATCGACCCGTGGGAGGTGCTGGACAAGCAGGGCGCGGACGCCGTGCGCTGGTATTTCTACGCATCCGGCGCGCCCTGGCTGCCCACCCGCTTCTCCGGCGACCTGGTGAGCGAGATGCAGCGCAAGTTCATGGGCACACTGTGGAACACCTACGCCTTCTTCACGCTGTACGCCTCCATCGACAACTACGACCCGCTGACCCAGAAGGCCGACCCGAAGGACCGCTCACTCATGGACCGCTGGGTGCTCTCCAAGCTTCAGACGCTGGTCATCACCGTGGACGATGGCCTGAGCGACTACAGGATCACCGAGACCGCCCGCGCCATCTCCGATTTCGTGGACGAGCTGTCCAACTGGTATGTGCGCCGCTGCCGCGAGCGCTTCTGGGGCAAGGGCCTGGCGGGCGACAAGCTGGCCGCCTTCGAGACGCTCTATACCGTGCTCAAAACCCTGGCCGGCGTGTGCGCGCCCTACATCCCCTTCATGGCGGAGAGCATGTACAGAAACCTCGTGTGCAACATCGACGCCAGCGCCCCCATCTCCGTGCACCTGACCGACTTCCCCACCGCCGACCGCTCCCTCATCGATCCCGAGCTGGAGGCGCAGATGGAGGAGGTCATCGCCGCGAAGCAGCTGGGCCTGGCCTGCCGCAACGCCGCGAATCTCAAGGTGCGCCAGCCGCTCAGCGTGATGTACGTCAAGGGCGCGAAGCTGGAGGCCGACCTGGCCGCGCTGATCGCCGACGAGATCAACGTGAAGAGCGTGCGCTTCGTGGACGACGCGAGGGACTTCACCACCTACGAGCTCAAGCCGCAGATGCGCACGCTGGGCCCGAAGTACGGCAAGCTCCTTGGCAAGATCGGCGCGGCCCTCAAGACCATGGACGGCAACGACGTGGTGGACGCCTTCCATCGCGGCGAGACCGTAAAATTCTATGTGGACGGCACGGAAGTCGAGCTCAGCGAGAGCGACGTGCTCACCAAGGCCATCCAGAAGGAGGGCTTCGTGGCCCAGAGCGCGGGCGAGACGACCGTGGTCATCGACACCAACCTCACCCCCGCGCTGATCGAGGAAGGCTACGTGCGCGAGCTGGTCAGCAAGATCCAGACCATGCGCAAGGACGCCGACTTCGACGTGACCGACCGCGTGAACGTGACCGTCCAGGCCGGCGAAAAGCTGGCCGCCATCGCCGAAAAGGGCGCGGGCGACATCATGAAGGGCGTGCTGGCCCTGTCCGTGACCCTCGGCGCGCCGGAGGACGGCGCGGTCTGCCGCGAGTGGGATATCAACGGCGAGCCGGCCGTGATCGGCGTGAAGGTGGCAAAATAAAGGCCGGAGGGCTTCTCCCGCCAAATACCAAAGCCCGGCGAACCCATTTGGGCCGCCGGGCTTTTTGCCGCGTTCCTTTATTCTTCCGTGAACAGGGGGGTGGAGAGATAGCGCTCGCCGGTGTCGGGCAGCAGCGCCACGATCAGCTTGCCCTTGTTTTCGGGGCGCTTCGCCAGCGCCAGCGCCGCCTGGAACGCCGCGCCGGAGGAGATGCCCACCAGCAGGCCCTCCTTCTGGGCCAGCATGCGGCCGCCCGCGTAGGCGTCGGCGTTTTCGATGGTGATGATCTCGTCGTAGACCTTGGTGTCCAGCACGTCCGGCACGAAGCCCGCGCCGATGCCCTGGATGCCGTGGGGGCCGCTCTTGCCGCCGGAGAGCACCGGGGAGGCCGCGGGCTCCACGGCCACCACCTTCACGGCGGGCTTCTTCTCTTTCAGGTAGCGGCCGACGCCGGTGACGGTGCCGCCCGTGCCCACGCCGGACACGAAGATGTCGACCGCGCCCTCGGTGTCTTCCCAGATCTCGGGGCCGGTGGTCTCATAGTGCGCCTTGGGGTTGGCGGGGTTCACGAACTGGCCGGGGATGAAGCTGTTCGGGGTCTCCTTCGCCAGGCTGCCGGCCCGCTCGATGGCCCCCTTCATGCCCTTCGCCGCTTCGGTGAGCACGATCTCCGCGCCGTAGGCCGCGATCAGCCTGCGCCGCTCGATGGACATGCTCTCCGGCATCACGATGATGGTCCGGTAGCCCCGGGCCGCCGCGATGGCCGCCAGGCCGATGCCCGTGTTGCCGCTGGTGGGCTCGATGATGACCGAGCCTTCCTTCAGCCGGCCCGCCGCTTCCGCGTCCTCGATCATGGCCTTCGCCACGCGGTCCTTCACGCTGCCGGCCGGGTTGTTCCGCTCCAGCTTCACGGCGATGCGCGCCTTCAGGTTTTCCTTCTTTTCGATTTGCGTCAGCTCGACGATCGGCGTCTTTCCAACGATTTCCGCTGCGGATTTGTAGATCGGCATATTGTGTTCCTCCTTAAATCCTATCTTTTAAGTAGGGATTATACGCCCATCCCGGCCCCTTGTCAACCCCTTTCCTCCAAAATCCGTTTTTTAACATGTTCTTCCTTCAGTCATTGCAGGGCAAACATTCCCGCGCTGGATTTTGGGGTTGGGGCGGTATATAATGGGCCGGAAACCGAGGTGAATAAATAAAAATGATAACTTCTGAAATGTATGAAAGGGCCCTTAAACTCGCGAAGCGCGAAATGGCGCTGCGCAAAAGCCGGCATGAAAATCCCTATCTGCCCGTGTTGGACGAGGAAGTGCCCGGGGCGCTGGCGCTGCCGGCCCAGCCGCTGCGGCTGGTGAGCATTCCGCTGAATCAGATCGTGGGCACGGCCACGCGCGGCCGCACGACGGCTTTCGCCGCGAACTTCATGCCGGCCCTCGACGAGCGCAGCGAATTCGAGAGCAAATGGAACAGGCTTTACCGGTCGGTGGTCAAGGAGGGCGTGAATTCGCCCATCAAGGCGTATGAATACATGAACAAATTCTACGTCATCGAGGGCAACAAGCGGGTCAGCGTGATGAAATTCCTGGACGCGGCCGCCATCGAGGGCGAGGTCATCCGGCTCATCCCGCCGCGGACCGACGAGCCGGAGAACAGGATATACTATGAGTTCCTCTCCTTTTACGACGACACGGAGATCAATTACGTCTACTTCTCCAAGGAGGGCGGCTTCGCCCAGCTCTACGACTACACCGGCACCACGCCGGGCGAGAAATGGAGCGTGGCGCTGCGGCGGGATTTCCGCTCGGCGCTTTTGCGCTTCTCCAACGCCTACCACGCGCTGAACGGCGACCGTCTGCCCATCACGGACGGCGACGCCTTCCTCATCTTCCTGCGCATATACGGCTTCTCCCACGCGGGCGAGGTATCCGGCGACCAGCTGCGGGAGGACGTGCGCAAAATCTGGGACGAGATCCGCATCAGCGCCCAGGACGAGCGGGTGGTGCTGCTGATGGAGCCCACCGCCGCGGAGAACACGTCCTTTTTCTCCACGCTGCTGCGCCAGAAGAAGCTCACCGCGGCCTTCCTCTACAGCCGCAAGCCCGCCGAATCGGGCTGGACCTACTGGCACGAGATGGGCCGCAATTACGTGAACGAGGTGCTCGAGGGCCAGGTGGATACCCTCACCCGGGAGGCGAACAACGAGGCCGCGGCCGAGCAGGCCCTGGACGAGCTGGCCGAAGCGGGCACGGACGTGGTGTTCACCACGTCGCCCGTGTTCCTGAACGCCGCCATCAAGGCCTCGGTGGCGCATCCCGACATGAAGGTGCTCAACTGCTCGCTGCTGGCCTCCTTCCACCGGGTGCGCAGCTATTACCTGCGCGTGCATGAGGCGAAGTTCATCATCGGGGCCATCGCCGGCGCCATGGCGGAGAACAACCGCATCGGCTACGTGGCCGACTACCCCATCTACGGCACGCCCGCCTGCGTCAACGCCTTCGCGCTGGGCGCGCGGCTGGTCAATCCCCGCGCCCAGGTGTTCCTGGACTGGTCGAGCCGCCGCGAGCACGACGTCTACGAGACCTTCCGCAAGAACGACATCCATATCATCTGCAACCGCGACATCAGCGCCCCGGCCCACGCCTCCCGCGCCTTCGGGCTGTATCAGGCGGAGGCGGACGGCTCGCCCCGCAACCTGGCCATGCCGGTGTGGAACTGGGGCAGCCTGTACGAGACCATCCTGCGAAGCCTGCTGAGCGGCAGCTGGGAGGAGGAGAGCGACTCCGTCGACGGCATGGCCATGGCCTACTGGCCCGGCATTTCCACCGGCGCGGTGGACATCATCTATTCCCAGCGCCTGCCGGACGGCACGCAGCGGCTGGTGGAGATGGTCAAGGGCCTGTTCGCGGGAAACGCCTTCAATCCCTTCTCGGGCCGGATCGTGTCTCAGGACGGCGCGGTCCGCTCCGACAGCGACGCGGGCCTCTCCCCGGCCGAGGTCGTCACCATGGACTGGCTGTGCGACAATGTCATCGGCTTCGTCCCCGATCTCAGCCAGCTGCGGCGCGAGGCGCTGCCGCTGGTGCGCCTGCAGGGGCTGAACGACATCGTCCACCCCGACCCCAGCGCTTTCGCCTGGACGGGAGCCGACCGCGAATGAGCGCTGACCGAAGCGAACGAGGGGTGTCATCATGAAGATTCTCGCGCTGGCCGACCACGCGGAGCCAAAGCTGTGGGAGCACCTGGACCGCCGCCTTTTGGAGGGCGTCGACCTGGTCATCTCCTGCGGCGACCTGCCGCCGTCCTACCTCTCCTTCCTCACCTGTTTCACGCACGCGCCCGTGCTGTACGTGCACGGCAACCACGACGCGCGCTATGAAAAGACGCCCCCGGAGGGCTGCGTGTGCATCGACGGAGAGATCTACGACCACGAGGGCGTGCGCATCGTGGGCCTGGGCGGCAGCATGTGCTACATCCCCGACGCGCCGCACCAGTACACCGAGCGCGAGATGGCCCGCCGCCTGCGCCGGCTGCGCTTCGCGCTGTTCCGGAAGGGCGGCGCGGATATCCTCGTGACGCACGCGCCCGCCCTGGGCGTGGGCGACGACAAGGACCTGGCCCACCGTGGCTTCGGCACCTTCCTCCGCTTCATGGACAGATACCATCCCCGCTACATGCTGCACGGCCACGTGCACATCGAGTACACCCACGACTTCAAGCGGGAGCGCCGCTACGGCGACACCACCGTGGTGAACGCCTGCGGGGCGTACTTCATCGAGATCGACGCGCCGGACAGAGGGAAAACGGCGCCCAGGTTTTGCGCAATCCGTCCGAAATGATAAAAGTCCGCGCATTTCGCTTGCCACGGGCTTCAATTTCATGTATAATAAATATACATGCGCCGCATGGACGTCTCTTTTATGAAAGTGAGGATTTCCACATCATGGCCATAAAAATAACCTCCGACAGCACCTGCGACCTGTCGCCGGCGCTGGTCGAGGAATATGACATCGGCATCGTTCCGCTCATCGTGATGAAGGACGGCGATCCCTTCAGGGACGGCCTGGAAATCACGCCGGCCGATATATTCGCCTACACGGCCTCCACCGGCAAGCTCTGCTCCACCTCGGCCGTGAGCGAATTTGAATACGGAGAGTTCTTCCGCCCGCTGGCCGCTGAGTACGACGCGGTGATCCACATCAACATCAGCGCGGAATTCTCCAGCTGCTACCAGAACGCCTGCCGGGCCGCGCTCCAGTTCAAGAACGTCTACGTGATCGACTCGCGGAACCTGTCCACCGGCCAGGGCCATGTGGTGCTGGAGGCCGCGCAGCTGGCCGCCCAGGGGCTGCCGCCCGAGGAGATCTGCGCCCGGCTGAAGGACCTGATCCCCCGCGTGGAGGCCAGCTTCCTGCTGGACAGGCTGGACTACATGGTCAAAGGCGGCCGCTGCTCTTCCGTGGCGGCGCTGGGGGCGAACCTGCTCCGGCTCAAGCCCTGCATCGAGGTCGTCGACGGCAAGATGCGCGTGGTGAAGAAATACCGCGGCGCGTATAACCGCTGCATCCAGCAGTACGTGACCGAGCGCATCCAGAACCGCACCGACCTGCGCCGCGACCGCATGTTCCTCACGCACGCCGACGCCGAGCCGGACACCCTGTCCGCCGCGCGCCAGGCCGTGGCCGAAAACGGCCGCTTCAAACACGTTTACGAGACCAGCGCCGGCTGCACCGTGACCTGCCACTGCGGGCCCCACACGCTGGGCGTGCTGTTCATCCGCACCAAGTAATGAAGGAAAAGAAAGAAGACGCCTCAATGGACAAGAAAGTGATCATGATCCTGGTGGACGGCATGCGGCCGGACGCCATTCCCGCCTGCGGCAGCGATTACGCCGCGGCCCTCATCGCCGGCAGCGCCTGCGCGATGGACGCGCGCACGGTGTTCCCCTCCGTCACGCTGCCCTGCCACATGTCGCTGTTTCACAGCGTCGATCCCGACCGGCACGGCATACTGACAAACACCTACACGCCCCAGGTGCGCCCCGTCGAGGGCCTGGTGGAGCGGCTGGACCGGGCGGAGAAAAAGTGCGCTTTCTTCTACACCTGGGAGGAGCTGCGGGACCTCACCCGGTTCGACCACCTGGCCACCGCCGTGATGCTCAACCAACACAAGGCGCGAAACACCGACCAGGCCATCACCGACGCCGCCATCGCCTATATCAACCGGGAGGAACCGGATTTCCTGTTCCTCTACCTGGGCGAGACCGACGAGGTGGGCGGCCACGACAAGGGCTGGATGAGCGAGACCTACATGGGCTGCGTGAAGAACGCGCTGGACTGCGTGCGCCGCGTGCGGGAGAGCGTGTCCGAAGGATACGACATCATACTGCTGGCCGACCACGGCGGGCACGACCGCAGCCACGGCTCCGATCGTCCGGAGGACATGACCATTCCCGTCATACTGAACGGCCCCTCTTTCGCGCCGGGCCGCGCGCTGGCGAACGTCTCCATCAAGGACTTGGCCCCCACCATCGCCGAAATGCTCGGCGCCACCCCCGCCCGGGAGTGGGAGGGCCGCTCTCTTCTGGCGGAGGCGGGGCGCTGACGCCGTCCGTCATTCTTCTTTCATATATATCATCCGAGGCGGGGTGTGCCGGCAAAGCAGTTGTTCGTATCTGCTTTGCGGCACGCCCCGCCCCGTCTATCAGGCGCATGTATTTCAGGTCTCCATCTCATACCCGCAGGCCAGCATGTCCGCCCTGAAGAAATCATACATGTGGACGCCCTCGTCCGTCTTGTAGCGGCCCACGGAATCGGGGCGCATTTCGATCTTTGCCAGGGGGATGCCGAGGAAAGCGCCCACCCGCGCCAGCGTGTTGTCCTGGTCGAACACCAGATCCTCGAAGCGCACGGAGATGGTCTTTTCCGGCGCGGGCGTGGCCCGCACGATCTCCCGCTGGTAGAGCCAGCTGATCGCCCGGTTGCGGCGCACGTCCTCCGTCCTGTCATAGGGCACGCCGAAGTCGTTCAGGTCGTCGGTCAGGTGCGCGCCGAGGATGCAGTCCCGCGGGTCGCGCACCCAGTGGATGTAGTGGATCTCCGGGAACATCTTCACGATCCAGGGATAGACCAGCGTGGTCTCGGGCAGCTTCCAGCCGCGGTTGCCGTTATCCGTCCGCAGCACGGTCACCAGGAAATCCTCCACCAGCCGCACGAAGGCCGGGTCGGGCTCCATGGCGAGGACCTTTGAAAAATCCCATTCCAGGCCGCCCTTGTAGCCGACGTATTTCGCGAATACGCGGCAGGCCTCGTACATGCTCTCCGGGGGCAGCAGGTCGCCGGATTTGTTCAGCGGCGCGCCCATAAAGACGCCGCTGGCGCTGAGGGTATGCGACATGGCGCGGGTGCCGGAATGGCCGCGGCCGATGATCGTGACGAACATGTTTCATCTCTCCCTTTATGTCTTTGTCTTTTGTTGGATTATACCATGGCGGCCCGCCGCCCGCAAGAGTGAAAATCCACCCCGTTTCGCCGCGATTTGACGGAATCCGCCGCGCGTTTTATCCTATCCCCACAGAAATGACCCGCGCGGCTTGACAAAGAAAAGGCGGTGAAGTATAGTGGGATGGGCTATTGTGAACACGGTCGGGAGCGGAATATGTTTATGGAAAAGAACATCGTTTGGCACAGCGCGCTGACCACCCGGGCCCAGCGCCAGGCGGCGCTGAGGCAGCGGGGCGCGGTGCTGTGGTTTACCGGGCTGTCCGGCTCGGGGAAATCGACCGTCGCCGCGCGGGTCGAGCGGGCCCTCGTCGAGGGGGGCCGCGCGGCCTACCTGTTGGACGGCGACAACGTGCGCCACGGACTCAACAAGGACCTGGGCTTTTCGCCCGCCGACCGCGACGAGAACATCCGCCGCCTGGCCGAAACCGCCGCGCTCTTCGCCGACGCGGGGGTGATCGTGCTGGTGAGCGCCATATCGCCGCTGCGGGCCATGCGGGCGCGGGCCCGCGCGTGCGTGGAGAAGCGCGCGCCCTTCTGCGAAATATACGTGAAGGCCAGCGTCGAAGCCTGCGCCGCCCGGGACCCGAAAGGGCTGTACGCGAAGGCGCTGCGCGGCGAGATCCAAGAATTCACCGGCGTCTCCGCGCCTTACGAGCCGCCCGAGGCTCCCGATCTCACGCTGGACACGGAGGTCATGTCCGTCGAGGCCTGCGCGGAGGCGGCGTTCCGAAAGGCCGAGGCGCTGTCGATTCCCAGCGACGCGCTGCTGCGCACGGCGGTTTCCGCTTCGCTGGAGGCCGGCCGGGCCATCATGGCCGTCTATTCGCGGGATTTCGGCGTGTCCTACAAGGCGGACTCGTCGCCGCTCACCGAGGCGGACACCGCCGCGGACGGCATTATCGCCCAGGCCCTCAGGCGCGATTTCCCGGAATACGCCCTGCTCTCCGAGGAGCGCGCGGACGACCGGGCGCGCCTTGAAAACCCCTTCTGCTTCATCGTCGATCCCCTCGACGGCACGAAGGAATTCGTGAAAAAAAACGGCGAATTCACGGTCAACATCGCGCTGTCCTACAGGGGGAAGAGCGTCATGGGCGCGGTCTACGCCCCGGCGCTGGACGAACTGTACTTCGCCGCGGAGGGCAAGGGCGCCTTCTATTGCCCGCGGGCCTCGGAGGCGGAGGACCCCGTCGCCCGGGCGGAGCGCATCCGCGTGTCCGAAAGGCGGGAGAACCTGATCCTGATGGTCAGCCGCTCCCACATGGACGAGGAGACCCAATCGCTCATCGCCGCCAACGCGGACAGAATCGCCGACACGCGGCCCTCCGGCAGCTCCCTCAAGGGCTGTCTGATCGCGCGGGGCGCGGCCGATGTTTACTACCGCACCGGCCCCACCATGGAGTGGGACACCGCCGCCATGCAGTGCGTCGTGGAGCAGGCCGGCGGCGTCTTCCGGCAGGGGGACGGCTCGCCCATGACCTACAACCGCGCCGACTCACTGAACAAAAAGGGCTTTTACATCATCAACGCGGCGCAGAACCAGCTGCGCCGCCCGCAGAGGTGAATGGATATGGATCATCTCGACCAGCTGGAGGCGCGCTCCATCCACATCATCCGCGAGGCGTACAGCCAGTTCAAGAACCTGTGCATGCTCTGGTCCATCGGCAAGGACTCGACGGTGCTGCTCTGCCTGGCGCGCAAGGCGTTTTACGGCCACGTGCCCTTCCCGCTCGTGCACATCGACACCCACTACAAGATTCCCGAAATGATCGAATACCGCGACAGGCTGGCCCGGCAGTGGCACCTGGACATGGTCTACGGCGAGAACGCCGAAGCCCTGCGGGACAAGGCCACCTTTCCGGACGGCAACGCTACGCGCATCGAGTGCTGCCGCCTCCTCAAGACCGAGGCGCTCACCCATACCCTCGCCGGCGACTGGCCCCGCTACCGCATGAACCACGAGACCGGCCTGTACGAGCGCGACAAAAACACCGAGCCCTACACCGGGGTCATCGTGGGCGTGCGCGCGGACGAGGAGGGCAGCCGCTCCAAGGAGCGCTATTTCTCCCCCCGCGACCGCAACAACGACTGGGACATCGGCGACCAGCCCCCCGAGTTCTGGGGCCAGTACAAGACCGACTTCCGCCCCGGCACCCACATCCGCGTGCATCCGCTGCTGGACTGGACGGAGCTGGACGTGTGGGAGTACATAAGGCGGGAAGAGGTGCCGGTGGTGCCCCTGTATTTCGACCACGGCGAGGGCAAGCGCTACCGGTCGCTGGGCTGCTGGCCCTGCACCAAGCCGGTCGACTCCACCGCGAAGAACCTGGACGAGATCATCGAGGAGCTCAGGACGGGGAAATTCGCCAACATCGCCGAGCGATCCGGCCGGGAGCAGGACAAGGAGGACGGCGGCGGCCTGGAAGAGCTGCGCAAGGGAGGCTACATGTAATGGACACCCAGCAAAACCGCCGGGAGCACATGAACATCGTCATCGTGGGCCACGTGGATCACGGCAAGAGCACGGTCATTGGCCGGCTCCTGGCCGACACCGGCGCGCTGCCCCAGGGCAAGCTGGAGCAGATTCGCGAGATGTGCCGCCGCAACGACAAGCCCTTTGAATACGCCTTCCTGCTGGACGCCCTCAAGGACGAGCGCTCCCAGGGCATCACCATCGACACCGCCCGCTGCTTCTTCCACACGAAAAAGCGCCAGTACATCATCATCGACGCGCCCGGCCACATCGAGTTCCTCAAAAACATGATCACCGGCGCGTCCCGGGCCGCGGCGGCGCTGCTGGTCATCGACGCCCACGAGGGGGTTCAGGAGAATTCCCGCCGCCACGGCTATATGCTCGCCATGCTGGGCATCCGCCAGATCTGCGTGATGGTCAACAAGATGGATCTGGTGGATTACGACCGGGCCGTGTACGAGCGCATTGAGGCGCAGTACAGCGATTTCCTGAAAGAGATCGGCGTGGCGCCCGAGGGCTTCATCCCCGTGAGCGCCCGGGAGGGCGACAACATCGCCCGGCGCAGCGGCCGCATGCCCTGGTACGCCGGCCCCACGGTGCTGGACATGCTGGACGAATTCCACACGCCCGGCTCGCTGGAAAACCTGCCCCTGCGCATGCCGGTGCAGGACGTGTATAAATTCACCCACGGCGACAGCCGCCGCATCATCGCGGGCACGGTGGAGACCGGCACGCTGCGCGCCGGGGACGAGGTGGTGTTCTATCCCTCGGGCAAGCGCACCCGCGTGAACCGGGTGGAGCCCATGCGGTCGGACGAGGCCGAGGGCGTCGCCTCCGCGGGCTACGCCGCCGGATTCACCATGACCGAGCAGATCTACGTGCGCCGGGGGGAGCTGTGCGCCCGCGCCGGGGAGACGCCGCCCAAGGTGGCCAGCCGCATGCGGGCGAGCCTGTTCTGGCTGGGCCGCGCTCCCATGGTCCCCGGCAAGACGTATTTCCTCAAGACCGGCTCCGCGAAGGTGGAGTGCCGGCTGGAAAAGATCCTCAGCGTGATGGACGCCTCCAGCCTGCACCGGGTGGAGAAGCGGGAGGTGGACCGCCACGAGGTGGCCGAGTGCGTGCTGGCGGCCAGCAAGCTCGTCGCCTTCGACGACACCGGCGACCTGGCGGCCACGAACCGCTTCGTCATCGTGGACGACTATGAGATCTCCGGCGGCGGCATCTTCTCCGAGGCGCTGCCCGAGGCCGAGGACGCCCACGCCGCGGGCCGGTGCGCCTGGCAGACGGGCGATGTGTCTCCTGCCGAGCGGGCGCGGCTGTTGGGCCAGCGCCCCCGCATGCTGCTGCTCTCCGGACCGGACGCCGAAGCCCTGCGCGAAACGGCCGCCGCCCTGGAGCGCCGCCTGCTGGAGGCGGGCCGGCCCGCCTATTACCTGGGCGTGGCCCCGTCGGCGGGCCCCGGGGAGCGCGCCGCGACCCTCGCCGAGCTGCCCGAGCGGGCGCGGCTGCTCATGAACGCCGGCGCGCTGGTGATCGCCACCGCCGTCGACCTCACGCCGGAAGAGGAGGACGCGCTGCGCATGCACGTTTCCTCCGACCGCATCGAGGCGCGCTGGCTGGGCGGCGCCTGCCCGCTGGACTGGCCGGTCCTGCCGGCCGGGGGCGCCGCGGAGGCGGTCTGGGCGCAGTGGGCGGCGGACTGACATCCGAAAACGCGGGGAGCCCGCCGCGCGATACGCGGCGGACTCCCCCTTGCCTTTTTGCGCGGCCCGCTTCGGCCTTCAGTTTTCCCGCCGCCCGTCCAGCCGGCGGTTGCGGAAGTACACGATGAGGTTGCCCAGGACCATCACGAAATTGAACACGTAGACGGCCAGCACGTAGTTGATCTGGCCCGCGACCAGCTTGGCGGCGATGCCCGCCGTGTAGCCCAGCTGGATCAGCAGGATGAAGAACAGGCTGGTTCCCTTCGTGGTGCGGGCGCGGTACGCCTTCATGAGGTTGATGGGCCAGGACAGGCCGAAGCAGATCATCATTGTCGTCTCGAGTATGGAAGCCATGATTCCTTCTCCTTTTCCGCTGCGTTGATGCCGTCAGTATAGCATTTTTTCCCGCGGCGGTCAATCGGAAGACGCGAAGCCGTCCGCGTCGTATATGAGGATGCGCTCGCGGGGATCGCTTCCGCCGAACAGGTCGCGGCAGTCGATCTCGCCCGCCGGGCGCAGCCACGCCGCCTCCTCCAGGCAGGCCGCGTACGCCTCGGAAGGGTAATAGAAGATCAGCCGGGCCTGCGCGCAGGCCCGGGCCACGCGGCGCAGCGCGATGCGCAGCACCTCTTCCGAAAAGGGATTGAAAAAGAAAAACACGTTTTCATCCCGCGGGTCGTAGCGCTCGGCGCTTGCGCAGACAAACCGCACGCGAGCGGCGCGGCCGGCCGCGGCGCGGTTGGCTTCGGCCATGGCCACCAGCTTTGCGGAGCGGTCGATCCCGGTGGCGCGGCAGCCGGTCCGCGCGGCGAGGAAGATCGCGGCGCGCCCCTTGCCGCAGCCGTAGTCCAGCAGATGGTCCTCCGGCCGGATGAAGCCGCTGTCCGCCAGCCGCTGCAAAACGGCGTAGGGCGTGGGCTCGTAGGGCATGTATTTCGCGCCGGTCTCGTCCTCCCGGCCCATGGTCTGGATGCGCAGCGCCCTGTCCCATTCGCGCTCGGTCAGGCGGCGTCCGCCGGTCCGCGCGGTTTTTGAAGAAAGCATTTTAACCTCCCGGGCGATCGGATTGTCACGGCGTTATTTCTCCGCGCGCGCCGCCTTTTCCTGCCGGGACGCCGGAAAAAGCCCGGCCCGGAAGGGCGCGTTAAACCCACGACACGGAAAGGAAAGAATCCCATGCTCCTGTGGATCATCGCGGCGCTGGCGGCGTATTTCGTGAAGGGCCTGTGCGGCTTCGCGAACACGCTGCTGTTCAATTCCCTCATGAGCTTCGGCAACAGCGTGGTGAACATCGCGCCCGTCGAGCTGGTGCTCAGCTTCCCCACCAGCGTCATCATGGCCTGGAAGGGCCGCCGAAGCCTGCGGGCGGCGATCTTCGTGCCGCCCGCCCTCATGACGCTGGCGGGCAGCGCGGCGGGGGCCTTCCTGCTGAAGAACATCGACGGCTCGCTGGTCAAGGTGTTCTTCGGGTTCGTGGTGGTCGCCCTGGGGGTGGAGATGCTGCTGCGGGACCGGAGCGGAAAACGGGCGGAGGGCTCCACCGCGCTGTTCCTGGTGGTGGGGGTGCTCTCCGGCGTGCTCACCGGTCTGTTCGGCGTGGGCGCGCTGATGGCGGCCTACATGAGCCGCACCACCGCCAATGGCGACGAGTTCAAGGCGAACATGTGCGCCGTGTTCGCGGCGGGCGACGTGTTCCGCATCGCGCTGTACGCGGCCATGGGCATCCTCACCGGCCCGGTGCTCAGGCAGGCGCTCCTGCTCGCGCCCTTTATGCTGGCGGGGCTGTTCCTGGGCATGAAGAGCGCCGGGCGGATCGATGAGAAAAAGGCGCGCCGGATCGTCGTGATACTGCTGATCGTCTCCGGCGCGGCGCTGATCGCGGGAAATCTTCACCTGGGAGGAGCCTGAATGAACCGTCTTCCGAACATCGTGTTCATACTCACCGACGACCAGGGCGCGTGGGCCATCGGCCGCGAGACGCCCGAGATCGTCACGCCCCACATCGACCGCCTGGCCGGGGAAGGGGTGTATTTCCGCAACGCCTTCTGCGCCAGCCCGGTGTGCTCGCCCGCCCGGTGCTCCATCGTCACGGGGCGTCTGCCCTCGGCCCACGGCGTGCACGACTGGCTCCGCGGCGGCAACGTGGACACAGGCGCCCTGCCGCCGGCCATGCGCCCCTTCCTGCCGGACGAGAGGCGGGCCGTGGACTACCTTGAGGGCATGCCCACGGTGTTCGACGCGCTGCGCGCCGCGGGCTACCATATGGCCCTGGTGGGCAAGTGGCACATGGGCGACAGCATGCGGCCGCGGGAGGGCTTCGAGGAGTGGACGGCGCTGCTGCGCGGCGGCTGTCCCTACCGGCGCGCCGACGTATTCGCGGACGGCGAAGCGCGGTTCATCGATCAGTACGTGACCGACTTCTTCACCGACCGGGCCGTGCGCTACATCGACAGCCGCCCCGCCGGGCCCTTCCTCCTGTCGCTTCACTACACCGCGCCCCACACGCCCTGGAATCACGAACAGCACCGGGAGGACATGCTGCGCCTTTACGACGACTGCCCCTTCGCCTGCCATCCCCTCCAGCCGGTTCACCCGGACCAGGTGGGCAACATCGACGTGGGCGACACCGACGAGCGCCGGCGCTACCTCCTCAAGGGCTACTACGCCGCCATCTCCGCCGTGGACGAGGGGGTGGGCCGCGTGATGGAGGCGCTGAGGCGCAACGGGCTGGACAAAAACACCCTGGTCGTGTTCGCGGGCGACAACGGCATGAACCTGGGCCAGCACGGCGTGTGGGGCAAGGGCAACGGCACCTATCCCATGAACATGTACGACTCGTCCGTAAAGGTGCCCTTCATCGTGTGGGGGCCGGGCCTCGTGCGGCAGGGCGCGGTGGTTGACAACCTCGTCAGCCACTACGACATCCTGCCCACACTGCGGGCCTTCCTGGGCCAGCCCACCGGCGCGGACGAAAAGCTGCCGGGGGAATCCTTCCTGCAGGAGCTGACGGAGGGACGCCCGCCCGTCGACCGCCGGCTGTGCGTGCTGGACGAATACGGCCCCGTGCGCATGATCCGCAGCCGCACCCACAAGCTGGTATACGAGGGCATCCGCGGCGGACATCAGCTCTACGACCTGACCGCCGACCCCGGCGAAACGGTCAACCGCTACGGCGATCCCGCCTATGCCGCCGCGCGGCGTTCGCTCATGGCGGAACTGGAACGCGCCTTTACCGAATACGCGCTCGCCCCCTTCGGCGGCGCGAAAACCGCGCCCACCGGGTCCGGCCAGCTCGGCCCCATCACCCGGGAAGGCGAGGACGTGTTCCATCCGGAGATCGTGCTGTTCAGGGAGAAGCAAGACTGACGCGGAGGAGGTTATATCATGGATGATTTTCGCTTTGCCATTATGGGCGCTGGCCGCATTGCCCGCAAGTTCTGCGACGCCGCGGCGCTGACGCCGGGCTGCGCCGTCATCGCCGCGGCCAGCAAATCGCTGGAGCGGGCCCGGGCGCTGGCCGCCGAAAAGGACATTCCCGCCGTATACGACAGCTACGAGCGCATGCTCGAGGCGGAGAAGCCGGACTGCGTCTACATCGCCACCACCTGCGAATCCCATTTCCCCCTGGCCATGCTCTGCGCGGAGCATGGCGTGCCGGTGCTGTGCGAAAAGGCGATGTTCATGTCCTCGGCGGAGGCCGAAGCCTTCTTCGCGCTGGCGGAATCGAAGAAGGTGTTCGCCATGGAGGCGCTTTGGAGCCGCTTCCTGCCCGCGGTGAACCAGGCGCGGGCGTGGATCGGGGAAGGGCGCGTGGGCGAGGTCGCCCTGGCCGAGATGAACATCGGCTTCATCGCGCCGCCCGATCCCGAAAACCGCTATTTCAGCCCGAAGCTGGGCGGCGGCGCGGCCTACGACCTCACGGTGTACGGCCTGCAGATCCTCGCCTGGGCGCTGGACCGCCCGATCACCCGGGCGCGCGCGGAGGCCGTCCGTGCGCAAACCGGCGTGGACGCCTCCTCGATCGTGCTCCTGAGCCTGGACGGGCTGCCCGCCGTGGTGAAGAGCAGCCTGGCCGCGTCCATGAACGAGGGCCTGATCGTCTACGGCTCGAAGGGCCGGATCGTCGTGCCCCACGCGCACCATGGGAGCGAGGCGCTGCTGCTGGCCCCGGACGGCGCTGAGATCGAACGGTTCACCGACGAGGTCACCCGCAACGGCTTCACCTATGAGATCGGGGAGGTCATGCGCTGCGTGCGCGCCGGCGAGATCGAGAGCCCCGTGGTGCCCCACGCCTCCACCCGCGCCTGCGCCCAGGTCTTCGACCTGATCCGCGCCGCGCTGTAAAAGAGCGCAAAAAGCCCCGCGTTTCATTCGGTTCCGTTTGAAACGCGGGGCTTTTTTCGCGCGGGTCAGTAGTTTTCGGCGTTCACTTCAAAGTAGCTCTGGGGATGGGCGCACACGGGGCAGATTTCCGGGGCCTCCGCGCCCACCACGATGTGGCCGCAGTTGCGGCACTCCCACACCTTGACCTCGCTCTTCTTGAAGACCTCCTGCATTTCCACGTTCTTCAGCAGCGCGCGGTAGCGTTCCTCATGGTGCTTCTCGATGGCGGCGACCATGCGGAATTTCTCGGCCAGCGCCGGGAAGCCCTCGGCCTCGGCGGTGGCGGCGAAGCCCTCGTACATGTCCGTCCACTCGTAGTTCTCGCCATCGGCGGCGGCGGCCAGGTTTTCCGCCGTGCTTCCGATGCCGTTCAGCTCCTTGAACCACATCTTGGCGTGCTCTTTCTCGTTGTCGGCGGTCTTGAGGAAGAGGGCGGCGATCTGCTCGAAGCCGTCCTTCTTGGCCCTGGAGGCGAAATAGGTGTACTTGTTCCGCGCCTGGGATTCGCCGGCGAAGGCGGCCTCCAGGTTCTTCTCGGTCTGCGTTCCGGCGTAAGGGTTCTTCTTTTCCATCGTGTCATCCTCCTTCAGTCGTTTTCACCTGTCTTTTATATTATATAGCGTCCGGGTCTCCGTGTCCAGAACATATTACTTCACTTTGGGCAATTTATTGCGCCTTCCGTATTGCTTTTCATTTTCATCTATGCCATAATACTGTCGGAGCGGAAAAGACGGGGAAAAGACCGTCTATCCTGAAAGGGGGACAGATGGGCCGCATGAAACGGTTGGAGGCTGCTTTCAGGCCTGATTCAAAGTACAGGGCGTTTTTCCTGTCGATGATCACCTTCGGCCTGGCGTACGGGCTGTACAAGGGGGTCATCGACAACTACCTGGCGGAAGTCGTGGGCATGTCCGAGTTCGACAAGGGCGTTTCCGAATTCTTCCGCGAGATGCCGGGGCTGATGCTGGTGTTCATCCTGGCGGCGCTGTATACGTTCTCGGCGGAGCGGATCTATAAGATCGGCGCGCTGTTCATGCTCGCCGGCATGGCGGCGCAGGCCGTGGTGCCCGTCAGCCGCGTGCTGGTGATCCTGTGCATCTTTACGTATTCCCTGGGCGAGCACATGCAGCTGGGCATGCGCAACACGCTCTCGCTCCAATACGCCCGGGAAGGGCGCGGCGGGGAGGCGCTGGGGCTTCAAAACGCCGCGCAGCAGGTGGGCACGCTGGCGGGCTATCTGGTTGTGATCGGCATATTTTCCCTGGTGAGCGCGTCGACGGGGCTGTACCGGGGGGTGTTCGCCGTCAGCGCGGGCATCATCGCCCTGGGCTTTATCTCCAGCCTGCGGGTGACGGGCTCCAGCGCCACGGATGAAAACAAGCGCCGCTTCTACTTCCGCAAAAAATACGCCAAGTACTACATGCTGGAGGTCTTCTACGGCGCGCGCAAGCAGGTGTTCTTCACCTTCGGGCCCTACGTGCTGGTGCTCTTCTACGGCGCGAACGCCATGGTCATCAGCACGCTGTTCGCCGTTTCCTCCGTGTGCGGCTTTTTCGCCTCGCCCCTCGTGGGAAAGATCATCGACCGACTCGGCTATAAGGTGGTCATGGTGGCGGACACCCTGATCCTGGTGGTCGTCTGCTTCTTCTACGGCTTTGCGCATCACATCTTCCCGATGCATGTCGCCTTCATCGTGTGCTGCGTGAACTACGTCCTGGATTCGATCATCTCGCTGGCGTCCATGGCCTCGAACGTGTACGTGCAGGACATTTCGGACAACGCGGACGAGGTGCGGGCCACGATTTCCACGGGCGTGTCGGTCAATCACCTCATCACGATTTTCATCGCGCTGTTCGGCGGCTGGATCTGGAAGGCGCTGGGCATCGAGACGCTGTTCGTGCTCTCGGCCGCCCTGGGCCTGTGCAACAGCGCCTACGCGGCGACGATCAAGGGCGGGAAGAAGGCGGCGTAATCCCCGTTATCGCGAAAAGCAGGGGGGAAGCGGCGAGCCTCCCGCCCTGCTTTGCATAGCCGTTCAGTCAATAGTTTTCCAGCAGCTCGATGATGCACTTGAGATCGCCCGTCGCGTCCAGATAGGTGTATTCTCCCGTGCCGCTGCCGTATTTGCCGCGCTGCACCACCTTCGCGCCAGCGAACGCCTTCATGGCCTCGATTTTTTCGTCCGTGTTCTTCACGTTGAAGGCCAGGTGGTGAATGCCCTCGCCGTGTTCGTCCAGGAAGTCCTGCCAGGTGCTCTTGACGCCGTTGGGCTGTATGAGCTCGATCTGGATGCGCTCGCCCACGTCGAAGAACGCCATCAGGCAGTTGGCGTCCGGCGCGGGCTGGCCGTTGACGGTGGTGCCTGTCACCTCGTATTTCCCGCCGTCGCAGGTGGGCGGCAAGGGGCAGCCGAGGAATTCGGCGAATTTCTTCTTGGAGGCCTCCAGATCGCGGACGATAAAGCCGACCTGCGTGAGGATATTGGTTCCGAGAATGCCTGCCATGAAACATACCTTCTTTCTCTGATTGCCGGCGGCGCCGCATCGGCGCCGGCGCTTTTAATTCACATTATAAAACGGCCTCCGCCTTTCGCAAGGGCTTCCGGCGATATTTATGCGCTTTGCACAAATATTTCGGCCAGTGCATGGCCGATATGGAAATTTTCGGGAACCGTCTTGTGAAGGCGGGGTGATTAAGCTATGATGAAGCCGCGGGCGGAGGGGCATCGGATCAAGACGCGGACGGAGACTTCATGAAAGGAATGATTTTATGAGATTCGGCGGACTGATCTTCGCGAAATGGGACTCTCCCGAACAGTGGGCGCTGGCCGCCCGGCAGGCGGGGTATTCCGGGGTGTATTTCCCCGTGGATTACCGCGCCGATACCGGCGTGATCGACGGCTACGTCCGCGCCGCCCGGGCGGCGGACCTGGTGATCTCCGAGATCGGCGTGTGGAACAACCTGCTGGAGCGCGACCCCGCCAGGCGCGCGGCGAACTTCGAGCGCGCCGTGGGCCAGCTGGAGCTGGCCGACTATGTGGGCGCGAACTGCTGCGTCAACATCGCGGGCTCCTATTCCGACCAGTGGGACGGCCCGCATCCGGACAACCTCACGCCCCGCGCCTTCGATGAGATCGTCGCCACGACGCAGCGGGTCATCGACGCCGCGCGGCCCAAACGCACATTCTACACCCTGGAGCCCATGCCGTGGATGTATCCCGATACGGCGGACAGCTATCTCGCCCTCATCAGGGCGGTGGACCGCCCGGCCTTCGCCGCCCATGTGGACATCGTGAACATCCTTTCCAGCCCGCAGCTGGCGTACCGCAGCGCCGCGGTTATCGACGAGTGGTTTGAAAAGCTCGGCCCCTTCATCCGCAGCTGCCACGCCAAGGACATCCGCCTTGACACCAAGCTGACCGTGCATCTGGACGAATGCCGTCCCGGCACGGGCCTGGTGGATTACGGCGCCTATGTCCGCCGGGTGAACGCGCTGGCCGACAAAAACGTCTGCCTGATGCTGGAGCACATGACGGAGGAAGAAGACTACATCGAGGCCACCCGCTTCATCAAGGGCGTCGCGGCCGAAGCCGGCGTCCGCCTGTGAAGGGCCGCGACGGGCGGGAGGTCATATCATGAAAATGCTCTGGCGGCTGAGCCGCGAAGCCATACGCTACAAAACGCTTTATATCGTCGCCATCCTGTCCACCCTGGGCCTGACCGCGGTGAACCTGACCGCGCCGAAGCTCCTCTCCCGCATGACGGGCATCGTGGAGCGGGGCGTGGACGAGGCGGGCCTGAGCCGCATCGGCGCGCTGACGGCCGCGCTGGTGGGGCTGTATCTGCTGAGGGTCCTGTTCCGCTTCCTGAGCAATTACCTGGCCCACAAGGCGGCCTGGTACCTGGTGGGCGACCTGCGCACCCGCACCTACGACAAGCTGGAGCGCATGCACCTGGGCTATTTCCACGACAAGCAGACCGGCGACCTGATGAGCCGCGTGGTCAACGACACCCGGGATTTCGAGCTGCTCTACGCCCACATGATCCCGGAAAGCATCACAAATCTGGTCACGTTCCTGGGCGTTCTGATCGTGCTGCTCACCATCAACGCCAAGCTCGCGCTGATCACCTGCGCGCCCATTCCCCTCATCCTCGTTTCCGGCATCGTGTTTTCCCGGAAAGTGCGGCCCTACTTCCGCATTTCCCAGAAGAAAATGGGCGAGCTGAACGGCAAATTGCAGGACAACCTCTCCGGCATCCACGAGATCCAGTCCTTCGGCCGGGAGGAATACGAGACCGACAAGGTCAACGAGCGGAACTTCGAGCACATCCGCGCCATGCTGCAGGCGCTGAAGGTGGGCGCGATCTTCCACCCTTCCGTGGAATTCATTTCCTCGCTGGGCACCATCCTGGTGGTGGGCTTCGGCGGCTACCTGGCCTATCGGGAGAGCCTGCGGGTGGAGGACATCGTGGCGTTCCTTCTGTACCTGAGCCTTTTCTACGGGCCGGTGACGGGCCTTGCGAACCTGCTGGAGAGCATGCAGCAGTCCATGGCGGGGGCGGAGCGCGTGCTGGCCGTGCTGGACACTCCCTGCGAGATCCAGGACAAGCCGGGCGCCGCGCCGCTGGAACACGTGGGCGGCGACATCCGCTTCGAGCACGTGAGCTTTTCCTATAACGACAGCGTCCCCGTGCTGCGGGACGTGTCCTTCCACTGCGAGCCCGGCAAGATGCTGGCCCTGGTGGGCCCCACGGGCGTGGGAAAGACCACGCTCACCCAGCTGATCTCCCGCTTCTACGAGCCCACGTCCGGCGCCATCCTCATCGACGGCCGCAATATCAGCGATGTGACCATCGAGAGCCTGCGGCGAAACATCTCCCCGGTGCTCCAGGATACCTTCCTCTTCAACGGCACCATCGCGGAGAACATCGGCTATGCCATGCCCAACGCCTCGATGGAGGAGATTCAGTCCGCCGCCATGGCCGCCAACATACACGAGGACATCATGGCCATGCCGGACGGCTACGAAACCCAGGTGGGCGAGCGGGGCCTGCGGCTCTCGGGCGGGCAGAAGCAGCGCGTCGCCATCGCGCGGGCCGTGCTGCGGCGCTCTCCCATCATCATCCTGGACGAGGCCACCGCCTCGGTGGACGTGGAGACCGAGCAGCAGATCCAGAAGGCCATCGCCGGCATCGCGGGCAAGCGCACCATCATCGCCATCGCGCACCGGCTCAGCACCATTCGCAACGCGGACAAGATCCTGGTGATCGAGGAGGGCCGCGTGACGGAAGAGGGCACCCACGCGGAGCTGGTGGCCCTGAACGGCAGCTACGCCCGCATGAACCGCATCCAGAGCGCCGCGACGGGCGGCATCGCCTGAGGCGGACGGGCTCATTAAGACGAAATCCAATCAAGAAGGAGATATGCGGCATGAAAAAGTTTTACCTTTCGGCGGACATCGAGGGAACCTGCGGCATCGTCTGCTGGGACGAAACCGAGGCGGGCGAGCGGCGGTATGAGTATTTCGCGCGGCAGATGAGCCGCGAGGTGGCGGCGGCGTGCGAGGGGCTGATCGCGGCGGGGGCGGAGGACATTTTGGTGCGCGACGCCCACGATTCCGCCCGCAACGTCAACCCGGAGCTGCTGCCGGAGCGGGCGCGTATCTTCCGCAACTGGGAGAAGCATCCCTTCAGCATGATGAGCGGCATCGACAAGAGCTTCGCCGGGGCGGTGTTCACCGGCTACCACTCGGCGGCGGGCATGGACACCAACCCCCTTTCGCACACCATGAACACGAAGAACGTGTACGTGAAGCTCAACGGCGAACTGTGCCCGGAGCTGATGATCAACTGCCTCACGGCCAGCTACGTGGGCGTGCCGGTGGTGGCGGTTACGGGGGACAAGGGCCTGTGCCAGTGGATTAACGGCATCCTGCCGGGCGTCAAGACCGTGCCGGTCATCGAGGGCGTGGGCGGCGGCTCCGTGTCCATTCACCCGAACCTGGCCGTGAAGCGCATCCGCGCGGCGGTGGAGGAGGCGGCGAAGGGCGACTTCTCGAAAAACCTGTTTCCCATGCCGGACCGGTTCGCGCTGGAGGTGCGCTGGCGCGACCACAGCCGGGCGCGCAGCGCGTCCTTCTATCCGGGCTGCCGCCAGATCGGGCCCTACACGGCCGTATACGAGGCGAGAGACTGGATGGACGTTTTGAAGTTCATGCACTGGGTCCTGTGAGCAATGTCATCAACTTAAGGAATGAATGTCAATACATCGCAGCGAGAACGGACCCTTCCGCCTCGCTGCGCTCGGCACCTCCCCTGAAAGGCAATGTCATCAATTTAAGCAATGTCAGCTGGGTCTGGCGTCAATCGTGGTAGCGCGCCCCTTCCCCCTGCCCCCGTCCCCGCTCTGGCGGGGACGGGGGAAAGATTGTTTGTGGGCTTCGCCCACACTGAGCAGGGCTTCGCCCTGCACCCAACAGCACGAAGTCGCAGCCTTGCGTGAATAACATAGCACGATTTGAAATGACTAAATTGACGACATTGCCCTGAAAGGGGAGGCGAGACACAAGCGAATCTTGGCTCCCCTTTCAGGGGAGCTGGCAGCGAAGCTGCCTGAAGGGTCTGTCTATGCCACGCTTTGCAGCTACATATGGCTTAAGTTGACGACATTGGTCCTGTGAGGACGTTGACATTTCCCGGGCCGGCGCTTACAATAAACGCGGATCGGAAACCAGACCAACCGGATCGGAGGAGAAAATGCGATGAAATTCTATGTGGGCGATTACACCGGACTGGGCGGGCCGGGCGTGTGCGAATGCGAACTGGCGGACGGCGCGCTGCGCTTTGTTCAGGCCGCGGACACGAAGATCGAAGACCCGACCTACCTCATCCTCTCCGGCGACGGCAAGACGCTCTTCGCCACGTCCTCCAGCCCGTCTGACGGCGAGGAGGGCGGCTCCGTGGCCACCTTCGACCTGTCGGAGGGCGGGCTGCGCCTCACCTCGATGCACTCCACGGCGGGGGGCTCCGCCTGCCACCTGACCCTCAGCCCGGACGAGCGCTTCCTCTACGTGGCCAACTACAACGACGGCAAGCTGACCGTGTTTCCCGTGTCGGAGGGCAAGGTCGGAACGCGGATCCAGCTCATCCAGCACGAGGGCCACGGCCCGAATCCGGACAGGCAGGAGTGCCCCCACGTGCACTTTGTCACATTCCACCCGGAAGACGGGCGGCTGTACGCGGTCGACCTGGGCCTGGACGCGGTGATGATCTACCGGCAGGATGAAAAGACCGGTCTGCTCACGCTGGACGAGCGGGTCGACGTGCCGGCGGGCATGGGGCCGCGGCATTTGGCTTTCCGGGGCGACATGATGTATGTGGCCCACGAGCTGGGCGGCGCGGTGAGCGTGTTCCGCGCGTCCATGGGCGGCTGGCAGCTGGAGCAGACCCTCTCCACCATCCCCGAGGGCGGCGGCAGCGAAGGCGCGGTGGCGGCGATCCGCATCCTGGGCGACCGGCTGTATGTCTCCAACCGGGAGAACGACGACATCGCGGAGTTCGGTATCCGCATGGGCGGCTCTTTGGTGCTCGAGAGGAACATTCCCACCTTTGGCAACTTCCCGCGGGACTTCCTGCCGCTGGAGGAGGGCCTTTTCCTGGTGGCCAACCAGAACAGCGGCGACATCCGCCTGATCGCCGCCGCGCCCATGAACATGCCCCGCCGCCAGACCTTCCGCATGGGCATGCGGGCCATCCTCGGCGAGTATGTCTCCGAGATGGACCTGATGATGGGCGGCGTGTTCGAGGCGTGCGACCCGCTCGAGCTGCCGGGCGCGGTGTGCGTCTGCCCGGCGAAGGCGTAGAGTCTTCATGGACGGCGCTTTGCGGATCCGGCCGGAGGACACGGTGGCCGTGGCGCTTCAGCCGCTCGCGACGGGCGAGGCCGTCGAGGCGGGCGGCGCGCGGGTGACGCTGATCGAAGACATCCCCATGGGCCACAAGCTCGCCCTGCGGGACATCGCCCCGGGGGAAGCGGTGATCAAATACGGCCACCCCATCGGCGAGGCGACGCGGGATATTCCCGCCGGGAGCCTGGTGCACACCCACAACCTCCGAAGCCTTTTGCGCGGCGAAGGAACCTACGCCTGGCGCCCGGTCCGGCCGCGGCTGGAAAAGGCCCCGCCGGCTTCCTTTTCCGGCTACCGCCGGGAGGACGGCCGCGTGGGCATCCGGAACGAACTGTGGATCATCCCCACGGTGGGCTGCGTGAACGACACGGCGGCGGCGCTGGCGCGGGCGGCGCAGCGGCTCGTGGGGCCGGGCGTTGACGGCGTCTGCGCCTTCCGCCACCCCTACGGCTGCTCCCAGCTGGGCGGCGACCAGGACGCCACGCGGCAGATCCTGGCCGGTCTGTGCGGGCATCCCAACGCCGGCGGCGCGCTGCTGCTGGGGCTGGGCTGCGAGAACAGCGGCGTGGAGACGATCCTTACGCGGATGGACGGGGCGGATCATCCCCGGCTGCGCGCGCTGGTCTGCCAGGAGGCTGAGGATGAGATCGAAGCGGGGCTGCGGCTTCTCGAAGAGCTGGCCGGGCAGATGGCGCGCATGTCCCGCACGGCCTGCGACACCCGCGATCTGGTGGTGGGCCTCAAGTGCGGCGGCTCGGACGGGCTCAGCGGCGTCACGGCCAACCCGGTCATCGGCGGCTTCTCGGACCGGCTCGTCGCCCGGGGCGGCGCGGTGCTGCTGACCGAGGTTCCGGAGATGTTCGGCGCGGAAACCATCCTGATGAACCGCTGTGAGGACGAGGCGACGTTTCAGAAGACCGTGGCCCTCATAAACGGCTTCAAGCGCTATTTCGAGGAAAGCGGCCAGCCGGTCTACGAAAACCCCTCCCCCGGCAACCGGGCGGGAGGCATCACCACCCTGGAGGACAAGGCGCTGGGCTGCACGCAGAAGAGCGGCGCGGCCCCCGTGCGCGACGTGCTGCCCTACGGCGGCCGCGTGAAGACGGCCGGGCTGAGCCTGCTGGCCGCGCCGGGCAACGACCTGGTCTCCTCCACGGCGCTGGCGGCGGCGGGCGCGCAAATGGTACTTTTCTCCACGGGCCGCGGCACGCCGCTTGGCTGCCCGGTCCCCACCCTCAAGATCGCCAGCAATTCCGGCCTGGCGCGGCGCAAGCCCCGCTGGATCGACTTCGACGCCGGCGCGCTGCTGGAGGGCGGGACGCTGGACGGCCTTGCGGACGCGCTGCTCAGCCTTGCGCTCGCCGTGGCGGGCGGGCAGCCGGTCCGCTCGGAGGAGAACGGCTGCCGCGACATGGCCATATTCAAAAACGGCGTGACGCTGTGACAAAAAACGGGAGGCAAACCCATGCAGACAAAAGTTTTTCAGGAGCTGACCCTCTCCCGCCTGGGCTTCGGCATGATGCGCCTGCCCCAGAAGGACGGGACCGTCGACGAGGCGCAGGTGTGCGAGATGGTGGACTACGCCCTGGCCCACGGCGTGAATTACTTCGACACCGCCTATCCTTACCACGGCGGGCTGAGCGAGATCGTAGCCGGCCGGGCGCTGGGGCGGCACCCGCGGGACAAATGGCTGCTGGCCAGCAAGTACCCCGGCCACCAGATCGCCTCCCGCTACGACCCCGAGGCCGTGTTCGAGGAGCAGCTGAAAAAGTGCGGGGTGGACTACTTCGACTTCTACCTGCTGCACAATGTGTATGAGAACTCCATGGGCGTCTACATGGACCCCCAGTGGGGCATCATCGACTACTTTCGCCGGCAGAAGCGCCTGGGCCGCATCCGGCACCTGGGCTTCTCCACCCACGCCCGGCCGGAGACGCTGGCGCGCTTCCTGGACGCGGCGGACGACATGGAATTCTGCCAGATCCAGCTGAACTACCTCGACTGGACGCTGCAGGACGGGAAGGCCAAATACGACCTGCTCGCCGCGCGGAACATCCCCGTGTGGGTCATGGAGCCGCTGCGGGGCGGCAAGCTGGCGGCGCTGCCCGATGAGCAGGCGGCAAAGCTCGGGGCGCTTCGCCCGGCAGAGAGCCAGGCGGCCTGGGGCATGCGCTGGCTGACGGCGCTGCCGAATGTGAAGATGGTGCTCTCCGGCATGTCCGACATGGCGCAGATGCGGGACAACGTGGCCACCTTCTCCCAGGGCGCGCCGCTCAGCGGGGCCGAGCGCGCCCTGCTGGCCGAAGTGGCCGAGGCGCTGAAGGTGGGCGTGCCCTGCACGCGCTGCCGCTACTGCTGCGACGGCTGCCCCATGGGGCTGGATATTCCCCTGTTGCTGCACGGCTACAACGACCTCAAGTTCACCCGCAGCATGACCGTGCCCATGCAGATGGACGCGCTGCCCCCCGAGAAGCGGCCCGAAGCCTGCCTGGGCTGCGGGGCGTGCGCGGCCGTGTGCCCCCAGGGCATCGACATTCCCGGCGCGCTCAGTGAATTTGCCGCCCTGCTCAGGAGCGGCCCCAGCTGGGCCGAAATGTGCCGCGAGCGGGAGGAAGCCGCCCGCCGGCTCAAGGAGATGAGCAAATGACGAGAGATTACAGAAACCCGGCCGCCGACGCCTGGTATCGGGCGATCACGGCTCAGCCGGCGGACTTTCCCTTCTCGTTCTGTTATGACGGGGCGCGCTATAACGGCTTCCCGGCGGACAGGTTCCGCCTCCTGAGCCGCGAAGCGCGGGAGGAGGGGGAGAAGTGGACGGCCGATCTTTCCTTCCGGCTGGACGACGCGCTGAAGGTACGCCTTCTTTGCGCCCACTACCCGCTCTACGGCGCGACGGAGTGGACGGTGTGGTTTGAAAACGACGGCGCGCGGGACAGCGGCGTGATCTCCGGGGCGGAGACCGTCCTGCGCTTTCCGGGCGCGTATCCCGCCCTCAAGGGCATTTTGGGGGACAATACCAACTGGTATCGCCCCTACTGCCTGGACGTGGGCGCGCAGCCGCGGTCTTTCGAGTCCAACAGCGGCCGGGCAACCCACGTCTACTTCCCCTATTTCAACCTGGAATGCGGCGACGGCGGCGTCATGCTGGCCATCGGCTGGGCCGGCACCTGGCGCGCCGGCTTCCGCTACGACGCCGCCCGCGGCGAGACCGAATACCGGGCGCGCTCGGTGGGCGGACTGCATACGCGCCTCAGGCCCGGCGAGCGCATCCGCACGGCGCTGTTCGTCTGCGCGCGCTACCGGGTGCGAAACGAGCACTACGCCACGAACTACTGGCGCAGCTTCTTCATCCGCCACAACCTGCCCAGGGCGGACGCCACCGGCGCGCCGCTTCTGCCCTTCTCCACCGCCTGCCTTGCCAGCGACACCGGGCTGCCCAATTCGGACGGCAGCATCTCCGAGCGGTCCTTCACCTGGCGGCCCAGCCTGGAGAAGATGATCGCCGAGGACGTGAAGACCGACTTCCGCTGGTTCGACGCCGGCTGGTACGTGGCCCCGGACGGCTCCAGCCCGGAGAGCGACTGGTGGGGCAGCGTGGGCACCTGGACGCTGGACGAGGCCAAGTGGCCGGGCGGGAGCTTCCGCGAATCCACCGACTTCGCCCGGGAACACGGCATGAAGACCCTCATGTGGTTCGAGCCGGAGCGCGTGACCGACCCCGAGTCGCTGGCGAAGAACTGGGGCTACGACCCCGCCTGGGCCATCCGTCGGGGCGACGGGCGCGTGATCTCCAACAACATCGGCGACCCGGCGTGCCTGCGCTGGACCCTCGACCGCATCGAGAAGACGCTCCGGGACAACCGCGTGGAGATGTATCGCGAGGACAACAACAGCGACCAAGCCGCCCTCTGGAACGACCTGGACGCGCGGGAAGGCGAGGACCGGCGCGGCATGACCGAGTGCCGCTTCATCGACGCCCACTACCGCATGTGGGACGAGCTCATCGCCACCACCCTCAGCTACGGCGGCTGCGGCTTCGTGGATTCCTGCGCCAGCGGCGGCGGCCGCAACGACCTGGAATCCCTGCGGCGGGGCATCCCGCTGCTGCGCAGCGACTACGACCGCACCTCCACCGCCATCCGCCTGTCCATGACCACCGCGTTCAACCGCTGGGTGCCCTTCTGCGGCGCGAACAACAAGGAAAAGCGCGGCCAGCTGGACCCCACCGGCACGCTGGACATGTATGTGTGGCGCGCCTCCTACCTGCCGGTGATGAACGTGGATTCCCAGTACGCGCAGGATCCCGATCAGGATTTCGACATCCTGCGCCGGGGCCTTCGCGAGTGGAAGAGGCTGAACCGGTTCCTGCTGAAGGAGTTCTACCCCCTCACCCCCTGGCACACCGAGGGGGAGACCACGGGCTTCACCGCCTTCGCCTGGTACGATCCGGAGGAGCGGGCCGGGGCGCTGCTGGCCTTCCGGCAGGAGAAATGCCGGGAGAACGCGCTGACGCTGCCGCTTCCGTTCCTGGAGGCGGGAAAGACCTGCCTGCTGACCGACGAGGACACGGGCGAGGAGATCAGCGCGGCGAGCGATGAGGAGATTGCGCTGACATTCGGGGAGCCGAGGACGGCGAGGCTGCTGTGGATCAAAGTGAAAGACAAATGAGACGAACCGGCCCGCGCGCCGCTTGACGGCCTCGCGCGGGCCATGCTATAATCTGGACACACCGAGAAAGGACGCGCACTGCGCGCGGCGATTGCCATGCGATGCTATTGCAATTATAAGCCCTACATCATCGGGTAACCGCGAAGAGCGCTTTTTAACTGCCTAAAAGGCTGGCTTTGCCATGCCTTCTGGGTTTGTGTGGCTCTTTGCGGTATTATTATGCCCATTTGAACCGCATAAAGGACAGGAGGCTCTGTTTATGTTTAAGGCGCTGCGATTCTTCGCTTATTACGGCTGGAAATACGACAAACTCTATGTCATCGAGAAGATACTCTGCCAGCTGACCGGCGCGCTGGTGCCGCTCGCCGCGGCGCTCATGCCCAAGCTCATCATTGACGAGCTGATGAACGCGGGGCGGCCGGAGCGGCTGGCGCTGTATGTCGGCGCGCTGGCGGGCTACGTTTTTCTTTCCGACGCGGTTTCCGGGTTTCTGAACAGGGATTCCTTTTCCCACCGCCTGCGCGTGGACGCCGAGTTCGGCCTGGCGCTTCACGCCCGGCAGGCCCGGGCCGACCTGGCCACGCTGGAGGATCCGGCCTATCTCGACCTGCGCAGGAAGGCGGAAAAGTTCATCACCTGCGATTACCACGGCTTCGGCTACCTGCTGGACTGCGCCCTGGACATCGCCGGGCAGGCCGTCAGCCTGGCGGGCCTGTCCGCGATGGTCTTTGCGTTGAACGGCTGGCTGCCGCCCCTGTTCGCCGCGCTGAGCGCGCTGGCGGCGCTGGCCGAGCTGCGCGCGAAGAAAAAAGCCATGGCGATGTACGACGGCATCGTCCAGGCGGAGCGCGGCTGGTCCTATTACGCGGGGCTTTTCGGCGATTTCCGGTTCGGCAAGGAGATCCGGCTGAACGGCATCGGGGCCTGGCTGACCGCCCGGGAGCGCCGCTTCTGCGGCGCGGCCATCGCCGGGATGAAAGCGCAAAACGATCTGTACATCCGCGCCGACGTGGCGGGCGCTGCGTGCCGCTTCGCCCAGCAAGGCGCGGCCTATGCGCTGCTGTGCGCCGCGGTGTTGAAGGGCGCGGTGGGCATCGGCGATTTCGCCATGCTGCTGGCCGCGATCACGGCGATGGGCGCGGCGATCCGCCGCGCGATGAACAGCGCGGTGGAGATTCGCGCCTACGATCATTATTTCGACGCCGTGGAGGATTACCTGAACACGCCCGCCCGCCTGCGCGAAGGGCCGTGCCGTCCGCTGCCGGCAGGCCAACGGCGCATCGAATTCCGCGACGTGGGCTTCCGCTATCCGGGCCAGGAGGACTGGGCGCTGCGCCATGTGAGCCTGATCCTTGAACCGGGCGAGAAGCTGGCCGTCGTGGGCGAGAACGGCGCGGGCAAGACCACGTTCGTGAAGCTGCTCACGCGCCTCTATGACCCGACCGAGGGGCAGATCCTGCTGGACGGCGTCGACATCCGAACGCTTGACCCGGACGCCTACATGGGCTTGTTCGGCACGGTGTTTCAGGATTTCAGGCTGTTCTCCTTCTCGCTGAAGGACAATGTGGCCCTGGGCAGGGACATGACGGACGCCGCAGCCGAGGCGCTTCTGCGGCGCGCGGGGCTGGGCGGGCGGCTGGATTCGCTGCCGGAGGGCGTCCATACCTTCGTGAACCGCGAGTTTGACGAACACGGCTTCGAGCCTTCCGGCGGCGAGGCGCAGAAGATCGCGCTGGCGCGGGCGCTGGGCCGCGAGGCGTCCGTGCTGGTGCTGGACGAGCCCACCGCCGCGCTCGATCCAAAGGCGGAATATGAAATGTACGCGAATCTGACGGAACTGGCCGCAGGCCGCAGCGCTGTGTTCATCTCCCACCGGCTGGCCTCGGCGCGCCTTTGCGACCGGGTCGCCGTGTTTTCAAAGGGCAGGCTGGTGGAATGCGGCACGCACGGCGCGCTGCTGTCCCAGGGCGGCGTCTACGCGGCGCTTTACGGCATGCAGGCGCAGTTTTACGACAAGGAATAACCGGCGATAAAAGAATTCGGCCGCGGCGCTCGATTCCTGAGCGCCGCGGCCGGTTTTCCATGCGGTTTTTTTACTGAGATACCTTCGTCTCGCAGTACAAACACCGGTATACCTTGTTCTTCCGGTCGGTCAGCTTGAACACGTGGTCGATGGAGCGCTCCACCGAGGTGATGCAGCGGGGGTTCTTGCAGCGGATGACGTTCACCAGCCGCTCGGGCATGTCGATGCGGCGCTTCTCCACCAGCTCGCCGTTGCGGATGATGTTCACGGTGACGCCGGGATCCACGAAGCCCAGCACGTCGAAGTCGATGGATATGTCCGAGTCGATCTTGATGATGTCCTTCTTGCCGGTGCGGTGGCTCACGGCGTTCTTGATGATGGCCACGGAGGCGTCCAGCGCGTCCAGGCGCAGCAGCTCGTAGATGCGCATGCCCCGCCCGGCGGTGATGTGGTCGATGACGATGCCGTTCTGGATGGCGTCTATGTTCATTGCGCGGCCTCCTTCAAGAGCTTCATGATCAGCGCCATGCGCATGTACTTGCCGTTGAGCACCTGCTTGAAGTAGCAGGCGCGGGGGTCGGCGTCCACGTCGGCGGCGATCTCGTTCACCCGGGGCAGCGGATGCATCACGCACAGGTCCTTCTTCGCGGCTCTGAGCTTGGCGGCGTCCAGGATGTAGCTGTCCTTCAGGCGCAGGTAATCCTCCTCGTTGAAGAAGCGCTCGCGCTGCACGCGGGTCATGTAGAGCACGTCCAGCCGCGGCAGGGCGGCTTCCAGGTCGGTGGTCTGGTCGTAGGGGATGCCCCTCTCCCGCAGCACGTCCTTTTTCACGTAGCTGGGCAGCTTCAGTTCCTCCGGCGAGATCAGCACGAACCGGTTATCCGGATAGCGGGCCATGGCGTTGATAAGGCTGTGCACCGTGCGGCCGAATTTGAGGTCGCCGCACAGGCCGATGGTGAGACCGGAGAACGCGCCCTTCTCCCGACGGATGGTCAGAAGGTCCGCCATGGTCTGGGTGGGGTGGCAGTGGCCGCCGTCGCCGGCGTTGATGACCGGAATGGAGGCCGCGTTCGCCGCCACCAGCGCCGCGCCTTCCTTGGGATGGCGCATGGCGATGATGTCCGCGTAGCAGGAGACGGTGCGGGCGGTGTCGGCCACGCTCTCGCCCTTGGAGGCGGAGGAGGTGGCCGCGTCGGTCACGGAGAGCACATTGCCGCCCAATTCGTACATGGCCGCCTCAAAGCTCAGCCGCGTGCGGGTGGAGGGCTCGAAGAACAGCGTGGCAAGCTTTTTGCCGGCGCAGGCCCGCGCGTAACCGGCGGGGCGCTCGATGATGTCCTGGGCGGTGGCGATCAGCTCTTCGATCTCTTCGGTGCTCAGGTCGAGTATGTCGATGACGCTGCGCTTCACTTTTCGCTCCCTCCGATCCAGCTCTCGTCGGAGGGATTGTTCCGGAAGGCGATCAGCCGCTCCACGTCCTCCGGGGCGATGTAGCCTTCCTCGGCGGCGACGGCGACGACGGTGTCGAAATTGGTGAGGGAGGTGTTCTCAACCCGCGCCTCGGCCAGCCGGTCGAGGCCCTTTTGCATGCCGTAAGTGAATATGCTCACGATGCCCAGCACGCGGGCGCCGGCTTCCCGCAGCGCGCTGACCGCCTCGATCACGCTGCCGCCGGTGGAGATGAGGTCCTCCACCACGACCACCTTCTGGCCGGGCTCCAATTTGCCTTCGATCTGGTTCTGGCGGCCGTGGTCCTTCGCGCCGGAGCGCACGTAGCCCATGGGCAGGTTCAGGATGTGCGCCACGATGGCGGCGTGGGCGATGCCCGCGGTGGCGGTGCCCATGAGCACCTCCACATCGGGGTATTTGTCCTGGATCAGCCGGGCCAGGCCCCCCTCGATGTCCGCGCGCACGGCGGGGGCGGTGAGGGTGAGGCGATTGTCGCAGTAGATGGGGGATTTGATGCCGCTGGCCCAGGTAAAGGGTTCCTCCGGACGCAGGAACACGGCCTTGATGGACAGAAGATCCTTGGCGATGAGTCGCTCCATAACGCTGTTCTCCTTATTTTCAACCCACGGCTTCTTCCGACGCCGCGGCGCTTTCGTAGGTCAGCCTGTCGGGCCAGCAGGCGATCTCCGCCGCGTCGACGGCGGCCTGGACGGCCTCCTCGATGGCCTTTTCCTCCAGAGTCTCCAGCGCGCCGGCCTCCAGGCCCTCGCGCACCTCCTCCAGCGGCACCGCGCCGGGGGTCAGCGCCGCGCTGTAGAGGATCAGGTGGATGCCGTAGCCCGTCAGCACCGGGTCGCTCACGTCGCCCACGTTTTTCAGGGCCATGGCGGCGTCGCGGAAGTTGGGCTCCCACATGGCGCTGTCCGCGGACACGTAATAGCCCTTGGACATGTAGGGCTCGTTCTTCATGCCGGGATCCTCGCCGTATTCCTCCATCAGCGCCATGAAGTCCTCGCCCGCGTCGATGCGGTCTCGGATCTCGAGAACCCGTGCCATCAGGTCGGCGCACAGGGCGTCGATTTCCGCCTCGATGGCCTCGTTCTCGGCGTTCAGGGCGCCGGCGTCCGCGCCGTCCGCCTCCAGCTCCTCTTTGATCTCCGCCTGACGGGTCTGCAGCTCGTAGAGGGTCTCCTGGGCGTCCTCGTCCAGCAGCAGCAGGATGTGATAGACCGAGCGGAAGCCCTCGGGCACGTAGTAGATGTCGTTGCCGTACATCACGTCGTACTCAAACTGGGAGGCGTCCGCCTCGTAGCCGGCCTGCTGCGCGGCGACCTGCTCCTCGTACAGGGCCTGTATGGTCTCGTCCGTCACGGCGACGCCTTCGGCGGCGTGGGCGTAGAAGCGCTCGATGAGCGCGCTTTCCCGGATGGAGCGCTCGATGGACTCCGCCGTGTAGCCGTTTTCCGCCAGGAACTCGGCGGTGTGCGCCTCGATCTCCTCCGCCGTCATGCCGTCCAGGGTGAAGTATTCCACATACTGGGCCAGCAGGCTGTCGTAGGCCTCCTGGGCCTCGGCGGCGAAGCCGGCCAGCTCCTCCTCGTCGAAGGTGTCCAGGCCGAGCTTCCCGGCCTCGTCCAGCATGACGTAGTACTTGACGTAGTAGTCGGCGATCTCGCCCTGCAGGGTGGGGATCTGATCGGCCAGGCCGTAGGCCTCGTACAGGGCGGCGTAGTAGCTGAACTCGATCTGCGCGTCGGTCAGGGGCACTTCGCGCCCGTTGATGACGGCCAGTATGCCCTCCGGCGCTTCGGCTTCTTCGCCCGCCGCGAAGGAGAGGCTGCCCGCCAGCATGAAAAGGGCCGCCAGCAGGGCCAGGATGCGTTTTGGCGTGTTGGTCATGTAGGGAAAACCTCCTGATTCTGTGTCTATGACAGTATACCGCGCCATTGCGTCAAAAAGACGCCGCGTGGCAAAACAAACGGTTAATCCGCCTTCTCAAACACGGTCTCGCCGCCGATGATCGTGCGCTGAACCTGGAAGTCGGCGTCGGTGACGATGATGTCGGCGTCCTTTCCGGCTTCGAGGGAGCCCTTGCGGCCGTCCACGCCGATGGCGCGCGCCGGGTTGAGGGAGGCCATGCGCACGATCTGTTCCAGCGGCAGGTTCGTGTGGTCGCGCACGTTGCGAACGGCGTTGTTCAGCCGCAGCACGCTACCCGCGATGGTGCCGTCCTTCAGGCGGCATTCGATGCCCTTCACGAAGATGGGCTGGCCGCCCAACGTGTACTCGCCGTCCGCCAGGCCGCCCGCGCGGGTGCAGTCGGTGATGAGGATCAGGTTGTCGCCCTTCACCTTGGCCACCAGGCCGAACAGGTCGGCGCTGATGTGGAAGGTGTCCGCGATCATCTCGGTCATCACGCGGTCGTCGGCCAGCGCCGCGCCCACCACGCCGGGGTCCCGGTGGTTGAGGGGCGTCATGGCGTTGAACAGGTGCGTGGCGTGGCGCACGCCGGCCTCGACGCCCGCCTTGGCCTCCTCGTAGTTGGCGGCGGTATGGCCCATGGAGGCGCGCAGGTTGGTCCGGGCGGTCACCTCGCGGATGCAGTCCAGCGCGCCGGGCATTTCGGGGGCGATGGTGAACAGGCGGATGATGTCGCTGTTTTCGATGAGGAAATTGGCGTCGGCGGGCCGGATGTGCTCCACGGCCTGGGCGCCCTTCTTGGAGGGGTTGATGAAGGGACCCTCGGCGTTGACGCCCAGCATCTGCGCGCCGCGGGGGTTGTTCTCGCGCTTCGAGAGTTTCCTCACCGCGTCGAAGGCGCGCCTCAGTTCCGCGTAGGACACGGTCATGGTGGTGGGCAGCCAGGCCGTCACGCCGTTTCGCGCGATGCCTTCGGCCATCTTCACGAGGCCCTCCTCCGAGCCGTCGGAGGCGTCCTCGCCCAGGTAGCCGTGGATGTGTATGTCGATGAGGCCGGGGGACACGAAGCCGCCCTTCGCGTCGATGACCTCCGCGTCGCCGATCTGGTCCGTCGGGACGACGCCCTCGATCTTCTCGCCGAACAGCAGCGCCTTCCCCTCGACGATTTCGCCGGGCAGTATGATTTTTCCGTTCACAATCGCTTTCATAGCCGTCTTCTTCCTTTCTGGATTGCCGCTTGTCGCTATTCCGGGCGGCGCCGCGCCGGGCGTCCGCCGTGTTTTCGCATAGTCTCACAGCATGAGTATAACACAGGCGCGGGGCGGTGTCAAACGCGAAAACCGGCCCGGCGCGTTTCTGCGCCGGGCCGGTCGGGTTTACCGGGGGGAATTACTGCTGCGCGTTGATCTTCTCCTGCAGCTCGGAGAGGTTTGTCTGGGCGGCTTCGGCAATAGCGGACTGATGGCCTTCATCGACCTTGCTCGTGCCGTGCGTCATGCTGCCGGTGAAGTGGATGCAGGTGTGGCCGTCCATGTTGTTGTCCGTGATGCTGGACTCGCCGTGGGGCATGCCGTTGATGGAGGCCGCCGAGGATACGCCGTTGGAGAATGTCACGATCACGGCTCGGCGATCCCATGCCCACTTCTGGTTGTAGATGCGGTACATCTGCCAGGTGTCGTAGGCCGTCAGCGGTTCGACGTCGGCGTGGTTGTAGCCGCCCCTGCGCTTGACCTTGTAGGTGATGCCGGTCTTCACGTCCGTGACGGTCGCCGTCGCGCCGTCCTTGAAGATGCCGGTCTTGCGGTTGAAGTAGGTCTCGTTGCTCCAGGAGAGTGACTGGACGCCGGAAACCGTGGGCTTGTCGCTCGTGCCGCTCGTTTCAGTGGGCACGATGTCCGGCTTGGCCTGCTGGCTGCCCGCCGCATTGAGCACGGTCTGGGTGTAGATCTTGGTGAGCGTGTTCTTGCCGGCGATGCCGTCGGGATCGAGGCTGTTGGAGTTCTGGAACCACTTGACCGCGTTGACGACGGCGTCGGAATAGTAACTCACAGGCGAGCCGCTCAGGTAGCCCAGCTCGATCAGGCGGGTGGTCAGCAGCGTCACCTGGGTGCCGGAGCTGCCCTTGTTCAGCGTCGCGGAGAGGTTGGCCTTGCTGTAATCATTGGTCGAAGTGCCGCTGTTCGAGGAGGATCCGCTGTTGTTCTGCCGGATGGCCAGCAGCTCTTCCTTGGTGCCGCTGGTGAACAGCAGCTCCTGCTGCTCGCCGGTCAGGACGTTGCCGTTGACGGCGAAGCCAAAGTAGGTCTGGAACGCCTTGACGCCCTCCGCCGTGTTGTCGTCGTAGTTGGCCGTAATGCCGCTGGACATGAAGCCGAGCTCCACGAGCCGCCGCTGGGCGTTCAGCACGCTCTGATACATCGTCATGCCGTAGGTGAGGGTGGCGTATTTATCGGAGACGCCGTTTGACGCGCCGGCCTTGGGCGCGCTGTCGGAGAAGAGCGTCTGCAGCATGGACACGCTGGCGGTCTTGCCGTCCACGGTGTTGCCGCAGGCCTTCTCAAAGGCCGCCACGGCGGTCTTTGTCGCGTTGTAGTAGTTCCCGGTGGCGTCGCCGGAGAAGTAGCCCAGCTCCTTGAGCCGGTTCTGCATGCTCCTGATGAGGCTGTTGTTCTCCATGCCGTAGGTCAGCGTCTGGTAGGAGACGGGCGTAGGCGCGGGGGTCGGGGTGGGCGTGACGCCGG
>JAFXQO010000039.1 GCA_017527065.1 Clostridia bacterium
GCCATCGGCTCGGTGTGCTTCGATATCTCGCTGTTTGAGTTCTTCGTCCCGCTCTTTAACGGCAAATTCATTGAATTTGCCCCGGAACGCGCCATGACCGATCCGGAGGCGCTCGCTGCGCTGATTGAGAAGCACGGCGCGAACATGCTGCACTGCACGCCGTCGCGCCTGTCCGCATATCTCAAGAACGCAAGGTTTTCCACCGCGCTGCGATCCGTCAAAGTCATCCTCTCCGCAGGCGAAGCGCTTCCGGGCAGTCTTGTGACCGAACTGAAGGAAACCTACGGGATCCGCGTATACAACGGATACGGGCCAACGGAAACGACCATCGGCGCGACGGTCACCGAGGCCGGCGACAACACCTCCATCGGCACGCCGATCGCCAACGCGGGCGTGATGATTCTGGACGAGAAGGGGCGGCTGCTGCCCTGCGGCGTCATCGGCGAGCTGTTCATTTACGGAATGGGGCTGGGCCTCGGCTACCGAAACCTGCCCGAGGAGACAGAAAAACGCTTCGTGGAGCATTACGGCGTCCGCATGTACAAGACGGGCGATCTGGCCCGGTACCTGCCGGACGGCAGGATCGCCTATCACGGACGAAACGATTTTCAGGTCAAGCTCCACGGCCTGCGCATCGAGCTGACCGAGATTGAGAGCTGCATCCTCAGCTTCGAGGGGATTGGCGGCGTTCGCGTGCAGGTGCGCAAAATCGGTATTTCGGAGCATCTGGTGGCCTTTTACTGCGCGAAGGACGGCGCGGCCGTCGACGTTGCGGCGCTGAAGGACTACGTCAGAGCGCGCCTGACCTATTACATGGTGCCGGACATTTTCAAAGAGCTTGATCATATCCCCGAAACGCCCGGCGGAAAGACCGATACGAAAGCGCTCGCGGCGATCCCGATCGAGGTGGAAGGCGTCTACCGCGCGCCGCAGACGCCGTATCAGAAGGCGATCTGCGAGGCGTTTGCGGCCGTTCTGAAGTTGGACCGGGTCGGCCTCGACGACAACTTCTTCGACTGCGGCGGCGACAGCCTGCATACGGCCGAGCTGCTGTTCGAGATCGAATCCCGTCTGCCCGAGGCGGAGGCGGCCTTTGAGGACATTCTCCGCTATCCCACGCCCGAGCTGCTCGCACAGTATCTTTACGTCAAGCAAACGGAGAAGACCCGCAAGCACATCAATCCGTTGGAGACGCTCGATTACGGCGGGATCGACGCGCTGCTGGCCAAAAACGCGCTGCCTGGCGGCGAAGCGCCCCAGCCGCACGGCCTCGGCAACATCCTGCTGACGGGCGCCAGCGGCTTCCTCGGCATCCATGTTCTGGCGCAGCTGCTGCGGCGGCGTGATGCCTGGTACAACATCTATTGCCTCATTCGCGCCACCAAACGCCAGACGCCGGAAAAGCGGCTCAAAGGCACGCTCTTCTACTATGAGGAGATGAGCTGCGAGGATCTTTACGGCAAATGCCTGTTCGCGCTCGACGGTGACATCTCAAATCCGAAGATCTTTGCCGAGCCCTTCGACGGGCGCATTGACACGGTCATCAACTGCGCGGCGGACGTGTCGCATTTCGCCTTTGACGACAAGCTGGACCGCGTCAACACGGGCGGCGTCCGCAATCTGACGCGGCTGTGCGCCGAACACTACGCCGCGCTGGTTCAGGTCTCGACGATCAGCATTGGCGGCGTTTACGAATCCGGCGAGCCGCCGCTGACGCTGACAGAGCGGGATCTGTTTATCGGGCAGGAGATTCAAAATCAGTACATTCTCTCCAAGTTCATGGCCGAATACGAGGCGCTGACCGCGGCGGTTCAGCGCGGCATCGCCGTCAAGCTCATGCGCGTCGGCAACCTGCAGGGGCGCATTTCGGACGGCGAGTTCCAGATGAATCGCAGGACAAACGCCTTTACGCGGCAGATCACGTCCTATGTGCGGATCGGGATCGCGCCGGAGAGCCTGTACAATTCCACCGTGAACTTCTCTCCTGTGGACGACGTTGCGAGAATGATCGTTGCGCTCGCCATGCTGCCGAAGAATTACTCGGTGTTCCATGTGTATCCTCCGAAAGAGGTGGAATACCGGCGCCTCTTTGAGACGCTGAAGCGGCTGGGGCACGAGATCAGGATCGTTCCCGACGAGGTGTTCGAGCGCAGGGTCAAGGAGCTGTCCGAAACCGAGGAGGGCCGGAAGGCGCTGGAGGGCATTTTCGTGGAGCGCCCCGATCTGCGCTATCGACAGACCGCGGTCGTCGATGCGTTCACGCAAGAGATGATGACGGCGCTTCACCTTGACTGGAACGAGATTTCGGACGAGTATCTGGAGTATTATTTCCGCGCGCTGGAAACGCTCGGCGCATTCGACTAGGACTGGGAATAGGAGGAGACGAACAAAATGGTAGTTTTCCTGTGGTCGCTGGCGGTGTTTCTCGCGTCGGTGTTTGCCGGCCTGATCTCCGGCGTGACGCTCACGCCGAAGTATAAGCCCGGCAGGCTTGCGCTTTGGTGGATTTTTGTCGGGATCGTCGGCTTTGCGGTGGCCTATTTAAGCTACAGCATCAACCTGTATAACGACCTTGTGGGCATCCTTGGGCTGACGGTCTTGCTTTGCGCCTCGATCCTGTTTGCATACAAGGGGACGACTGCGGAAAAGCTATTCGTGGGACTGATGTCGGCGCTCATCGCAAACGTCGCCACATTCATGCTCTGCGGCACGACGGACACCTTCGTCGGCGCGCGTCTCGGGCTGTTCGCATCCGGCACGCCCTATAATGTTCCGAATATCCTGCTGTTTATCGGGATCAAGCTCGTCGTCTATGCGATCGTCTTTGCGCTGTACTACAAGTTCCTGCGCAGCCGTGTACGCGAGGTGCTGGTCATGGCCGGCGACGGGATCAAGACCTATCTTGTCGTGCCGGCTGTCTCGGTCGTGGGCTTCTACATCATCAACCTCATTACCAATAATACGGGCATCGTCCCGATGAACGCGTGGTTCCTGCCCCTATATCTGACGATTTGCGTGATCTTTGTCGTGGAATACGTGCAGATATTCAACTCTGTCCGTCTTGCTGCGGAAAAAATGCAGAGCGAGAAGGAGAAGGAACGCATCGGCGCGGAGCTGAACATCGCCACCCAGATCCAGGCGGATATGCTGCCCCGCATTTTCCCCGCCTTCCCCGACCGGGAGGAATTTGACATCTACGCCACCATGACCCCGGCCAAAGAGGTGGGCGGCGATTTCTATGATTTCTTCCTGATCGACGAGGATCACCTGGGCCTGGTCATGGCCGACGTGTCCGGCAAGGGCGTGCCCGCGGCGCTGTTCATGGTGATCGCCAAGACGCTCATCAAGAACCGGGCGCAGATGGGCGGCGGGCCCGCCGAGGTATTGCAATATGTGAATGAACAGCTCTGCGAGGGCAACGATGCGGAACTGTTCGTGACGGTGTGGTTCGCCATTCTGGACGTGAAGACCGGCAAGGGCCTTGCCGCCAACGCCGGGCACGAGCATCCGGTGATCCGCCGGGCGGGGGGCAAATATGAATTGTCGGTCTACCACCATTCGCCCGCCGTGGCCACCATGGAGGGCATTCGCTTCCGGGAGCATGAATTCGAACTGCATCCGGGCGACAGCCTGTTCGTCTATACCGACGGCGTGCCCGAGGCGACCAACGCCGGGACTGAACTGTTTGGAACGGATCGGATGCTGAACGCCCTGAACAGTGAACCGAACGTTTCGCCGGAAAAGTTCCTGCGCAATGTGCGGGAGGAAATCGACGTCTTCGTGGGCGGCGCCCCCCAGTTTGACGACATCACGATGCTGGGCCTTCACTATATGGGATCGGAGGGGAAAAGCGATGGCTGAATTGACGATTACAGCCCGGGTGGACAACCTGGAAAAGGTCTTGGCCTTTGTTGACGGGGAGCTGGAGAAGCTGGACTGCGGCATGAAGGCACAGATGCAGATCGACGTGGCCGTTGAAGAACTGTTCGTCAACATCGCCAGCTATGCCTACGCGCCGGCCGAGGGCAGCGCGACGATCTGCATTCAGCCGGACGAAGCCGCCCGCGCCGTGGAAATCACGTTTATCGACAGCGGCGTGCCCTACGATCCCCTGGCGAAGCCCGATCCGGACGTGACCCTTTCCGCGGAGGAGCGGCAGATCGGCGGCCTGGGCATCTACATGGTGAAAAAGAGCATGGACGGCATGGAGTATGAATACCGGGACGGACAGAATGTGCTGACGATCAGAAAAAAACTGGCGTAAGCCGGGAGACGCGACGGACAAAAAGCTCCGCCGCGTCTCACCGGACGTAGGGTTTATTGCGTTATTTTTTCGGCTTTTGTTTTGGTACAATACATGGGTAACAGGTAACGGAGGGGTATAGAAAAGCAGAGAGCCAAGTGATAGAATAAAGATGCGACACTCAAAAACTATCACGGGAAAGGAGCTCTCTGCCATGGATAGGATAGCACAGGAGGCAC
>JAFXQO010000040.1 GCA_017527065.1 Clostridia bacterium
CCGCTGATGATCGCCAACGCGCTGAACGACAAGCCGCTGCCCGTGTACGGCCAGGGGCTGAACGTGCGCGACTGGCTGTACGTGGAGGATCACTGCAAGGCCATTGATCTGATCATCCACAAGGGCCGCGTGGGCGAGGTTTACAACATCGGCGGACACAACGAGATGCGCAACATCGACATCGTGAAGCTGATCTGCAAAGAACTCAACAAGCCGGAAAGCCTGATCTCCTTCGTGACCGACCGCAAGGGCCACGACATGCGCTACGCCATCGACCCGACGAAGATACACAACGAACTGGGCTGGCTTCCGGAGACGAAGTTCGCGGACGGCATCGTGAAGACGATACGGTGGTATCTGGACAACCGGGAATGGTGGGCGACCATCATTAGCGGCGAATACCAGAACTACTACGAAAAGATGTACGGCAATCGCTGAGGAGAGGCTGTTATGAAGGTATTTGTCACCGGCGTCGGCGGCCAGTTGGGCCATGACGTGATGAACGAACTGGCGAAGCGCGGCCACGAGGGCGTGGGCAGCGACATCGCCCCCGCCTACAGCGGCATACAGGACGGCAGCGCGGTGTGCGGCATGCCCTATGTGCCGCTCGACATCACGGACGGAGAAGCCGTCTCCAGGACGCTTTCGGAGATCGCGCCGGACGCGGTGATCCACTGCGCCGCCTGGACAGCGGTGGACGCCGCCGAGGACGAGGCGAACCGGCCGAAGGTTCAGGCCGTCAATGTGGACGGCACGCGGCACATCGCCGAAGCGTGCAGGAAGCTGGGCTGCAAGCTGATGTACATCAGCACCGACTACGTCTTCAACGGCCAGGGCACAGAGCCATGGCGGCCGGACTGCACTGATTACGCGCCGCTGAACGTCTACGGGCAGAGCAAGCTGGACGGCGAGCTGGCGGTGCGGGATCTGGTGGAGAAGTTCTTCGTGGTGCGCATCGCCTGGGTGTTCGGCCTGAACGGCAAGAACTTTATCAAGACGATGCTAAAGCTGGGCCAGACCCACGACGCCCTCCGGGTGGTGAACGACCAGATCGGCACGCCCACCTATACGCTGGATCTGGCGCGGCTGTTGGTGGACATGATCGAGACGGAGAAATACGGCAACTATCACGCAACCAACGAGGGCGGCTTCATCAGCTGGGCGGATTTCGTCGCTGAAATCTTCCGACAGGCGAGAATGAATGTGAACGTCATCCCTGTGACCACGGCGGAGTACGGCCTCAGCAAGGCCGCGCGGCCCTATAACAGCCGGCTGGACAAGAGCAAGCTGGTCGAGGAAGGCTTTGAGCCGCTGCCGGAGTGGAAGGATGCCCTTGAACGATACCTGAAAGAGATCGGGGAATAAAGCGGAACGCTTCGTCCCTGTATGATACCGATGATCAGACGAAATCAGAAACTGCTCAACAGAATAAATGTTCTTACCGACGCGCTGCTGGTCTTCCTGTCCTATATCTTCGCCTCCTGGCTGTGGCTGGAGGTCATGAAGGAGGACGCGAACATGGCGTCGCTGGCGAACCTGCGAAACGGCGCGGGACTGGCGGCGACGCTGTACGCGCTGTGGACGGTCGTCGTCCTAGCCGCGCTACGGGTGTACCGCATGACGCGCTTCAAGAAGATATCCCTGGAGCTGCGCAATGTGGTGCTGGGAAATCTGCTGGCCCTGGTGACGGCGGCGGCGCTGTTGTACCTGTTCCGCTTGCAGGAATTCTCCCGAGGCGTGCTGGGCATCTACTATGCCACCGTCGTCGCGACGATGGTGGGCAAGCGGGTGGTGGTTCGCTATCTGCTGCGGCACTACCGCGCGAAGGGCTACAACCTGAAGAACAACCTGGTGGTGGGCGGCGGGCATTTGGCCAAATCCTACGCCAGCGCGGTGGAAAATGACAAGTCGCTGGGCGTGCATCTGGCAGGCATCATTCCGCCGAAGGGGGATCGTTGGGCCGAATCGCTGGAGGCGCAGCTGCACGGCGACGGCATCGATGAAGTGATACTGGCGCTGGAGCCGGAGGAGCTGGGCGTGACGATACAGGTCATACAGCTGTGCGAGAAGAGCGGCACGAAGGTCAGCGTGATCCCTTTCTACAACGACGTGATCCCGACCCGGGCGACCATCGACAACATCGGACCGATCAAGCTGATCCAGCTGCGCACGACGCCACTGGACGAGCCCTTCAACGCCGCGCTGAAGCGGGGATTCGACATACTGTTCAGCGGGCTGGCGCTGGCGCTGCTGAGCCCGCTGATGCTGTTCATCGCGGCGGCGATACGCCTTTCGAGCCCGGGGCCGGCGCTGTTCAGGCAGGAGCGCGTGGGCCTGAACAAGAAGCCCTTTACGATGTACAAGTTCCGCAGCATGCGGGTGAACGCGGCGCAGGACACGGGCTGGTCCAAGAACAGTGACGACCGGCGTACGTGGATCGGCGCGTTGTTGCGGAAATTCAGCCTGGACGAGCTGCCGCAGTTCTGGAACGTGCTGAAGGGGGATATGAGCCTGATCGGGCCGCGGCCTGAGATCCCGTTCTTCGTGGAGCAGTTCCGGGAGACGGTGCCGTTGTACATGGTAAAGAACCAGGTGCGGCCTGGCATCACAGGTTGGGCGCAGGTAAACGGCTATCGCGGCGACACCAGCATTCCCAAGCGCATCGAGTGCGACATCTGGTACATCGAGAACTGGTCCTTCGGACTGGACATGAAGATCATCGCGCGGACGGTGTTCGGGGGTATGATCAACCGGGAGATCATACACCCCGCGAATTCAGAAAATCAGTGACGGCGCGGGGATGCGGCCCAATCCGTCGGACCCCACGTTGAGCAGGTAGTTGATGCCGAGCTCATTCAGATGCCTGCGGATGGAAGCGATCGTTTCCGGGCTCTTCCAGTTGTGATCCCAGGCGCAGTAGCCCCAAGAATCGTTCAGCGTGGCCGGCGTCTCATATAAGCCGAAGGGCGTGGCGTCGTAGACGTTGCTGCGCCGCCCGCGGTATTCGCCCGCCAGCAGCGAATACAGGCCCCAATGAACCATCATCCCGTTCTTCCCCTTAACCCATTCCCTCATATTCATGATCCTTTGCTCCCATCTCATTTCAGTTTTCCCGGCCAAAAGAGCACGTCTTGCCGTCCTGCGCGCAGATGAATCCTTTGTTCATTTCGGGCTGAACGGCGGATTCCCTGCGGGAGATTTCTTCTCTGTGTTAAGATAAGTCTATATTTTGGAAAACTATTAATCCGCAGCAGAGACACAAATACATTCCATTGTCTGCCGGCAATCATCTGAATGACGCCGGCAGGCAATGTTTTTTATCCATGGCATTTTCCCCAATCTTCGTTGACGAACCTGTCAAAAAACGGTATACTATCCCCGTAGACGCAACATGTTATCCCGTCATCGGAGGGACATATCTATGGCCAAAACCCAGGAAACCATCCGCAATTTCTGCATCATCGCCCATATTGACCACGGCAAATCCACCCTGGCCGACCGGCTGCTGGAAGCCACCGGCGTCATGGCGCGGCGCGACATGACCGAGCAGGTGCTCGACTCGATGGAGCTGGAACGCGAGCGCGGCATCACCATCAAGTCGAAGGCCGTGCGCCTGCCCTACACCGCCAAAGACGGCAAAACATACGAGTTCAACCTCATCGACACCCCCGGCCACGTGGACTTCACCTACGAGGTGTCCCGCGCGCTGGCGGCGTGCGAGGGGGCCATCCTCGTGGTGGACGCCTCGCAGGGCATTGAAGCGCAGACGCTGGCCAACGTCTATATGGCGCTGGATCATAACCTCGAGATTCTGCCCGTGATCAACAAAATCGACCTGCCCAGCGCGCAGCCGGAAGTCGTAAAGCAGGAGATCGAGGACGAAATCGGGCTGGATACCGAGAACTGCCCCCTCATCTCCGCCAAGCAGGGCATCGGCATTGAAGACGTGCTGGAGGACATCGCCCGCAACGTGCCCGCGCCGGAAGGCGACCCGGACGCGCCCCTGCAGGCGCTCATATTCGATTCGTATTACGACAATTACCGCGGCGCGATCAGCTCGGTGCGCATCAAGCATGGCACGGTGCGCGTGGGCGACCGCATCCGCATGATGGCCGGCGGCCGCGAGTTCGACGTGACCGAGGTGGGCACCTACCGCCCCAACGGCTACAACCCCGCCGCCCAGCTGGTCGCCGGCGAGGTGGGCTATATCGCCGCCTCCATCAAGGACATCGCCGACATCCGCGTGGGCGATACCATCACCCGCACGGACAACCCCGCCGCCGAGGCCCTGCCCGGCTACAAGCCGGTGCTGCCCATGGTGTACTGCGGCATCTACCCCGCGGACGGCGCGAACTACGAGGCACTCAAGGACGCGCTGGCCAAGCTGCGGCTGAACGACGCCGCGCTGTCCTTCGAGCCGGAGTCCTCCGTGGCGCTGGGCTACGGCTTCCGCTGCGGCTTCCTGGGCCTTTTGCACATGGAGATCATCCAGGAGCGGCTGGAGCGCGAGTTCGACCTCGACCTGGTGACCACCGCGCCGAGCGTCGTTTACAACGTCATCAAGACGGACGGCAAGCGCATGACCATCGACAACCCGACGAACCTGCCGCCCGCCACAGAGATCGACTACATGGAGGAGCCCTACGTGGACGCGCAGGTCATCACCCCGCAGGACTACGTGGGCGCGATCATGGAGCTCTGCCAGGACAAGCGCGGCACCTTCCGCGACATGAAGTACATCGACGGCGGCCGCGTGCTGCTCAGCTACGACCTGCCGCTCAACGAGGTCATCTACGACTTCTTCGACCAGCTCAAGAGCCGCACCCGCGGCTACGCCTCCTTCGACTACGAGCTCAAGGGCTACGTGCGCAGCGACCTGGTGAAGCTGGACATGCTCCTCAACGGCGAGATGTGCGACGCGCTCTCCATCATCGTGCACCGCGACCGCGCCTACGCGCGGGGCCGTTCCATCGCGGAGAAGCTGCAGGAGGTCATCCCGCGGCAGCTGTTCGAGATTCCGATCCAGGCGGCCATCGGCGGCAAGATCATCGCCCGCGAGACGGTCAAGGCCCTGCGCAAGGACGTGCTGGCGAAGTGCTACGGCGGCGACATCACGCGCAAGAAGAAACTGCTGGAAAAGCAGAAGGAAGGCAAGAAGCGCATGCGGCAGGTCGGCTCCGTGGAGGTGCCGAGCGAGGCGTTCATGGCGGTCTTGAAAATGGACTGAAAGCCCGAGGGCTTCAGTCCATTTCAATGGAGAATTGGAGTCTGTTCTCGCAGGGGATGGCGTTTGGAATGGAAAGGGAGTTCTGGGAAAAAACCTGGGAAACGGTGGATCAGCGAAGGATTGCTGATTTTGCGGAACATTTCGATCTGTCCGAGGATTCTATAATTCGATACCTCAAAGAGCATGGGGTTATGAGCGTGTGCGACGCGGGATGCGGATGCGGCGTTTATGCCCTGAAACTCGCCTCGCACGGGTTCAGCGTTTCCGGATTCGATATATCGGCCGGGGCGGTTAAGATAGCCGGGGATTTGATGCGGGCAAAGGGCCGCGCGTCGGGCGCGTTTAAAACAGCCAGTGTTCTCGATACCGGCTATCCGGACGAGTCGTTCGACGCCGTCGTCGCCCGCGATGTGCTCGACCACATGACGATCTCAGAGGGGGCCGACGCGACAGACGAGCTCCTTCGCATTGTCCGCAAAGGCGGCGTCGTACTGCTGACGCTGGATGAAACAGACGCCGAATATGAATCGGAGCCGCATCATGTGAATCCGGACGGCGATTACATCTTTACAGACGGCAAGTGGAACGGCATGGTGTTCCATCCATACAGCATCGGGGAAATCGCCAAATTGACTGAAGGCAAGGAGATCAGGATGCTGGATTCGGCAGGAAGCGGGTTTACCGTCGCCATTTTGCGCAAATAAGGAGCGGATCTTGATGACAAACCGGGAAATACTTGACGTCGCCCTGCGGCAGTCGGCGGCGGAGATGAACTGCGAGGCGGGGGATTTCCTGCGGGAGGGGCATGTGGTCGTCCATTCCGCGGCGCGGGAAGGGGCGCGGGCGTATTTGAAGCTGCCCTTCGCGTGCAATCTGGTCTCATACGGCGGGAACGCCGTCGCTTCGGCGCTGCCGGAATATGAGGAAGCCGTGCGGGCGTATCTCGGGGATAACGAGGCGTACCGGTGTCTCGACATGCCGGGGATTCAGCGGCTGGCGGAAACGCTGGGGCTGCGCGTCAGTATCATGGCGCGGTATTTCCTGCCGGACGTGGAGGCGCTTCGGCCTCTCCCCTGCCCCTTCGAGGAGCGGATGCTTTTCCCAGCGGATTTCGTAGAGCTGTACAAACCCGAGTGGCATAACGCGCTGTGCGAGGACCGGCCGCATCTGGACGTGCTGGGCGTGGGCGCGTACGACGGCGGCGCGCTGGTCGGCTTCGCCGGGTGTTCGGCGGACTGCGAGGACATGTGGCAGATCGGCGTGGACGTGCTGCCCGCGTACCGGCGGCGAGGCATCGCCTCGGCGCTCACAAGCCGCCTGGCGGTGGAAATCCTCGCGCGCGGGAAGACTCCTTTCTATTGCGCGGCCTGGTCGAACATCCGCTCGGCGCGAAACGCTATCCGGTCGGGTTTCCGGCCGGCGTGGGTCGAAGTGAACTTCCGGCCGGCCGCGGAATGAACGGCGACATGAAGCGCGTCGCGCTGTACATTCACCTGCCCTTCTGCGCGCGCAAGTGCGCCTACTGCGATTTCGTGTCCTTTCCGGGCCAAACCGATCGCATCCCGGCCTACCTCGACCGGCTGGCCCGGGAGATGCGTTCGGCCGTCGGATGGTACGGGCCGCTGGCGGCGGACACGGTCTTCCTCGGCGGAGGCACGCCCTCGCTGCTTTCCGGCGAACAAATGAAGCGGCTCATGGGCGACGTGGGCCGGTTTTTCGAAATCGCGCCGGACGCGGAGATCACCGTCGAGGCGAATCCGGGCACGGTCGACGCGGAGAAGCTGGCCGTGTTTCGCGAGGCGGGCATCAACCGGCTCTCGCTGGGCGTCCAGTCCTTCGACGACGGCCTGCTGCGCCGCCTCGGGCGCATACATACGGCGCGCGAGGCGGAGGACGCGGCGCGCATGGCGGCGGAGGCGGGTTTTTCAAACCTCAGCCTCGACCTCATGTATGCGCTGCCGGGCCAGAACATGTCCCAGTGGACCGACACGCTGGAGCGCGCGCTGGATTTGCCAGTGAAGCACATCTCCTGCTACAGCCTGATCCTGGAGGACGGCACGCCCATGAAGGCGCTCATCGAGGCGAATCCGGAACTGCTGCCGGACGAGGAGATCGCCGTCGGCATGCAGCATGAGGCGGCGCGGCGGCTGGCGGAGCGCGGCTTTTCGCGCTATGAAATCTCCAACTACGCCCTGCCCGGCTTCGAGAGCCGGCACAACCTGGTCTACTGGCGGCGGGGCGACTACCTTGGCCTGGGCTGCGCGGCCCACTCCCTGATGAACGGAATCCGTTTCGCCAACACGCCGTCATTGGAAGGCTACCTGGCCGGGGAAGGCGCGGGCGAGGCGGACGTCCTCTCGGCGCGGGACGTCTACGAGGAGACGGTGATGCTGGGCCTGCGCACGCGGGAGGGCGTCGAAGCGGCGCTCCTTCCGCCGGACAGGCTGGCGCGGCTGTGCGGCGCGGGGCTCATGGCGGTCGACGGCGGGCGCGCGCGCGTCACAGAGGCCGGCGCGGACGTGCTCAACGCGGTGATCCTCGAGCTGGTCTGACGGGGCATCCGTTTATCATTATTTCATATTTTCGCGACATTCTCGTGACATTACCGGCTTGGCAAAAGCCGCATTCTGTGCTATGATATAACAGTATCTTGGCGGTTGTCCATTCGATACGATCAAATACCAAACGCCCGAACGGGGAGGTTTTATACGCCATGTCTGGACTTTTCAATTCCTTCTATTACGGCAAAGCCGGCAAGGCCGATTTCACGCCTGAGCAGCTGCCGAAAAACCGCGTCCAGTTGTTCTTCGCGATGCTGCGCGTGCGTTTCAGCGGCCTGGTGGGGCTGAACCTGCTCTACGTCCTCTTTTCGCTGCCCACCATCGTCTGGACGTTCATCAACTACATGGCGATCCTCACCAGCGCGGGCGTCGATATTGAGACAGGCGAACAGATCGCCGAAAGCGCCGTCTCCGGCGCGACGAGCGCCTACATCTTCCAGTGGCTGATCGGCATGATCCCCTGCATCATGATTTCCTCCGTGGGCCGCATGGGCCTGGCCTACACGCTGCGCAACTGGGCGCGGGACGATCACTCCTTCGTCATGAGCGACATCAAGGACGCCATACGGGACAACTGGAAGAAGGCGTTGGCCTTCGGCTTCATCAGCGGCTTTTCGCTGTTCATCGGCTATGTATGCTATCTGTACTATTCCAGCATGGCCCAGTCGAGCCTTTTCTGGGTCGTCCCGCAGGCGCTGGTGATCATCTTCGTGGTGCTCTGGTGGATGGCGACCATGCTCATCTACCCCATGACCGTGACCTACGACATGAAGATTCGCGCGCTCGTGCAGAACGGCATCATCATGGCGCTGGCGCGGCTGCCCTTCTCGGTGCTGTTCTGGGCGCTGCCCACTTTCATCCCCATGGCGCTGGTCTTCTTCATTCCCAGCACCTACGCGATATTGGCCGTGGGCCTTTACTACCTGGTCATCGGCTACGCACTGTATCAGTTCATGACGGTTTCCTACGCCAACAGCTGCTTTGACCGCTTCCTCAACCCCCGCATTGAGGGCGCGGACGTCAACAAGGGCCTGCGCGATCCCTCCTACGACGACGAGGACGAGACCGTTACCGACGAGGACATCAAAAACCTGTGACCGCATGTTTTTTACGCGGCCCGCGCATACTGAGCGAAGACAAAAACGCAAGGGATGTGCAGGCGCATGGATGAACAGGGTATCAGGCTGATGAATGAGACGGAACGCCTCAAATACGAGGTGGCCGACGAACTGGGACTGACGGAACGTCTGCTGCGCGTCGGCTGGGCCGGCCTCACCGCCGGCGAAACGGGGCGCATCGGCGGCATCGTGGCCCGCCGCCTCCGCGAGGCGGACGCCTCAATCCGTTGACCGCACAACTGGAGCGGGCCGATACTGCCCGCTCCAGTTTCATCGTGAAGCACAGCGAGGAAAAACGCGCCATGTATGAGGATTTTGCCGCCGTTTACGACGCGCTCATGGACGACTTCGACTATCCCGCCTGGGCGGCCTTCTACCTGCGCTTGCTGGCCGCGGCCGGCTGCGCGCCGAAGACGGCCTTTGAATGCGGCTGCGGCACCGGGTCCATGTCCATCCCGCTGGCGCGGACGGGGCTCAGGCTCGCCGCCTCCGACCTGTCCGAGGACATGCTGCGCCTGGCCCAGGACAAGGCGCGCAGAAGCGGGGTCATGATCCCCTTTGTGCGCATGGACATGCGCGAGATGGCGACGCCCCGCCCGGTCGACGCCGTTCTCGCCTGCTGCGACGCGGTGAATTACCTGACGCGCGCGGAAGACGTCCTCGCCTTCTTCCGCGCGGCGCGCCGGAGCCTGAAAAGCGGCGGGGTTCTGGCCTTCGACGTGTCCAGCGCGGCCAAGCTCACCGCCATGAAGGACGCGTTTTACGGCGAGGAGCGCGAGGGCATCGCCTATCTCTGGCAGAACCGCATGGACGAAGACACGCTGGTGATCACGATGGATCTCACCTTCTTCGTGGAAACCGAAGGCGGCCTGTTCAGGCGGTTTCAGGAGGAGCACATCCAGCGGGCGCACACCCAGGAGGAGCTGGCCGCCTGGCTGGCCGAGGCCGGCTTTGTGGATGTGCGCGTCTGCGGCGACCGGACGCTGGACCCGCCGGGGCCAAATGAACAGCGCCTTCACCTGACCGCGAAAAAGCCTTAATACATGCAGGAGCGAAACGATATGACAGACAAAACGCTGAATCTGGACGGGATCCTCCGCCTCTCGCTGATGGGCGGGCAGGCGCGCGCCTTCCTCACCCGGAGCACGCGCATGGTTCAGGACGCCCGCGACACGCACCGCCTTTCCCGCGTGGCCACCGCCGCGCTGGGCCGCCTGCTGACCGGCGCGTCCATGATGGGCTGCATGCTCAAGAACGACGGAGACAGCCTCACCGCCTACATCAAGGGGGGCGGGCCGCTGGGCACGGTGATGGCCGTGGCCAAGGCGGACGGCAGTGTCAAGGGCTATGTGGACAATCCCGACATCGAGCCGCCGCTGAAGGCGGACGGTAAGCTGGACGTGGGCGGGGCAGTGGGCCGCGACGGGCAGCTGACCGTCATCAAGGACCTGGGGCTGAAGGAGCCCTACATCGGCCGCGTCAACCTGCGCTCGGGCGAGATCGGCGAGGATCTGGCCATGTATTTCACCGCCTCGGAGCAAACGCCCTCGCTGGTGTCCCTGGGGGTGCTTGTGGGCGAGGATGTGGTCGCCGCCGGCGGGCTGATCATACAGATCATGCCGGACTGCTCGGAGGCCGCGCTCAAATCCATCGAGCTGAGCGCGCCGATGTTCATGAACATCAGCCGCACCTTCGAGGAGTTCGACCTGAACGGCGCGATGGCGCAGCTGCTGGGCCACCTGGAGCCGGAGGTCATCGGCACGGCGCGCCCGGCCTACCGCTGTGACTGCAACCGCGACCGCTTCGCGCGCGGCCTGATTTCCCTGGGCCGCGATGAACTCAACACACTCATAAACGAGGATCACGGGGCCGAGGTCAACTGCAACTTCTGCAACAGGACCTACCGCTTCACCGAAAAGCAGCTGCGCGCGCTGCTCGAACGCGCTCAGCGCTGACCCAAAGGAGGTTCTATGCCGAACGATCGCCAGAACGTCGTGTCCTTTCAGCAGGACGCCGGTTTTTTCGCGCGCCGGGCGATGAAAAAGCAGAAGGACGGCCAGTTTCAGCAGGCCGTAACCCTGTTGCGCCGCGCGATGGAAGCCGCGCCGGAGCATGACGCGTACCTTCTGGACATGGCTGAGATCTACAGCGAGATGGGCTGTCCCATCGAGTCCAACCGCTGCCTCGCGCGCCTGATGCGCCGGGATGACCCGCCGGCCGTCTGCTGGTTCGGCATGGCCTGCAATCTGTTCAGCATGGGCAATGTGGAGGGCGCCAAGACTGCGGCGATGAACTACCTCGATTGCGAACCGGAGGGCGATTTCAGCGCCCAGGCGGCCGACATGATCGACGCCATCGGGCAGGCGCAGGCGCTGCACCGCCCACAGAAGCGCGGCGCGCTCCGCGCCTATCGCCTGAGCGAGCGCGCCGCGTCGCTCATGAACCGCGACCACAGCGCCGTCGCCGCGCGCCTTCTGGAATCGCGGCCCGCGGCCGCCGCACAGACGCGGGCGCTGTACGCCTTCGCCCTGGCCGAGGCCGGCCGGTTGGAGGAGGCCGCCCGCGAAGCCGAAAGAGCCGTCTCGCAGGGACCCCTCACGAGCGAAGCGCGCGCCGACGCGCTGCAGGCGTTTATGCTGGCCGGTCGGAAGGAGGAAGCGCTCGCCCTCGCCGACGCGATGGACGAAGCGGATTCCGAGCCCTTCGAGCAGCGGCGCGCGCTAGACGCGCTCCTGGCGCTGCGGCCCGGTCCCCGAATCCAGCCGCGGCTCAGCCGGGCGCTGCGCCTGTCGCCCTTCGACCGGGCGCTGCTGCACGCGCAGGCCGCCCTCTACTACAACGAGGGCGACGCGGACGCCGCGCTCGTGTGGTGGCGGCATATGCTGGAAATCAACCCGGACGACCCCGTCGCCGCGGCCTGCGTTCAGGCCGTAACCGGCGGCGCGGCTCCGACACGGCCCATTCCCCTGCGCCTGGCGCTGCCGGAGGAACTGGAGGCGGCGCAGCGGCGCGCCATCGAATCGGGCGACGGGACGGCGCTCCTGGCGGCCTGCCGCTGGGCGCTGCTGGGCGGCGACCCGCCGAAGGGCGGCGTGATCTATCGCGCCGTGGAGCGCCTGGCGGGGCTCACGGACAGCACCAGCGAAACGCTGCTGCGCGAGGGGCTGATGGAGCCCATGCTGTCGCCGCCCGTGAAGCTGGCGATCGAGGACGCGCTGGCGCGGCGCGGCGCAAAGAGGCCCTATCTCGCCGCGGGCCGCGACTCGTTCTCCCCCGCCCTGCCCGGCCGCGCCGCGCGGCCCGGGAACAAAAGCCAAATCGACTGACAGGAGGACATGGGATGAAATGCATTGATTTTGACGCGCGTTTCGGGCGCTACGCCGAGAAGTGGATCGCCGCGAACCGCTCCAAATACAAGAACATGGATGAAATGGAAGAGGAAATGCCGGACCTGTATCTGCGCTGGCTGAACGAGCCCGCCGATTGGCTGGACGGCCTCACGCCGGGCGAGTACTTTGCCCGCTATGACGGCCCGGAGGAACTGGTTCGCTTGCTGGCCGCCTATCACGAGCAAAACGTCCCCGTGCCCGACCAGCTGCTGGAGCGCATCGTGGAGCTCGGCGAGGCGTCCGTGGAGCCGCTGATGAAGCTGGCGGAGGCGCAGCGCGACCGCGCGCTCACGCTCACCGCGCTGAATCTGCTCATCGAGCTAGGCTCGGACAGACCCCTCGACCTGTGCCTGGACATCGTGTCGCAGGCGGAGGCGCAGAACGAACTGAGCGACGTCGCCTGCGAACTGCTCTCAAACCTCGGCGCTCGGGTGATCGAACCGGTGCTTCAGCGCATGCCCGAGGCGAAAAAGCCCGCGCAGGAAGCCTTTCTGGATGTTTTATGCAACTTTCCGGGCGATGAACGCATCTATAATTACGCGGTGGATGCTTTCACGCGCAGCTTTGACCGGCGCGCGCTGTACGCCTCGTATCTGGGCAAGCTGGGCGACGAACGCGCCATCGAACCGCTTCGCGCGGCGCTGGAACTGTCCGACCTCAACTACCTCGACTACATCGAGATCGTGTACGCCATCGAGGCGCTGGGCGGCGAAGTGACCGAAACGCGCGAATTCAACGGCGACCCGTATTATGAATCTCTGAAAAAAATGCAGTGACCATCCGGGAGGAATGTTTCATGAAATGCAGCGCCTGCGGCGAAGAAAACGCCCCGAACGCCCGCTTCTGCTCATACTGCGGCGCGCGCCTGTCCGCTCCGGCGGCGGAGGCGGCTTCAGAGTCCGATCCGGCGCATGCCTCCGCAAGCACGGCCCGGCCGGTGAGCGACAATCCCTATCAGCCGCGCCGCATGCCGAAAATCCACGCGGACACCCCGCCGGAACACGAGGAAAAGGCGCAGAAGGTGTTCCTGTTCGACGACGAACGGGAAGCGGCGCGCCATAAAAAGCGCGTCGAGGAAGACCCCTTCTTCGACGACGAGGATGACGAGGACGATTCCTACGATGACGACGAGGAGAACACCGGCCGCGGCGGGAAGATCTTCATCGGCGTGATCTCCATCGTGACGGTGCTGATCCTGGCGCTCGGGGCGTTCGCGTTCCTGTTCTATACGCCCACCGGCAGCCGTCTGCGCGCCTACTACGGCCTCGCCGCGGGCGCGGAGGATTTCGTCGTGCTGGGCGACTGGCAGCTGCAAAACGGCAACGAGGCGGAGGCCGCCGTGTCTTATTACAACGCTTTCCTGCTCAAGCGCGACGACTTCGACTTTTCCCTCAACATAGCGCAGAATTTTGAGCGGTGCGGGGCGAACGAGCGCGCCGAACAGCTTTACATGTACCTGATAGACCAGTATCCCATGGAGAGCGACCCCTACGATTACCTGATGGCCCTGCTCGTGAAGGAGGGCAAGCTCGACGAGTACAACGGACTGCTCGCTTACCGCGCCGAACACCAGCCGGGCTACGTCATTCCCACCTCGCCTGACCGGACGATCGCGCCGCCTGCGCTCAATCCGGAGGGCGGCACCTTCACCGGCAGCGTCCACATCACCATGACCGCGGAGGAGGGCAGCGACATCTACTTCACCATCGACGGCAGCCAGCCCACCAAGGCTTCCCGGCGCTACACCGGCCCGGTCATTCTGTATTCCGGCGTCTACACGGTGCGCGCCGCCGCCTTCTCGCCGGAGGGCTCCAGCGAGATCGTGGAAATCACCTATTCCATCAGTTGACAAACGATCCGATCCATGGCATAATCTATTTGCTCAAATAATCATCGCGCCGATCTACAGGAGGCTTTATTATGAAGACAGCATTGGTCATCATGGCGGCGGGCATCGGCTCCCGCTTCGGCGGCGGCATCAAGCAGCTCGCTCCCATCGGCCCCAACGGCGAAATCATCATGGATTATTCCATTCATGACGCCATCGCGGCCGGGTTCAATAAAATCGTTTTTATCATCCGCAAGGACATCGAAGCGGATTTCCGCGAGGTCATCGGCGACCGCATCGAGGCGGTCTGCGGGCCGCTTGGCGTAGAGGTTTGCTATGTCTTCCAGCGTCTGGACGACCTGCCCGCCGGCGTCGCGCTGCCGGAAGGCCGCAAGAAGCCCTGGGGCACCGGCCAGGCCATCCTCACCTGCCGGGGCGTTGTGGCGGAGCCCTTCGGCGTGATCAATGCGGACGACTACTACGGCCGCGAGGCCTTCAAAAAGCTGCACGATTTCCTCGCCAACGTTGATCCGGCCTCCAACGACTACTGCATGGTGGCCTTCCAGCTGGGCAAGACGCTGAGCGAGAACGGCGGCGTGGCGCGCGGCGTATGCAGCGCGAACGAGGCGGGCTACCTGACCGACGTGGACGAGACGTTCAACATCGTGCGCGCCGGTGACGCCGCGGCCTCGGGCGATACGGTCCTTGCGCTGGACACGCCGGTTTCCATGAACATGTGGGGCGTTACCCCGCCGTTCATCGAATACCTGAAGGACGGTTTCGTTGAATTCTTCAAGACCATCGGTGGGAATGAGCTGAAGGCGGAATACCTGCTGCCCAACTTCATCAGCAGCCTGCTCCACGCGGGCATCGCCACTGTGAAGATGCTTCACACGCCCGACAAATGGTTCGGCGTCACCTATAAAGAAGATAAGGACGCTGTGATCGCCTCCATGCGCGCGCTGGTCGAAACGGGCGTCTATCAGCGCGACCTGTACAGCGACCTGCTGTGAAGCGCGCCTTTTCCAGCGCATGGGCGTCCGCGCAGACGTTCCTGCGCACCCGGCCCATGCGGATCGTGCTGACGATCTGCGTGCTGGCCGTCGCGGCGCTGATCTTCTACTTCTCATCCCAGGACGGCCAGACCTCGTCGAAGACCAGCGATGAAGTGGTGCGGGTGATCGTGAAGTCCTTCGTGCGAGACTATGACGCCCTGCCGCCCGTCAGGCAGCGGGCGATTTGGCAAAAGATTTCCCTGTATGTGCGCAAGGACGCCCATTTCCTGGAATACACGGCGCTGGGCTTGTTCCTGCGCCTGCTCGCCTCCAGCCTGTGTCTCCGCTTCCCCTGGCTGTCCGCCTGGCTGTGCGGCGCGCTGTACGCCGCCACGGACGAGTTCCACCAGACCTTCGTCAACGCGCGCGGGGGCATGTGGCAGGACGTTTTATTGGACAGCGCGGGCGTGCTGTTCGGCTGCGCCATGGCGCTTGTGTTGGCGCCGCTGATCGCGATGATATGGCTAAAGCGGAAAGCCAGATAGACGATATAAAGAACCGGCCGGCGAAACAGGAATCGCCAGCCGGTTCTTTTTTATCCAGGCCGCTATACGCGGATCTCGGCCCACTTTCCGGTGCTCCAGCGCCATTTGGCAAGCCCGTAGCAGACCAGCGCGTCCGATACCAGCGCGATCCATACGCCGATCAGGTCCATCTTCAGCAGGTACACCAGGATCACCGCGACCAGCGGGCGCACGACCACGATGCCCGCGAACGTAATGATGGCGGTGAAGCGCGCGTCGCCCGCGCCGCGCAGCGCGGAGTTATACACAAAGCGCGTGTTGGACAGCGGATTCGCCACGGCGATGATGCGCAGCACCACCGTGGCCAGCGCCAGGACCTGCGCCTCCTTGCTGTAAATCGAGGTTATGGCGCCTCCAAAGAAGAACATGATGAACGCCACGATGAACGAGGCTACGTAGCTCATACGGATGGCCTGGCGCACATACCACCGCGACAGATCCGGCCGCTTTCGCCCCAGCGTCTGGCCGGTCAGCGTGGTGGCCGCGATGCCGAAGGACATGCCCGTGGTGAAGGACATGGACTGGATGTTCATGGCGATGTTGTGGGTGGCGTAGGAGACGTCGCCCAGGGAGGTCACGATCAGCGTGAACACCATCATGCCCACGCGCATGATCACCTGTTCCAGCAGCGCCGGCGTGCCGATGCGCGAAACGCGGCGGATCATGTGCCCGTCCGGCTTCAGGCTGGGCTTGTCCTTGAGCGACACATACTGCTTGCCGCTCAGCAGCAGATACAGGCAGAAGCAGAACGCCACCGTCTGGCCGATCACCGTGGCGATGGACGCGCCCTCCACGCCCAGCGCCGGGAAGCCGAAATGCCCCTGAATGAGCAGGTAGTTCATAATGACGTTGACGATATTCGAGGCGCTGTTTGAATAAAACGCCGCGCGCGTGTTGCCCGCGCCGCGCAGGGCGGCGTTCATGATGAACGTGAGGCCCAGGAGCGGGAAGCCGTAAATCTGCACGCGGAAATAGGCGAAAGCGTCCTGCACGGTCTCCTCCGCAATATTCGCGCCCGCGATGAAACGGATGAGCGGCTGATACCACAGGAGCATCGCGAAACAGGCCAGCAGCACGATGCCCAGCGCCAGTAGAAGCGACTGAACCAGCGCGTGGTTCGCCTCCTCGCGGTTACCCGCGCCCTTCGCGCGGGCGACCAGGGCCGTCGTGCCCGTGCCCAGCGCCATGAACGCGGAGAACACGATGAAGCGCGGCTGCGTGCAAAGCCCGACGGCGTTGATGGCGCCCGTGCCCAGCGCCGAAACCATGATCGTATCGGCCATGGAAACCAGCGTCGCCAAAATATTCTCGCAAAGCGCGGGCCACATGAGCTGCAGAATGAGCTTATTCCGGTCCCCCAGGTGCTCGGTCTCGATGTCTATCATGTGTTTCTTCTGCTTTCGCTCGGCTTCCGACAATAAAATCTCCTCCGTTCTTCTCCTTAGGGGCAGACCGCGCGGCCGGCCGGTATTACACAATATATCATAATACCGTCAACGCGCTTTGTAAAGGTTTTTTTCCCGCGTTGCGATTAAGCGTGCGAAAGCGCCGGGAAAAACAGCCTGTCCCTTTCGACGCTTTCCAATTCATCGCCCCGATAGAAGAAGCGGTAATCGTCGCCGCCGTCAAAGCGCTCAGCATGGCACATTTCCATATCTTCAGGAAGGGGCGTATATCCGAGCCTGCACGCCTTTATGTCGCCGCCGATCCGCTTCAATATATCCGCCAGTCCCGCTTTCCGCCCGCATATGACGCTCTTCAGGAAAAGGCCTTCGCCTTCCCGCTCGGCGACGATAAAACAGTCTATGTCCTCCGCGTAGAACACGTTCTCCATGCCGGCGGTGTAAAACAGCTGCAATCCGTATTTGTTGATCTGCTCAAAAGAGGAATTCACGGCGCTCTTGCGGACCGCGTCCTGATACCGCTTTTTCATTTCGGAATCCGCGGCGTCCACGGGCCGGAAGGCGGCCCCCGCTTTTCCCAGTGAAAGGTATTCATCCTTCACCCGGTAGCTGTACTGGCACCCTTCTTTGAAATCCAGCTTCCGGTAAAAGCCGGCGGCGTCCAGATTGCCGAAAAGATAGATCCCGTCACATTCATTCTCATATCGCGCGACGACGTGCTTTATCAGCCAGCTGGCCAGGCCCTGTCCGCGAAAGGCCTCATCCGTCATGACGGTCCCGAGCTGGATATAATTCTTTACAACGCCGTTTTGTTCAAACGTCATCCGGTTGGCGGACACGTTGGCTATGATTTTTCCCTTTTCGATAAAGGAATAGGGTATGTAATCCCCCTCATAAAAACCTCCGGTCACCCAGCCTTCAAAATCAAACCAGAATGTCTTTCTCGTCAATTCGTTGAGCGCACGGCGGCTTTTTTCATCCCGCATATAGTCGCATATCAATTCCATTTTGCCTTGCCTTCTCTTTCACCTCGTCCTGAATCGTCGTGACGCTTCGGATGGCGATGCCCAGGCTTTAACCGTCCTTCTCCCGTCATCCGTCGTTTGCCGCTGCGGTTATTCATTCACAAAACACAGAATCTGTTTGTCGGATCGGCTTTTGCTTTATACAAAGCCATGTCGGCTCTTTTGAAGATTTCGGAATAGTTCTTTTCGTGGCCGTGATAGACAGCGACGCCGATACTGATCTCTACTATATGATCTTTGTCCGGCAACGCAACGCTTTCCGATACCTCCTTAATGACCTCGCCGGCAATCTTACGGGCATATTCCTCATCGTCGGTATTCTTGACAAAAACGATGAATTCATCTCCGCCAAAACGGCCGATGATGCCGCTGCCGGCGAATTTGCCGCCAAGATAACTGCCGAGCTGGACGATGACGCTGTCTCCGATGTCATGGCCGTAAAGATCGTTTATGGATTTGAAACGGTCGACATCCAATATGAACAGAAGTCCCTTGTCCGTCGAATCATCTTCAAGAAACGCATTGATCCCCCTGGTCAGAGAGCCTTTGTTGCACAAGCCGGTCATTTCATCCGTATCCCGCTGTTTTTTTATCTTTCTGGTCAGAACAAATTCCTGAATGCGGATGGAATTCGCGATGACATTCAGGAAGCAGCCAATCACGGTGAAGCTTGTTACATTGACCAAATCAATTTGCCACACCTCGGGCTGCTTGACGCCGTGCATCCATATCAAAAACACGGCCGAGGCGGCGCACAGCTCGATGGTCATAAAAAACGGCTTGTCGATCATGAACATTGGCGCGACCAGCAGAAGAGCAATGAACGTCGTCGCGGTATAATCGGGCTTGTTCAGGGTAAGCAGGGCGCCGAAAAGGAACATGAACGACATGGACAAATAGATAATAAGCTGCGCAATGAGCGAATCCTGCTTTAAGATAAAGAAGAGGCAAATGGCCACGAAAGAATACAAAAAACCTATGAAATAAAACACTCTGTTGGACGCCATCACGCTGTTGGAAGAGGAGATGACATACAACAGGCAAAACACCGCGAACATGAGAAAATGGAGGATCCTCCATATCTTATAATTGGATATGTAGGCGTCCTTTTTCAACTCATTATATTCTTCTTTTTCTATTCCGCAGTAGAAATAGTAATTGCGTATGGTTCTCAGTATTTTCATATCCTTATACCTCGCTTGCAAGCCTACGGGGCTCCGGCGTCGGGCATCATCCTTCACAACGGTTAAGATAATACTACCACAATCCCCCATCGCAGGCAAGACCCAAAGCGCAACGCAAAGTTGGGAAAGCGCCGTCTGCACCTCCATCGCTTTCAGCGCCTCTTTTATCTATACGCATCGAAGAGCACGCCCACAGGGTGTCAAAAATACAGAATGCCGCCATATTCAGCAAAAGCCAGCGATAAGATTCCCGGCAGGCGTTGTGTTCCGGTAATGCCGGTTTCACAAAGCACAATTGTTTACTGTACAGTGCAGAATCAGCGCCAGTAAGGTCGTGTTTGAATACGTCATTCGCTGGGTCCATCTCCTTATTGCCGTTTGGAAAAAGCGTATGCGATAGAGAGGAGATTCGATTATCGGGCTGTTCGCTTCATGACGCAGGCGGCCGCGCCCAGCGCATTCGCGCATCTGAGAGAGTTGCCAAGGATGTTGATTACCGTTTTATGAGTTTATTACATAATAACACATCAACCTCAGTTCTCTATCAAAAAATAAAAGAGCGTCCGTCCTGTTCTGGTGTCAAATGAAAGCAATACATCGTAAGCACTCAATGTTCCGCGTCAGAGATATCAGGCCGGAATCGCTGAATGGCTTCAGATAGGTCTCTGCCGTCTGGATGACCCAATTTGCCATCGTGTTGCGCTTCAGGTCTACTCCCAGCCGTTTCCACATCTGCTCCTGCCGGTACAACGGCAGCGCGTCCACGTACTTCTTCACAATGATGTCCGTCACGACGGAGGCCGACGCGTAGCTCCCCGGCAGCAGCGGCACCGGAACACGAGGTCGCCGGATA
>JAFXQO010000041.1 GCA_017527065.1 Clostridia bacterium
GCGAGTTCCTGACCAACGCCCAAGGCGAGGACGTGGTGGCCGGCGTGCGCACGCCCATGCCCATCTCCCAGATGGAGGAGATGTTCCCCGACGCCTACAGGCAGTTCGTGGAGGTCTGCGGCATCCTGGAAAGCCACTATCGCGACATGCAGGACATGGAGTTCACCGTTGAGAACGGCAAGCTGTACATGCTCCAGTGCCGCAACGGCAAGCGCACCGCCTCCGCCGCCATCAAGATCGCCTGCGACCTGATCGACGAGGGCATGATCTCCGAGGAGGAGGCCCTGCTGCAGATCGACGCCAAGTCGCTCGACATGCTGCTGCATCCCACCTTCGATCCCGCCGCCCTCAAGAAGGCGACGCCCGTCGGACAGGGCATCGCGGCCAGCCCCGGCGCCGCGGCCGGCGCGATCGTGTTCACCGCGGACGACGCCGTGGCCCATGGCAAGAACGGCGAAAAGGTCGTCCTGGTGCGCCTTGAAACCAGTCCCGAGGACATCGAGGGCATGAAGTTCTCCCAGGGCATCCTGACCGTCCGCGGCGGCCAGACCAGCCACGCGGCCGTGGTGGCCCGCGGCATGGGCACCTGCTGCGTCTCCGGCTGCGGCGACATCAAGATGGACGAGGCGAACAAGCGCTTCACCCTGGCCGGCCGCGTGTATCACGAGGGCGACGCCATCTCCCTGGACGGCTCCACCGGCAAGATCTACGGCGAGCTGATCCCCACCGTGCCCGCCGATCCGAACAGCGGCTACTTCGGCCGCATCATGGACCTGGCCGACAAGTACAAGACCATGGGCGTGCGCACCAACGCCGACACCCCCGCCGACGCGCGGCAGGCCGCGGCCTTCGGCGCGCAGGGCATCGGCCTGTGCCGCACCGAGCACATGTTCTTCGATACCGACCGCATCGGCGCGTTCCGCGAGATGATCTGCGCGGAGACGACCGCCGAGCGCGAAGTGGCGCTGGCCAAGATCGAGCCCATGCAGCAGTCCGACTTTGAGGGCCTGTTCGAGGCGCTGTGCGGATACCCCGTGACCATCCGCTTCCTCGATCCGCCGCTGCACGAGTTCCTGCCCACCGACGAAGAGGATATCAAGGTTCTGGCGAAGGCCCAGGGCAAGTCTGTCGAGTACATCAAGCAGGTCATAGCAGATCTTCATGAGTTCAACCCAATGATGGGCCATCGCGGCGTCCGCCTGGCCGTCACCTATCCCGAGATCGCCGCCATGCAGACGCGCGCCATCATCAAGGCCGCTCTGGCCGTGCAGGCCCGTCATGCCGACTGGGACGTGGTTCCGGAGATCATGATCCCGCTGACCGGCGAGCTGAAAGAATACAAGTTCGTCAAGAACGTGGTCGTGAGCACCGCGGACAAGCTGATCGCCGAATCCGGCACCGCGCTGAAGTACGAGGTCGGCACCATGATCGAGATTCCGCGCGCCGCGCTGACCGCCGACGAGATCGCCAAGGAAGCGGACTTCTTCTGCTTCGGCACCAACGACCTGACCCAGATGACCTTCGGCTTCAGCCGCGACGACGCGGGCAAGTTCCTGCCGGCGTACTACCAGAACAAGATCTACGAGTCCGATCCCTTCTCCCGCCTCGATACGGTGGGCGTGGGCCGTCTGATCAAGATGGCGGTGGATCTGGGCAAGGCCGCCAATCCCGCGCTGCACTGCGGCATCTGCGGCGAGCACGGTGGCGATCCGTCCTCCATCGAGTTCTGCTTTGAAGTGGGCCTCAATTACGTGTCCTGCAGCCCGTTCCGTGTGCCGATCGCGCGCCTGAGCGCGGCCCAGGCTGCCATCAAGGCGAAGAAAGCCTGATTTCCGGAATGAGGAAGGGGAGGCGCGATGAGCGTCTCCCCTTGTTTATATAAACAATACTCACATTTACATGCGGTTTGCCTGCGTTTTATTCAGAAGTATAATAAAATAGTGGCTGGTATTCTGCGTGAAACAATGGTAAAATATGTATGGAAATAAAATGGCAAATTGTGCGACGCAGATTCGGAGGTTGTCTTAATTATGGCTTCACAGGGACGTTATTACCGGAACTGCCGGCGGATCCTGCGTCTTCATTACCGCAAGTTTAAGCTCAATAGCGAGGCGGAGTGCGCCGATCCGGTCGTCTATGTCTGCCGCCATCGCAATGCGATCGGCCCTATGGCCTGCCTGTGCGTGCTGCCCCTGGGCGTTCGTCCCTGGGCGTTTGCGCCGTTCATGGATCCCGCGGCCTGCCGCGAGCATCTGGCCAATTACACCTTTCCCGTTGCGCAGAAAAAGAACCCCATCTTCTCTCGCGCCCTCGCCGCCGTGCTGGGGCCGCTGTTCGCGTGGCTCGTGTGCTCCACGGGCGCGATTCCCGTGTATCGCAATTCACTCAAAGTGCGCGAAACCTATCAGCAGAGCATCAAGGCGCTGGAGGAAGGCGACAGGCTGGTCATCTTCCCGGATGTTAACTACGCCGAAAAGACGGGCGAGACAGGCGCGCTCTACGAGGGCTTTCTGCTGCTCGAACAGCTGTGGAACCGCAAGAACGGCGGGCACATTCAGTTTGTGCCGGTCAACGCCAGCGTGACGAATAAGACGCTGACGATCGGCAGGGCTGTTTCTTTTCCCGGCGAGAAGCCTTACCGCGAGGAGAAGGACCAGATCGTGAAGCGGCTTGCGGCGTCGCTGGACGACATGGCTGAGAAATACGGCGCGTGACAGCCGCTTTCTTTCATCGAAAAGGGGAGATCGCAAGCAATGAAACTGTTTGATCCGGATAAGCCGTTTTACAAGGGAAACCTCCATACCCATACGACCAATTCGGACGGCAAGCTGAGTCCTGACGAGGTGACGGGCCGCTATCAGGAAGCGGAGTATGATTTCCTTGTGCTGACGGATCACTGGAAGCGGACGGTTGAAACGCCCCATTTCTACAGGAACATGCTGCTCCTGCCGGGCATCGAACTGGATTATAACCTCACCGACGAGGTCATTCACATCGTAGGCGTCAACGTGGACGAATCCATCCTCACCCGGGCCGACCGCAGGCATACCGCCCGCCGGGGGATCCGGGATATCCGCCGCGCCGGGGGCCGGGCGATACTCGCCCATCCGGCGTGGTCGCTGAACACATTGGAGACCATAAGGGAGCTCGACGGCATCGTCGCGGCGGAAATCTACAATTCCGTGTCCGGTTTGCCCTGGAACGGCGACCGCGCCGACGCCATGATCCTTCTGGACATCGCCGCCTCCCATGGATTGCTGCTCAACACCGTGGCCTCCGACGATTCGCATTTCTACACGGGCGAGGACCGCACTTCCTTCACCATGATCCAGGCCGACGAGCTCTCCGCGGAAGGCGTCTGCAAAGCCCTGGACACAGGCGCGTTCTATGCCAGCCGCGGGCCGCGCTTTGAACAGATCGAAATCGAAAACGGCGAGATACACGTGACCTGCTCCCCTGTGTCGAAAATCGTGTTCCATTCCAATCTCTTCTATTCCCGCTATCGCTGCGCCTGCGGCGAAGGGCTCACAGAGGCCTCCTACAGGATAAACGCCGAGCAGATGGAGCGCTTCGTGCGCGTCATACTGATCGACGAGAACGGCCTGCGCGCCTGGTCAAATCCCATCGACACAAGAGCCCTGTAACTATCGGCCAGCCCAATACCGACCCGAGTCTCCGCGATGCGCGGCGGCTCGGGCCTTTCTGACGAAGGGAGGAGGCGAAACGCCGGTGATCCCGCTGCGTCGTCTTGGCAGGCATAAGTTTTGTGTAAAATTCAATTTCCGGCAGGGAAAACGACAATCTGCGTTGTATATATCATCATCACAGGGCATAATGAAGAATGATGGGAAACCAGAAATTAACCTGCGAATTACCCCGCCTGACCGGCAGGAAAATGTCCTATTGTGCCGAAATAATTCTAAAGCGCCGTTTCTGTGAATTAGGTGGTGACAATGGCCTCGAGACTTCCGGACGCCTGGCTTGACGAACTGCGCTCACGCGTTGAAATTACCGACGTCGTGGCGGAATATGTGGAACTAAAGCAAAAGGGGAGACGCTTTTGGGGGCGCTGCCCTTTTCATGGTGAAAAGACGCCTTCTTTCAGCGTGGACAGCGAAGCGCAGATGTTTTACTGCTTCGGCTGCCACAAGGGCGGCACCGTGATCAACTTCATCATGGAAATCGAGCGCATGGAGTTCATGGAGGCTGTGAAGCTGCTGGCCGACAGGGCGCACATGGAGCTTCCCGCCCGGGTGGACGACGGACGCAGCGACGAACAGACGCGGGCGCTGAGGGAACGCATCTATGAGGCGAATCTGGAGGCCGCCCGCTTCTACCACGCCACGATCTGGACGGAGGAAGGCGCGGAGGCGCTCAGCTACCTGCACAAGCGCGGGCTGGACGACGCGGGCATCCGCCGCTTCGGGCTCGGCTCCACGGCCCACGGCTGGGACGCGCTGACCCGGCACCTGACGGAACAGGGCTTCACCTTCGACGAATTAAAGCAGGCCGGCCTCGCCAGCGAGCGCGACGGACGCCGATACGACATGTTCCGCGGCCGCGCCATGTTTCCCATCATCAACCCCCAGGGGCGCGTGCTGGGCTTCGGCGGACGCATCATGGGCGAGGGCAATCCGAAATACCTCAACACCTCCGACACGCCCGTATTCAACAAGCGCCAGGGCCTGTATGCCCTCAACCTGGCCAAGAAGGAGCGGGGCCTCAAGCGGCTGATCCTCGTGGAGGGCTACATGGACGTGGTATCGCTGCGACAGCAGGGCGTGCAGGGCGTCGTGGCAACCCTGGGCACCGCGCTCACCGAGGAGCAGGCGCGCCTCATCAAGCGCTACGCGCCGGAGGTGTGGGTCTGCTACGACGGCGACAGCGCCGGTCAGAAGGCCATTCTGCGGGCGCTGGATATCTTTGAGTCTCAGGAAATGCCGGCAAAGGTCATCGACATCCCCGACGACATGGACCCCGACGATTACGTCAAAAAGAACGGCGCGGAAGGCTTCGAGGCGCTTCGGCCCATGCCGCCCGCCGAATACAGAATGCTGCGCGCCGCCGACGGCGTCGATCTGACCACGCAGGACGGCCGCACGCAGTACGCCATCGCCTGCTGCAGTATACTGCGCAGGGTATCCAATCCTGTGGAATTGGAAAACTACCTGAAAAAGCTGTCCGTGCAGACGGGATTCGAGCGGGAAGTGCTCCTGAAGCAGATAGGAACCGTCGCCCCGGCCGCGGAAGAAAAGAGGACCACGAGGCCGGTCGCGCGCTGGGAAAAGCCGGAAACGACGCCGGAGCACGTAAAGGCCGAGCAGCTGCTCATCAACCTGATCGCCAGAGGGCAGATAGACCGGGACCTGCCGCTGGAATCCGCCTTTGTGACGCCGCTGTACCTGCGCGTCGCCCGGGAACTGTCGGCGGGGGAGAGCCCGGCCGCCATCCTCGAGCGGCTGGAGGACAGCGACCGCGAGGCGGCGGCGCAGGCGCTGATGATGGACAGCCAGATCGAGCGCGATCAGGTCGCCCGGGCTGTTGAAGAATGTCTTGAAAAGATCGAACGGTACCGAAAGAAAACGCGGATTGAAGAAATAAAGGAACAGCTGAAGGGAGAAGCGTCTCCCGACAGGAAGACAGAATTACTGGCCCTTCTGACACAGCTGATGAACGAGCCTGGCAGCGCCAGGAAGCCCTGAAGGAGTGAGCGGTTTGAGCAATCAGAATAACAATGCGCCGACAGAAGATAAGATGAACCGCGTCAAGGAATTGCTTGATTTGGGCAAAAACAAGGGGACGCTTACATATAAGGAAATCATGGATCAACTGGTCGAGGTCGAGCTGGAGCCAGAGCAGTTCGAGAAGATTCTCGAAACGCTGGAGACGATGGGCATCGACGTGGTCAATGAGATCCAGCTTGTCGACGCGGAGCCTGAGCCGGAAATCGAAACCGAAGAGCTCGACATCACCGTGCCCGAGGGCATCAGCGTGGACGATCCCGTCCGCATGTACCTCAAGGAAATCGGCAAGGTGCCGCTCCTGTCGGCCGACGAGGAAATCGAAATCGCCAAGCGCATGGAGGAGGGCGACGAGGAGGCGCGCAAGAAGCTGGTTGAGGCGAACCTGCGCCTGGTCGTATCCATCGCCAAGCGGTATGTGGGCCGCGGCATGCTGTTTCTCGACCTGATTCAGGAAGGCAATCTGGGCCTCATCAAGGCCGTCGAAAAGTTCGATTACCGCAAGGGCTACAAGTTTTCCACCTACGCCACCTGGTGGATCCGCCAGGCGATCACCCGCGCCATCGCCGACCAGGCCCGCACGATCCGCATCCCCGTGCACATGGTGGAGACGATCAACAAGCTGATCCGCGTGTCGCGCCAGCTTCTCCAGCAGAACGGCCGCGAGCCTCAGCCGGAGGAAATCGCCGCGGAGATGGGCGTTTCCGAGGACAAGGTGCGCGAGATCATCAAGATCGCGCAGGAGCCTGTGTCTCTTGAAACCCCGATCGGCGAGGAGGAGGACAGCCACCTGGGCGACTTCATCGCCGACGACGATTCGCCGGCCCCGGCCGACGCCGCCGCCTACACGCTGCTGCGCGAGCAGCTCATGAGCGTGCTCGACACGCTTACTCCCCGGGAGGAAATGGTGCTCCGGCTGCGTTTCGGCCTGGTTGACGGGCGTTCCCGCACGCTCGAGGAGGTCGGCAAGGATTTCGGCGTTACCCGCGAACGCATTCGCCAGATCGAAGCCAAAGCGCTGCGCAAGCTCCGCCATCCGAGCCGCTCCAAAAAGCTGAAGGATTATCTCGACTGATATGATTGAACTGGATGAAAGGCTGAGTATGCTGGCCGCGCTGACGCCCGCCTGCCCTGTGGCGGCGGACATTGGCGCGGACCACGGTTTTTTGGGCGCGTGGCTGCTGCAAAGCGGAAAGTGCGGGCGGGTGCAGTTTCTGGATATCAGCGAGCCGTCCCTCAGGAAGGCGTCGCGGCTGATCCGGTCGCTCAATCTTTCGGATCGGGCCGTGTTCAGCGTCGGCGACGGGGCCGAGGCGCTGGCGGAACCGGCCGGCGCCGTCGTCATCGCCGGCATGGGCGCGGCGACCATCGAGGGCATCATCGAGCGGGGGCGGGATAAGCTGGGCGACGCGGCGCTGATCCTGCAGCCCAACATCAACGTCGAACGCCTGCGGGAAGCCCTCGTCCGGCTGGGCTATGTCATAAGCGACGAAAGCCTCGCCCGCGCCGGGGGACGCTGGTATGTGGGCCTGCGCGCGGAACGGGGCAGCGCCGCATACTCGCAGCGCCAGCTGCTGGCCGGCCCGGTGCTGCTTGAAAGGCGGCATCCGTCTCTGGCGGGTTACGCGAGGTTTCGGCTGACCGTGCAGAGGAAGGCATATCTTGGCGCGGTGCGGAGCGACAAGGCGCGCGCCCAGGCGCTGCTTGAAGAAATTAAATGCTGGGAGGAGATAGAAGCATGGCTGCAAGCGTCGGCGAGATCCTGACCCTTTTGAATGAAATCGCGCCGCCGGAATTGGCGGAAAGCTATGACAACGTGGGCCTGCTGGCCGGGCATCCCGCCTGGCCGGTCGAGCGCGTGCTCTGCGCGCTGGACCTGACGGAGGAGGTCGTATCCGAAGCGAAGGCAGCCGGCGCTCAGCTGATCCTGACGCATCATCCCATCTTCTTCCGCGGCCGGAAAAACATCCGCGAGGACGACACGGAAGGCGCGGCGGTCTGTGCGCTGATCCGGGAGCGCTTGGCGCTCATCGCGGCGCATACGAATTTCGACAGCGCCTCACCGGGCGTCAACGACGCGCTGGCCGCGGCGCTTGGCCTGAATGATGTGGAGGCCGCGCCGCACGGCATGCGCGTGGGCATGCTTGAGGGTGAGATGTCCACCGCGGAATTTGTGCGGCTCGTCGAGACGCGCCTGAACACCCGCGCGCGCTGGTACTGCGCTGGGGAGAAGACCATCCGCCGGGTCGCCGCGCTGGGCGGCGCGGGCGGCGATTTCTTCGAGGAGGCGCTCGCCCTGGGGGCGGACGCTTACGTGACGGGCGAAGTGAGGCATCACGAGGCGCTCGCGGCTGTCGGGCAGGGTCTGTGCGTGGTGGAAGGCGGCCATTATGAAACCGAACAGATTGCAATAAAATTACTTATAGAGTGTTTACAAGCCAGATGCGATGCGCTACAATATAATATAACCGTAATTGAAAGCCGCCTGTCTCCCTACCAGAGGCAGACGATTTGAAGGAGGATGTATCACAATGCGACTTGACGCGCTTTGGAATTACATGCAGTACGATATGGAAGCGGATCGCTTCGAAAACGGCATGAGAAATTCGCCCAATCGCCTGAAACTGCTGAAGCAGCGTGATTTTCTGCTGGAACAGCAGAACAATATGAAGAAGGTCGAGAACAACATCGCCACGATGAGCGACCGCCTGGAAGCCGTTCAGGACGAAGCGGATCGCCTTCAGGGCGTGCTGGCAAAGCTTCAGCAGGAGCTGCAGGAGCATCAGCCGGAGACAATGGAGGAGATTCAGAAGCAGCTTTCCGCCGCGCAGAAGCTCGAAAACACGCTCCAGCACTATGAGCAGGAGCTGGCCAAGATGCGCAAGGAGAGCGAGCAGTTCGACCGCATGCAGCGGGAGATCCGCATGAAAGCGGCGCGCACCAAAGCCGAGTACGACGAGCTCAAGCGTCAGTACGAGACGGAGTTCAAGGACGCGCAGGCCAAGCTGACCGAGCTCAAGCAGCGTTCCGAGGAGGAGGGCAAGGCCATCGATCCGGCCATGATGGCGCGCTATCGCCAGATCAAGCAGCACGCCATGCCGCCCATGGCCAAGCTGAACGGCGATCGCTGCGGCGGCTGCAATATGTCGCTGCCCGCTGCGACGCGCGACAAGCTGAACACGGGCGAGGAGATCGTCGAGTGCGACAACTGCGGCCGCATACTGTTCATGCCCTCGGCGGAATAAAAGAATACAAAAACCATGCGGGCCGGATCGGGAATGATCCGGCCCGCGTTGTCAATAATCGAAGCCTCCGCGCTGATTGTAGAAATAATCCCAGAAATCATCGAATTCCTGCTCCGAGACGGACCCGCCCATCGCGACGATGATATACCGCTCGCCGCGCCAGGTGTATTGGATTTCCGTCGGCGCGAAACCGTTGCGCGCATAGAACGCCATGCGCCGCCGGCGCAGCGGATCATCGGGCGCGCCGTCATACGGCTGCTCGATATCGGCGATGATGCGGTTTCGCGGATAGAGCGTGCGGATACTGCGCAGTATCTCCCCGCCGAGGCCGCGGCCGCGCAGTTCTTCCGATACAGCGAAATAAAGGATGTGCGTTATGTCGCGCCAGGTGAGCAGGATCGCCAGCCCGACAAAGCCGTCGCCTTCGCGCACGGCCAGCACGTCGCTCGCGCCGCTCTCGTCGCGCAGCAGCACGTCGAGGGGGCGGCGCTCGTTGGCCGGAAAGGCGCGCAGATACAGCGCCATCACATCCTCCAGCAGGAGCGAGTCATTCTTCACGCGTAACAGTTCTACCGGCATTTTTCATTCCTCTTTGACGTGTTTTCTGATCCGCTGACATTATACCAGAACAGCGCTTCATTGTCCAGCGCCGGCGTCGATTCTCCAATGGGCGGCGAGCAGGGGAAGCACGCGCTCATAGGAGGATATGCCGTCCGGATCGCCGTTCAGGCGAAGGAAGACGTCCGTCAGGCCCTGCTGCGCGCCGCCCGGCAGCGCCGCCGCCAAGCCGTTCGCGCGCACGAAGCGCCCGTACAGCGCGTCGCTCATCCGCGACAGGGTGTTCAGCCAATCCGCCCGGTCGGCAGCGCGGAGCGATTTCATGGCGTACAGCAGCGCCGTGAAACAGGCGGAATAACGGAACAGGGCGCTTTCGCTCGTTTCGCAGGCGAGGAAGGCGCAGTAGCTGGCTTCGTCCTCCCGCGCGACGCCGGCCTGGTGCGCCAACTCATGGCAGATGGTGAAGGGCAGTGTGTCGGGGCAATCCTCGGGATTGACGATGGACTCGCCCGTGAAGGGAAAGTAGAGGCCGGCGAGGCCCAGTCTTGTCAACAGGCCGGGATGACGCGCGGCCTTCGCGGGCGAGAGGGGAAGGCCCGTCTGAGCGCGCATCAGCGCGCAGCCCGTTTCGAGCAGGCGCTCAAGATCGCCTTCCGGCGCAGCCTGAGTCATCGCCATGTCGGCCTCGTCGATCAGCCGCCTGCACAGACGGCTCAGCGCCTGATTGGAGAGAACGTCGGCCCGTGCGGCCGGGCAGGCGTACAGCGAGCCCCACATCGCCCAGTAGGCGCAAAGGAGTGCGCAGAGCAGCGCCGCCAGCCCTCTCGCCGCCCGGGGAGAGCGGAAGGAAAGCAGCGACAGCGCGGCGATAATCAGCGCCGCCAAAATGGTGAAATACCCGGCCAGCGGGAAAGAAACGCGCGCCGACAAAGAGCCCGCAAACGCGGCCAGCGGCCGCGCGACATGGAGGCGGACAAAGACCGCCACCGCGGGAAAGGCGCGGGGCAGGAGCAGGAAGGCAAGGACGGCGGCGAAAAGAGCCCCCGTTATTCTGCGCGTCATGACAGCCACCTCCCGCGTATATATTATCTCACAGGCGGCAGGCGGATTTCAAATGCAATTACTGGATGGGCGCTTTCCGCCATTTGCAGAGGAAACATCGAATATTTACACATTTGTCCGTTTCATTTTGCGGAGAATTCGCTGCGGCGTGGTATAATAACCGGGTAATCAGGCACGGCGTCATACAGGTGGGGAGGCTTGTCACGTGGAATTCCTGCGCGGGCGATTGAACGGCCGGCTGTCCTCCGAGCTGTTTACCTATCCGGAGCTGAGGAGCATGTTCTTCACGCTGATCCTCGATCAGTTTTTCATATTCTTTATCGGCGTGCTTTCGACAGCCATGGTTTCCTCCGTGGGCGAGGCGGCCATCGCCGCCGTTTCCATGGTCGTGTCGATCAACAGCATTGTCTCCCTGATGTTCACCTCGCTGGCGGCGGGCGGCGGCATCGTCGTCGCCCGCGCGAAGGGCAGCGGGGACATGGATGAGATTCGCCGCGCCATCGGCGAAGTGACCAGCCTGTGCGTGCTGGTGTCCATCGTGCTGGGCGGCCTTCTCTACGTCTACGCGGAAGCCATCGTCGGGCTTTTGTATCGCGAAGTGGAGCCGCTGGTGGTGGAATACGCCATCCGTTACATGCGCCTGATGTGCATATCCTTCGTGCCGTATTCCGTGTTCAACGCCATCTTCAATATCTTCCGCAACCTGGGCGACACCAAGTCCAGCCTGATGCTGACCGTGGTCATCAACGTGCTGCATCTTATCCTGAGCCTTGTTTTCATCAACGTGATGAATCTGGGCGTGACGGGATCGGGGCTTTCCTATATCGTCGCCCGCGTCGTCGGCATGCTGGTGGCGCTGGTGTGGATCATGAAGGTACAAAACACGTATGGCGTGCGCCTGCGCAATTTCTTCCGATTCAGCCGGGCCGTCACGCGGGATATCTTCTCCCTCGGCATGCCGCTGTCGGTTGAGTCGATGCTGCTGCAGGGAGGCATGCTGCTGGTTCAGCTCTACCTGGCGCGGCTGACCACCACCGACCTGGCCGCCCACGCGGTGGCGAACTCCATCCTCATGCTGTACAACACCACGACCGGCGCGCTGCTGTCGCTCACCAGCACGGTCTGCGGCCAATGCTATGGCGCGAAGCGGTACGACCTCGTGCGCCGCTATGGGAAGAACCTCATCTTCGTGGGGCGCTTCGCGCTGCTGGCGACGCTGTTGATCCTCTATCCCTTTACGCCGCTGCTGCTGAAGCTGTATCATGCCACGGAGCAGGGCCGGCCCATCATTTACACGGCGCTCAGCATCGCGGTGTTCTCCCTGCCGCTGTTCTGGTGCGACGGAAATATCCCCTCTACGGTGCTTCGCGTGGCGGGAGACAGCATCTACACGGGCGTCGTGTCCGTCTGCGCGCTGCTCCTGTGCCGCTGCCTCGCGGGGTATGTTCTCACCATTCCGCTGGGACTGGGGGTGCCGGGCGTGTGGATCGCGCTGGTCCTCGAATGGGTCGTGCGCGCCGTCTGCCTGCACGCGCGGATGCGCGGCAGCCGCTGGCTGCACATCAAGCCGGACAAGCAGGGCTGACGTTCTCCTGAATACATTGAGAAAAAACATAAAGACGGCGCCGCCGCGGATTCTGCTCCCGCGGAAGCGCCGTCGATTGTATGGAATTGTTTAGTGACCGCCCCGACGCTGGAGCTTGAAGTCGCTCTCTTTCAGGCCGTCGGCCGCCAGCATGTTTTCCATGACCTCGATATCCGAGGAAATATCCATGGCCTGGGAGGAGAAGAGCTGATCGAGCTGCTTCTCGAAGCTCTTGATGAGCGTGTCCATGATCTGGCTGATCTGCTGCTTGGAGGCGGTGATGTTGTCGCCCTCGATGCCCTGTTCTTCCAGCATCGCGTAGGAATCGAGCAGTTTGAGCGTGGTGGGCAGGTAGTAGTTCATGAACTTGCGGATCTCGCCGATGCGCTCGGGCTTCTTGCGCACGATGCCGAAGATGCGCGCGGTGATGGACTCGATCTTGTCGATCTTGTCGGAGATTTCCTTATCCGCGATGCGGTTGTTCAAATCGCGAATCTGATTGAGCGTGCGGGCGAACTGGTCGTCCTGCCCGGGCTGCGGGTTTGCGGCTTTCGCCGTTTTCGCGGGTTCAGGCTGCGCGGCGCTCTGCTGAGGGCGATGCGCGGTCGATTTGCGGCGGGAGGACGTCTCCTCGGCGGTGTCTTTCGCAAATTCCTTCTTGACCTCGTCGCGCACGGTGTGGAAAAGGTCCGACGCGGTCTTGACAAAGTCCTCCACATTGATATGGATATCCCCGGTTTTGCCCTGCCCCTGGGCGGTGTAGGCCTTCCAGTTGAGATCGTCAACGCCGTCGAGCACCACGCAGCGGCGGTTGTGATCGATATAGGTATCCAGGCCGAAATAGCCCATGTCGATCATGTCCTGCAAATCCTTCTCGACGGTTTCGATGCTCTCGTTGCTGCGCGCGGCGATCTCGGTCAGCGCGATGGGGGACTGGCCGCCGATCACGGCCAGGTATTTGCGGAAGCGCTCCTCGCGCCGCTTGTCGTTCTGCCCGAACACGGCCAGGCCGAGACCCGCAAGCACCGCCAGCATGGCCCAGCCAAAGTGGCCGACCCAGGCGTAGAAGATGGACGCGACCACGGCGGTGAGGCCCATGTTGCGAATCTGGCGGCCCCTGTTCTTGCTGCGCCCGTATTTGCGGAAGCGGTTGGCCAGCATGATGATGCCGACCGGCGGGATGATCACCAGCATAATGAGGCCGCCGATCATGCTCTTGTCGAACTCGAAGTCAAAATCCCTGCTCACGTGCCATTCATCCTTTTCTTAATCTCGATGCAGACAGTATAACATGTTTTTGATCCATTGTGAAGAGCTTTTCTTTTCGTGTAAACAAATCATAAGCAAAATCTAATCTTCATGCCCGCGAAAAATCGCCCGCCTCTCATGGAGAAGCGGGCGGTGAAGGGAATCGCCGGTCAGTTCTGGCCGATGACGGCCTTGATGCGCCGCACGCCGGCGGAGGAAGCCTCTTCCTTCACGATCTTGAAGGACTTCAGGTCGCCGGTGTTCGTCGCGTGGGGCCCGCCGCAGATTTCCTTGGAGAACGGGCCCATGGTGTACACCTTGACGCGTTCGCCGTATTTACTCTCGAACAGGCCGGTGGCGCCCTGCGCCTTGGCCTCGGCCACGGTCATTTCCTCGCAGGTGACGGGCACGGCCGCCTTGATGTACTCGTTTACCAGCGCCTCGGTCCGCTGCTTCTCCTCGTCGGTCATCTTGCGGGGGAAGCTGAAGTCGAAGCGCAGGCGCTCGGCGGTGATGTTGGAGCCCTTCTGATTGACCTCCGGGCCCAGCACCTTGCGCAGCGCCGCCTGCAGCAGATGGGTGGCGGTGTGCAGCTTGGCGGTTTCCTCGGTGTGGTCGGCCAGGCCGCCCTTGAAGCGCTGCTCCGCGCCGGCGTGGCTCTTCTCCTGGTGCGCCTTGAAGCGGTCTGCAAAGCCCGCCTCGTCCACGGTGAGGCCGTTCTCCTGGGCCATTTCCATGGTCAGCTCGACCGGATAGCCGAAGGTGTCGTACAGCTTGAAGGCGGTGCGGCCATCGATCACGGTCATGGTGCGCAGGAAGGCGTCGATCTGTTCGCCGAGGTTCGCGGGGATCTCGCCGGTTTCCTGGGCCTTTTTGAGCGCGTCCAGCATGGGCGTCATTTCAGGGGTGGGACGCAGCGTTCCGATGGCGGCCTTGAGGGGCTCGGCCGTATCCGCGTTCGCGGCGACGGTGTCCTTGAGGGCGGTCAGCGCGGCGGTGACGCGATTGATATTGCCCAGCACCTTCTCGAATTCGCGCATGCCCTGCCTGAGGGTGCGCTGGAAGCGTTCTTCCTCCAGCTTGAGCTGCTCGAGGATGAAGTCCTCATGGCGCTTGAGCTCGGGATAGACGTTTTCATACTGGCCGATGATGACCTTGGCCACCTCGCAGGTGAAGCCCTCGGGCAGGCCCAGCTTCATGCCATGGCGCACAGCGCGGCGGATCAGGCGGCGCAGCACGTAGCCCTGGTCCACGTTGGAGGGCGTCACGCCGCGGTCGTCGCCGATGATGATGGTGGCGGTGCGCATATGGTCGGCGATGATGCGGAAGGAGGCGGTGAACTCGTCGTCGGGCCTGTACTCCTTGCCGGACAGCTCGGCGATCTTGGAGATGATGCCTGAGAACAGGTCGGTTTCATAGACCGACTTCGCGCCGGTCAGCACGCCGATGGTGCGCTCCTGGCCCATGCCGGTGTCCACGTTCTTCTGCGCCAGAGGGATATAGCTACCGTCGGGCTGCTTGTTATACTGCATGAACACGTCGTTCCAGATTTCGAGATAGCGGCCGCAGTCGCAGGCGGGGGAGCAGTCCGGCCCGCAGGGCGCCTTGTCGGTGATGATGAACATCTCGGTGTCCGGGCCGCAGGGGCCGGTGGTGCCGGCGGGGCCCCACCAGTTGTTCTTGCGGGGCAGGTAGAAGATGTGGTCGTCCTTCACGCCGCAGCCGCGCCAGAGGCTGGCGGCCTCCTCGTCGCGCGGCGCGGTGTCGTCGCCCGCGAAAACGCTGAAGGCCAGCTTATCCTTGTCAAGGCCAAGCCATTCGGGGCTGGTGAGGAACTCCCAGCTCCAGCTGATGGCTTCTTTCTTGAAATAGTCGCCCAGCGACCAGTTGCCCAGCATCTCGAAGAAGGTGCAGTGGCTGGCGTCGCCGACCTCGTCGATATCGCCGGTGCGGATGCACTTCTGCACGTCGGTCAGGCGGGTGCCCATGGGATGCTTTTCGCCAAGCAGGTAGGGGACCAGCGGGTGCATGCCGGCGGTGGTGAACAGCACGGTGGGGTCGTTCTCCGGAATGACGGAGGCGGAGGGAATCACGGCGTGGCCGTGCTGCTGATAGAACTTCAGGAACAGCGAGCGCAGCTCTGAGGAATGCTTGATGTTGGAATTCATGGGGTTTCTCCATCCTTTCAAAAATGAAATCTCTACCTGGACATAATAAAGCGCCTTTTCCGTACAAGGACGAAAAGGCGCTCTTCGCGGTACCACCTTGATTGACCCGGCCAGGCCGAGTCCTCTTGAACGCGATAACGGCGCAAACCGCCCCGCCATTGGCCTGCGGGGAGCTGATGGAGTGGCGTTCGCGGATGTCCGTCCCGGCTTGCACCGACCACCGGGTCTCTGAAACGTACGCTGCCGTTACTGGGCTCCGTCATGGCTTCATATCGTCTCATATTATAGCGCGCGGGGCGCGGTTCGTCAAATTAAGATTCACCGAATGAGGGCGTCAATTAAGCGTATCACATCTTTTTTTGAGGTATCAGAAAAGGATTTTAACATTCGCGTTAAAGTACTTTATATTATAAAGCGAACGTAAACCGTCATCGGGTTCCCAAATCCTGCTCAAAGGAGAATGAGTATGACACAACGGACATCTGCTCCCGAAAACCAAAGCATCATGTGAATGGATCAAACAGACAGTTGATAATACCTTGAAGCTTTTCCATCCTCAACAAATTCTTCCAGAAGTTGAAAGCCGTTCTTTTTAAGGACGCTCTGCGAAGCAAAGTTGTCGGAAAATGTGAAAGCGCCGACTGTTCCGATTCCGAACTTCTCGTGTATAACTCTCAAAAACATGGAAACGGCTTCCGACGCAATTCCTTTGCGCCAATACGTTTCTTCAAATATGCAGAAACTTAACATGGCGTTCGGCGTTTCGGACTTGTCAATGCAGTAACACCATATGTCTCCAATATATACGTTGTCAACGAAAATTGTCTGTCCGTAACTCGTGCTGTCTGGAAGAAGCGTTATATAATAATCTGATACAGCTTCTTCAACGCTTTTTGCTTTTTGCGGCAACATAGATTTGATTATAGGCTGCTGTGTTTTTTCATAATACTCCCTTACAGTTGCTTCTGTTCTGTCATGAAGTAATATAGTCATCTTCTCACCTCTATGAATCCCGAATAATTATCATTTCCAGCCGCATTATATCGGAAAACGCCCGATTTCGCAACAATTATTCATTTAGAAAACCCTGTCGGAAGAAACTGAAGAATGAAGACTGAAAACTAAAGAATGAAAAATACAAAGCAAAAACCCTGCCGACTGTCGTCGACAGGATTTTTGCTTTGGCAGGGGCAGAAGGATTCGAACCCTCAACAAAGGTTTTGGAGACCCACGTGTTACCATTACACCATGCCCCTTCGCTTACCAGCGAACATTGAGAATTATACACGCAAAAGGATGAGTTGTCAAGCCCTTTTTTCCGTCGCCGCACTCTTTTGTTATTATTTTTCCTGGCTGGACAATAAAAACACAAATCCGAACCTTTCACCTTTCGGTATAAGGTTCGGATCAGGATGGTCAAGTGCGGCCAACGGGACTTGAACCCGTACCCATTGCTGGACACGCCCCTCAAACGTGCGCGTATGCCTATTCCGCCACAGCCGCATATTCTGCCTTACCGGCAACAGAACATATTATAAGCGTGCGCATGCGGTTTGTCAAGCCCGTTTTTGGGCTTTAATCCGATTTTACAGTCAAAGCCCCACGGAAGCCATGAAAAAACCGACGTTTTCCCTGAAATCATGATTGAATGAAATCATGACCGGCGTTATAATGAGTAAGCAACAGGCGTGAACGGAGGCGGCAGCGAATGATGGAAAAGCTGTATTCGATTGAGAACGGGCATATGCGCGTTGAGATAAGCGATCTAGGCGCGGAAATGCGGGAGATCCTGCTGAAGCGGAGAGGCGAATCGCTCCTTTGGACAGGCGACCCGGCCGTCTGGCGTGGACACGCGCCCTGGCTGTTTCCGGTCATCGGCCGCCTGAAGGACGATTATTTCACATTTCGCGGCCGGCGCTTCGATATGCCGATGCACGGCTTCGCGCGCAAGGCGTTATTTACTGCGGTGGAGACGGGGGAGGACGCCGTCTGCTTCGAGCTCAGCGATTCGCCGGAGACGCTGGCCGTTTATCCCTGGCGCTTTGCGCTGCGCGTGGCCTATCGACTGCGCGGCGAAGAGTTGGAGATCGCCTGCCGCCTCCGCAACCGCGATGACAAGCCCATGTTCTTTTCGCTGGGCGCGCATCCGGGTTTCCTGTGCTCCGAGGGCGATAAACTCTTCTTCGACGGCGTGAACGAACTGACCTGTCATCGCCTCACTGCGGATACCCATCTGCTCCGCCCGGGATCGGTCGCCGTGTTACTGGACGGCCACGCGCTCACGCTGTCCGGCGCGCTGTTCGAGGCGGACGCCATGCTACTCAAAAGTCCCGATATCGCCGGTGTCACCCTGCGCCGCGCGGTGAGGCCGTCCGTGCGGCTGACCTTCGACAGGGTGCCCTGGCTGGGCGTCTGGAGTAAACCGGTCGACGGCGGACTTCGCTATGTGTGCCTCGAACCCTGGCTCGGCGTCGACGATCCCGTCGATTCGGATCATGAAATCGAACACAAAGAAGCCATCCAGCGCCTGGAGGCCGGCGGCGAGACCGCGTTCAACCTGACCGTGCAGACGGTCTGAACAATATGCGAAATAAAGCAAGGAGGAAACGAATATGATCCCGGAAATCGGTCATCTGCCCATGAATCCCACGCTGAAGGGCCAGGCGGAGCTCCTGCAGCACATCGCCTACTCGGCCAACGGCCAGGAGCTGACGCTCATACTGCCCTGGACGATCGGCCAGGATCGCTCGAAACAAAAGCCCGCGCCGCTGATCCTGTTCGTACAGGGCAGCGCCTGGACGACGCCCAACCTGAACTATGAGATTCCCATGCTCTCGCACTTCGCGGAGGAAGGCATCGCCGTGGCGACGGTCAGTCATCGCAGCGCCCGCGACGGATTCCCGTTCCCCACGTTCCTGGTGGATGTGAAATGCGCCATCCGCTTCCTGCGGGCGCACGCGGCGGAATACGCCATCGATCCCAAGCGCATCGCGGCCTTCGGCACCTCGTCCGGCGGCAACACGGTGTGCCTGCTGGGCCTCACGGGGGACGATCCGGCCTTCAAAAACGGCGAATACCCCGAGGAGAGCGACGCGGTCTGCGCGGTCGTGGCCTGCTTCGCGCCCACCGACCTGCCCGCGCTGTTCGAGTACCTGAAGAACGCGCCGGATATCAACGCCGTTCTGGCCGCCTATTTTGGCCCGGATGAGACTCGCTGGCCGGAAGTGGCGACCGCGTGCAGCCCTGTGGCGCTTGTGGAAAAGGGAAAGGATTACCCGCCCTTCCTGCTCCTGAACGGCACGGCCGATCCCGTCGTTCCCCACGCGCAGATGGAGGAGCTCTATGAAAAGCTCAAGGCCGCTGGGTATGAGGTGAACGCGTGGTATGTCGACGGCGCGGAGCACGAGGGCAATTTCTGGAGCCCCGAGGTGCGCAAGGTCATCCACGACGAACTCGTCCGCCGCCTGGCATAGGGGAAGGCCCATCAGGGTTCGTCTTCACGGCCCAATTCGCCGCCATAGCGCATGGCGGTGTACTTCGCCTGAGCGTCAAGGCTCGCTTTCCTGTCGCGCCAGGCGTCTATTTCCGAGCAGATGGCAAGCATTTCGTCGACGAGCATTTCCTCGCTGACCGGCTGCGCCTGACGGATGTAGGAGGTCATGCGGTCGATGGCTTTGGGGCTTTTGAGCTGCCTCGCCATCAGTTCCGCCAGCTCGGCGTGAAAGCCCAGCGCGGTCACGGCCGAGACGAGCTGGTTCCGCGAGCGCGCCCAGATTCTCTGATTGGGTGTCATGTCATGCGCCTCCAGGACGGTTTATTGGGCGCGCGGCTCTTTTCCGGCGCGGAAGGTCATCATCATCTCGTGGGTCAGGCTGAAATCGTTGGGCTGGCCCACGATGTCTTCCCGCCGCACCCACACGGCTTCCTTGAGCTCGCGCGCGTCCATGCGGATGGTGGTGTCGCCGTCCACGTCGCAGTAGAAGCCCGCCAGCAGGTCGTCGACCACGGCCCAGGGCTGGGATTTGTAATAGCGGATGTTTTTAACGCGCAGGCCGGCTTCCTCCATAACTTCGCGCGCCACGGTTTCCTCCAGCGTCTCGCCGATTTCCGTAAACCCGGCGACGAGGGCATAGAAGGAGATTTCCCGGCCCCGGTATTTCGTCATGAGGATTGTATCTCCGCTTATCACGCCCACGATCACCGCGGGGATGATGCGCGGATAGATGCGCCTTTTGCAGGCCGGGCACACTAGGGCGCGTTCGTCGTCGGCCTGGACGGTTTCATTGCCGCAGCGGCCGCAGAACCGGTTGTCGCGATACCAGTTGTAGAGCTGAAACGCCGTCCACGCGGCGAAGATGATCTCGCGGGGGCCTTCCGCCTGCGAGCGCAGCGCGCCGACGCGCACCGGCGTCCAATCCTCCGGTAGCGAAGCGCCTTCCATATCGAGAAAGCACGGCGCGCCGTCCAGCGCGAAGAGATAGCGTAAGTCATTGACCGGCGACGCCTCTTTTACCCGCGGCAGGCGCACTGCGCCGTTTTCGATGCGGCAGAAGACGCCTCCGTCGCGGAAGGCGAAGAGCCAGCCCTCCGGATCGACGGCGCGCCCGGGAATAAACTCATTCCGCAGCCTGTGAGGCCATATATCCTGAATCATGCTTTCAACAGCCTTTCATCCCTATCCTTTTCAGAATGGAATTATATCACAGATCGCGCCCTGTGACAACGCCCGAAAAATTCGCGAAACGGCCTTTTCAAACAGGGTGAGAAATGCTACAATATAAACAAAATGAACCGAGGAGGCGATTCACCATGCCAATTTCCTTCAATGAGTCCGATAAGGTCTTTCATCTGCAGGGCAAGACGTTCAGCTACTGTCTGATGCTCCATCCCGAGCAGGGCCTTCTGAACTTGTATTGGGGCAGCCGCCTGCCGGACGGCGAAATCACCTATCTGATCAACAGTTTCTGGGGCCTCGCGTCCTTTGATTTGGGCGCGAACCGCTTTCCCACCGAATTGCCCACCCGCGGCACGGGCTATTACGGCACGCCCGCCGTGTGCGCTTTGAACGCACAGGGCAACGACCTGACCAAGCTGACCTATGTGAGCCACGCCATCGTCCCCGGCAAGCGCAGGCTGGAGGGCCTGCCCGCCGTTTACACAGAGGCGGACAGCGAGGCGACCACCCTCGTGATCACGCTGAAGGACGCGCTGACCGGCCTCACCGTCGAGGCGGAATACACCGTGCTGGAGGATCTGGACGCGCTGACGCGTTCCCTGCGCCTCACGAACGGCGGGGCCGAACGCCTCACGCTCACGCACATGCAGAGCGCCAGCGCGCCGCTCTATGGCGATGATTACGAGCTCATCAACCTGAACGGCGCGTGGGCCCGCGAGCGCCAGGTTGTCCGCACGCCCCTCGGCCGCGCGAACACCCGCGTGGAGAGCCAGCGGGGCGCCTCCGGCCACGAGCAGAACCCCTTCATCGCGCTGGTCAAGAAGGATACCACCGAGCAGGCCGGCTCCGCCTGGGCCATGGCGCTGGTGTACAGCGGCTCCTTCCTGGCGACGGCGGAGGTCAACAACTTCTACAACACGCGCATGTCCATCGGCCTGAATCCCGAGGTGTGCCGCTGGCAGCTCGATCCCGGCGCGTCCTTCCAGACGCCCGAGGCCATCCTGGTCTATTCCGCCGAAGGCCTGAACGGCATGTCGCACCGGTTCCACAGGATCATCCGCACCCGCGTGGCGCGGGGCTACTGGCGCGACAAGGTGCGCCCGGTGCTCATCAACAACTGGGAGGCGACCTATTTCGGCTTCAACGAGGAGCTCATTCTGAACATCGCCCGGGCGGCGAAGGAGATCGGCGTGGAGCTGTTCGTGCTGGATGACGGCTGGTTCGGCAAGCGCGACCGCGACAACTGCTCACTGGGCGATTGGGTGGTCGATCGGCGCAAGCTGCCGGGCGGCATCGAGGGCGTGGCCCGCAAGGTGAACGAGCTCGGCCTACGCTTCGGCCTGTGGTTCGAGCCGGAGATGATCTCGCCCGACAGCGACCTGTACCGGGCGCATCCCGACTGGTGCCTGCACGTGGACGGCCGCAGCCGCACCGAGGCCCGCCAGCAGCTCATCCTCGACCTGAGCCGCAAAGAGGTTCAGGATTACGTGATCGAGGCGGTCTCATCCGTGCTGCGCAGCGCGCCCATCAGCTACGTCAAGTGGGACATGAACCGCAACATGACCGAGTACTTCTCCGGCGATCAGACGCCGGACCGCCAGATGGAGACGCAGCATCGCTACATCCTCGGCCTGTATCGCGTGCTGGAGGAAATCACCTCCGCGTTCCCCGAGGTGCTGTTCGAGGGCTGCTCCGGCGGCGGCGGGCGCTTCGACGCCGGCTTCCTCTACTACATGCCGCAGTTCTGGACCAGCGACGACACCGACCCCGTGGAGCGCCTCGGCATCCAATACGGCACCAGCTTCGTTTATCCGCCGGCCACCATGGGCGCGCATGTTTCCGCCAGCCCGAATCACCAGACCGGCCGCGCCACCTCCATCAAGATGCGCGCCGACGTGGCGCTGGGCGGTAATTTCGGCTTTGAGCTCGACCTCAACAAGCTCACCCAGGAGGAAATCGAAGCCTGCCGCAAGGCCGTTGAGACGGTCAAAGCCGTGCGCGGCACGCTGCAGCAGGGCGAGTTCACCCGCCTGGAGAGCCCCTTCGAGGGCAATTTTGCGGCTTGGCAGTTCGTCGGAAACGAGGGGCGCGACGTGGTGCTCTGCGCCTATCAGCGGCTGGTCGCGCCGAATCCGGGCTGTCATCGCGTGTTTATGACCGGCCTTTGCCCGGACGCGCGCTATCGCGACGCGGAATCCGGCCAGGTGTTCTCCGGCGCGGCGCTCATGCACGCGGGCCTGCCGCTGCGGCCCATCCGCAGCGACTTCGGCAGCTGGATCTTCCGCTTTGAGAGGGTATAATATGATTGTTGTCGTGATGGACGCTCAGGGCGGCGGCGTGGGCCGCATGCTGGTGGAGCAGATGAAAAAACGCCTGCCGGAGCAGAAGCTCATCGCCGTGGGCACAAATTCGGCGGCGACCGCGGCCATGCTGCGGGCTGGCGCGGATCAGGGCGCGACAGGGGAAAACGCCGTGCGCGTCAACGCGGCGCGGGCCGACCTGATTATCGCGCCCATCGGGCTGGCGCTCTGCGACGCCATGCTGGGCGAAGTGACAGGCGGCATGGCGCTGGCCGTGGGCGGCTCGCCGGGGCACAAGATCCTGGTGCCCGTGTCCCGCTGCGGCGTGACGATCGCGGGCACGCCGGCCATGACGCTGGCCGAGGCCGTTTCACAGGCGGTGGAGCAGGCCGTGCTGTTTGTGAATAACAATGGGATAGTATAAAAGAGCGAACCGGGCGGGCCGAAAGACAACGGCCCGCCCGGTTCGTTTGGCGATCCTTTATTTCAGGAAATCCTCCCGCATGGGCGTGAACACATCCACCAGGATGCCTTCCTCCAGGCACAGCGTGCCGTGGGGCTGGTTCGACTCGAAGACGAGGCTGTCGCCCGGGCCGACGATGACCGGCTTGTTATCCACCGTGAACTCAAACAAGCCGGATCTGACATAGGTACACTGAACGTGCGGGTGAGTATGGACCGCCCCGCGGCCGTTTGTCTTGAAATGCACCTCGACCATCATGATGTCCTTGTTGTAGGCGAGGATCTTGCGCCCGCTCAGTTCGTCGAGCTTGTGCAGCGGCGCGTCTTCGTTGTGGATCATGGAAACGCTCATGTCTTTTTCCCTCCGTCTTTTGTTTTTTACTTTTCCGTGTAACCCAGCGTGTTCAGGAAACGCAGCACGCCCGCGCGGCCGTTTTCATCGTGCTTGTAGACGCCCGCGTCGGCCAGCACGGCGGCGCACTTCACGGCCATCGCCGCATGGATGGCCTGAACGGCTTCTTCCTGTGTGAGCGACGCGCCGGTCTTCGCGGCGATCTCCTTCACCCATTCATAGTGCTTGAGGATGGGGGAGTCGTCGGCGGGCTTCTGGTCGAGGGGGATCTTGCCGGTCAGGTACCCGGACAGCTCGGACAGCTCGCCCAGCAGGCGGCCCGGCAGGATGAACAGGCCCATGACTTCGATCAGGCCGATGTTTTCCTTCTTGATGTGATGCAGCGGCGCGTGGGGGTGGAAGATGCCCAGCGGGTTTTCCGCGTCGGTGCGGTTGTTGCGCAGCACCAGGTTCAGGCTCCACAGGCCGTCCTTTTTGCGCAGGATAGGCGTGATGGTATTGTGGGGCGCGTCGGTCTGGGCCAATATGCCGCAGGCCGCGTCGGAGTACGCCCGCCAGGCGTCAAGCATCGCCATCGCCGCGCGTTTCAGGGCGTTCCGATCCGCGCCGGTCAGATTCACGCAGGTAAGGGGCCAGTCGAGCACTGTCGCGTGAACGGCGGCGTCCGGGCCGTTCAGGTCGATCCACACGCCGGCGTGATCCATGGGGAAGGTGTAGTGGCCGCCCTGGAAGTGGTCGTGGCCCAGTATGGAGCCGCCTACGATGGGCAGGTCGGCGTTGGAGCCGATCAGGTAGTGCGGGAACTGCTCCACGAAGTCGAACAGGCAGTCAAAGGTATTCTCGCAGATGCGCATGGGCCGGTGCTGTTCGTTCAGCACGATGCAATGCTCCGGGTAATAGAGATACGGCGAGTATTGGAAATACCATCTCTCGCCGTTCAGCGTGAGCGGCACGAGGCGGTGGTTTTGACGGGCCGGGAAATCGAGCCGGCCGGCGTAACCGGTGTTTTCGACGCAGAGCAAGCATAGGGGATAGCCGACCTTCGGCGCGTTGCGCTGGGCGGCGATGTCGCGGGGGTCCTTTTCCGGCTTGGAGAGATTGATGGTGATTTCCAGTTCACCCGCGGGCGAATCGATGAAGTAGCGCACGTTGCGGGCGATGCTGTCCACGCGGATGTAGTCGCACGCACGGCACATCTCGTAGAACCACGCCGTGGCCGCCTCCGGGCCTTCGCTCTCATACAGCGCCTTGAATTTGCCGCGCACGACGGCGGGCGCGGGCGTGATTTCGCCGCACAGTTTCGCGCCGAAGAGATCCTTCGCGCCGGCCGTGTCCGCGATGAGGCCGCGCTGAGCCGCGACGGCGGTCAGTTCCTCCAGCATGGGCGTGACGGTGGGCGGCAGCGGCTCGTCGCAGGGCTTCGTCTCCTCGGGCGCGCTCATCTGCATGGCCTCGAGCAGGCGGTTGAGGATGTAGGGGCGGTCGATGTCCTCCACAAGGCCGTGGGCGACGGCGAAATCAATCAGGCGCAGGAGGTTTTCGGTGGCGTTCATGGCAATCACTCTCGCTTTCTCTTCACTCTTCTTCAAATAAACCCTGTATCCGCACCTTCGCGCGGTATATCTCGTTTCTCGGGCAGCCGGCCTTCCGGGCGGCTTCTTCCGCTTCCTCCAGGCTCGCGCCGTCCAGTATGGCGCGGAGCATGACCACGTCGGCGGGCAGCGCCTCGGCCTTCTTTTCGACAGGCGGCATAGGACTCATGTCGATCACCAGGCAGTATTCGCCCTTTTCCACGTTGGGATTGGCCGTGAGCTGGGCCAGAACGGCCTCGCAGGGTCCCCGGTAGATCTTCTCATAGAGCTTGCTCAGATCGCAGCATACCGCCAGATCGCAGCCGGGCAGCGCCTGGTAGATCGCCTCGACCAGCTTCACCACGCGATGCGGCGATTCATACGCCACGGCCACCGGGACGCCTGTTTCACGGATGGCGCCGAGCTTTTCCATGAGCGGCTTTTTCTCCCGCGGCAGGAAGCCGTAGAAGGCGAATTCCCGCGCGTCGAATCCGGCGGCGGAGAGGGCTGTCACCGTGGCGGAGGGGCCGCACACCGGCTTCACCTCGATGCCCGCGCGCCAGGCGGCGTCAACCAGAACCCGACCCGGGTCTGAAATGGCCGGCGTGCCCGCGTCGCAGGTGAGGGCGACAGTGAGGTTCTCGGCGAGCATGCGCTCGATGATCGGGCCGGAACGGCTTTCCTCGTTGTGCCGGTGACAGGATACGGTCGGTTTTGACAGGCCCAGGTGGTTCAAGAGCTTCATCGCCACGCGGGTGTCCTCCGCGGCGACGAGATCGGCCTGCTCCAGCGCCTCGCGCACGCGGGGCGAGAGGTCGTTCAGGTTGCCGATGGGCGTGGCGACGACATACAGTACGGCCATGATTATACTCCGCTCCTTCGGACGATGTAGCACAGCTCGCCGAACAGCGCCTCGCGCCGCAGGATGTCGAACATGCCGCGCGATTCGCCCTCGAACCATTCGCTGTAATGCCGCTCCATTCCGACGCCGCGTCCGCCCAGCGTTTTCATGGGAAATGTGACGATGATCACCGGCGCGGGCAAACGCCCCAGGAGCCGCATGGCCGCGCCCTTCTCCTGCTGCTCAAGAACGGGCAGCAGCTTCATCGCCAGCGCGGCGTCTGCCCCGGGCAAATGTGGGTCGCAGAGCAGGTCGCGGCACTCGGCGGATACGTCCCAGCCCCGGGCCGCCGCCCAATCGTTCACCAGGGCGATGCAGCCGCCGCTGATGTCGACGCCGCGCACCACGAAGCCCCGGGACCCCAGATAGATGGGGTTCAGCCCGCAGGCCAGATCGAGCAGCGTGCGCGCGCCGATGGGCCCCAGCAGCGCGTCGTAGAAGGCGTCGATGTGGGGGAGGCGTTCGCGCGTAGAGGAATGCAGCGCCAGCGTTTCGGAGAGCGCCCGGGCCGGGTCGTCCCCAGCGGATGCGAGCAGCTTTCGCGCGCGCTTCAGTTCGTCCGGCGTCATGAACGCGCCGGTGATCTGGTGCAGCGCGGTTTTAACGGCCTTGTCCGCTTCCTTCGCGCTCCGGTAGCGGGCCGCGGCCTGCGCCGTCAGCCGGGCCACGGTATCCGGGCAGATATCCGCGTATTTACCGCCCATCGCGCATCAACTCCATCAGGCGGGCGTAGAAGCGCAGGTTGTGGGCCGTCGCGAGCCGGTAAGCCTGGGCGTCGCCGATCTTGAAAAGATGATGAAGATACGCCCGCGAATAGCGCCGGCACAGGACGCAATCGCAGTTCGGATCGACGGGCTCCTTATCGCGCACATGCGCTTCGTCCATCATGTAGAGGAACGAGTAGAACTTGCCGTCCGCCCGGCGCACGCCCTCGGCGGTATCCATGCCCTTTTTGAATACGTACAGCCGCTGGTGGCGCGCCTCGCGGGTTGGGATCACGCAGTCGAACAGCGTGTAGCCCATGCCGACGCATTTCACGATCTCCTCCGGCCGGCCGAGTCCCATGGCGTAGCGGGGGAGGTTCGGATCCATGGCGTCGGCGCAGTCCTGCAGGATATCCTCGCGTAGTTTTCCATTTGCGTCCAGCGGCCAGCCGCCGAAGCCAAAGCCGTCGAAGCCGATCTCGCGCAGCCGCGCGCCGCATTCCAGCCGCAGCGCCTGGCTGCCGCCGCCCTGCACGATGCCGAACAGCAGCGGCCTCGGCCCCTTCCGGCCCTTCGCCAGCTTGTCATATTCCGCCCGGCATCGCGCCGCCCATTTCACCGTCAGTTCGACGGAGCGGCGCTGCGCCTCGTCCGGGTCGTCCGGCTCGGTGCACACGTCCAGCGCCATCATGATGTCCGAACCGAACTGGAACTGGGCCTGGATGCACTTTTCGGGCGTGAAGGTGAGCCTCTCTGCGCCGCGGTCCGGCCGGAAGATGATTTCGTTGTCGCGAATCTCGCCGTACTCCGGGTTTTCATGGATGAGGGAATACAGCTGGAACCCGCCGGAATCGGTGAGGATGGGGCGGCGCCAGCCGGTGAAGGCGTGCAGTCCTCCCACGCTCTTGATGAGCCGGGCGCCGGGCCGGTTGTAGAGATGATACGTGTTCATCACGCAGCCCGGAATGCCTGCGTTTTCCGCGTCCTCGAAGCCGGTGGCCCGCAGCGCGCCGTAGGTGGCGTCCGGGAAAAAGGCGGGCAGCGGCACAGCGCCGTGGGGGGTGTTGAGCTCCGGCATAATTCCTCCGTTACAGGTGTTCAATGATGCGCAGCGTGGCGCTGCGGGCGCGGGGATTTTCGGCGAGTTCTTCCAAAGAAGCCGTGACCGGCTTGCGGGTGATGGGTTTCACCGCGGCCTTCCTGCCGCAAACGCACACGGGGAAGGAGGGCGGACAGACGCAGGGATTCGCCAGCGAACGGAAGGTGTTTTTGACCACCCTGTCCTCCAGCGAATGAAACGCGATCACGCACAGCCGTCCGCCGGGATTCAGCAGCGACGCGATATCTCTAAGCGCCTGCTCCAGCGGGGCCAGCTCGTCGTTCACGGCGATGCGCAGCGCCTGGAAGGTGCGCCGCGCCGGATGGGAGCCGTCCTTCTCCCGCAGCTTTTTCGGGATGGCCGCGTCGATGACGGACACCAGCTGCCCCGTGGTGAGGATGGGCGCGGCCTTCCGCCGGTCGCAGATGACGCGGGCGATCTGCGCGGCCCAGTTTTCCTCGCCCCAGTCGCGCAGGACGCGGGCGATCTCATCCGCGCTCCATTCATTGACGATTTTGGCGGCGGTCAGCGCCTGGCCGCGGTCCATGCGCATGTCCAGCGGCGCGTCGGTGTGATAGGAAAAGCCGCGCGCGCCCTCGTCCAGCTGATACGACGACACGCCCAGGTCGAGAAGCGCCCCGTCGATCTTCTCCACACCGATGCCCGCGAGCAGCGCCTTCGCGTCGTGGAAATTGCCGCGCAGCGCGTCGAAGCGGGGCAGGCCGTCCCTTTGCAGCGCCGCGATGCGCGCGGAAGCGGCCTCGATGGCGTCGCCGTCACGGTCGATGCCGATCAGCCGCCCGCCTTCGAGGCGCTTCAGTATTTCGCTCGAATGTCCGCCGCCTCCCAGCGTGCCGTCGAGGTATACGCCGTCCGGACGGACGGCCAGCCCCTCCATGCACTCTTCCAGCAGCACGGGCCTATGCTTAAACTCCATAACTTCCTGATTATAAATTCCTAATTCCCAATTCCAAATTCCTAATTGAGCCTCAACTCCACCGCGCCGTCCGCGCGGATCATGAGCTGGGTGACCGCGCCTTCGCCGAACACGGCGTTCATGGCCGCGGTGTATTTGGCTGTCATATCCTTCGGAATAAACGCCAGGATGGTGCCCGCGAAGCCGCCGCCGTGGATGCGCCAGGCGCCCTTGCCCTCCAGCATGCGGCGGGACAGCTCCAGCGCCAACGGCATTTCCTGGTTGTCGCTCCCGGCCACATACAGGTTTTGCAGCAGCTTCCAGGAGGATTCGCCGGAGGCCACCAGCATGTCGAAGAAGGTCCTGATGTCGCCTTCCGACAGCGCGGCGACGGCTCTCTGAACGCGCTTGTTCTCATCGTAGAAGTGCAGCGCGCGCAGTATGGCGCGATCCTTCACCTTGCCCTTGAGGGCCGGGATCTGCTTTTCCATCTCGTCCGGATCAATCTCGCGTAACACCTTGCCGCCCAGCGCCTCGGCTACGGATCTCATCTCGGCGGGGATGGCGGCGTATTCATGGGTCAGGTTGCCGTGTTCGCCGCCCACGGATACCACGGCCGGCACGTATCCCGCCGCGCCGAAATCGAACTTCATGGCGGTGACGACGGGATCGGCCTGCCCGAAGTCGATGGCGACCAGGCCGCCCACGGAGCTGGCCATCTGATCCATCAGGCCGCAGGGCTTGCCGAAGAACACGTTTTCGGCGTATTGGCCGATCTTGGCGCGCAGTTTGGCGTCCACCACGAAGCCGTTAAACAGCGAATCGAAAATAGCGCACACCAGCACCTCGAAGGCGGCGGAGGAGCTCAGGCCGGAGCCCTTGAACACGGTGGAGGTGGCCACGGCGTCGAAGCCGCCGATGACATAGCCCAGTTCCTTCATGCGCGCCGCGACGCCCCGGATGAGGCCGTCGGTGGTCTCGTATTCGCTCTTCTTCGGTTCGAGGTCGTTGAGATCGACAACGAATGCCTTGTCATAACCCTCGGAGTAAAGCGTCACGACGGAGGTGCCGTTGGGCGTGACCGCGGCGACGGTGTCCAGGTTGACGGCGGCCGCCAGCACGCAGCCGCTGTTGTGATCCGTATGGTTGCCCGCCACCTCGGTGCGGCCGGGCGCGGAAACGAAGCGAAGGCCGTCTTTCTCGCCGAAGAGCGCCGCGTGGCGGGCGGCCAGGGCGGCATACCGCTCAGTCTGGGGGGCGATGGCGTCGCGGCCGTAGAGCCGGGTCAGGAACTCGATCGCGGCGGGCGAGGCGAGGGCATGGGAGGCTTGCGTATTCAGGCTCATGGATGTCACTCCTGTCAGGCAGTATTTCTCATTTATTTTAATGCAAAACGCGGGACTTGGCAACGGATTTTTCGCAAATTGGGCATGAAATCACATCGTCCGCTTCAAACGCCCAATTCGCGCTCGATGCGCTTCAACAGCGCGGGCAGTTCTTCCGGCCTGTCGAGCACGTAATCGGGGGTTTCCGCGGCGTTTGACCACTCGTGACGGTAGCGCGGCGACATGCGCAGGAACGCCGAGCGGACGCCAAAGGCGTTGGCTCCGGCCACATCCTTTGCCAGATTGTTGCCGATCATGAGGATGCGCGGTTTGTCCGTCCCGGAAAGGCCCAGCTGGTCCATGGCGCACTGGAACATGCGCGCGTCGGGCTTTTCAACGCCCACCGCCTCAGAAATGGCCTTCGCGGCGAAGATATGGTCGAGTCCATGCTGGGTCATGGTATTGTGGAAGGATTCAACCAGTCCGTCGGCCACCATGGCGATGGTGTATCCTTCCTCATACAGGGCGAGCATGGTTTCCTTCGCGCCCGGCAGGCAGTCCGCCCGGCTCACGACGCCGCCCGGCACGGCGCGGATCTCCGTGCCCTCGTCGATGATGGTGTCTCCGATGTCGGTAAAGAGTATGACGCGATGCTCCATGGCGAGGCCTCCATTCGTGTGTTCATGCTGTGCGACTATTATAGCATATCCCGCGCCGCCCACGCAACGGCAAACGCGCTTCTCCGGTCCATTTGAGCCTTGACAACCTTCCCGCGGTTGGGTATGATTAAGTCGCAGGCACACGACACTGAATCAGAAGGTCGCGGAACGCGAATCAGGACAGGAGGATGTATGATGAGCGCAAGAGATGGATTCATCGAGCGCGCCGGGGCGCAGGCGCTGCGTATTTACCCGAATTCCGTTGACGAGGCCCAGGGAACAATCTGCGCCATCGCCAGGGAAGAAGGCGGCGGAAAGGTTCTGCTGGTCAGCGGAGAAGGGGCCGGGGCCTTTGCGGGCGAAGGACGCGACGGGCTTCTGCGCTGCCCGCTGACCAAAGAAAACGCCGCCGCGCTGATGACGCTGTTCCCTTACACGAAGCCGGTAAGCCACCGGGGGCGCCCCTTCACTTTCGGCCTCGGCGACCGCCTTGGCCTCGCGACGCCCGGCCATGTGCGGGCCATTGCCGGTTACGGCTGTTTCCCGGTCTTCGCCCAGCAGTCCATCCGCGAGCTGAACCTGACGGGGCGCACCTTTGCCGACGTGATTGCCGCGGCCGCCTTCGGCGTGTTTCAGGAAGGATACAAGGGCGGGTACGGCGCCGACGGCGATCACCTGAAGACCAAGGATGAGATCACCTACGCCCTGCGCTCCGGCTGCTCCATGATCACGCTGGACTGTTCCGAGCACATTGATATCCGCGCCGCCGCCCTCAGCGACGAGGGGATCGAGGCGCTTTACGCGGAAATCCCCGAAGACGTCCGCCGCCATTACGAGGAAACCTATCTGGCCGGGCCGCTGCCCGTCATCGGCGCGATGAGCCCAGCGGAACTCAGGCGCATCGCGGTCGTCTTCTGGCGGGCGGTGAACCACGCCGTGGACTGCTACCGCCATATACAGACCATTCGCACCATCGATGTGGATTTTGAACTCTCCATCGACGAGACACTGACCATCACCACGCCGGCGGAGCACTTCGTGGTGGCGAACGAGCTGGCGCTCAACGCCATCCGGCCGGACAGCATGGCGCCCCACTTCTCAGGCGCGTTTGAAAAGGGCGTCGAGTACGCGGGCAATCTGAACGACTTCGCCAGGGATTTCGTGGCGCATCAGCGGATCGCGGATCACTTTGGCTATAAGCTCTCCGTCCATTCGGGATCGGATAAGTTTTCCGTCTTCTCCACCGTAGGGCGCGTCACGAAGGGCCATGTCCACGTGAAGACGGCGGGCACCAACTGGCTGGAGGCCCTGGCCGTGGTGGCCGAGCGCGACCCGGCGCTGTACCGCAAAGCGCACAAGTTCGCGATCGAGCATCGCGGCGAAGCGGAGAAATACTATCACGTTTCCACCAATGTGAACGAGATTCCGAACATAGACCTGCAAAGCGACGCGTATCTGCCGGAATACCTGAAGATTCCCGCGTCCCGGCAGACGCTGCACATCGCATACGGCCTGCTGCTGGCCGAACCCTGGTTCCGCGAGCCGTTCTTCGCGCTGCTGGACGCCCACGAGGAGGATTACTACGCGCGGCTCGTCGCGCACATCGGGAAGCACCTGCGTTATGTGACCGCAGAGGCGTAAGGGGAGCGCGTTGCGCGAAAAAGAGAGGGAGCCGCTGCAGAAGCGTCAAATACTGCGGCGGCTCTTTTTGTAGACAGCCCAATGTTTCCGCTGCAAAACAAGATCGTTTTAAACAATATACAGAACCTGCCCGAGGGCGGAAGATTATGCTTGACATTAATATAAAATTGATTTATCATTAACGGCAGATAAAATCGTTTCTATGGCCTGACCTTACAGTCGCCGGCGGCGCAAAGCGGACGCCGGTACGGGGGAGGTGTTCACCATCAGACAGAGGCAATTGGGCGCCACAAAAAAGAGCTATTGGCGGCGCATCTGCGAAAACCGGCAGATGTACCTTTTCCTGTTGCTGCCGATCATCTGGCTGCTGCTGTTCAAATACGAGCCCATGTACGGCGCGCAGATCGCCTTCCGGAAGTTCAAACTGGCCAAGGGCATCACCGGTTCCCCCTGGGTGGGCCTGGAGAACTTCCGCAAATTCTTCACGTCGGTGTATTTCAGCCGCACGGTTGGCAACACATTGTATCTGTCCATCTATTCCCTGGTGGTGGGCTTCCCGCTGCCAATCATCTTCGCGCTGCTGCTCAATTCCGTGCGCAGCAAGGCCTGGCGCGGCTGGATCGAGAACGTGACCTACATGCCCCATTTCATCTCCACAGTGGTCATGGTGGGCATGCTCAAGCGCGTGTTCGACGTGAATACCGGCCTTCTGTCGAACGTATTATCGCTGCTGGGAGGCGGACGCCTGCCCTTTGACATGTTTATAGGCGACACCAACTTCCGCACGCTGTACATCTGGTCCGGCGTGTGGCAGGGCACGGGCTGGGGCTCCATCATCTATATGGCGGCCCTTTCCGCGGTGGATCCGCAGCTGCACGAGGCCGCCACGGTGGACGGCGCGACCCGCTGGCAGCGGCTGCTCCATATCGATCTGCCCGCCATCGTGCCCACCATCACCATCACGCTGATTCTGCGCTTCGGTTCCATCATGGGCATCGGCTTCGACAAGGTGTTCCTCATGCAGAACGACACGAACCTGGCCGCCAGCGAGGTGATTTCGACCTATGTCTATAAGGTGGGCCTCACCTCGGAGTATAACATGAACTATTCCTACTCGACAGCCATCGGCCTGTTCAACTCGGTTGTGAACCTCATCATGATTTCATTGGTGAACTTCATCTCCAACCGGGTGAACGGCAGCGGCCTGTGGTGAGGCGCGGAAGGGAGGCATGAGGATGAACGCATCTGTCGATACCCCTTCCCGGAAAGCGAAAACCAGGAACAGGATCAAGATCACCACGAGCGAAAAGGTCTACTATGTCATCGTCAATCTGATCCTGGGCGTGTTCTTCACGCTCGTGCTGGCCCCGCTGATCAATATCGTGGCTTCGTCGTTCTCCTCGGCGGACGCGGTCATCAAGGGCAAGGTGCTGCTGTGGCCGGTGGATTTCAACGTGGAGGGCTACAACGCGGTGTTCGACTACAAGGGCATCTGGCGCTCCTACTGGAACACCATCGTCTACACCGTGGTGGGCACGGGCATCAACCTGTTCATGACCATGGTCGCGGCCTATCCGCTGGCCCGGAAAAACCTGCCCCTCAAGAAACCCATCGTGATGCTGTTCATGTTCACCATGCTGTTCTCCGGCGGCATGATCCCCGGCTACCTGCTCATCCGCAACCTGAAGATGATCAACACCATCTGGGCCATCGTTCTGCCCGGGGCCATCAGCGTGTACAACATGATCATCGCCCGCACCTTTATCCAGGGTATTCCCTCGGACATCGAGGAGGCCGCCAAGATCGACGGCTGCAGCGACATCTACTATTTCTGGCGGATGGTGCTGCCCCTCAGCAAAACGGTCATCGCGGTGCTGGCGCTGTACTACGCCGTGGGCCACTGGAACGACTACTTCACGCCCTGGCTGTACATGAACAAGACCGAGAAGTATCCGCTGCAGATCATACTGCGCACCATCCTGGTCATGAACACCTTCGACGCCGAGTCCATGCTGGAGGACGATCTGCTGGCCAACAAGGCGCTGCAGGACCTTTTAAAGTATTCGCTGATCATCGTGTCCTCGGTGCCCATCCTCGTTGCTTATCCCTTCGCCAAGAAGTTCTTCCTGAAGGGTGTTATGATCGGCGCTCTGAAGGGATGACAATTCTGAAATTTCAGCGCGCGAGCGCTGGAAAAATATAAGGAGGTATTCAACATGAAGAAATGTCTGTCCGTGCTTCTGGCTGCGGCCATGCTGCTCTCGCTGTTCGGCTTTGCCGCGGCTGAGGGCGAGCTGAGCGAGCCCGGCGTGCTGCCCATCTGGACTGGCTCCGAGCCCGCCGTGATCCGCGTGCTGACGCCCGAGAACCCCAAGGTCTCCGACTTTGACGACAACGCCTATACCAAGTGGATCGAAGAGGGCTGCAACGTCGATCTGCAGTTCACCTTCCTCCCCGCCACCGACACCCTCCAGAAGCTGACCACCATGATCGCGGGCGGCTCCATCGAGGATGAGAAGATCGACGTCATCAACTACTCCGGCATCAGCGTCGCCGTGGCGAAGTCCTGGGGCGACGAGGGCGTCATCCTGGATGTGTCGGATTACTACGCCAATGGCCTGGCCGTCAACGCCGACGCCGCCGTGGCGAGCCATCCCGAGATGAACCTCATCAAGAACATCACCACCGCCGAGGGCGCTGTGTACAGCGTGCCGAAGATCCAGGTGTCTCCTTCCAACGAGACCCGCTTCAAGATGTGGGTCAACCAGCAGTGGCTTGAGAATCTGGGCCTGGAAGTGCCCACCACCATCGACGAGTTCTACGCGATGCTGGTGGCCTTCAAGGAGCAGGACGCCAACGGCAACGGCAATGCCGATGATGAAATCCCCTTCATCACCTCCACCGGCTTTGGCGGCACCGCCTATAAGTTCCTCACCAACGCCTTCGTGTTCGAGTCGGTCGACGACGACATGTTCCTGCTGAAGGACGGCCACGTGACCACCTCCTACCTGCAGGACGAGTGGCTCGAGGCCCAGACCTTCCTGAAGAAGCTGTGTGAAGAGGGCCTGCTGGCCAAGGAATCCTTCACCTACAACAACGACGACCTGAAGGCCGTGGCCTGCTCCGACGACGACATCGTGGGCGTCGTGACCAACTCCTCCTGCGCCTTCATGGGCCAGGCCAACGATCCCTATCGCCTGCGCTACATCTGCCTGAACCCGCTGACCGGCCCCGAGGGCGTGTGCTTCTCCTCTTACGCCGCTTCCGCCACCTCCAACTGCTGGATGGTGACCAGCTATGCCGCGAATCCCGAGCTGTGCTTCCGCGTGGGCGACTATCAGTTCACGGAAGACGGCTTCCTGCGCGGCCGCTTCGGCGTCGAGAACGAGAACTGGATGACCAAGGAAAACTACGCCGCCGCCCATCCCGAGGAGACCCTGGTCGCCCGTTACGGCTCCATGGGCTTCGAGGGCAAGTACGTGTTCTACAACGACATCCGCGACCAGACGGTCAACAACCTCTATTGGTATGAGCATATGCCCTACTTTGCCGGCGACGTGGAGTCCAACGGCATGTACGTGGCCGACGACGGCAAGGGCACTGTGATCAACCTGGAGAACAACGGCACCTGCCGCCAGGAGACTGGCTCCGGCTACTATCAGCTGGTCAAGCCCGGCCTGGACACCTATGTGCCCACCCTGGCCTTCACCGAGGATGAGCTGGAAGTGCTGGCTGAGTGCCAGGCCAACATCCGCACCTATGTCAAGGAGCAGCGCACCAAGTACATCATTGGCGACGCCTCCGACCTGGCCGACAAGGAAGCCTTCGTGCAGAACCTGAAGGACACCTTCAACCTGGATGAGTTCCTTGAGATCTGCGATCGCGCCTATCAGCGCCAGTATGCCGCCAAATAAGATCGTCACGCTGCGCTGACATTGCGACTTGCGCGGGCCGCGGTATCCATATGCCGCGGCCCGCGTTTCATCTGGAAGGGGAGTATACATGGAAGCGATCAGGATAGGCAGAGACAGGCAGCCGTTTTGGGATGATTACCTGATTGACACAAGCCTGACTTCGGCTTTTCAGCGCGTGATGCCGCCCGTTAAGAAGGAATGCTGTTTCTGGTTCGACCAGCCCAACGAGACATTCAGCATCAGCTATCCCTGCATCGTAAAAGACGGGAAAGGCTATAAAATGTACTATCAGCCGTGGTATGAGGAGGACATGACGCCATGCGTCTGCGTCATCGAAAGCGAGGATGGCGTAAACTGGTTCAGACCGCGGCTCAATATTTTCAAAGGTCATGACATCAAAGAGAACAATATCGTCATAGAGCATGTAAAAGACGGCATTTTCGTGTTCTACGATCCGAATCCGAACTGTCCGGAAAGTGAAAAGTACAAGGCGATCGGCTCGGCGTCTATGCTGCATCCCGACGGGGAGAAAAAGACGTCGCTGTGCTGTTTCACTTCGCCGGACGGGTATCATTTCACCCTGTCCCATCCGATGACGCGTTACGGCGCGTTTGATTCGCTCAACACAGCCCTCTGGGACGGAGAGAGATATGTGTGCTATCTGCGTTCCTTCCACAATATACCCGGCGTCAGCAAGGAAACCTCGCTGGATCTGGGGCAGATATACAGCCATGAGAAGGTCTGGCTCTACGCGACGCGGGATATCCGCGTCATGTATTCCGACGACTTCCGCAACTGGACAATACCGGAACTGATCCGCTTCGACGACGGATACGACTATCCGCTGTACACGAACAACGTCGAAAGATACGCCCGCGCGCCGGTATTCATCGGTTTTCCGGTGCGATACTGCGAGCGCCCCGAGTGGACGAAGAACATCGAGCAGATGACGGGCTACGAAACCAAAAAGAAATCCACCGAGCGCATAGAGCCGCGCACAGGGCGCGTTTCCACCGACTGCATTTTCATGTGCTCCCGCGATGGAAAAAACTGGCACAGATACAATGAAGCCTTCCTGATGCCCGGCTATGAGGACAGCCACAACTGGATATACGGCGACTGTTACCTGGCCTACGGCATGATCGATTCGGGCAGGGAGTTTTATAATCTCTATACAATCGACCGTCATTTTTCATTCGGCTGTTCAAAGCCGCTCAACAGGTACGAAATGCGCAAGGACGGCTTCGCCTGCTATATGGCGGGCGGAGACGAAGCCGAGATCGTGACCAAGCCTGTCATATTTGACGGCGCAACGCTGAGCCTGAACTTCGCTTCTTCCGCCTATGGGTATATTTATGTGAGCGTGCTCGACGAGAAAGGCGATGCCCTTTCAAAGGGAGAAAGCGTAGAGGTGTTTGGCGACAACATCGACAGGCAGGTCATATTCGACAATGGCTTTGAGCTTTCGGACTGCGCGGGAAAACCCGTGCGCCTCAAATTCCGCATGCGGGACGCAAAGCTGTTCTCCATGAAGTTTGAATAGCCGCGGGACACTGGCCGACATGGACTATTATAACATGGATACGGATGAGATAAGGAGGGGAGAGAGCCTATGACGCTCTTTTCCGAACAGGACATAGCCCGCTTCCGGGCGCGGCTGAAAGAAGACGATTCCATCCTGGAGGGGCTGCGCAAGGGATGCGAACCAGTCGTCCGCTTCGGCGTCAAGGTGCCGCGCACCGGCGTCGCCACCTGGGACCACTATTTCGCCTGCCCCGAAGATTCGACCAGGCTGGTCTACGATTACGCACTGGACCGGGATTTCCGCTGTCCCAAGTGCGGGCAGGTGTACAACGGCGAGCCGTATCTGGGCGCCTGGTGGCGCTGCACAAACGGCGTCTCCTGCGGCACGGCCTGGCAGGGCGCGCTGCTGTGGGCGCTGAACGGGGAGGAGTCTTACCGGGCGCTGAGCGAGGCGATCCTCGCCGCCTTCGCGGACAACTACCCCAACTACGAGGAGCACGGGGGCATTCCCTACAACAAGCCGGGCCGCATGAACGCCCAGGCGCTGTGCGAGGCCTCCTGCTTCCAGCGCCTGGCCATGGCCTATGACCTGGTGAAGGACACCATCGCCCCCGCCGAACGCCGGCGTATCGAGGAGAATTTGTTTGTGCCCGGGGCGCGGCTGCTCATGAAAAACCGTACCAACCAGCTGCACAATCACGAGGTGATCGTGGACGCGGGCGTGGGCATGATCGGGCTGGCCATCGGACGGGAGGATTTCATCGACTTCGCCGTCAACAGCCCCTACGGCCTCAGGTATCAGCTGGAGCACGGCCTGCTGGACGACGATCTGTGGTTCGAGGCCACCTTCCACTATCATTTTTTTGCGCTGCTCTCCTTCATGGCCTACGAAAAGATGGCCCTCGGCACGAAGTGGAGCCTGCTGGGCATGCCCCAGTACCGCCGGATGTATCGGATGCCCCTGCGGGCGCTGCAGCCTGATTACGGCCTGCCCCGGTTGGGAGACGGCGGCGCCGGGTCCTTCTTCCAGGCCATGGCCGGCCATTACGAGTTTGCCTACAGGGCTTATGGGGATCCGGCCTTCGCCGCCATACTCAACGCGGTGTACGCCCGCTATCCCCGCGCGGGACTGGAGCCTTTCCTGTTCGGCAAGGACGGCATCGAGCCGGCGTCCATGCCGCCTCTGGAGGATTACCATAACGACCGGGGCTCCGGCCTGACCATCATGCGCGGGCGCGACAGGCGGCAGTATCTGCTGTTCCGGCATGGGCGGTTTGGCGGGGAGCACGACCATTACGACAAGCTGGGCCTGCACTACATGGTGGACGAACACGAGGTCATGCCGGACCTGGGCACCGTGCTGTACGGCGCGCCCCAGCACTACGGCTACTTCAAGAATACCTTCACCCACAACACCGTGTGCATCGACGCGCAGAATCAACCGCCCTGCGACGGCTATACGGCGCGCTATGAAAAGCGGGACGGCGAGACGCTGGTTGAGGGCCGGGCGGACTGGCGCGGCGCGCCGCCGCAGCTGGACAGCTTCACCATCCGCCAGTGGGATGAGGCCGCCTACGCCGGGGTGCGCATGGAGCGCACGATACTGCACCGGGACGAGTACTTCCTGGAGGCGTTCCGGGTGCGCGGCGCGGCGGGACGGCAGGTGGATTGGATCATCCACCCGGTGGGGCAGTGCGCGGAACAGGAAGCCGAAAAGCGCCTCGTGGACTTGGGCCGGACCGAGCCCGTCCGCTATATGAAAAACGCGCGGGGCTTCAATGCCGAAGGGCTGGTCGCCTCCGCATGGGAAGGACCGGCCGGGCGGTTCACCGTGTGGTCGGCCTGCTCGTCGCCCTCTTTGGGCATTTACGCCGAGGGGCTCGATAATCCGCCCACCAGCGACCTGACCTATTTCATTCGACGCTGCGCTCCGGCGGAGGACGACGTCGTATTCGCCGCCGTCTTCTGCCTCGCCCGGGAGGGAACGCCCGTCGATCGGCCGGAAATCATGATCGACGGCGACCGCGTGACGGTCCGGCTTGCCTGCGGACGCGAAGCGAGGGAGCATGTGTTCAGCGTGGGGGAGGATTAAAAAGGGAATAATGGGAACAATGAGGCGGAGCGCCGCACGGGTTTCACGGATGGCGTCGGACGGATGGATGCCGGGGAATGTTAATAGTCAGTAAAAGTCAAATTCTGGTATTGACTTTCTTTGACCTTTATGCTATACTCTAATCGTTCCAAGGGGATGAGAAATCCCGGAGCAGTCCATACTACATTTTACCGACGCTTTAAAGGAGGCGCACTGTTATGTTTACTATGATTCCCTATCGCTCTTCTATGATGAATCGCCCTGTGAATCCCTTTGCCGATGATTTCTTCCGGCCCTTCTTCAGCCGGACGGACGACGGCATGTTCCGCGTGGACGTTCGCGACCAGGGCGACAGCTACATGCTCGAGGCCGAGCTGCCCGGCGTTTCCAGGGATGATATTCACGTTGATGTCGAAAACGACGTGCTGAGCATCGATGTGGAGCGCAACGAGTCCAAGGACGAAAAGAACGAAAGCGGCTACGTGATCCGCGAGCGCCGCAGCGGCCGCATGAGCCGGGCGTTCAATGTGGAGGGCATCCGCAAGGACGACATTCAGGCCGCCTATCAGGACGGCGTGCTGCGTCTCACCCTGCCCAAGGAGCAGCCGCAGCCGAAGGAGACCAAGCGCAGCATCACCATCTGCTGACCAACGCAAAAAGACGGGAAGGGCTGTAAGCCTTACCCGCCTCAAACCACTGACGAAGGGGCCGCAAAACAGCCCCGTGAAGGCCGGGCGATTCGTTCACCCGGCCTTGATTTCATACAGGATGCATTTGCGGGTCTCGCCCCGGTATTCGATATCCTCCGTCTCCCCTGTGGGCGTCATGCCGCATTTTTCCATCACGCGGCGGCTGGCGGCGTTTCCCTCAAAGAAGCCCGCCGTCACGGAGCGATAGCCCATCTTGAAAAGCGCCCCGATCGCGGCGGCGAAGGCTTCTGTCATGTAGCCCTGCTTCTGCCAGTCCGGGTAGATCACATAGCCCATTTCGATGGAGTTTTCATCCTTCTTCGTCTCGTTCATGAAGCCGATCAGCCGCCCGTCGAGGGCGATGCCGTAGACGAACCGTTCCGGGTTTCCGCTCAGCGCGATGAAGCGCTGAAACAGCTTTTCCATGGCCTCGACGCTGTCGAAATCCGGCAGCATGTAGGTCTTTTTGACGCAGTTATTTGAGAAAACGCGAAACATATCCTCGCGGTCGCCCTCTTCGACGGCGCGCAGGAGCAGCCGCTCTGTGCGGATGGATTCAGGTTTTGCCGGCATGGTCTAAGCCTCCGTTTCTTCGCGAATGATGTCGATCATGGCCTGCATGGCGGGCGTGATCCACTTCCCCTTGTGGTAGATGAGCTGACGCCAGAGCGATACGTCCACGCCTTCCACGTTCAGCCGCACGATGGCGCCGCGCGCCAACTGGTCGCGCACGACGAATTCCGGCAGGAAAGACAGGCCCATGCCCTGTTCCACCAGTCGCGCGATGAGGTCCGTGTTGCCCAGTTCGAGGAAGGGGTTGAGCTCCAGGTTTCTCTCGGCGAGGCGCGCGTCCAGCTGGGAGCGGTAGCTCATGCCCTTTTCCGTGAGGATGAAAGGATACTGCCGGCACGACTCCAATGGCACCCGCTCGAGCCCGGCCAGCGGATGCCCCGCCGGCGCCACGAAGATGACCGGCACAGGCCCGGATACGGGCACCACGATATCAGAACGGTAGATCTGCTGGTCAAGGTGCAGTATGATGTCCGCGTCGTTCTGGGTCAGGGCGCGGAACATGTCGCTCGTGGTGCCGGTCTTTATGACGATGCTTACGTCGGGATAGAGCGCGTGAAAGCGCGCGAGCACGGGCGGGAAGAGCGACATGCAGATGGATTCCGCCATCATCACGCGCAGCTGCCCGGCCACCGCGCCGGCGGTTTTCATGTCTTCCCGCGCGCTCTCAGCCATGCGCAGGATGTTCTGAGCGTATTCAAAGAAGCGAAGGCCTTGCGGCGTGAGGGCGACAGTTTTGCCGACGCGGTCGAACAGCGGCGCGCCCAGTTCCGATTCGAGCTGGCCGATCTGCATGGAGACGGCGCTCTGCGAGTAGCCGAGCTGGCGGGCCGCCTGCGAAAAGGAATGCAGTTCCGCCGCGCGCACAAAGGTGGTCAGGTTGCGAAATTCCATAAAACGCTCCTTGTCGGTACCGGGGATGGTATGGCGCGGGAAATAGTGCGCCTGAACCCAAAGACACATAAAACGGGGGACATCGTGTCCCCGCTATTTTAGTTTTGCTATGAAATTCTCACGGAAATGGAATACGTTTGTTATCTTGGCCTCGTCATCATCGACTTTATAGAGCATGAAGTATTCATGCCGTTCAAAGTTCATCCGCTTCAGCCCTCTGCGAATCAATTCCGCGTCTTCCGGCTCTTTGACGCTGCCCGCAATTATGGACAGTTTACCGGCGGAGGCAATGAAATCATCATAGACGCTTTCGGCCGCCTGCGGGTTTTTCAGTTTGTTTTTTATGTAGGCAAGGTGCCGCCTCATCTGCTTCTTGGCTTCCGGCCCGACAAGCACTTTGTACGTCTTCATTTTACAAATCCAAATTCGGTGGCCAGTTCCGCACCTGCTTCTACCAGCGGCTGTCCCTCGCCGCGATCGACCTCCGCGAGCCCGCGATCGATGCTGGCCAGCATTTCTTCTCTAGCAAGTGGCGTATATAAAGAGGCGATGGCGCTATTCCCGTCCTCTTCGTTTTTTACCACCATATCCACCAGCGTTTTCACCATACTGCGCTGTTCGCTGGTCATGCCTTCCCATGCCCTTCTCAGGTTATCAACCACGTCATTCAGGTTCTTCAAATCCGACGCTGTCATTGCCACGAGAAAACACCTCCTCGACTATAGTTATTATACTATGAAATCAGCGGTTTATCAACCGACTTTTTCATCGCCGGATAACTTTTGCCAAAGCGGCAGGATTTTCAGCGCCCGCGTAGAATAATGTTGTCAGAAACAATCGGAAGCGGGGGCGAAGCATGCCGGAGGCGCGCATCCTGATGACGCCGGAGCTCGCGCGGCTTTGGCGCATACCGCTCTACAGGGCGGGGGAAGATGTGAGTGTATGCGCGGCGGACGCGCAGGCGGTTCTGGAGGCCGTGGCGCGCGAGGAGCCGGACATTTTGCTGCTCAACGCCATGCTCTTTTCGCTGGACGCCGCCCGGGCGGCGCGCGCCATCCGTATGATGCCGCTCACCCGCTCGCCCGCCGTGATCGCGCTGTTTCCCGGCGCGCCGGCGGAGGCCATGCGCCGCGCCGGAAGCGAGGGCGCGATCTGTTTGAGCGGCGTGGAGGCGACGGCGGACGGGATCGTGCGCCGCTGCGAGGATATGACCGTGGAGGATCGCCTCCTGCCGGATTTTGCCCGGCCGGAGCGCGTCGAGGCCTTGCTGCGGGCGCTGAGCGTGAGCGAGAAGGCGGCAGGATTTCGCTATATCGCCGCGGCCGTGTCGATATGCGCACGGGATCAGCGCTGCTTTAACGCCCTGTCGCGCACGGTGTATCCCGCGGTCGCGCGCCGTTTCGGCGCTCAGGCGGCGGCGGTCGAGCGGCTGATCCGCCACGCTATCGAGTCGGCCTGGCTCAGGGGCGACATGGAACGCCAGTACGCGCTGTTCGGAAACACCGTCGACGAGGCGCGGGGCAAACCCACCAATGGCGAATTCATAGCGCGCGTTACAGAAGCGCTGAGACTGGAGGCAAACCTATGAAAAAAATGAAGAGAGTCGTGATGATCGTGCTGGACGGCTGCGGCATCGGCGAACTGCCGGACGCCGGAAAATACGGCGACGCCGGCTCCGATACGCTGGGCCACGTGCTCGCGCAGCGGCATCCCTCGCTTCCCAATATGAGCGCGATGGGTCTGGGAAACATCCGGGGCTGGAGCGACTATGCCGACGACGAGCCCATCGGCTGCTACGGCAAGATGGCCGAGATCGCGCCGGGCAAGGATACCACCACCGGCCATTGGGAGCTGGCGGGCCTTCAGCTGAAGAAGCCGTTCCCGACCTACCCGAACGGCTTCCCCAAGGAGGTCATGGACGCCTTCGAGGCCGAAACGGGCATGAAGGCGATCGGCAACAAGCCGGCTTCGGGCACGGCCATCATCGAGGAGCTCGGCCCGGAGCACCTGCGCACCGGGAGCCTCATCGTGTATACCTCGGCGGACAGCGTGTTCCAGATCGCCGCGCACGAGGGCGTGGTGCCGGTGCTCACCCTGTGGGACATCTGCCGACGCGCGCGCCGCATACTGACCGGCGAGCACGCCGTGGGCCGCGTGATCGCGCGCCCCTTCGTGGGCCAGCCGGGTTCCTTCGTGCGCACCGATAACCGCCGGGATTTCTCCGTCGACCCGCTGGGCGAGACCATGCTGGATGTGATCAAGGCCGCTGGGAAGGACGTCATCGGCGTGGGCAAGATCGAGGATATCTTCAATCACCGCGGCCTGACCCGCTCCGACCACGCGGCGGGCAACCCCGCCTGCATCGATTCCACCATCTCCTTCCTCAAAAAGGACAACTGGGAGGGCCTGATGTTTGTCAACCTGGTGGACACGGACTCCAAATACGGTCATCGCAACGACGTGCCGGGCTACGCGGCGGCGCTGGAGGAATTCGACAGCCGACTGCCGGAGATCATCCGCCTGCTGGGCGAGGACGACCTCCTGATGATCGTGGCCGACCACGGCTGCGATCCCGCCTTCCCGACCACCGACCACACGCGCGAGTATGTGCCGCTGCTCGTGTGGGGCCTGGGGCTGAAGGAGGGCGTCGACCTGGGCGTGCGCGCCACCTTCGCCGACGCGGGCAAGACCGCGCTCGACGCGCTGGGCGTTGAGAACACGCTGACCGGAACGTCCTTTTACCCCGATATCATCGAAGAAGACTGACGCCCCGGCCCGGGGCTGCGGCCAAGCATAATGCCTCCTCCCGTCGGATATTCTAATAAAAAAAGATGACCGGTGGGAGGGATTTTTATGGGAAAACGCTTGACCGTGTGCCTTTTGTGCGCTGCGCTGGCCCTGCCCGGCGCGGCGAGCGCGCTTTCCAACGCGCCTCTTGAGGACAGCGCGCCTGAAAAATACGACTGCGCCGCGGCGCTGCTCGTGGAGCCGTCCAGCGGGCAGATCGTGTTCGCGGTCAACGCGAACGAGAAGCGGCCCGTGGCCAGCGTGACGAAGATCATGACCATCCTCCTGGCCTGCGAGGCCGTGGAGCGGGGCGATATAGACCTTTCCGACCGCGTGCAGGTCAGCGCCAACGCGGCGGGCATGGGCGGCTCGCAGGTGTTGCTCGACGCGGGCGAAACGCAGACGGTGAGCGAACTTCTCAAGAGCGTGATCGTGGGCAGCGCGAACGACTCCGCCGTGGCGCTTGCGGAGTACATCGCCGGCTCCGCCCCGCTGTTTGTGGACCGCATGAACCGGCGCGCCGCCGAGCTGGGCATGGAGGACACCGCATTTGTGAACTGCACCGGCCTGCCTGCCGACGGCCAGCACACCACCGCCCGCGATGTGGCGGCCATGGCGGTCGAGCTGTCAAAGCACGATCTGTACTACGACTACTCTACCATCTGGCTGGAGGATTTCACCCACGAGAGCGGCCGTGTGACGACCCTCACCAACACGAACAAGCTCATCCGCCAGTACGACGGCTGCGACGGCCTCAAGACCGGCTCCACAAGCGAGGCGGGCTACTGTATGGCCGCTTCGGCCAAGCGGGGCGGCATGCGGCTGGTCGCCGTGGTGCTGGGCGCGACCAGCGGCAAGGAGCGCTTCAGGACAGCCTCTCAGATGCTGGACTACGGCTTCGCCAGCTACCGGCTGTATCCCGTGGCCGAAAAGGGCGCGACGGTGCGCGGCCGGATGCCCGTGACAGGGTCTCAGAAGGACAGCGTGGCCCTGGCGCTGGACGGCGACGTGACGCTGCTCGTCAAAAAGGGCGGCGAGTCGGCCGTGTCGCTGGCCGCCGATCTGCCTCAATCCCTCAGCGCGCCGGTGACGGCGGGCGAGGCGGTGGGCTGGGTGAACGTGCTCAAGGACGGCGAAACGGTGGCGCAGATCCGCGTCGTCTCGGCCGAAGACGCCCCGCTGCGCGGCCTGAGCGACGGGCTGGGCGTGGTGTTCCGGGCCTGGTGCTTTCAGTGAACGGCAGAGGAAAAGGATTAACAAATTGCTAATTCGTTGAGAAATACTTGCGGGCTTAAAACAAAGAGGGTAGAATGATTAAACTGGAATGGAAAGGGCCGGAGGAGAAGCCCCTTGTGCTGGCGGCGGTGTCCGGCGGCGCGGATTCCGTGGCGCTTTTATCGCTGTTGTGCGAGCTGGCCGGCCGCGGCGCGATCCGTCTGGCCGCGGCTCATTTCGAGCACGGCATCCGCGGCGGCGCTTCGCGGGCGGACGCGGCGTTCGTGCGGGTGTTGTGCGAAGACTGGGGCGTGCCGCTCATTGAAGGCCGCGCGGACGTGCCGGCGCTGGCGAAGGCGCGGGGCGCGGGCCTTGAGCAGACAGCGCGCGACGCGCGATACGCCTTCCTCCGCCGGGCGAAGGCGGACACGGGCGCTGATGTCATCGCGCTGGCCCACCATCTTGACGACCAGGCCGAGACGGTGCTCATGCACCTGGCGCGGGGCGCGGGGCTGCGCGGCGCGTGCGGCATGCGCGAGCGCGAGGGCGACCTGTGGCGGCCGCTTCTCGGGCTGCGGAAAGCGGAGCTGACGGCGTATCTCCTGGATAACGCCGTCGCCTGGCGCGAGGACGAGACCAACGCGCTGGCCGACAATCCGCGCAACATCATCCGACTTTCTGTCATGCCCGCTCTGGAAACGGCCTATCCGGGGGCGGCGCGGGCGCTGGGCCGGTTTGCGGCCCTGGCGCGGGACGAGGATGCCTATATGGAGGCGCAGGCCAGCGCCTTCCTGGCCGCGAACGCGGAATTTCTTCCCTTTGGCAGCCGCGTGCGATGCCTGGACGGCGTTCCGGCGGCCATCCTGCGCCGGGCGATTCACCGGCTGACCGGGCTGGACGCGGCCGCCTGCCTGGCCTCGGAGGAGCTTTTCCGGGCCGGGAAAGGCGCTGCGGCGCTGCCGGGCGGCGTGCGGGCCGAGAGGACGGGAGAGTATCTCTACTTCATCAGCCGCGCGGTCGCGCCGGTTGAAGCGCCTCTGCCCATGGAGGGTCGCGCCGCGCTGCCGGGCGTGGGTGAGATCGTCGCCGCGCCGGCGGAGGCCGCGCCGCGGAGCGATCCCTTCTGCCAGGTGCTGGACGGCGACAGCCTGTCCGGCGCTGTCGTGCGGACCCGCAGGCCGGGCGATTTCATCCGCCCGCTGGGAATGCGCGGCACGCAGAAGCTGAGCGACTATTTCATCAACCACCGCGTCGACAGGCCGCTGCGCGACGCGGCGCTGCTCGTGGCGCGGGGGAGCGAGATCCTGTGGGCGGCGGGTGTCGGCATTTCGGAAGAGGCGAAGCTCAGGCCGGGCTCAAAGGGCGTCCGGCTGGAAGCCAGGGAATACAGAAAGAGCTGGGAGGAGAATTCATGATTCTGCACGAGGATTTGGACAGAATTCTGATTACCGCTGAGGACATCAAAAAGCGCGTGGCGGAGCTCGGCCGGGCAATCACCGAGGAATACAGAGATGCGCCGGAGCCCGTGGTTCTGGTGTGCATCCTAAAAGGGTCCGTGGTGTTTTTCAGCGACCTCATGCGCCAGATCGACCACGACTGCCGGCTCGATTTCATGATCGTAAAGAGCTACGGCGGCGGCACGGAATCCAGCGGAAACGTGCGCTTCGTGAAAGACCTGGACAATTCCATCACCGGCAAGCACGTGGTGATCGTGGAGGACATCATCGACAGCGGCCTCACGCTCACCTTCCTCAAGGGCAACCTCATCACCCGCGGCGCGAAGACGCTCAAAATCTGCACCCTGCTGGACAAGCCCGTTCGCCGCAGCCCCAAGTCCACCATCACGGTGGACTACTGCGGTTTCACGATCCCCAACGAGTTCGTGGTGGGATACGGGCTGGATTACGACGAAAAGTACCGCAACCTGCCGGATATTGGCGTATTAAAACCGGAAGTTTACACAAAAGCCTGACGCATGGGTTTGAAACAATGGCTGTGTCGTGATATAATATACGGGCAGATTTCTCATTGCGGAAAATACAGACCGGAAGGCGAGGGAGGCTCGTTTTGAATCAACCCAAATTCAGAAAGATAGCGCACGCGCTGACGTATGTGCTGCTGGTGGTCGTCATTCTGGTGGTCGTTCAGGCCATCGGCTCGCCTCAGCGCGATGCGGTCAAGGAACTGAACTATTCCGAGGTGCTGCAGCTGATCGAGGACGATAAGCTCGCCTACGTCATGATGAGCGGCAACACCATGATCGGCGCGACGACCGACAGCGGCATCGCCGCCAAGGAATTCGGCACGCGCTATAACGTGACCTCGCTCCTGCCCAGCGTCGCGCAGTTCTATTCCGACGTGAACGCCATTTACGGCGAGCGGCTGAACAAGGACCCCGACCAGGTCAAGGTGACGGATTACGAATTCACCATCACCGTGAAGCCGCCGGCCACAGCGCCCTGGTGGCTCGAATGGCTGCCCCTGATCGTGACGATGCTGCTGTTCGGCGGACTTTGGTACGTGATGATGCGCCAGCAGACGGGCGGCGGCAAGGGCGTCATGAGCTTCGGCAAGGCGCGCGCGCGGCTGAGCGACCCCGAAAAGAACAAAGTGACCTTCGCGAACGTCGCCGGCGCTCAGGAGGAGACCGACGAGCTGCGCGAGGTGGTCGAATTCCTGAAAGACCCCAAGAGGTTCCGTGACCTGGGCGCCCGCATCCCCAAGGGCGAGCTGCTCGTGGGCCCGCCAGGCACCGGCAAGACGCTGCTGGCCCGAGCCGTGGCCGGCGAGGCCGGCGTGCCGTTCTTCACCATTTCCGGCTCCGATTTTGTTGAAATGTTCGTGGGCGTGGGCGCGAGCCGCGTGCGCGACCTGTTCGACGAGGCGAAAA
>JAFXQO010000004.1 GCA_017527065.1 Clostridia bacterium
AGAGACCGTCGGGCGGGAATATCCAAAGTAGTGGCAGATATCCGCGGCGCGAACGAACTCCTTCTGTCCGGAAAGGATCAGAATCGATTCAAGGTAATCTTCTGCTGATTCACGTAATTCTTCTGCCATGGATGCCGCTCCTTTTGATAGTCTGACAATCTTTACTCTATTTTATCATTGTTTGTGCATAAATGGCAAACTGCCTGCGCACGATTGGAAAGCTACCAAAAACGAAGGACCGTCCCCGAGGGAGACGGCCCTTTCTGTTCACAGTGCGATTAGCCGAGCTCTGCGAAATATTTGATGGTGCGGACCATCTGAGAAGTATAGGAGTTCTCATTGTCGTACCAGGAAACGACCTGCACCTGATAGGTGTCATCGGTGATCTTGGTGACCATGGTCTGGGTAGCATCAAACAGAGAGCCGTAGGTGATGCCGATCACGTCGCTGGATACCAGAGGCTCCTCGGTGTAACCGAAGGAAGCGGAGGAAGCAGCCTTCATTGCGGCATTGATTGCATCCTTGGTGATGTTCTCGCCCTTGACGACTGCAACGAGGATCGTGGTGGAACCGGTGCAGACGGGGACGCGCTGTGCGGAGCCGATCAGCTTGCCGTTCAGCTCGGGGATAACAAGACCGATTGCCTTTGCGGCGCCGGTGGAGTTGGGAACGATGTTCACTGCTGCAGCACGGGCACGGCGCAGGTCGCCTTTGCGATGCGGGCCGTCAAGGACCATCTGGTCACCGGTGTAAGCGTGCACGGTGGTCATGATGCCGCCCTGGATCGGATAGGCGTCATTCAGAGCCTTGGTCATGGGGACCAGGCAGTTGGTGGTGCAGGACGCGGCGGAGATGACGGTGTCCTCGGGCTTCAGGGTGTTGTGGTTCACGTTGAAGACGATGGTGGGCAGATCGTTGCCGGCAGGCGCGGAAATGACGACCTTCTTGGCGCCGGCGTCGATGTGCGCCTGGGCCTTGGCTTTGGAGGTGTAGAAGCCGGTGCACTCGAGCACGACGTCGACATCCAGAGCCTTCCAGGGCAGGTTCGCAGCCTTGGGCTCGGCATAAATGGTGATTTCCTTGCCATCAACAGTGATGGAGCCGGGAACCTTCACGGTCTTGCCATCTTCTTCAAACTCGGGCTCCTTGGAGCAGACGGTGTGCTTGTTCTCGCCGATGACGCCGCAGTAACCCTTCTGGGCGGTGTCATACTTGAGCAGATGGGCCAGCATGGCGGGGCTGGTCAGATCGTTGATCGCGACGATTTCATAGCCCTCAGCGCCGAACATCTGGCGGAAAGCGAGGCGGCCGATGCGGCCGAAGCCATTGATAGCAACCTTAACAGCCATTGGAAAGACCTCCTAACAAATTGTCGAATGCCAGCGGGGCGCAAACCTGATGCCCCACGTTCAAAACCATTTTACCCTGATATGCGCGGAATAGCAAGTGTTTTTTGGTAAAATGTATATTGACCGCCGGGCGAATACCGTCCCACGGGCAAAACATTGCTTGACCGCGCGCACGTTTGGCCGTATAATTGATGGGCAACAAACGCAGAAGGAGCGCTTATCCATATGAGCAAGACGGACAAGAGGGACGAGATCATCCTCAAGCAGTACGAGGTCATCCGCAGCATGGCGGAGCACAGCTTCGATTCCATCGCCTACGATTTCTGGGGCGTGCCCGCGTCCAGGACGCCCAAAGCCCCCGCGGATGAAAAGCGGCCCGAGAGCAAGGGCCCCGCGCCCGCGCAGACGGCTCCCGCCAAGGCCGCGCCGCAGCCGAAGGAGCCGGAGAAGACCGAGACCATTGAGGAGCTGCGCGGGGAACTGAACACCTACATCGGTCTGGAGAGCATCAAGAAGGAAGTCAATAACCTCATCAACATGGTCACGGTGTACAAGCTGCGCCGCGCCCATGACCTGCCCACGCCCGACCTGTCGCTGCACATGGTGTTCTCCGGCAACCCCGGTACCGGCAAGACCATGATCGCCCGGCTGATGGCGCGCATCTATAAGACGCTGGGCATCCTCTCCAAGGGCCAGCTGGTGGAGGTGGACCGCAGTGGCCTCGTGGCGGGCTACGTGGGCCAGACCGCGACCAAAACGAGCGAGGTCATCGAAAAGGCCAAGGGCGGCGTGCTCTTCATCGACGAGGCCTACGCCCTCAACAGCAGCAGCGAGAACGACTTCGGCCAGGAGGCCATCGACACCATCCTCAAGGCCATGGAGGACAACCGCGACGACCTGGTGGTCATCGTGGCGGGCTACGACGGGCTCATGGATCGCTTCATCCATTCCAACCCTGGCCTCGAATCGCGCTTCAACCGCTACCTGCACTTCGACGATTACAACCTCGACGAAATGATGGGTATTTTCCAGCTCCAGTGCAAGAAGGGCTGCTATGAGATGGAAGACGAGGCGCGCGCCGCGGTGCGCGAGTTTATCGCCGCGGAGAACACCAACTCCATCTCCTTCGGCAACGCGCGCGGCGTGCGGAACATCTTCGAGAAGGTGCTCGTCAACCAGGCCAACCGTCTGGCCGCGATGGAGACAGTGACCCGCGAGGACCTGATGAAGATCACGAAGGAAGACGTCGATCTGGCGCGCGGCGAGGACGCGAAAAACCACGCGCAGGCCGAAGCCGCGCCCGAAGAAGATCCCGCCGAGGCGCTGGCCAGGGCCGTCGAGGCGCTGAACGCGCAGCTGGCGGCGAATCAGGCGCAGGCAGGGGAGGAAGCGGCCCCGAAGGAGGCGGAAGCGGAATCCGCCGAAGCCGCGCCCGTCCCGGCGGACAAAGAATAAATGATACAGATAAAGCGATCGCCCCGACGCGGCCTTTTGCGGGCCGGTCGGGGCGTTTGTATGCGTTCAATTATTTCCATCCAGCCCACACGTCCGGCTGGTAGCCCACGGTGGCCTGCGCGCCGTTGCGCACGATGGGCAGGCGCAGGAGCTTCGGGTCGTCCCGCAGCTTTTCCAGGGCGGCCTGCGGGTCGCTGAGCTGGGCGACGTAATGGCTCTGCCAGTCCTTGTCGCTGAGGCGGATCATCCCTTCCAGCCCCACCTGGCGGCGCACGACCTCAAGCTCCTTTAAACCCATGCCCTTTTTGCCGAGGTCGATAAACTGGTAGGGGATGCGGCGCTCCTTGAAGTAGCGCTCGGCCTTCTGCACGTCAAAGTCGCGCTTGAGCGCGTAGATCTGTATGTTCATGCGGCCTCCCGATCGTCAGTTGCCGTTGTAAACCTCGGAGCCTTCGACGGCGTCCCAGCGGTTGAGCGGCCAGATGATGCGCAGCACTTTGCCGACGAACATATCGCGCGTGATGACGCCCACGCGGCGGCTGTCGTTTGAGTTGTCGCGGTTGTCGCCCATCACGAAGTACTCGTCCTCGCCGAGGGTCACGGTGAAGTTGCTCGTCGCGCGGCTGAAGGAGACGACGCGCTCGGGCGTGAGGTAGGGCTCGTCGTACTGAACGCCGTTGACGGTGAGCACGCCGTTCGTGACCTCGATGGTGTCGCCGGGCACGCCGACGACGCGCTTCACGAAGTTTTCCTTGCGGTTCGGATAGTGCAGTATGACCACGTCAAAACGGCTGGGGCCGTTGAGGCGCATGTCCAGCACGTCGACATAGAGCCGGTCGCCGTTGAGCAGGGTGTCGCTCATAGAGGGGCCGTCCACGCGGATGATGGTGAACAGGAACGCGCGCACCAGCAGCACCACCGCCAGCGCGACCGCGAAGGAGACGATCCAGTCCTTGACTTCCTTTTTGATCTTTTGGATGGTTTCCTTTTTCTTCTCATTATCCGCGGACTCATGGAGCTCGAGGAGGCCGTGCTTCTCCTCGCCGGTTTCCTCGGAGGATTCTTCCTGGCCTTCGGTTTCCTCGGGCCGTTCGTCCTGTTCATCGCTTCGGGCGTTGGCGGGCGATTCGGTCTTCTCCTCAATTTCGTTGGGATATTCGTTCTGTTCCATGCTTCTCAGTCCTTTTCTGTCGATTCTGTCATTATACGCGGCTGATGCGGTTCAAAGGCCAGAAGATGGCGCGCACTTTGCCGATGAGTTTCGTCACGGGCCCCACGTCCGCCGAGTGGCTGTCATGGGAGACGCTGCGGTTGTCGCCGAGGACGAAGTATTCGCCTTCGCCCAGTGTGGTTTCAGGGTAGCTGTACCGGTTGGTATGGACGACGTAGGTCTCGTCGAGGGCCTCGCCGTTGACGTAGACCTGCCCGAAGTCGATCATGACCGTGTCGCCGGGCAGGGCGATCAGGCGCTTGACGATGTAGTCCGTGCGCCCCGGATACTGGCAGATGACGATGTCGCCGCGGTCGTAGCCGCCGATCCGGGCGGAAAGCACGGAGACGTAGAGCTTGTCGCCGTTGACGAGCGTGTCCAGCATGGAGGTGCCGTCCACGGTGATGAGGGTGAAGACGAACATGCGGATGAGCACCGCCAACGCCAGCGCCGCGGCGAAGCTGAGCGCCCATGAAAGGATTTCATGTATCACGGCTTTTTTCTTCTTTTCTCTTTTTTCCCTGTTTTCTTCTTCTAAGCTCTTTGTTTCTTCCCAGTTTTCTTCTTCTGAGTTCTGCGTTTCTTCCTCTGTGTTCTGCTTTTCTTCCTTATCTTCTTCCTCTGTGCTGCGTTGCGTCATGTCGGGCGCGGTCTGCATGCGATCTGCCCCTTTCTACTCTTCCGCGTGTGGGGTCAGGATTTTCCTGACTCTTTTTTCAAATTCCGGCCGGTCGAGCATGACCACGCGCCCGCAGCCCTCGCATTTGATCTTGACGTCCGCGCCGGTGCGCGTGACGATCCAGCGATCACTGCCGCAGGGATGCGTCTTGCGCATTTGCACCACATCGCCCAGGTTCAGCAGCATGGCCTTCGCCTCCGAAACAATTCTTCCCGTCATTATACGCCCTTTGCGTACGCGGCACAAGGGCTTTCATCGTTTTTTAATTCGTAATTCGCATTTGCGTGTCGCCGGGCGGAGCGCGCGCCGATGTCGGGCGCGCAGGACAGTTAATATCATGTAAAATACAGTTATACAAGGAAAATTGACTCGGGAAAGACGGTAGACAATGGAAACGCCGCATGATATAATGAAGCGTCTAAAGTTTAAGCATTTGTAAAATGCTGAAGCGCAGGATCGAAACCAACGATCATTTTTCCGAAAGGAGAAGTCGAATAATGGACAAGAAGACCTGGTTGAGGAACGGTTTGTGCCTGCTGGCCATCGCGGCGCTGCTGCTGTGCGGCGCGTTCGCGCTGGCGGAAGATGATCCCGAAATGCCGCCGTCGCCCGAGTTGAGTTATTATACAGATAACTTGTATCTTCCGCGCGGCGAATTCGTCACTGTCGTAATATACGATGTTCCTGATTACTGGGGCTTTGAAAACCTGCAGTACTACGCCGAGGTTTCAGGCTCCCCCGAGAGGTACTACTGGGACGAGGATGAAAGGACCATCAAAATCCCCACCGCGCAGTTCGAGGCCGGTCATCAGTATATGCTGCAGGTGACTATGACAGCGGATGGGTATTGGGAACAGAGTTCTTCCACCGATACTATCATCGTGACCGAGCCCGAGGCAGCCATCACATGGGATATAGAGAAGACGGAAGCCGTGTCGCAGGAGCGGTTTGGCTGCTCGGTATATGCGCCCGGCGCGAAGGCGCTGCGGGTGAAGGTAAACAATGTCGTGCGGGCCTACTGGGACGATGAAGACGAGTATTTCCGGGACTACGTTGTCTTCTCTGTGTTCCACGACCGTCCGGGCACGTTCCAGGTCATCGCCGAAGCCTGTTTTGAGGGCGACGTGGAGGACGACAGCAACTGGGTGCAGTGCGATTCGCCGGCCAGCGTGACCATCACCACGCCCTATGGCGATATGATGACTCCGAGCATCTCGGCAGCTTCCAGCGTCGTGCGCGGCGATTTCCTGAGCGTCGATCTTCTGAATCCGGAGGATTACATCGGCCCCGACGCGCCTGATTTTGAAGGCCTGGAATTTGGCGTGGACGCCGTCATCAGCGACGCGGCGGGGAAGAAGTGGTCCTTCGAAGGGTTCTGGGATGGCGAAAGCGGGCACCCCATGCTCGTGCCTACGGGGAATTTGCCGGCAGGCGAGAATTACGTGCTGCACAGCTTTGCCTGGGCCAACGGTTACCAGGTCGGCGAGTATACGCAGCCGCTCACCATCGAAGAGCCCGTGAGCGAACTGGATCACCCGGTCTACCTCACCGTCGATAAGGAAGAAGTCGTCGCCAACGAGACGTACTTCATGTCGGCCTACGCCCCCGGCGCGACCGCCATCGTCCTATACTGGCGGGACGATCCGAACGGGGAGTGGATCGAGGACGAGGGGTACTATGAAGAAACCGACAGCGCCTATTGGGAAAACGCGGCCGATAGACGGATCGAACGGCTGGAATACGCCCTGCGCGCCTGCTACGGCGATCCGGAGGACGAGGATGACTGGAGCGAACTCAGCGATCTGACGCCGCTGGTCGTCATGTCCGTCGAAGCGGACGGCTGGTTGGACGACGTGCCCGTCGAGCTCAGCGCCAATGTCCTGACGGCGGCCGAGGTGAACGCAGGCGAGGGCCTGCAAGTCACCATCGAGCCCGTCGAGGGCGCCACGTGGTACTACGTTACCCTGAACGATCACAATATTGAGGTTTCGCCTTGGGGCCTGGATGAAAACAAGGTCTTTGAAGACGACATCGAGCCCTTCGAGGGCACCTATACCTCAATCGTGCCGGCCGAGCGCCTGACACCCGGCCACATCTACGACGTGTGGGTGTGCGCGGGCGGCGCGCTGGGTCTGGAAAACACCAACTGCAACTATCCCTTCATCGTGCTGCCTGATGTGGAGACGTCCCCCTTCGCGCTGTACGTGAACGGGAGCACCGAGGACCAGAGCGCGGCAGCCAACCAAAAGAACAGCCTGTATGCCGTCGCGCCTCAGGGGGCGACGGGCGTCTGCGCGTTCTTTGGAGACGATATGCGCTGGTCGGAAGGCCGCTACCTGGATCATACCATGAACCTTTACTGGCCCAAGGATTACCCGATCGTCGCGATGTACACCACCGACGACATCTTTGACGAGAACGGCGAGCCTGTGGACGGCTGGTGGGATAACTGCGCCTGGGCGGGCTATTCCAACATCGTCACGCTGACCATCACGGCCAGCGGCGAGCTGCCCGACCTGCAGGTCAGCATACCCGAAGGATCCACTGTTGATCGCGGCGAGTGGCTGGAAATCACCATCGAAAACGCCGCTGAATTGCTGGCGACAGAGGCTCAGGACCTGCGCGTCGAAGCCGCGCCCTTCGGCAGGTATGATGGCCGCGGCTTCCAGTCCTGGTATGTCTGGAACGGCGAAGTCCATGACGGCGTGGGCACGATCATGATGCCCACCGCCGACCTGCCCGCGGGCGATTACCGCCTCGACGCGTATGCCATCGCCCCGGGTTATACCGGCGGTTATTGCGAGCCTCTCTTCTTCACCGTGACCGATCCGGAAATCGGGGAAGGCGAGCCCCCGGTATACCTTGAACTGGACAAGAACAATGTGGAAACGAACGAATGGTTCAACCTGTCCGCCTACGCGCCCGGCGCGACCCAGATCCAGATCGTTTGGAACGACAACGGAGACGATGAATGGCGGGACTGGGGCGATCCTGTCGACGGCGAGGGCACGGCGTGGAACGATAGAATAGACCATCCCGTGCATCGCACCTTCGCCTTGAGGGCATGCTACGGCGAGGACGATTGGACCGACGTATTCGAAGAGTACGCCGTCACAGTGACGGTCCGCGCGCCTTCTGGCCGTCTGGGCACGATACGCGCCGAATTGAGCGCCGCCGTGATCGAGCCGGACGATGAACTGACCCTGACAGTCTACCCGGTCGATAATGCCGAGGAATACTGGTTTGAGGTCAATGACAACGACATCCACGAGGGCAACAACTGTGTCTTCGGCCGACATGTCTTCCCCGGCGAGGACGGCTGCACCATTACCATCCCCACGGATGAACTCATTCCCGGCCACTACTACGAGGTGTCGCTGCACGCCCGCGGCGGGCGGGGCGTTGAGACCGCCGACGACAGGTATATGTTCTTCGTGCAGCCTGAGGAATTCACCGATAATTTCACGCTGTACGTAAACGGTGGAACGGAGTCGTTTGAATGGCCTTACGGCGATAACATCGACATACTGGTTGTTGCGCCGGAAGACGCCACCGGCGTGTGGGTTTCGGCCGGCGATAGGATCATCTCTCAGCCTGGCAACCGCCTGCATGACTACGGTACCCGCCTGGACAACGGCTTCATTTATCCCGTCGTTGCGAAGTACACCACCGGCGATGTCATCCTGGATGAGTTCGGCGAACCCGTGGACGGCTGGCAGGATGGCCTCGAATGGATCGGCTGCTCCAACATCGTTGTGGTGACCGCCGTCGCGGAGAACGGCGATCTTCCCAGGCCCGCCTTCGAGGCGCTCCATGACGTGACCCGCGGCGAGTTTATGACAATCACCATCACCAACGCCGACGCGTTCCGGAACATTGAGGGCCTGGAGATCGTGGCCGCGCCGTGGGCCAGGGGAGATGACGGTCACGGCTTCGACTCCTGGTACGGCTGGAACAGCGAGACAGGCGTCATCACGATGCCCACCGCCGACCTGCCCGAGGATTCTTACCTCCTGAACGTGTGGGCTCATGCGCCCGGCTATGTGGAGAGCTGGGGAGAGGAATTCATCTTCAACGTGACCGAGCCGCAGGCCGGCGAGGGCGAGCACGACGTCGTCTTCACGCTGAACAAGCATGAGGTCGAAACGCTGGAATTCTTCGCCGTGTCCGCCTACGCGCCCGGCGCGAATGGCGTCAGAGTGGAAACTGAACATAGACAATGGTTCAGACAGGGCCCCGGCGTCGCGTTCGAGGAAAGCTTCTGTAATCCCGACGAGATGGACTTTGTCGTATACGCCAACTGGGGCGATCTGGAAAACGATGAAGATTGGGAAGAATTCCATCCCGAAAACGCGCACCTGTCGGTCACCGCGCCGGAAGGCAAGCTGATCGACGTGCCCCTCACATACGCCTCCTCCGTCGCGGCGGGGCAGGATTTCACCATCACCGCCGGCAATGTGCCGCACGCGGAGTTCTTTAACTTCGAGGTGAGGGACAACAACATCTACGACGAGGACGACTTCGTCTTCAGCGGCGGCGCGGGCACGTATACCATTCCCGCGAGACTGCTGACGCCCGGCCATGCCTACTATATTATGACGCACGCCGAGGCGCGCGGCTACGATGCCAGCGACGGCCGCTGCGGCTTTATCGTGCTGCCCGAGCCTGAAAACGTCAGAGGGGACATCGCCCTGAAGATCGACGGCGGCACCGAGGCCGTCCAGCGCCTCATCGGCCAGCGCTTCACCATCACCGTCGAGACGGGCGAGAACGTGAAAGCCACCGGCGTGTACATCTACGAGGGAACCGACTGGGATCATAGCGAGGAAGGCTCCTACGAAAACGACGACTGGTGGATGCCCGATGAAGGCAGCTATACCTTCGCCGCGAAGTACACCACCGACGTCGACATCGACCCCGATTCCGCCTGGTGGGAGACCTGCGAGTGGGCGGGCTATTCCAACGCGGTGACGGTTACCGTCACCTCCAACGGAACCATGCCCGATCCAGTGATTGGCAATCTGCCGGAAACCATCCAGCGCGGCCAGTGGCTTGAGATTCCGCTGACGAACATCCTGGAGTATTTCAGCATCAACGGCGCTTACCGCGTGCAGGGCTGGTTCGAGGATCCGGAGACCGGCGAAGGCTGGGGCTGGACCGACATGACCGTGGACTACGGAACCAATCCCCCGACCGCTACGATCAAGATGTCCACCGCCGAACTGTGGACGGGCGAGAACGGCAGCAAGACCTACGAGTTGCATTTCCTCGCCTTCGTCGACGGCCGGGTCGGCTGGCACGACAGCAACGAAATCGTGCGCAATATCACCGTTACCGAGCCTAACAGCGCGGGAGATCATCCCATCTTCTTCTCCCTCAGCACGGATACGGCCATCACCGGCGTGGATTACGGCGTCTCCATCTACGCGCCCGGCGCTGTCCAGATTCACTTGCAGAGGCAGGACGACGGTAATAACTGGAACTGGGGCGACCCCTACGACCCCGAAGGATACTGCGACAGCGTGTTTGAGAACTGGAACGAAACCCACCAGAGAGAGACGGATTACTGGGTGGAGGCGCTCTATGTCGACGCGGAAACCGGCGAACAGACCTGGGTCGAGTGCCCGGATGTCCGGCATCTGAGCGTCATCGCGCCCAATGGCAAGATGGATCCCGTGAACGTGGTGCTCAGCGCCAGCGTGCTGGATTCCCGCGATGATCTGACCATCACCATCAACCCCGTTCAGAACGCCATGGAATACTGGTTCGAGGTGACCGATGAGGATTACAGAACCAACGAATACGGCGACATCTACCAAGAGGAAATTCTCAACGGGTGGACCAACTGGGCTCCGCGGACCTACACCATACCCGCGGACGACCTGACGCCCGGCCATTCCTACAGCGTCCACGCCTGCGCCGTGGCCTTCGGCTACGACAACAGCGACGTGTTCGTCGGCTTCGTGGTGCGGCCCGATGATGCGGACGAGAACATCACGCTGACCGTGAACGGCAGCGCGGAAGACATGACCGTCACCGTCGGCCAGAACATGCGCGTGGCCGTGACAGCGCCCGCAAACGCCACCGGCGTCTATGTGGTCAACGCCGGCGTCCATGAGGACATGGCCACCGGCAATACCTACGACAACGATGACAACTGGTACATCGACGAGGCGGGCGTCTACACCTACCTGGCCAGCTACACGACCGATCCGATCGACGAGAACGAGGAATGGTGGAAGACCTGCGACTGGGCCGGCACCTCTGCCCCGGTGAAGGTCACCGCCACGTCGAACGGCCGCCTGCCCATGCCGCAGTTCTCCATGCAGAGGACGGTCACCCGCGGCGACGAGATGGTCATCACCATTGACAACGCGGCCGAATACCGCGGCAAGGCTTTCAGCGGCAGCCTCAATTTGGTCGCCCGCGCCTGGGACAGGCAGCGGGACCGCTGGACCAGCGAATACGAATGGGACAGCGCGACGGGCGTCATCCGCCTGTCCACCGTCGATTTGGAAGCGGACACGATTTACGAAGTGCACGTTACCGCCGACGCGGACGGCTGGGAGGGTACCGGCTTCTGGTCCGCCCTTGAAGTGACCGCGCCCGAGGAAAACGACCACGCCATCCGCTTCTTCGCCGACCGCACGACCGTCCAAACCCGTGAGCACGCCTACCTCAGCGTGTACGCGCCCGGCGCCGACGGCCTGCGCCTTTACAGGGACGGCATGCTGGAGGATTGGTGGGACGACGATTACGTCATCTATGACGCCTCCGAGAACTGGGCTTGCGCGCACGCCTACACCGTTGCCGCCCGCTTCGACGGCGAATGGGTCTTCGCCGATAATACCATCACGATCACCGTGACCTCGGCCGGCCCGCTGCCCACGGTCACGATCGACGGCCCGGATTCCATCGAGGCCGGCGAGGACTACGTGTTCAGCGTGGTCAACCAGAATGGTCAGCCCATCGAGTTTGACGGCATCGACGTGAACGTCTGGCGTCAGAGCGACTGGCAGCCTATCTGGCAGGGCTACGCGCATGAAAACACCATTGCCGTTCCCGCCTTCAACGACTGGGGCGATGGAGACTCTTCCGTCTACCATGGCCAAGCGCGCATTGGTGACGATATCCTGCTCGCGAGCGGCGAGATGTACTCGCTGCGCGTCACGGTCAACCTGACCGGCCGCGATTCCGTCGAATTCCAGAAGTACTTCACCGTGGGCGATTACTACAACGAGGAGAACGGCTTCACCCTCACCGTCAACGGCGAGAACGCCCAGGCGACCGCGCAGGTCAACGAACCCGTGCGCGTCGTCGTGAACGCGCCTCAAAACGCCACGGCCATCCGCCTCTACGCGAAGGATGATGAGGAGTGGGGCGACGGCATACGCCGCGGCAATCAGCTGGACGACTATTACAGCTGGGGCAGCGCCGATGCGGTTCCCGTCTACGCCCGCTACACCACCGATACATTGACCGGCGAAGACTGGGAGATCGACTGGAACAGCGTCAGCTGGAGCAACACGACCAGTAACGTCGTATACCTGACCCTGACGAACAGCGGCGCTGTGGCGTATCCTGAATTCACCGTGACGCCCAGGACCGTGACCCGCGGCGAGCTGGTCACCGTCACAATCACCAACTACACGGAGGGCCATTCCTACCGCGCCGAATTCGACCAGCCCGGCGTGCGCCGCTGGAACGGCACGGACTTCCGGGATGGCGACACCGCGATCCTGCACACCGAGAACCTGGAGCCCGGCGAATACCGCGTTCTGGTGGGCGATAACGGCGCGCTGGGCCTGACCGGCAGAGAGAGCTACATGCCCATCACTGTGGTCGAGCAGGCACAGCCGGTGTTCACGCTCAGCAGCCATAACCTCATGAACCGCCAGTCGTTCACCGTGTCGATGTACGCCCCCGGCGCGACAGCGCTGAAAGCTGTCATCGACGGCGATGAAGATCATCCCTGGTATGACTACGAAACCGACAACTTCATGGCCAGCGACTGGCGCTTCGACGACCCCGGCGAGCACACCATCACGCCCATGTGGCGCGACGCGAACAACAACTGGCACAGCCTGGAAGGCGAAACCATTAACGTCACTGCGCCCAACGGCCTCATCGACGTGCCCAACATCTCGTTCCCGAACGGCCGCGTCATCACGCTGGGTCAGGACATGATCGTCGACCTGGGCCGGAACGATTTCGACTACGTCCACGCCTGGGCGCGCAGGGAAGGCCAAGACTTCTACGACAACAGCAACTTCGATAACTACAGGAACGGCATCGTCAACCCGCGCTTCGTGATTCCCGCGAGCGTCCTTGACGTGGCCGGAAACTACAGCATCTGGTTCAACCTCTACGGCGTCGGCTACCTGGACAACAGCATCGAAATCTCCTTCATCGTGACCGACGGCCAGACGTCCGGCCTGACGCTGGAGATCGACGGCGGAACCGCCGATGTCACCAAGCTCGTCAATCAGGAGTTTACGGTGAGCGTCACAGGCGCGCCGGCGAATGCCACCGCCATCGCCCTGTACACCGGCAACGACTGGCAGTACTTCCCCGGCAGCACATTCGAGGAGGTCATGAGCCAGACCGATGTAGCGAACCGGTGCTGGTACGCCAAGTACACCGAGGACGTACTGCCCGAGAATTTCGTCCGCTATGACCACAGAGGGCAGGAACTGACCTGGAGCGGCATCAGCAACATGATCGCTGTGACCACCACGGCGAACGGCACGCTGCCTCAGCCCACGTTCACGCTGGACAAGAACACCTTCGTCCGCGGCGAGATGATCGCTGTGCACCTCAGTAACTGCGTAGACGGCGCGAACTACAGCGCGGACATCCACACCGAAGGCGAATGGGATTGGTTCGGCCGCAGGTGGGGCGTCGGAACGATCTACATGCCGACAGTGGATATCCCGGCCGGTGACTACGAGATGCACGTGAATGCGGACGGCGTGGTCGGCATGAAAGGCAGCTTCTCGACCATCAACATCTCCGTGGTAGACGGGGAATTGGAACCGTTCTTCATGGTCGAAAAGACGGAAGTGGAGACGGGAGAAGGTTTCCGCTACTTCATCTACGCCCCCGGCGCGGACGCCGTGCGCTTCTGCTACGAGAGTATTGACAATCCCTGGCAGGAGGAAGAGGGAGATCACCTGGACAGCGGCGCTGGGTGCCATAACCCCAAAGATTGGACCTTCCTGGCCGCGGCTACCTACGACGGCGGCGTGACCTGGGTGGAGATCGACCGCATTACAATAAGCGTCAGCGCGTCGCACGGCCCGATCGCGGTTGCGATCGGCGCGCCCAACGTGTTGTTCGCCGGCGACGATCTCACCCTGTCGATTGATACGGCCAAGGGCCAGTGGGGCATCGTGGAAATCCACGATATAGCGGATCAAGGCAGGTGTGTCTATGAGTATGACGACGCGCCGGTGAACACGCCCATTATGGTGCCCGCCAATACCTTCGTGGCTGGCAGAGAATACGAGATTTACGTTTACGCTTCACCGTTCGGCCAGGAGGGCGGTAGTGAACCGGGCTGGTACGAGAACCGCGTGACCAAGGAGTTGAGAGTCGTCGACATCAACGACCTGTCCACCCTGACCCTGCCTGCGGCGCTGAGCGAGATCGGCGAGGAAGCCTTCGAGGGCATCGCCGCAGAGCGCGTGATCATCCCGAACGGGATTACAACCATCGCCCCGCGCGCCTTCGCGAACTGCGATAACCTGATCATCGTGGAGATTCCGGACAGCGTGACCACCATTGACAGCACTGCATTCGACGGCAGCGACAGGATCATCTTCGTCTGCAGCGACACCAGCAAGGCGGCAGAGTTCGCGGAAGCCCACGACATCACCCATTTGAACTGATAACCCAACGACCAACATAAAAGGAGCGCCGCCGCGAGACCCGCGGCGGCGCTCCTTTTGCATGTTTTGATGGGAGATGGCGCCTCATTCGTCGATCCGGACGCTGGCTTCGCTGCCTCCCTCCCGGAGATTTCTGACCACGATCTGCCGCCCGATGCGCTCCCGCAGCTCGCCCACGTGCGACACGATGCCGACCAGCCGCGAGCCCTCGCCCAGCCGCAGCAGCGTGTTCACCGCCTGGTCGAGGGCGGCGGGATCCAGCGAGCCGAAGCCCTCGTCGACGAACAGCGTGTCGATGGTCACGCCGCCCGCCTCCTCGGAAATGGCGTCCGACAGGCCCAGCGCCAGCGCCAGCGAGGCCAGGAACGCCTCGCCGCCGGAGAGCGACGCCACGGGCCGCTCCCGCCCGGAATGGTAGTCCATCACATTCAATTCCAGCGCGCCGTCCATCAGGCCGTTCAATAGAGCCCGACGCCGCAGCTCGAACCGGCCGTCGGTCATCCGGGTGAAGCGCGCGTTGGCCCGCCTGAGCACCTGCTCGAGATAACCGCGCTGGACGTACTGCTCGAAGGACACGCGGTATTTGCCGATCATCTTGCCGTCGCAGAGCTGGCTCAGGCGCGTAAGCCGCGCCAGCTTCCGGCCCGCCGCGTCGTGTCGCGCCGTCAGGCCTTCCAGCTTTTCAAGCAGGCTCTCGTTCAGGCGCATGCGGCCTTCGATGACGGAAAGGCGCGCGCGGCATTCGTCAAGCTCCCGTTTTTCGGCTTCGGCTTCGCCGGCTTCCGCGGCCTGCGGCTGTTCGGTTTCCCGGGTGAGCCGCTCGACGTCGGCGCGGGCGGCGGCCAGGCCCCGGTCATAGTCGGATACGGCGCGCTCGATGGCGGCGCGGGCGTCGTCGTCCAGCTTCGCGGCGAGATAGTCCGCCTCGCTGGCGAAACCCTGCTCGGCGATGGCCTCAGTACGCCGCTGGCCGGCGCCGGCCAGAGCGGCTTCCGCCTGCCGCAGATGCTCGTCGAGGGCCGCGGCCTGGCCCTCCAACTCGCCCCGCTTCTTTTCAGCCGAGCGGCGCAGCGCCTCCGCGCCGTCGATGGCCTGGGCAAGCTGCAAGGCGGTTTGCTCGGCTTCGGCGAGGGAGGCGCGGGCGTGGGCTGGATCGGTTCCGGCTTCCTTCAGCGAATCGAAAAGCGCCTGCGCGGCGGCGCGCCGCTGGGCCAGCGCTTCGGCTGTCTGCGCCAGCGCCGCATTGCCTTTTTCGAGCAGCGATTCGTCCTTTTCAAGGGCCTGCGCATGCTCGCCCAGCTTCAGTCTGATGAGCGCCCGCTCGGCCGCGAGGCGGTTCAGCCGGTCGATTTCCTGCTCCAGCCCGGCGAGTTCCCGGCGGAGAACCAAGGCGGCGTCGTTGATCGCGTCGGCTTCCGCGGCGACGCCGAGGGCCCCTGAGGCGTCCGTCAGGCGCTTGCGGACGGCGTCCAGCCGGGCGACGGCCTCGGCGGCCCGCTCGCGAATCTCAGCCGTCGCCGCGCGGCAGCTCTTGGCGCGCTGCTCGAGCTGGCGCAGTTCGTCCTCGGAGGGAATATCCCGGCTCAGCGGGGCGGGGCGGGGGTGGCTCGTCGAGCCGCACACCGGGCAGGGCGCATCCGGCGCGAGGGTGCGCGCCAGAAGGCCCGCCTGGCCCAGAAGATAGCGCGTGTTGGCGTCCGCGAATGCGGCCTCGGCGCGCTGCTGGACGTCGGCGGCGGCCTGTTGGCGCGCCGCCAGCGCCGCCACCTGGGCGGCCAGCTGGGCGGTTTGATCGTACAGCGCGGCCATATCGCGCAGGGCGTTCAGCCGGTTCAGGCGCTCGCTCCGCTGGAGCTGGGCCTGCGCCCGCCGCGTCTCGTCCTGCTCGCCCCGCTCAAGCTCACTTCTCATGCCGGCGATGAGCGCGCGGCGCTTTGCTGCCTCGTCGTTCAGGGCGCGCAGGGCCTCGCTCTGCCGCGCGTGAAGCGCCTGCGCCTCCCGGGCAAGCTGCGTGAGCCGCGCGAGTTCGTCGTATTTCGGCAGGAGCCGGCGCAGCGTCTGGACGCGCAGGGCGAGCGCGTTCAGTTCTTCGCGCCGCCGCGGGAGCGAGGCGACGGCTTCATCCGCGCGGGCTTGCTCCGCTTGGGCCGCGGCGCGCTGGGCGTCCAGCGCCTGACGGCGCGTCCGCGCTTCTTCGAGGCGGCGGCGCGCGGTTTCGAGCAGGGCTTCCTCCGGGGCGAGCCGGCGGGCCCGCGCGTCGGCGCTGAGGGCCGTGCGGCGCGCGGCCATGTCCCCGGCCTGATCGAGCAGCGCCGCCTCACGATGCGCGGCCTCCTCCAACTGCGCGCGCAGTTTTTTCAGGCGCTCGCCCTCGGCCTGCCGCTTTACGGCCTCGGCATAGGCGGCTTCGCGGGCGGCCAGCTCGGCCTTTGCTTCGTCGAGGGCGGCGCGGTCGGCTTCGAGCATCTCGCGGGCCTGCCCGATGAGCGGCAGCGCCTGGGCGGCGGTCCGGATATCCTGCTGTTCGCCCTCGGGGAACTGGATGGAACCGAGAGCGAACAGGATTTCCTTTGACAGCGCGTCGGTTTCGGCGGCCTGCGCCTCGACGCGTTCCCGGAGGATCCGCCCGGCGCGCTCGAAAGCCCACGTGTCGAACAGGCGGCGGAAGACGGCTTCCCGGTCGCGGCTGCGGGCCAGGAGCAGGTTCAGGAATTCGCCCTGGGCGAGAAGGGAGACCTGCTTGAACTGGGCGTAGTCCAGCCGCAGGAGCCCGTATATTTCTCGCTTCACGTCGGCGTCGTTTTCGACAACGCGGCCGTCCGGGAGGGTCAGGCAAACGGCGGCGGGCTGCGACACGGTGCCTTCGCCTCGCAGCGCGGCGCGCTCGTAGGCGGGGGAGCGGGTGATGTCGTAGGTCTTTCCGGCGTGCTCGAAGCGCAGGCGAACAAAGGTGGGATCGCCCGGCGCGGCGTAGTCGCTGCGCATGCCGGAGCCCGAGCGGCGCTCGTTTGTCACACGACCGTACAGCGCGTAGACGATGGCGTCGAACAGCGTGGTCTTGCCCGAGCCGGTGTCGCCGGTAATCAGGAAAACGCCCGATTCGCCCAGCGCGCTGAAATCAATCGTCGTCTCGCGGGCGTAGGGGCCGAACATGGACAGGGTCAGTGCAATAGGTCTCATGCGTCCTCCTCCCGCGCGGCTTCCGTGAGCACGTCGCGCATGTCGCTTTGTTCCTCGACGGTGAGGTCGAGGCCGGTTATCTCCGAGGCGAAGCGGCTGAACACCGCCATGGGGTCGCGCCGGTCTTCCCGCCGGGCGACGGGCTCTCCGCCGGGCATATTCAGCATCATGTCGCGCTCGCGGCGCACGTTGACCGTGCGCGGGTAGCGGGCGCGCAGCCTCTGCATGGCGTCGTAGACCGGCTCCTCGTCGGTGAGCAGCACTTCCAGGAAATCGCCGTCGTTTTCCGCCGGCGGCGCGGCGAGGATGTCCTCGAGCCGGCCGCGCACCGCGCGCAGCCCCACGGAGGGATGAAACGGCTCCTGCTTCACCGAGACCGCGCCCTTTTCCATCATATCCACCACGGTGAAGCTCTTCGCCGCGCCCGCCTCGCCCAGCGCGTATTTGAGCGGCGCGCCGGCGTAGCGCACGGTCTCCGCGCCGACGCGCTGGGCCTGGTGCAGGTGCCCCAGCGCTACGTAATCGAAGGGCGCGAAATGGGCGGCGCTCACCAGCTCCGTGCCGCCTGCGAAGAGCATTTCGGAATCGGAGCGGATGGGTACGTGCCCGGCGGCGCACACGAACTGATGCCCCACGAGCACATTGCGCTGCGACGCGTCGATGGGCATGCGTTCGATGGCGACGCGCACGGCGTCGTCGTATCCGGCGACGGGCTCATCCACGGCCTGCGCGCGGATATGGCCCGGCCGGAAGAAGGGCAGCAGGTAGAAGTTGACCGGGCCGAAGGCGTCCGACAGGGTGACGGGCGGCTGGCCGAGGCGGTAATCGCCGGCGATGTGGATGCCGGCCTGACCCAGGATGTCGCTGAGGAAGGCGAGCCGGTCGGTGGAATCGTGGTTGCCCGCGATGATGAGCGCGGGGATATTCAGCCGGGACAGGGCGGACAGGAAACCGCTCAGCAGGTTCACGGCCTGAACGGAGGGCGTGGAGCGGTCGTAGACGTCGCCCGCGATGACGACGGCGTCGGCCCCGGCGTGGGCGGCGTAGTTCACGATTTCCGTGAGCGCCTCGCGCTGCAGGTCGATCAGGCTGAACTCGGCGAGGGAGCGGCCCAGGTGAAGATCGGCGAGATGGATAAAACGCATGCTTTCTGTCTCCGCTTTCTTGATGATTTGAACGGCGCGTCCCTGAAAGATTAACCGCATTGAGAGGGAAAGGGCGCGCGGGGCGGCGTATAATAGACATACTGTTCTGCCTCATTATACCACGATAAGCCTTGCCTGAAAAGACAGTCGGGGGGAAAGAACACGAAGGGATGAGCGAAATGAATAATTTACTTGTTACGAGCAACATCGTCTTCCCCATTTTCCTGGTGATGCTGATCGGCTTCCTGTCGCGGCGATTCGGCCTGATGAACGAAGAGACGGTCAAAGGCTGCAACAAGCTGGTGTTCCGCGTGTTTCTGCCGGTGTCGCTGTGCCGCAGCATCATGCGCGTGGATTCGAGCTTCTCCATGTCCGGCGGGCTGCCGCTGTTTGCCGCGCTGGGCACGCTGGCGGTGTTCGCCGTATGCATGCTGGTCATTCCGCGCATAGAGCCGGAGAACAGCCGGCGCGGCGTGATGATCCAGGGCATCTTCCGCAGCAATTACGCCATCTTCGGCATCCCGCTGGCCCAGGCGCTCTATCCCCAGGGCGACGGCGGCGTGGCGGCGATGATGGTCGTGGCCGTGATACCGGTGTTCAACATACTGGCCGTCGTCGCGCTGGAGATCTTCCGCGGCGGCAAGTTCGACCTGAAGCGCATCGTCCTGGGCGTGCTGAAGAATCCGCTCATCTGGGGCTGCCTGATCGGATTTGTGGTCATGAAGACCGGCCTGAAGCTGCCCTCGGTGATCAATTCGACGGTGGACAGCCTGGCGAGCCTGGCCTCGCCCCTGGCGCTGTTCGCGCTGGGCGCGTCGCTTAAGCCGGGCAAGATGATGGGCAACGCGAAGGCGCTGCTGGTCAGCGTCGGCGCGAAGCTGGTGATCGTGCCGGCCGCGGCGCTGATCATCGCCTACGCCATCGGCTGGCGCGGTCCGGAATTCGCCACGCTGATGATCGTGTTCGGCTCGCCGACGGCGGTCAGCTCGTTCACCATGGCCGAGCAGATGGGCGGCGACGGCGACCTGGCGGCCCAGCAGGTGGTGTTGACCACGGTGTTCTCGGCGGTCACGATCTTTCTGATGATTTTCCTCTTTAAGACATGGGGCATTCTGTAATCAGATCGGAAGAAGGGAGAAAAAGAACCAATGCTTGAAATTGAACACCTGACGAAACGATACGGCAGGAAAGCGGCCGTGAGCGATTTGTCACTGACGCTCGGGGCGGGGCGTCTGGCGGCGCTGCTGGGGCCGAACGGCTCGGGCAAGACCACCCTCATGAAGATGATCGCCGGCCTGGCGACGCCTACGGCGGGCACGATCGCGCTGGACGGCATGCGCGTGGGCAAGGAAATGAAGGCGCACGTGGCCTACATGCCCACCGAGGGCTACTTCTACAACTACATGACCGCGCTGGACGCGGGCCGGTATTATCGCGACTTCTTCCATGATTTCAACATGGACAACTACCTCTCGGCGCTGGCAAAGGAGAGCCTCGACCCGAAGGGCAAGATCCGCACGATGTCCTCCGGCATGGTGGCGAAGGTGAAGCTGGCGCTGACCTTCGCCCGCGGAAGCCGCCTCGTGATGCTGGACGAGCCGCTGAACGGCATCGACATCGTGGCGCGGGAGCGGACGCTTGAGACCATCCAGGCCAATCACGGGGGCGAGCGCACGATGATCGTCTCCAGCCACCTGGTGGACGAGCTGGAAACCATGATCGACGACGCCATCTTCATCAAGGACGGCGAGCTTGTGCTGGCGGGCGACGCGAACGCGCTGCGGGAGAAGCACGGCATGTCCATCGTGGATATGTACATGAAGATTTACGGAGAGGGGGCGACGCTCAATGCTTAAGCTCATCAAATACGAGTTTCGCAAGAACCGGACGCTGCTCCTGACCATTCTGGGCATCATCGCGGCGCTGGAGGCGTATTTCCTGATCAGCGCGCATCTGGCGGAGAAATACAGGCTGCTCGACGCATTCTCCGAAGCAACGCAGAAGACGGAGATCAACCTGGCGGTGTCCATGAGCCTGCTGGCGGCCGCCAGCTTCGGCACCGCGATGGCGGTGTTCGTCATGGGCGTTGTGGGGTATTCCCGCGAGCTCAATCAGAAGACGAGCTACCTCATCTTCATGACGCCCAACTCCACCATGAGCATGGTCGGCTCGAAGCTGCTGTTCACGCTGCTCACCGGCGTGGGTTTCGCGGGGCTGCTCCTGGGGCTGGCCGCCGCGGATTTCCCCATTTTCTCCGACGCTATCGGTTCGGAGTGGCGCGGCTATTACAACCTGCTGGATATTTTCATGACCAGCAACGACCTGAGCCTCACCGGCGCGCTCCTGACCATCGCGTTCTACGTGTGCGTGGTGTTCCTGAGCATCATCTCCACGGTGAGCGTGGCCTATTTCGCCATTACGCTGAGCGCCACCTTCATGCGCGGCAAAAAGGGCCACGCGCTGGTGAGCGTGGCCATGTTCCTGCTGCTTTCCTGGGGCATTTCCCGGCTGACCAGTCTGATCATGCCGGACGACGTGTACGATATACTGCGCAGCACCAGCGACCTGATGCGCGTCATGGCGCCGCAGGGGCTGCTTGACGTCGTCGTGCTCGTCCTCTCGCTGCTCTCCTGCGCGTGGATGCTGAAAAAGCGGGTCGATCTGTGATTCGTGCGCTGAAGCACCTGAAGGACAAGCTGGGAAAGAACGACTGACGGGAGGCGCGGCGTGATGCGGCGGGAGATCGGATGCGTCGTCGCGCCGGAGGACGACGGGCGGCTGGTGAAGCGCGTGGTGCGCGCGCGGCTGGGCGTGTCGCACAGGCAGTTCACCTCGCTCAAGCAGAAGAACGCCGTTCTGCTGGACGGCGCGCCGGTGCACGCGGATGTGACCGTGCGCGCGGGCCAGCGGGTGTCCGTGCTGCTGGACGAGGATGAAACCGGCGGCGCGCCGGCGTCCGACGGGCCGGTCAATGTGGTCTACGAGGACGAGGACATCCTCGTCGTGGACAAGGAGGCGCCCCTGGCCTGCATGAGCGGGCTGGACCAGCCCGGCGATTCGCTGGAAGGCCGCCTGACGGGGCGCTATGGCGCGGGCTATGTATTTCGGCCGGTGAACCGGCTGGACAAGGGCACGAGCGGCCTGATGGCCGTGGCGAAGCACGCCCACGCGCAGCAGCTCATGCAGCGCGCGCTGCACACCGACGCCTATGTGCGGGAGTATGCGGCGCTGGTCGAAGGCCGGGTTGAGCCCGCCGCGGGCGTGATCGACGCGCCCATCGGCAAGGCGGACGGCGCGACGGTGCGCCGGGAAGTGCGGCCGGACGGCAAAAGCGCCGTGACGCGTTATGAGACCGTCGCCTCGGGCGGCGGCTACACGCTGCTGCGCGTGCGGCTGGAGACGGGGCGCACGCACCAGATCCGCGTGCACCTGGCCTCAAGAGGCTGGCCCATCACGGGTGATTTCCTCTATGGCCGCGAAGACGCGCGCCTGCCCGGGCGCTTCGCGTTGCACTCGGCGAAGCTGGCCCTCGCGCATCCCGTGACCGGAGAGCGCATGACCTTTGAGAGCGCGCCTCCGATAGTCTTCTATGAAATGATGGGGAGCGGTTCGATTTGAACCGCTCCCCCTTGTATTATGTGTCTTGCGCGAACCGGGCCGCAAGGTCGGCGGCGAGGCGCTTCTCGACGGCCTCCGCCTTTTCCCTGTCCGGCGCGGCGACGGAAAGATACGCCTTCAGTTTGGGCTCTGTGCCCGAGGGCCGCACGACGATGGCGCTGCCGCCCGCCAGGCGGTATTTGAGCACGTCGGAGGACGGCAGGCCGTCCAGGCCGGGCAGGTAGTCCAGCGTCTCCTCCACGGCCAGGCCGGCGAAGGCGCCGACGCCCTGGCGCAGCGCGGCCATGATGCCGTTCATGCGGGCCATGCCGCTGCTGCCGTCGAACTGATAGCTGTGCAGCGTGTTCAGGCAGTAGCCGTATTCGGCGTACAGCGCGGCCAGCCGCTGCGTGAGGCTCACGCCGCGCGTGCGGTAATAGGCGAACATCTCCGAGATCATCAGCGCGGCGTTCACGGCGTCCTTGTCGCGCACGTGGGTCCCGGTGAGGTAGCCGTAGCTCTCCTCGAAGCCGCAGATGTAGGCGTCCGCGCGGCCCCGCTTCTCCAGCAGGCCGATCTGCTCGCCGATGAACTTGAACCCGGTCAGCACGTTTACGGTCCTTACGCCGTAGCGGGCCGCGATGCGCTCGGCCAGGTCGGTGGTCACGATGGTCTTCACGAACACGGGGTCCTCCGGCATTTTGCCGTGTTTCACCCGCTGCCCGCAAATGAAGTCCAGCAGGAGCAGCCCCGTCTCGTTGCCGGTGAGCAGCGTGTATTGGCCCGCCTCGTCCTTCACGGCGATGCCGCAGCGGTCGCAGTCCGGGTCGGTGGCGAGGAGCAGGTCCGCGCCGGTGCGCTCGCAATACCGGATGCCCAGCTGCATGGCCTCGCGGATCTCGGGATTGGGGTAGGGGCAGGTGGGGAAGCGGCCGTCGGGGGCTTCCTGTTCCTTCACCACAGTGATGTTGGTGAAGCCGGATTCGGTGAGCGCGCGGGTGACGGGCTTGAGGCCCGCGCCGTTGAGCGGGCTGTAGACGATGGCCACGTCGCGGTTTATTTCGTCGCCGAAGAGCACCGACTGCGCCTTGACCGCCTCCGTGAAGGCGGCGTACACGTCCCCGCCGATCCACTCGATCCGCCCGGCTTCCATGAGCGCATCGAAGTCCGGAAGGGGCGCGTCGAACTCGTTCACCTTCTCGATCTCGCCCAGTATGGCCGCGGCGGCTTCGGTGGTGATCTGGCAGCCGTCGCTGCCATAGACCTTGTAGCCGTTGTACTGGCTGGGGTTATGGCTGGCTGTGACCATGACGCCGGCGGCGCAGCCCAGCGCGCGCACGGCGTAGCTCAGGCAGGGCGTGGGCATCAGCTCGGGATAGATGAACACGCGGATGCCGTTCGCCGCGAACACGGCGCAGGCCACGCGGCTGAACAATTCGCTCTTGATGCGGCTGTCCCGGGAGACGGCGACGCGGCGCGCTTCCTTCGGAAAATGCGCTAAGATGTAGCGGGCGAGGCCCTGCGACGCCTTCGCCACGGTATAGACGTTCATACGGTTGGTGCCCGCGCCGATGACGCCCCGCAGGCCGCCCGTGCCGAAAGCGAGATGGCGGTAGAACGCGTCCTCGATGCGGGCCTCGTCGCCCTCCATGCCCCGCAGCTCGCGGACAAGGTCTTCATCCGCCGTGGCCTTTTGAAGCCACAGCGCGTAGGATTCCATTATCTCTTTTTTCATGGCGCGACGCTCCTTGCCGGTTCTTATTACGGTGAAAGAATAGCAGGAATCCCTTTGCCTGTCAAGCGCCCGAATCCCTCCTTTTTGTCGAACACCAGTACTTAACTGTACATTTGTGACAAATTATATAAAATTTGTGGTTTAGAGTGGTTTTTTCTGGCTGAATGTGGTATAATTTGGAGCATAAGGTAAGGATGGGGGTGATGTCGGTGGAGGGAATCGAATTTTCGGGCAATTTCGCTCATACAATAGACCCCAAGGGTCGCGTCACCATCCCCGCCGCGTACCGCGAGGCGCTGGCCGGAGGCTTTACCATCGGCCTCAACAATCAGTTCGCCGCCATCGCGCTCTATCCGAAGGAGAAATGGACGCAGAAGTGCGAGCAGCTGAGCCGCATCCCCGAATCGGACATCAAGGGCACGCGCTACGTGCGCCTGATCACCGGCAATTCCTTCTCCGGCTGCGAGCTGGACGCCCAGGGCCGCGTGCTCCTGCCGGCCACGCTCCGCGCCAAGGTGGGCATGGACAAGGCCATCCGCTTCGTGGGCATGGGGCAGTACCTGGAAATCTGGGACGAGCAGCGCTACCTCGGCGAGTGCGGCGTATCCGAAGGCTCGATCGACGAGCTGCTCGACTATGTGAACGGGCAATACTATCACGCGCAGACCTAGTTCTGCGGGGAAAGGACGGTGAATAGAATGGCTCAGGCAGGCGTCAGGACGCGCGGCGTACAGCCCGCGCGGCGGAACTATGCGCCCACGCGGGTCGGATACGCGCCCATGGAGCGCAGCTACGCGCAATCCCAGAAAACGGCGGCCATGAACCGCCGGATGTTCATCATCGCGCTGGCGTTGGTGCTGGCCAGTCTGTTCATCTATGTGAACCGCATGGCCGCCATCGCCGGCGGGGCGAAGACCATCAGCCGCCTCCGCACGCAGATCGCCGCGGAGGAGAGCCGCCGTCAGCAGCTGGAGATCCAGCTGGCTGAGCGCCAGAGTCTGGACATGATCGGCAGCGAAGCCGTGAGCCGCCTCGGCATGGTCAGGCCGGGCTCGTGGTCCGTGCGCGTGGTCACGCTGCCGGGCGACGCCGCTTCCGGCGAGAGCCAGACGGCCTACGACGCGGCGGGGGAGTCCGCGACGCCCTGACTTTCATCCGGGGAGGGTGATGGAGCGTGATCGCCACCGGCTCCGTCATACGAAAGCGGATTCTGATCATGATGGCGGTGTTCGCGCTCAGCACGCTGGCGCTCATCGCGCAGCTGTTTAATCTGCAGGTGGTGCGCGCGCAGGAGCTTCAGCAGCGGGCGCAGCGCCAGTGGACGAGCGAATCTGTCGTCGCGCCGCGCCGCGGTTCGATCCTGGACCGGAACGGCGTGCCCCTGGCCGTCAGCGCCACATCATACACCGCCTGCGCCTCGCCCCGCCAGGTGAAGGACGCGGCGGCTTTCGCGCGCATCGTCGCGCCGGCGCTGGAGACGGAGGAGGCCGACATCGTCAAAAAGGTGTCGGATACGAGCAAGGGCGCGGTGATTCTCAGGCGCAAGCTGCCGCGCGAAACGGCGCAGGCCGTCAAAACGCTCTGCGCGAATTATAAAGCATCCGATAAAAATTGGCTCAGCGGCCTGTATCTTGAGGAGGACTCAAGCCGATACTATCCGATGGGCTCTTTTGCGACCCAGCTGCTCGGCCTCACGACCATCGACGGCGTGGGTCAATCCGGCCTGGAGCAGTCGCTGGAAAAATACCTGGCCGGCCGCAGCGGCGCGCTGCTCAGCGAGGTTGACGGCAAAGGCCGCGCGCTGGCCTACGGCGCGCAGGAATACATCGAGGCGGTGGACGGCGGCGACGTGGCGCTGACCATCGACTATGTCATTCAGAGCTATGTGGAACAGGCGGCGCGGGAGGCGCTGGCCGTCAACAAGGCCAAGGGCGTGCGCATCATCGCCATGGACCCGCAGACCGGCGAGATACTGGCCATGTGCACCAAGCCGGACTACGACCCGAACGAGCCGCCGCGAAACGACGTGTCCCTGCTCACCTCGCTCATGCGCAACCGCGCCGTGACCGACGCCTACGAGCCGGGCTCCACGTTCAAGATCCTCACCTCGTCCATCGCCCTCGATCTGGGGCTCACAAACGTGAACGAGGGCTTCTACTGCAGCGGCAAAATCACCGTGGACGGAAGCACGGTGCGCTGCTGGGGCAATCCCCACGGCGCGGAGACCATGCGCCAGGGCCTTCAAAACTCCTGCAATCCGGTGTTTGTGGAACTGGGGCTGCGCATCGGCGCGGAGCGGTTCTACGACTACCTTGACGCCTTCGGCATCGGCGCGCCCACGGGCGTAGATATCGCCGGCGAGTCGGCCGGCATCCGCATCGCCCGGGAGCGGGTGAAGCGGGTGGACATGGCGCGCATCGGCTTCGGCCAGTCCATCGCCGTGACGCCTCTCCAACTCATCACGGCAGCCAGCGCCGCGGTCAACGGCGGCCAGCTGATGAAGCCCTATGTGGTGAAGGAGATTCGCGCCGCGAATGGCGAGCTCGTGGAGAAAAACGAGCCGGAGGTCGTGTCGCAGCCCATCTCGGAGGCGACCTCGGCCGTCATGCGGGACCTGCTTGAAGGCGTGGTGCGCGAGGGCGGCGGGCGGAACGCCTACATCGAGGGCTACCGCATCGGCGGCAAGACCGGCACCGCGCAGGTGTACGTGGACGGCGTCGTGTCTTCCTCGACGCACATCGGCTCGTTTATCGGCTTCGCGCCGATCGACAATCCGCGCATCGCGCTCCTGGTGATCGTGGACGAGGCGGATAAATCGCCCGATTACGGCTCGGTCACGGCTGCGCCTTTCGCGAAGGACATTCTCGAAAAGGCGCTGGCTTACTTGGGCTGCGCGAAGGAAGCGCCCCAGGGCGAGGCGCTTCGGGACGCGGCCGTGCCGGATGTGACGGGTCTGACGGTCAAGGAGGCCGCCGCCCGGCTCAGAGAAGCGGGCCTTCAATACACGCTGAGCGGAGCGGGGGCCAGGGTCGTGGACCAGCTCCCAGCGCCGGGGGCGATGATGACGGAGAAGTCCATCGTCATGCTCTATGTGGACGGAAACAACAAGGCGGCAGGCGCAGCCGAGATCGAAGTGCCCGACGTGGAAGGGCTGTCGGTCGGGGAGGCCAACCGGCTGCTCATGTCATACGGATTTGAAATGAGAATCAGCGGAAGCGGCGTTGCCGTGTCCCAGACGCCGCAGGCCGGCGCTATGGCGGCGCCCGGCTCCCGCGTGGCGGTGACGTTCCTGGCGCCCTGAACCGGCGCCGGGAGCCATTACAAGTGGACGGGAGGGTTCGACCCATGAAGCTTACGGAGATTGCGAGCGCCCTGAACGGCGGGGCGAGGCTATATGGAAACGGTCAGGTTGAGATCACGGCGCTGTGCACGGATTCCCGAAAGGTCAAGCCGGGCGCGCTGTTTTTCTGCATACCCGGCCTGCGCGTCGACGGGCACGCGTTTGCGCCAAGGGCCTGTCAGGCGGGCGCGGCGGCGCTCGTCGTGGAGCGTGAGCTGCCGCTGGACTGCCCGCAGCTGCTCGTCGAGGACGTGCGCGGCGCGATGGCGCTCATGGCCGCCTGCTTCTATGGCTATCCGGCCAGGGAAATGAAGCTCATCGGCATCACCGGCACCAAGGGCAAGACCACCACCAGCTATCTGGTTAAGTCCATCCTGGAAAAGGTGGGCTACAAGACCGGCCTCATCGGCACCGTGGGTTCCATGATCGGCGAGACGCAGATCCCCACCAATCTCACCACGCCCGATCCCATCGACTTCCAGAGCCTGCTGCGGCAGATGGCCGACGCGGGCGTGGAGTATGTGGTGATGGAGGTGTCGGCCCACGCGCTGGCGCTGCGTCGGCTCGTCGGCATCCAGTTCGAGGCCGCGGCGTTCACCAACCTCTCCCAGGATCACTTCGACTTTTTCGGCAATTTCGACAATTACCTCGCCGCCAAGATGAAGCTGTTCGAGCCGGGATTCTGCAAGCGCGCCGTGTACAACGCGGACGACGAGCGCGTGTCCGCGGCGATGAAGCGGGTGTCCATCCCCGCGGAGGGCTACGCCATCCGGGTGCCCGCGCAGATCTACGCCAAGGACATCGACGTGAACGAGCGCGGCTGCACCTTCCAGCTCAATTTCCATAAGCGCTACCGGCTGGACGTGACGCTCAAGCTCAGCGGCATTTTCAACGTGTACAACAGCCTCACCGCCGCCGCCCTGTGCGACGAGGTGGGCGTCGCGCCGGACTGCATCCGCGAGGGCCTCGAGGCCGTGAAGAGCGTGCCGGGCCGCATCGAGCTGCTCGACACCGAGACACCCTACCGCATCATACTCGACTACGCCCACTCGCCGGACGCGCTGGAGAACATCCTCAAAACCGTACGCCAGACCGCGCGGGCCCGCGTCATCGCGCTGTTCGGCTGCGGCGGCGACCGGGATCATGAAAAGCGCCCCATCATGGGCGAAATCGGCGGCCGCATGGCGGATTACTGCGTGCTCACCAGCGACAACCCCCGCAGCGAGGACCCCTTCGAGATACTGCGCGAGATCGAGGCGGGCATGAAGCAGACGGAAGGCCGCTACAAGGTGATCGAAAACCGCCGCGAGGCCATCCGCTATGCCATGACCATCGCCGAGCCCGGCGACGTGATCGTGCTCGCCGGCAAGGGCCACGAGACCTACCAGGAAATCAAGGGGGTCAAGTATCCCTTCGACGAGAAAGTGGTCGTAAAAGAACTGCTGGAAGAAATATGAAAAAATGGGGAATTGGGAATGGGGAATGGGGAATTGAGGCGCGGCTGAGGCCGCGCGGGAAACGACACCCCGAAAACGACAACCCCCCGTTCCTTTCAATCAAACTCATAATTCCTAATTCCAAATTCCCAATTCCTAATTCCTAACAGGGGGTCACATAAGACGATGCAAAGGATTATATGGGCGGTTGTTTTGGCGTTCGCCATAGCCATGGTCTTGGGGCCGGTGTTCATTCCCTGGCTGAAGAAGCTCAAATTCGGGCAGACGATCTACGACCTGGGGCCGCAGAGCCACAAGGTGAAGCAGGGCACGCCCACCATGGGCGGCATCATCTTTGCCGTGCCCATGATCGCCGTGCCGCTGATCCTGGCCGTGGGCGGACTGAGATCCCCCTACCTGCCCATAGCGCTCATTTCCACCGTGGGCTTCGGGCTGGTGGGGTTTGTGGACGACTACATCAAGGTGTCCAAGAAGCGCTCGCTTGGGCTTACGCCCATGCAGAAGATCGTGCCCCAGGTGGTCATATCGGCGGGGCTGGCGGTGTGGGCATATCTGTCTGTCGGCTCGAAGCTGATCGTGCCGTTTACGAGCGCCGAGTGGGATCTGGGCGTGTTCTACATCCCGGTGATGATGTTCATCCTTGTCGGCACGGTGAACAGCGCGAATCTTCTTGACGGCGTGGACGGGCTGCTCTCAGGCTGCTCGCTGATCGACTTCGCCACGATGGTCATCGTCTGCCTCGCGCTTCCGGCCATGAAATCGCTGAACAGCGCGGAATACCTGGACATGGCCGTCTTCTGCGGCGCGGCGGCGGGCGCGGTGCTGGGCTTTCTGAGGTTCAACACCCATCCGGCCTCCGTGTTCATGGGCGACGTGGGCTCCTTCACCATCGGCGGCGCGCTGGTGGCCGTGGCGATGGTCACGCGGACGAGCCTGCTTTTGCCCATCATCGCGCTGGCGATGTTCGTCTCGTCCCTGTCGGACATCATCCAGGTGGGCTATTTCAAGTACACGAAGAAGAAGACCGGCGCGGGCAAGCGCGTGTTCCGCATGGCCCCACTGCACCACCACTTCGAGCTGGGCGGCATGCCGGAGACGCGCATCGTGTGGATGTATATGGCGGTGACGGCGCTTCTGTGCCTGGTGACGCTGACCATGTTTATCTGACGGAGGCAGGCAATGCGGTTTGATTATAGCGGAAAGCATGTGATGATGCTGGGCATGGCGCGCAGCGGCGTGGCGGCGGCGAAGCTGCTGGCCTCCCGCGGCGCGCTCGTGCGCGTCAATGACATGAAGACCGAGGCGCAGCTGGGCGAAATCCTCGAACCGATCAGGGGCGTGGAAAACATCGAGTGGCGGCTGGGCGAGAAGGCCGAAGCGCTTCTCGAGGGCATGGACGCGCTGGTCATCAGCCCCGGCGTGCCGATCGAGAGTCCGGTCGTCCAGAAGGCCAGGGCGCTGGGCGTGGAGGTCATCGGCGAGATCGAGCTCTCCGCGCGGTTCAACCGGGGCCGGCTCGTCGCCATCACCGGCACAAACGGCAAGACCACAACGACGACGCTCACCGGCGAGATATTCAAGGCGTCCGGCGCGAAGACTTACGTCGTCGGCAACATCGGCTATCCCTTCGCCGCCGTGGCGGGGGAGACGGCGGAGGACGACGTGGTCGTGTGCGAGGTGTCCTCCTTCCAGCTGGAATCGGTGGCGGGGTTCCGTCCCGCGGTGGCGTGCGTCACCAACATCCGCGAGGATCACCTGAACCGCCACCACACCATGGCCTGCTACGCCGCGATGAAAAAGCGCATCTTCGAGGCGCAGATGGCGGAGGATACCCTCGTGTTGTTCTACGACGACCCCATGCTCCGGGAGGCCGCGCGGGAGGCAAAGAGCCATGTGATCTGGTTTTCCGCCACGCAGACGCCGCCCGAGGGCGCGTTCGTGAAGGACGGCATGATCATATTCGGCAAGGCGGGCGATTGCGAGGCCGTGTGCCGCGCGGACGAATTGAAGATTCCCGGCCGGCATAACCTTGAAAACGCGCTGGCCGCCGTCGCCGCGGCGATGGCCGCGGGCGTGAAGGCCGAAGCCGCGGCCCGGGCGCTACGCGCCTTCGGCGGCGTGGAGCACAGGATGGAGTTCGTGCGGGAACTGGACGGCGTGCGCTATATAGACGACACCGAAGGCACCAACGCCGACTCCACTGTGCGCGCGGTGCAGGCGATGACATCGCCCACGGTGATCATATTGGGCGGCTCGGACAAGAAAAACGACTATACCGAGCTGTGCCGGACCATCGTGAAGAGCGGCTTTATCGCCCACGCGGTGCTCATCGGGCAGACGGCGAGGCAGTTCGAGGAGACGCTGCTGCGGGAGGGCTATCCCGCCCGGCGCATCCACCACGCGGCGCGGGATTTCCGCGGCGCGATCGAGCTGAGCCGGGCGCTGGCGGAGAAGGGCGGCGCGGTGCTGCTCTCCCCGGCGTGCGCCAGCTTCGATATGTTCCATAACTGCGAGGAACGCGGCGACATATTCAAGGACATTGTGAAGGGCATGGTGAGCAGGCAGGCGTGACGAATCCTCCTCTTCGCGGGGCCAAAGACGGGGCGCTGCGGCGTCCGGGCATACGAAGGGAAGAAAAGGTCGATCGCGGCCTTCTGACGGTGTTCATTCTCCTGCTGGCGGTGGGACTTCTGGTGCTCTACGCCGCCAGTTATTACAACGCGCAGGACCGGGACGGCAGCCCCTGGGCGGAGGTCGTCAGCCAGCTCATGGGCATGGCGCTCGGCGCGGCGGGCATGGCCGTGCTGCTGCGCGTGGATTACAGGGTCCTGCAAAAGCCCATCGTCAGCAGCAGCCTCATCTGCCTGAGCCTGCTGCTGCTCGCGCTTGTGGCCATTCCGGGCGTGGGGAAGCTGGTCAACGGCTCGCGGCGCTGGCTGCGGCTGGGGCCGGTGAGCTTCCAGCCCTCGGAGCTTGCCAAGTATTCGGCCATCCTGTTCATGGCGCGGCTGCTGAGTCAGCCCAGGCGGGATGTCAGGCGATTGTTATCCGGCCTCGCGCCGGTGTTCATCATGCCGGGGCTGATGTTTATGCTCATCCTCCTGCAGCCCAATCTGAGCACGGCGGGCAGCATCCTGATCGTGTCCGGCTGCATGGCGCTGCTGGCCGGGGCGCGCTGGCGTCATCTGGGGCTGGTGGGCGGCGCGGGACTGGCCGTGGGCGCGTTCTACGCCTGGTCGGCGCCGTACCGGCGCGCGCGGCTGATGTCCTTCCGGGACCCCTTCGCCATGCTGAGCAACGAGGGGTATCAGCTGGCGCAGTCGCTGATGGCGTTCGGCTCGGGCGGGCTGTTCGGCATGGGCCTGGGGCGCGGGCGGCAGAAATACGCGTTTCTGCCGTATCCGGAATCGGATTTCATATTCGCCGTGGTGGGCGAGGATCTGGGCCTGGTGGGCTGCGCGGCGGTTCTCATGCTGTTTTTCCTGTTCGTGTTTTTCGGGCTGAGGATCGCGCTGCGCTGCCCGGACCGCTTCGGCAGCCTGCTGGCGGGCGGCATCACCTGCATGGTGGGCGTGCAGACGGTTCTGAACGTGGCCGTGGTCACAGGCATGATGCCCACCACCGGCCAGCCGCTGCCCTTTTTCAGCGCGGGCGGCACGTCCATCGCCGTGCTGATGTGCGCGGTCGCCGTGCTCCTGAACATATCCCGCCATCGCGTTGGATGAGGTTTTTGCACTGAAATTTGAAAAGCGCATAGTCATGGCAGTGAGCCTTTATCGACTTGGGAGGTGAGCTGCTATGGCAGAGTTTTTCAGGATCACCGGCGGAAGGCGGCTTTCGGGGCGCGCGGAAATGCCCGCGGCGAAGAACGCCGTGCTGCCCATACTGGCCGCGTGCCTGCTGACGGACGACGCGGTGGCGCTTGACAACTGCCCGCTGCTCGAAGATATTGAAAACATGCGGCGCATCCTGGAAAAGCTGGGATGCCGCACGGAGCGGGCGGGCCGCCGCCTCACGGTGCGCGCCGCCGGCGCGGCCAGCCATGAGATGCCGGACGCGCTTTCCAAGACGCTGCGGTCGTCCATCTTCATGATGGGGCCGCTGCTGGGGCGGTTCCGGCGGGCGACGGTTACATATCCGGGCGGCTGCGAGATCGGCCTGCGTCCCATCGACCTGCACCTCAAGGGGCTCAGGGCGCTGGGCGTTGACATCCGCGAAGCCCACGGCCGCATCGAGTGCGACGGGAGCCATATGCGCGCGGCCGACGTGCTGCTGGATTTCCCCAGCGTCGGCGCGACGGAGAACATCATGATGGCCGCGGTGCTGACCCCCGGGGAAACCGTCATCCGTAACGCCGCCCGCGAGCCGGAGATCGCCGATCTGCAGGGCTTCGTCAACGCCATGGGCGGCAGGGTAAGCGGCGCGGGCTCGGGGATCATTCGCGTGCGGGGCGTCGACAGCCTGCACGGCGCGGCGTACCGGCCCATTCCGGACCGCATTACCGCGGGCACGCTGCTGTGCGCCGCGGCCGTGACGGGCGGCGAGATCGCCCTGTCCGGCGCGTGCGGTGACTGCATGGACGCGGTGCTCGTCAAGCTCCGGGAAGCGGGCTGCGCCGTGGAGGAATCCGAGGCGGGCGTAAGCCTTTCCTCTCCCGGGCATCTCAAGCCGGTGGACGTGTTCACCCAGCCCTATCCGGGCTTTCCCACCGACATGCAGGCCCAGATGATGGCGCTCTGCTGTCTGGCGAACGGCACGTCGATCCTGGTTGAAAACGTGTTTGAGAATCGCTTTAACCACGCCGCGCAGCTGGTGCGCATGGGCGCGGACATCACCATTCATCACCGCACCGCCGTCGTGCGCGGCGGACGGCTCACCGGGGCGCGGGTGCAGGCGAAAGACCTCAGGGCCGGCGCGGCGCTGGTGCTGGCCGCGCTGGCGGCGGACGGCGTGACAGAGGTGGAGCAGGTTCACCTGATCGACCGCGGTTACGAGAAGCTGGAGGAAACGCTGACGGCGCTGGGCGCGTCGGCCAGGCGATTGAATTGATCCCATGGGAGAGGAGGGCTCGGCATGACGGCGCAGCGAAACGACAGACCGGAGTGGTCTGTCCGCGCGGCCGGCGCGCGAACGGCGGCGCCCCACGGCGCGGAGGTCCGGCGCGCGCCGCAGGCAGGAAGACCCGCTTCGCCCGCCCGCAAGGCCGCGCCCACCTACAGAGACGCGCCTGCCCGCAATGCCTCGACGGCCCACAAAGCCGCGACGGCCCGCAAGACCCCGCCCGCCCATAAGGCCACGGCGGCCCGCAAGGCTTCGCCCAAGCGCAGGAGCGCGTCGCGCCGGTATGGCATGGCCGCGCTGAGCCTGCTGGCGATCGCGGCGCTGATCGTCCTCGGGACGGTCTTCACGAAGAACCGCCAGTTTGTGCTGGGCGAAGTCCTGGTGGAGGGCAACCAGAGGTACACGGATTCGGAAATCGCCGCAATGGCCTCGCTCACGCCGGGGGAGAGCATATTCGATATCAGCCGGGAGGCGGTGGAGCGCAGCCTTTCGGCCTACAGCGACGTGAAGCTCGTCGATTTCCGCGTGACCTATCCCCACACGGTGTGCCTCACGGTGAGCGAACTGCAGGCCCGGGCGGCGGTCAACTGCGCCGGCGTGATCCTGCTGGTGGACACGGAGGGCCGGATCCTGGACAGGCTCAGCAGTGTGCCGGAGGGCAGCGTGGTGGTGAGCGGCATGGACGTGAGCGTGAGCGCGCGGGGACGCAGTATCGAAACGGCAAAGGACTGGCAGCTGGGCGCCATGAAGGACGTGCTCGACGGCATGGACGCGCAGGGCCTTATGAAGGCCGTCTCCGAGTTCAACGTGGCCGACCGCTATAACCTGTATCTCGTTTCAAATACGGGCGTGAAGATCGTTCTCGGGGACGTGGAAAATCTGACCGCGAAGCTGGTATGGGCGCGCACCGTGCTGGAAAAACTGACGGAGGAAGGCGTGCGCAGCGGCGTTTTGGACGTTTCGACGGGCAAGAACGCCGTCTATGCGGACAGATAGGTCCCCAAAATGCTGAAAATTAGCGAATTGAGCGGCAAAAGTTTACAAAAACTCTTTTCAACGCCGCCCAAAACATGTATAATAACTATTAGTACAATGTAGATGGGGGACAGCTGCGTCCCCGATAAGGCAGGCGAACAGGAGCAATGAAGACGGTTGCGTCGGCGATTGAATTCGGAACGTCCAAGATCATCACCCTGATCGCGGAGAGCGGCAGCTTTACGCGCTGCGAGATCGTGGGCTCGGGCACTGTGCCTTATGCAGGCTACTCCAACGGCGAGTGGAACGATCGGGCGGGCCTGCAGCCGGCCATCGAGGCGGCTGTCAACGCGGCGGAGGTCGAGGCGAAGCGCCGCATCCAGTCGATCTTCGTCGGCGTCCCCAGCGAATACATCCACGTGACCACCGCCGTCGGCGAGGCGGACATCCTCTCACCGGACGGACGGGTGACGGAAGACGAGATCATGCGCGTGATGGACGACGCGGCGGATCAGCTGAAACTGGGCGAGGCGGGCGGCAACGTGCTGCACAGGAGCCCCGCGTGGTTCAGCGTGGACGGCGGGCGGCACACCATGTCTCCCATCGGCGCGAAGGGCAAGCGCCTGAGCGCGCTGGTGTCCTTCATCCAGGCCGATCCGTACTTCATCGAGGACGTGCGCGGCTGCCTGGCGGCGCTGGGCATCGAGGTCAGCGCGTTCCTGGCCCCGGCGCTGGGCATGGCGATACTGCTCATGTCCTTTGACGAGCGGGACAAGACGCCCATCCTGATCGACGTGGGCTACCTGAACACGGAGGTCTCGGTGGTGGAGGGCGACGCGCTCACCTTCCACGCGGTGCTGCCCATCGGCGGCGGCGACATCACCGCCGCGCTGGCCGAGTCGCTGCAGATCAGCATGGACGAGGCGGAGGCCATCAAGCGGGATTATATCTTCACGCCGGACGAGTTCGACGCCCAGAGCGACCCGCAAGTGCGCCTGGAAAACGGCTCGGTCATCACGTTCCCGCGCTCCTTCGTGTCGCAGACGATCGAGAGCGTCACCGAAGAGCTGGTCGACGACATCCTGCAGACCTTCCGCTACGCCGACGAATACATCGCGGCGCGCTCGCAGGTCTACATCACCGGCGGCGGCCTGGTGAACATGCGCGGCGCGAAGGAATATCTGGCGGAGAAGCTCAACCGCAGCGTGCGCATTCCGGTCGTGAAGGCGGCCAGGCTGAACAATCCGCGCTTCTCCAGCTCGCTGGGGCTGATGGACCTGGTGTTCGACGCGGTGGAGCAGCAGGCCTCGGACGCCGGGGAATCGGGCGGCGGCCCGCTGAAGGGCCTTAAGAATATATTCAGGAAACAATCCGCTGAAGAATGAGCGATACTAACTAATATGACGAGGGGGATGCCTTGTGCTGGAATTTGACAACACGGAAGTAAACAGCTTCGCGTCGATTAAGGTCGTCGGCGTGGGCGGGGCCGGCACCAACGCGGTCAACCGCATGGTGGAAGCCAATATCAAAGGCGTTGAGTTCATCGCCATCAATACCGATTTGCAGGCGCTGAACCTGTCCAAGGCGGATGTGAAGCTTCAGATCGGCGAGAAGATCACCAAAGGCCTGGGCGCCGGCGCGAGGCCCGAAGTGGGCGCGCAGGCGGCCGAGGAGAGCCGCGAGGAGATCGCCAAGATCGTCAAAGGCGCGGACCTGGTGTTCGTGACCTGCGGCATGGGCGGCGGCACCGGCACCGGCGCGGCTCCCGTCATCGCGGGCATCGCGCGCGACATGGGCATCCTGACCATCGGCGTGGTGTCCAAGCCCTTCATGTTCGAGGGCAAACAGCGCATGAAGAACGCGGAGGCCGGCATCGAGCAGCTCAAGACCCGCGTGGACACGCTGGTGGTTGTGCCGAACGACAGGCTGCTGCAGGTCGTCACCAAGGGCACCACCATGACCGAGGCCTTCCGCCAGGCGGACGACACCCTCCGCCAGGGCATCCAGGGCATTTCCGACCTCATCGCCGTGCCCTCCCTCATCAACCTGGACTTTGCCGACGTGCGCACGGTCATGCAGTCCGGCGGCCTGGCCCACATGGGCATCGGCATCGGCAAGGGCGAGAACCGCATGGTGGACGCGGCCAAGCAGGCCGTGGAGAGCCCGATGCTGGAGACCTCCATCGACGGCGCGCGGGCGGTGCTCATCAACATCACCGGCGGCACCGACACCAGCATACTGGACATCAACGAGGCGGCCACGCTCATCACCCAGGCGGCCGACCCGGAGGCGAACATCATCTTCGGCGCGGGCATCGACGAGTCGCTCACCGACGAGGTGCATGTGACCGTCATCGCCACGGGCTTCGAGAAGACCCCCTTCGTGACGGCGCGTCCCGCCGCTCCCGCTGAGCCGGCCTACAGCGCCCGTCCCGCCGCGAGCGAAGAGCCCGCCCTCAATAACGCCAGGCCCACCCCGGCGGTCGCAAACGAAGGCCCCGAAGTGCCCTCCTTTGTGAACCAGCCCCGCTACGTGATGCCCGACCGCTCGGGCCACCGCTCCCTCTACGGCCAGCGTACCTTCACGGAGCCCGAGCCCCAGAAAACCGAGCAGAACGCCGCCACCGGCGATCCCTTCTACGATGAGGATCCCTTCGAGGAGACCGAGCAGCAGACCGAGAAAAAGGCGAACCGCCGCGGCTTCACGCCGGACATCCCGCCCTTCCTGAGGGGCCGGAGGAAGTAAACCAAAAACACATCGCGCCGGATATTCAAAGCGAATATCCGGCGCGGTTTTGTATCCGTCAGCCCATTCCCATCGGCGGCGTGTATCGCGCGCCCACTAAGGCGTCGAGGCCGATCCATTCCGGCACGGCGGCTTTCGCTTCGCGGATAGCCAGCAGCAGTTCGGCCCATTGCTTCGCTTCGTCGGACGTCATGTCGTAGTGTGTCGCCCCGTGCGCCGCGGCCAACTGACGCTCATAGGCGTCCAGGTCGTCGCAGGCCTTGTAATATGCCTCCATCTCCGCCGAAGCGGGGGTGATCGCGTCGCCCTTCTCCCAGCAAACCGCCTTGTCGCCGCCGTATTCGATGCGGTCGATGCCGTCGAGCGAGACCTTCGTGAGGATATTTGCGACCGGCTTTGTCTCTTCGGCCTTCAGCTTATGGCCGAAGCGGTAGGTCTCCATGATGAGTTGCATCACATAGCTGCCGTCCTGTTCGCGCTTTTCAGAGACGCCGTATCCGACGCAAGGCTTTTCGCCGGAGGTCGTCACCATGACGACGACCTGGCCGTTCTTGAGCTGCGTCAGGCTGACCTGGCAGTTTTCCGAGGGCAGCTCCATCCGAAGCTGGTTATACAGCATGGTTCCGGCAAACAGCGCGCCGAAAGCCAGGGTCAACGCGGTCAGCAGGATCGCGACCTTCCGGAAGAAGCGCCTGTGCTTCATCCGCGCCGCCGTCTGGTCAAAGGATTTCTTCTCCTGCGCCGCCCTTTGAGAATTGTCATCAAGCGCCGCCTTCATGCCCGCAAGATACGCCCGGCAGGCTTCGCACTCCTCCAGGTGTTCGTTCACATAATTCCGGCTGGCCTCGCTGGCCACCCCGTCGATGGTCAGGGGCATCAGGTCCCGGGCCATGTCGCAGTTATTCTTCATTGTCATCCGCCTCCTTCAGCGCTTTTTGCAGCATTTGCCGCGCGCGATAGTAGGTCACCCGCGCCCAGCTCTCCGTTTTGCCGAACAGGCCGGCGATTTCCGCGTGGCTGAGATCGCAGAAGACGCGCAGGGTGAACACCTCGCGGTAGGGCTCCTCCAGGCTGTGCAGCACCCGCTGGGCCGTCATGCGCCGGTCTCGCCGGATCAGCGATTCGACGAAATCCGGTTCCGGGATCCGCTGCGCTTCGCCCTCGAGGGGCAGAGGCTGGCGGCGCTTCACGTTCGTCCAGTACACGCGCTTCGCGATGCCGCACAGCCAGGTGGCGAGGCTGCTGTCGCCGCGGAACCGGCCATAGCTTCTCAGCGCCTGGTAGAAGGTCTCCTGCGCGATTTCTTCGGCCAGCGACGTCTGCCCGCACAGCCGAAGGGCGAAGCGGAACACCAGCTCGTAATGCGCCTTGTATACCGCGTCGAAATCCTCCGCCAAGCTCATCGCCTCCTTTCGCCTATTGGTGGCGCGGGTGAGTGAATTGTTACAAAAAACCCGGTATGCCTAGCCATGCTGTCAAAAATATGCTATAATCGGATCGAATGGAGGCCCGCGACGGGCAGGGCGACGGATCAACGGACGGATAACGTTCGTCAACCTGGGAAAGCAGGTGAAAGACGATGGATGAAATGACCTATAAGATGCTGCTGTTCTTCGGCGTCATGTCCCTCGGAGGCTGGTTCCTTCTGTTCGCGGGTTTATTGCAGCGCCGGGATTCGCGCCGCCGGAGTGAGCAGGAGTATACTGAGACGACGGGCGTCATCGTCGATTACGTTCTTAAAAAGATGAGCACAGGAGGAGGCAGGAGATTCCAGTACTGGTGTCCCGTGATCGAATTCACGATCGGGTGGCAGAACTACCGTCTGCAATACGAAAACCACATGAACAGGGAAAAGTTTCCGATTGGGGAAACCGTCGGCATACTCTACGACATCAACGATCCGACGCACTTTCATCTGGATTCAGACCCTGTGTTTACCGATCCCGGCGGAGGCGCTATCCGGTTTGCCCTCGTCTGGTTTCTCATCTGCGCCGTTACCACGATCTTTTTTGCGGTGTTCGTCGGCGGCGCGACCTTCGATTTCACGCGTATGTGGTACAGGCTGAAAAGGGCGTTCATGAGATATTGACGCGCGTTTATTGACCGGGCGGCGTTCTGTCCCTGCGGCAGGGCCGCCGGCCCGCATGGTGAGGAGGCTTTGCGCATGGAACACAAAGAACAGTGGATTTGGCTCCCCGCTTCCCGCTGGCCGGAAAACCAGACGACGATCATCTACGCCACGCAACCGGACGACCCAGCGGGGCATTACACGGTGGCGGAATTTGAAAGGCAATACGCCTTCGACCGGGAGGTCGTATCGGCACGGCTGCGCTTCAGCGCCGACACCGCGGTTCAGCTGTACTGCAACGGCGCGTTCGTGGCGACCGGCCCGGCCAGCGTCGGCGGCGACTTCATCGGCAACGAGACCGTCCGCGACAACTTCTACGCCTTTGAAACGGAGATCCATCCGAAGGAGCGGGAGCTTCGCTTCTTCGCGCGGGTCCGCATGATGCCGGTGCAGATTTGCGAGTATTCCAAGGGCCGCGGCGGCTTCATGCTCTCCGCGATCCTCACCTTCGACGACGGCTCGCAGCGCGTGGTCTGCACCGACGAAACCTGGCTCGCGCGCCGGGTGGGCGCCTACTGCGCGTCAGGACGATACGACAGCCGGATCGCGCCGGAGGACGCCGTGAACGCCCAGGTCATACCGGACATATGGCGCGTGACCACCGCGCCCATCCCCGTCCGGAGCGAACGGGCGCTCGCGCCGGAGGGTTCGGACATCGCCCTCGCGCCGGGGGAGAAGAAGACCGTCCTTCTGGAATTCGACATGATCTACGCCGGCTTCGTCTGGCTGCGCGCGGAGACGGGCGGGGAGCTCGAGGTTTCGGTCACATGCCGCGAACTGTCAGAAAAAGGCGTGTGTGAACGCGCGGTCTTCGCGGGGGACGGGGAATACCGCGGCTTCTGCGTGCGCAGCGCCGGAAACCTCCTGGTGGAGGCGGAGAACCGCTCGGCGGGGCCCGCCCGCCTGCGCGTCCGGTTCATCGACACGCATTATCCCGTGACAGAGGAAGCGGAAAACGCCGTCAGCGATCCGGCGCTCAACCAGGTGCTCAAAACCTGCAAGCACACGCTGATGATCTGCCGCCAGACGCATCACCTGGACGGCCCCGGCCACTGCGAGCCCCTCGCCTGCACGGGCGACTACTACATTGAGAGCCTGATGACGCTCTTCTCCTTCGGCGACATGCGCCTGGCGGAATTCGACGTCGTCCGCACCGCCGTGCTGCTGGAGCGGGAGAACGGCCGCATGTTCCATACCACTTACAGCTGCATCTGGGTCAGGATGCTCCTCGACATGTACATGATCACGGGACACCGGACACTGCTGGAGCGCTGCGCCCGGGCGCTCGACCTGCTTTTGAGGCGCTTTGAAACCTACATTGGGGACAACGGCCTGATCGAGACCCCGCCGGACTACATGTTTGTGGACTGGATATACATCGACGGCCTGTCCATGCACCATCCGCCCAAGGCGCTGGGACAGACCTGCCTGAACATGTTCTATTTCGGCGCGCTGGACGCCGCGGAGAAAGTCTACGACGCGCTTTCCCGCCCGAGCGACACGCGCGCCTGCGCCGAAAAACGGGAGGCGCTGCGCGAGGCGGTCAACGGCCTGCTCTTCGACGCGGAGAAGAGGTGCTATTTCGAGGGCCTGAACACGCCCACCGACGAGGCGCTGCTCGGCAAATGGATGCCGCCGAACGTGTCGAAGCGCTATTACCTCAAACAGTCCAACATCCTGGCGGCTTATTTCGGCGTGTGCGACGACGATACCGGGCGGGACATCCTTCGCCGGATTATGTCCGATGAGATCGGGGGCGACTGCCAGCCTTACTTCATGCACTTCCTGCTGGAGGCCGTTTACCGGCTGGGCCTTCGGGAGAATTACACGCTGTCCATCCTCGAGAGATGGAAACAGCCCGTGCTGGAATGCCCCAAGGGCATCGCGGAGGGCTTCGTCAAGCCGGAGCCGACCTATCAGTTTGACCACAGCCACGCCTGGGCCGGAACACCGCTCTACGCCCTCCCGAAGGCGCTGCTCGGGCTGGAGATCGCCGAGCCGGGCATGCGCGCGCTGCGCCTGTCGCCTTCTACGCTGGGACTGGCGCAGGCGCACGTCGAGCTGCTCACGCCGCTGGGCAGGCTCGTCTGCGACATGCGGGGGCAGGAAGAACCGGTTATCAGCTGCCCGGAGGGGATCAGGCTGAGCGTATCGCAGAGATAATATCAGCGTGATGATCGAATGGGGGACAGGCTCCGCGCTCAGCGCGCGGCAACGAGCCGATCCCCCTTTTTCAGCGCATGGGTTTCACTGAACAGAACGGCGTCCGCCAGCCGCTCAAAGGACAGCGCGCCGCCGTTCAGCGTCACGCTGCTCACAGTGTCCGGCTCGGGCAGCGCCCACTCGTGAAGGCTCATTTCGCCGTAGAGCACGTCCAGTTCAGATCGGCCCCGCTCCCAGCGGAAGACGCCCCACGCGCCGTCCACCGACCAGAAATACTGCCCTTCGCGCAGCGGGATCATGCCCATGCGGCGCTTGCGCATGTCAAACCGGAAGCCCGAATAGCTGAGCAGCAGGGCATAGCTCGCCATGCTGCGCGCGTAGTTGCTGCCGCATTCCATCTCGTTCCAGGGATTGCGCTTTTCGCCGTCGTAGCGATTGCGGACGCCCCGCACGACGGACAGGCCCTCGTCCTCGAAGCCGTGGCGGATCATGTGGGTGGCGGCCTGATATTCGAAGCCGTGCATACATTCCTCGGCGTAGGGAACCGGCACGACCGGCTTTTCCTTCCCCTCGGGCCAGTCGCATATGACCAGGCCCGCGTCGTCGTTGAGGCCGTAGATGCGGCAGGGGTTGAAGTGATTGCGGAGCGAGGGCTTGAAGTTGTGGCGGTAGATGGCCTGCAGCGCCGAATCCACGTGGGGCGGATCGAGAATTTCCCCCAGGCCCGCTATCTCGCACATCCACTGGCCCAGCACCTGGTCGACGCCGCAGCCCTCGGCGATCTGGTATTTGATCTGCCCGGCCTCGTCGCTCCAGTAGGCGCTCACGGTGTCGCCTCCGGTCAGCGTGCCGCCGCCCGCGTAGGGCTTTAAAATGTCCTTGTCGCGCACGTCGATTTTCTGGATGTAGTATTCGCCGTTGAACAGCTCGCGGTCGGTGTATTCCCGGCCCCAGGCCAGGAGCTCGCGGTAGAGCGCGGCGTCCCCGTCGCCCATGGCCTCGGCCATCTCGGCGGCGGCCTTGAGCGCGCCCAGGTAGAAGCCGTTGAGCCAGGCGTTCGGGCCGAACAGCTCCATGTCGAGGGTGTGATGCTGGCGGCCGGAGATGACGCCCGTGCGCTCTGGATCCCAGCGGTCGGCGTTGGCGGGAGACCAGGCGAATTCCAGCGAGCGCTTCACCTTCGGCCACCATGTTCTCAGCCATTCGTCGTCGCCGCACAGCTTCCATTCGCGATAGGTCTTGATGACGCCGCCCATCTGCCCGTCCACGCAGGGCCTGAACCTCCAGCGTTCGCGTCCCAGCGGCAGCTGCAGGCGGAAGGGCATGCCGCCGTCGTCGCGCAGGTTATAGGTGTAGTCCAGCTCCCGCATGGAGCGCTCGAGGGAGGGGAACAGGAACGGCAGCGCCATGGCGTAGTTCCACACATGGGTGCAGCTGCCCTCGCAGCTGCCCGCGTCGCACTGGCAGCCCTCGAAACCGTAGAACTCGCCGTTTGTCAGGCGGAACACCGTGGGCGATTTGAGCACGGCGATATTGGACCCCACCGCCTCCATCGCCTCCGGCGGCAGGGAGGAGGCGTAAAGCGCGTCGTGGAAGAGAACGGTCTCTTCGCTCAGGCGGTCCCACTCGGCCATGGCGTATTCGGCCGCGTCAGGGGCGCTTTTGAACAGCTTCGCATAGTAGTTTTTCCAGGTCTGGCCGTTCACGTCGTCCGGATTGCAGGGCGACCAGTAGTTGACGCAGTTGGGATAATACCAGCCGATCAGGAAGCGCTGCCGCCAGATTTCGCCGGGGGCCAGCGCGGCGCGCACGGCGATGGTGGCGACGTCCTCGACGTTTTTCAGCTCGTCATACGCGCGCTCCTTCAACGCGCCCGGCGCCGTGAAATCCTGCCAGAACACGCCGAGATTGTCGAACCAGCTGCCGCGATACCAGTACAGCTGCGCCTGCATGGCGCAGGCCGCCGGCACGCCGAAGACGAGGGAACCGAAGGCCGGGTGCGCGCTGTCGGTGAAATCGTCCGCGAGCTCGACGCCCTGGAAGCTGGGGCTTCTCACGAGGCGATGCACGTGGTTCTTTTCTGACGGGTTGTTCACGGACAGCTCCAGCGTGTAATCGAGGCGTTCATCCGTGCTGTTGACCACTTCCACAGTGAAAAACGCGGCGGGAATGCTCGAATCATCCGGATTGGAGGGGATGAACGGATTGAAGGCTTCGAGCGAGACCTGGCCCGGAAAGGTGTCGTCCAGGAAACGCACCTGGGCCAGGGGGAATTCGCCGGCGAATTCGCTGTCCCTGAAGTGAGGCGCGCCGCTGAGCAGGTGGCGGTCAGGGCCGTATCCGTAGCCGGCGTGGCCCTTCTTTACCACATAGCGCCCCATGTACGAGCCCAGCAGGTCGGCGTTCATGACGCGGGCGTCGACCGTCCTTCCGTCCCTTTCCGCCTTGATGCCGAAGTGCGTGAATCCGTTCAGACTGCCCTTGTTCGGCCGGTTGAAGATTTCCCAGTCCCGCAGGCGGCCGGTGGCGTCCAGGCCGATGCATCCCGATCCGATGCCGCCGATGGGGAAACAGATTTCCTCCCGCTTGCTGTCCCGATAGATTCTCTTCATGGAAAAGCCCCTTTCCTTAAAATGATAATGGCAAACACATTGCCGGGCGATATAAAGAAGAAAACCCCCGAGAAATCGGGGGCTTTCGTCGTTACATGGAGCTGATGACCAGATTCGAACTGGTGACCTCATCCTTACCAAGGATGCGCTCTACCGACTGAGCTACATCAGCGCGTTTTTTCAAGCGCAAGTGTTATTATACAACGAGCCTCATCAAAACGCAATCCCCCGGTGTGATTATTCTTCTATTCTTAACCTTCATCGCGGGCGGGAAGCGCCTCATCTTCCCGCCCGCGTCGCGTCAGATGTGAATGTCCCTGAGCGGCCAGGCGGCGATGGACGCGCCTTCGCATTCGACGCGGTTGAGCAGGGCGTCGCTCATGTGCGAGAGGCACATCGTCGCTTCGCCGTCGCCGGCGTAGAGCTCCACGGCGTGCACGTCCTGCACGATGCGCAGCCGGATCACACCGTCCGCGCGGCGCACCGGCATGGACGCTTCCTCGCCGTCCGGCCCGGCCGCGGGGCACACGACGCGGCCCGCGTCCGCGTCGATCATCAGCTCCAGCCCGAACAGCCGCAGCGCGCGCCGGCCCGAAGCCGGCACGGCCAGCTCGATGTCGTTGGCGCGGCCGGTCATCATGAGGCGATCCTTTCCCTCCGCCTTTTCGCCGCGCAGCGCCTCGAATTCGGGGCTCGGCCAGGCGCAGAGGAACAGCTCGCCGTCCAGCCGCTTGAGCGACATGTCGTGCGGCGTGGTCATGCTGCCGTTGAAGGGCATGCCGGGGATGGGCGCGCGGTTCCAGGCGATGCGGACGCGCCGCCCGTCCGGCGCGGAGAAGAACGTCTGCGCGGCGTAGCTCTCGCGGCCGTAATGCAGGCGGCCCGTCCTGCGCGTCGTGACGAAATGCCCGCCTTCGAATCGGCCGATGAGATAGCGGTCATGCGCCGCGGTCAGCACCCACCAGCGCGTCCCGTCCAGGCTGAGCGGATAGAGATCGGGACATTCGTCGTCCTCCTCGATGGTCAGGCGCTGCAGGAGCGTCCAGTCCAGGAGGTTTTCCGAGGTGAACAGCGCGAACGCGTGGCCTTCGAGGTAGAGGACCATCACGTAGCGGTTCAGTTCGTCGCAGAACACCACTTTAGGGTCGCGGTTGCCCGGGGCGATGTTCCCGATGACGGGCTTTTCGCACTTCGCGAAGGTTTCGCCGCCGTCGGTCGAATACGCCAGGCGCTGCGTGAAGGGCGCGCCGCGGCTCATTTCGCCGTGTCCGCCCGCCGCGGTGTAAAAGAGCAGCAGCGGCGCGCGGCCCTTTTCGCCGAGGCCGGTCAGGTTGTCCTTGTCAAACACGGCGGAGCCGGAGAACATCGCGCCGCTCTCGTCGGGCCAGAGCGCCTCGCTTGTCTCCCTCCAATGAACCAGGTCGCCGCTGACCGCGTGGCCCCAGTGCATGTTGCCCCACACGGTGTCGGCGGGGTTGTGCTGGAAAAACAGGTGATAGAGCCCCTCGTGCCAGATGAGGCCGTTCGGGTCGTTGATCCAGCCGCGCCGGGCGGTGAAATGCGCCGCGGGGCGATACGCCTCCCGGTAGAGGCCGTCCTCTTCCGGCGCGTCGGTCAATACCGGCGTGAAGTCGACGCCGGGCTCCACGCTGAATTCGAGCGTCCGGCCCAGGAAGGGGCGCAGGTCGTAGGGCATGATGAAACCCGGCCCGGCGGACAGGCGCAGCCGCAGCTCGACGACGGGCTTTCCCTTTTCCCGAAGGAAAATCGTCTTCGGACGCGCCGTTTCGCTCACGGGCAGGAGCATGTAGCGCTTTGCAATATGAAGGATCATGACGGCGGCCTCCTCCCGGCATGGATCGGGCCGCAGCGATGCGACTGCGGCCCGTATGTGTTTGCTGTTTGCGGGTTGTCAGACACGCGGCACGGAAATGCCCACGGCCTCCAGCACCTCGTAGCGGTCCATCTGCAGGCTCTTCTTCATCTGCAGGCCCTCTTCGATGGGCGTCTCGACGATGGCACCGTCGCGGGTGGTGATGACCAGGTTGCTGCGGCCTTCCTTCAGGGCCTTCACGGCGAAATAGCCCATGCGGGTGGCGGTTTCCCTGTCGCGGGCGTTGGGCGAACCGCCGCGCTGGATGTGGCCCAGAACGGTCACGCGCGGCTCGATGCCGATGGCCTCGTGGATCTGCTTGCCGATCTCCACGGCGCTGCCCGCGCCTTCGGCCACGACCACCATGAAGTGGGTGTTGCCGGCCAGGCGCGCGTTGCGGATGCGCTCCACCACGTCGCGCTCGAAGTCCAGCTCGCGCTCGGGCACCAGCACGGCCGTGGCGCCCACGGCGATGCCCACGTACAGCGCCAGGAAGCCGGCGTTGCGGCCCATGACCTCCACCACGGAGCAACGCTCGTGAGACTGCATGGTATCGCGCAGTTTGTCGATGCACTCGATGGCTGTGTTGCAGGCGGTGTCGAAGCCGATGGTGTAGTTGGTGCAGCCGATGTCGTTGTCGATGGTGGCCGGGATGCCCACCACGGGCATGCCCATGCGCGAGAACGCCAGCGCGCCGCGGAAGGTGCCGTCGCCGCCGATGGCCACGATGGCGTCCAGGCCCAGCATCTTGCAGGTGGCCATGGCCTTTTCCCGGCCCTTATCGGTCATGAATTCCTCGCTGCGGGCCGTGTAGAGGATGGTGCCGCCCCGGTCGAGCACATGGCCCACCGCCGCGCCGTCCAGCGTCACGAAATCGCTGTTGATCAGCCCCTGCCAGCCCCGTCGGATGCCGACGCACTGTATGCCGAAGGTTATGGCCGTGCGCACGACGGCTCTCACCGCGGCGTTCATGCCCGGCGAATCTCCGCCGCTTGTCAGTACACCAATGCGCTTGATCTTCTTATCCATATACATTACTCCCTTCCACCGCGTTTCAGCCTCGTTGCCGGAATCCTTTCCTGAATTATAACAGAAGATACGGGAATAATCAATGCACAAATCGCAGGTTTCAGAAAAAACTGGCCGCGGGCGTGAACGAGCGTTTTTGACATTTTTTCGCCAAAGTTTCTTGCCGGACGCAGCGCTTTATGCTACAATGAATCCGGCTGATTTGCCGTATTGCGTCTCATGAGGAGGAAGATTTCCATGAACAGTGTCAAGAAGCTCTCCACCGGGAAGGTCTGGTGTTTTGCCGTGGGCCAGTTCGGCTGGTCCGTGCTGGCGGCGCTCATCTCCAGCTGGCTGGTCAACTACTACCAGCCCGACCAGGCGACCCAAGCCGCCGGGCAGCCGATCTTCATCCCGCAGGGCCTGGCCATCCTGGGCGTCCTCACCGTGCTGGGGGCGATCACCGCCTTCGGCCGCATCTTCGACGCCGTGACCGATCCGCTCATCGCCTCGATGTCCGACCGCTGCAAGTCCAAGGCCGGCCGGCGCATCCCCTTCATGCGCGCCGCGGCGATCCCCTTCGCGCTGGCCTGCATCCTCACCTTCTGGTCGCCCGTGAGCGGGGAGAGCTGGCTCAACGCCGGTTTCCTCTTCCTCATGCTGATGCTGTTCTATTTCTTCATGACCATGTACTGCACGCCCTACAACGCGCTCATTCCCGAGCTGGGCGCGGATCAGAAGACGCGCATGAGCATCTCCACCGCCATCTCTTTCACCTACATCGCCGGCATGGCCGTGGCCTATGTCGCCCCGGTCATCTGGGGCGCGCTGCAGGGCATGGGCCTGGAGCGCGTGGCCGCCATCCGCACCACGTTTACGGCCATTGCGGTGATCGGCCTCATGTGCATGTTCGTGCCGGTGTTCACCATTCGGGAGAAGGACTATGTGCAGGCCGCGCCCAGCGAGTCCACCGCCTTCAAGTCGCTGGCGGCCACCTTCCGGAATCATGATTTCCGCGTGTTCGTGGCCTCGGACATCGCCTATTTCCTGGGCATCACCATGTTCCAGACGGCGCTGCCCTTCTTCGTGACCTCGCTGCTTAAGCTGGACGAGAGCTACTCCACCGTTTACTTCGTGCTCATGACGGCGCTGTCGGTGCTGTTCTACGTGCCGGTCAACAAGCTGACGCCCAGGTTCGGCAAGAAGAAGGTCATCCTGTTCGCCTTCTGCGTCTTCACGCTCAGCTTCCTGTTCACCGCCTTCTTCGGCGATCTGCTGCCGGTTCCCGCCGCCGTGCAGGGTTTCATCCTCTGCGCGCTGGCCTCGCCCGCCCAGGCTATCTTCGGCATACTGCCCCAGGCTGTGGTGGCGGACATCGCCGAATACGACGCCCTCGAGACGGGGGAGAACCGCAGCGGCATGTTCTACGCCGCGCGCACCTTCGCCTTTAAGCTGGGCCAGTCCATCGCCATGCTGCTGGTCACCGCCTTCGCCACCATCGGCCCGGATACCGGCCTGGGCTATCGCGTCACCGCCGTCGCGGCGGCGGCGGTCTGCGTGCTGGGCGGCGTGCTGTTCCTGCTCTACGATGAGAAGAAGGTCTACGCCCGCATCATGAAATAGTCTGTACACGGGAGGCGACAGAGATGGCATCCACTTCTTCCAATCCGTTCAATGAGGATTATCTCCTCCATTCCGATCATTACGGGCAGGACATGAAAGACCTCGTCCTGCCCGCGCTGGCGGAGAAACGTGTCAGGACCACCGTGAAGGGCTTCGAGGACAGGCCCATCGCCTGCTACCAATTCGCCGCGGAGAAGCCGAAGGGCACAGTGATGATCGTTCACGGCTTCACCGAGAACGCCTACAAATTCTCCGAGATCACCTATTCGCTGCTGAAGAGCGGCTACAGCGTGCTCGCCTACGACCAGCGCGGCCACGGGCTGTCCTGGCGCAAGGAGGGCCTGCCGGACACCTCGCTGACCCATGTGGACGATTTCGAGGAATACGTGAAGGACATGGAAATCGTATGCGGCAAGCTGCTCAAGGGCATGCCGGAGCCTCATTTCGTCTTCGCGCACTCCATGGGCGGCGCGGTGACGGGCCTCTTTCTCGAGCGGCACGCGGACGTGTTCAAAAAAGCCGTGCTGTGCGCGCCCATGATTGCGCCCAACCGCAGCGGCCTGCCCCTCGGCCTGGCCAAGGCCGTCTGCGGCGTTCCGACTGTGCTGGGCAAGGGCATGAAGCGCTCTTTCTTGTCCAAGCCGTACAGCGGGCCGGAGGATTTCGCCACCTCCTGCGCCGCGGGCCGCGAGCGGTTCGACTGGTACGACGCGGTGAAGCAGGCGCATCCCGAATTCCAGAACAACAGTCCCAGCTACCGCTGGATATTGGAAGCGGTCGGCGTGACGAAGAAGCTGCTCGCGCCGGGCGCGCCGGAGAAGATCGCCTGTCCCGTGCGGCTGTACACCGCCGAAACAGATTTTTCCGTGCTGCCCGAGCCCCAGGAGGCGTTCATCCGCCGCGTGAAGCAGGGCAAGCGCGTCTTCGTGCCCGGCTCGAAGCACGAAATATACCGCTCGACCGACGCGGTGTTTTTCCCCTGGTGGCATGAGATCCTCGGCTTCTTCTCGGATTGACGGCGGCAAGATAAAGCAATTCGCCCCGCGCCATTTGACCGGCGCGGGGCGAACTACTTTTTTCAGGAGCAAGAAGGAATTTTCTTTTTGCGGTTTATCAGTCGAGGATTTTCAGGGTGACGTCGATGTCGAGCATCTCGTAGCCGCCGCTGACCTGGAACATGTTGTAGGTGCTGGTGCGGCCGCCGAAGAAGTAGGAGTAGTAGTCGTTGCCGCCGCTGACGGCCACCAGATCGATGTTGGCATAGCGGGCCACCTGCACGGTCACGGTATCGCCTTCGCTGTACTTATCCAGCTCGGTGGTCAGTTCGGCCACGCTGGTCACGCGCACGCCGTTCACGGAGTAGATGTAGTCGTACTGCTTCAGGCCGGCGGCCTCGGCGGGCGCGTCCTTGATCAGTTCGCCGACATACACGCCGGCGGGGGCGTTTTTGCTCATGGGCTCGTCCGGGCCGTAGGCGTAATCATAGGCGTGGATGCCAATCTGAGCGCGCTGCACCTTGCCGTACTGGATCAGGTCGGTGGCGTTCTTGTACACGGTCTCGATCGGGATGGCGAAGCCCAGGCCCTCGAAGACCACGCTGGAATACATGCTGCCGGAATACTTCAAAGTGTTGATGCCGACCAGCTGGCCCTTGTAGTTGAACAGGCCGCCGCCGGAGTTGCCGTTGTTGATGGCCGCGTCGTGCTGGATGTAGTTGATGGTGCGGCTGGTGTTTCTGGCCTTGACTTTGCTGCGCTCCAGCGCGGAGACGATGCCCTGGGTCACGGTGTTGGAAAGCACCTCGCCGCCGGGGTTGCCGATGGCGATGACGGTGGAGCCGATCACCAGGTCGGCGGTGGAGCCGATCTCGACGGGCACCAGCTCGGACGCGGCGGAGCCGTCCACCTTCAGCACGGCGATGTCGGTCGAGGCGTCGGTGCCGACCAGCTCGGCGTCGACCTTCTCGCCGCTGGGCATCAGAACCTGATAGGAATCGCCGTCCTCGATGACGTGGTTGTTGGTGACGACATAGCCGCCCTCGGCGATGACCACGCCGGAACCCTGCGCGACGGGGCTGTTTTCAACCTGGCGCGTGCTCTGGTTCCAGGTCTGCGTGGCGGTGATGACGCCGACCACGGAGTTGGCGGTCTTCTGGGCCACGTAGATGGCGGGCGACGGATCGCTCGCGGGCTCGGCGCTCTCGGCGCCCACAGACAGATTCATCACGCCCACGATCAGCATCACGCTGAGGATCAGGGCAAACAGTTTTGCAAAATTCTTTTTCATAACTCATACCTCCCTTTGGTTTATGGCCTTATTATATCCGCCCATTTTGGATAAATTATGAACGAAAATTAAACATGCACCGGCAGGAGAAAAAAAGTTTTTCCCACGCAAAAAGCCTTCCCCGGATTCGAGGAAGGCTTGCGCGATTCGAGCCTTTTTCAGATGATTTCCAGTTCGTCCTTCGAGGGCAGGGGCTTTCTCGCGGCGCAGGGCCTGTCCTGATACCAGTAGGCCACGGAGGCGATATCGTCCTGGAGGGGGAGGTAGCGCCCGCCCGAGCGCCAGCCCAGGGCCTGGATGGTCACCCGCAGGTTCTTTTTGAAGCGGATCGGGTCCGTGATGTGCCAGCGGTACATTCCGAAGCGCGTCTGCGAGCGATACGTCCCGTCAGGCCGGAGCACCTGTACAAGGCCGCTGTAGGGCGTGGTAAAAGGTATATACTGGCCGGCTATTTCAAAGTCGTAGGACCCGCAGAAGTAGTCCTCCGTGCCCGTGCCGCAGACGGTGGGAAAGGCTTCGTCGCCGTCCATGAAGAACTTGATCTCGCCCTCGCCCCACCAGCCGGCGTTGTTCACGCCCCAGGCCATGTAGGTGCCCACGTACTGTCCTTGGCCTTCGACGCCGTCCAGCAGCGTGTAATCCTGCTTGTAAGGCAGGGGATTCACGCGGTTGAACTGCGCGTGGAAGTATCCGGCTTCCTCGGGGACCTCGCCCAGCTCATAGGTGATCTGGTAGTACAGCGCCACTTCGCCCTCCGTGCGGTTTTCCATCGTCACCCGGCAGCGGCGGCGGAAGGGCATCGTCCAGTAGCAGTTGAAGGCGCGGCCCGGATTCAGGCACACGGCCAGCGAGCTGATCTGGGCGTATTCCCCCCAGCCGCAGGCGAAGAAATCGCCCACGGGGCACTCGACGGAAGGCACGGGGCTGTCGTCCCAGTAGAGGCGCAGGATGAGGTTGCGCCAGTCGCCCGTGCCGGGCGTCATCCAGATATGGCGGATGGAGCCGCTGCCGCTGATGTCGGCCAGGACGCGGTCCTCGCCGGGCGAGAGCATGAGATAGGGGTTTACCTTCCAGCCCGTGCCCAGATCGCGGGCGGCCTTGCGCGCCGAGCCCTCCTCGAGGGGCGTGCGCGCGCCCTGGCCGGGCTCGCCGGTCAGGTTTTCGGGCGATATGGAGCGGGTTATATTGGTAGAGATGCATGCGAGACGGTCGAAATCGCGAAGAAACATGGCGGGACCTCCTCTGCGCTTTTTTCATAAATATAGCACAAAGGTCCGCGCCCGTCAATTCGGCAGTTCGGCCGCGTCCGGCTTTTCCGCCTGCTTCAGGGCCTCCTGCGCCGCGCTCATGCAGCTCTCAAGCCGCCCCAGCCGCTCGGTGAGCTGATCGCAGAAGGCGTCCAGCTTTTCCACGCGCTGCTGGCGGGGACAAACGAGATAATCCTTCACCGCGGCCGAGAACTCGTCCGCCGTTTCGCAGAACTGGCGCATCAGGCGCGTGCGGTCGGTCAGCGCCAGGCGGTAAAGATCCAGCCGCACGCTCATGCGGTCCATCTGCGTGGCGGGACCGCCCGCCGCGCGGCCGTTGCGGATGAGCCGCGCGAAGACGTCGCAGGCCTGAATGAGCTCCGAATCGCCGGTGCGGCGGGCGCTCACGGCCATTTGACCCAGGGCGTCCTCGGGCGAAAGCCGGGGCCTGGCACGCACCTGGGGCTGGGCGCACTCGACGCCGTCCGCCTTCAGCTTCTCGACGGCCTGGCGGATGATCTCAGGATGAGAGCGAAGCACCGCGCGGTATTTGTTCTGGTAGCGCAGCATGAGGGAGTGGTTGCCGCCCGCGAGCTCCTGAAGGCACGCGCGCACCGACTGGCCGGACGCCTTGCGGCGCAGCACGGTCTCAACCAGGCGATGCACCTCGCCCTCCTCAAAGGGCACAAACCGCGCCGCGCGCGCCCTGCCGCCTTCGCGCTCGCGCACCTGGGCGTAGTAGTAATTGCGGATGCTGTTCGGCCGGCGGCCCGTCTGCTCGGCGATGCGCTCAAAGACCTGCTTCAGCGGCAGGCCGCGCTCCTGCGCCTCGTCCGCCGTTTTCCAGAGGAGGTTGGATTCCTCCTCGCTCCAGCCGCTGTGCCGGTTTGAAAGATGGATGATTGACTGTTCCATGTCTCTGTCCTCCAAACGAACTGTTATGGTACAGAGTATGCGCTCAGACGCCAAACAATATACGCCACTGACACTTTTTTTGCGCCGCCTCCGAAACCGTCCGCCGCCGTTAAACTTCGGAAAAGGTGTAAATTTAATGACGAAAATAATCGGCGCATACTTGAAATAGAAATAGTTTTGTAATATAATACAGGCAGGGAATTCTGAAAGGACGTGAAAAAGCGGTGAATACAGGCAAAAAACTACGCCGGATGGTGGCGATTTGCGTCATGGCGGCCCTGATTGGCCCGGCCGGCGCGCTCGCGGATGCGGTCACCGTGACGGCGGAACGCTTGAACGTCCGCACTGAGGCCTCGGCGCAAAGCAAGTCCGTGGTCGTGGTGAGCAAGGACGAAAAACTTCAATTCATCAGCGCTTCCGGCGACTGGATCCGCGTGATGACAAACGGAAAACCCGGTTACGTGATGAAAAGCTACGTTTCCGTCGACAAAGCTTCCATCGCTTCGGACGTGGCGGCGTCCCAGACCATCTGGAGCCAGGCGCAGAGCGGCACGGCAACGGCGCGGGTGAACCTGCGGGCGCTGCCTATGACCGACGCGGATATCGTGAAGGTCATCGACGCGGGCAAAGCGGTCACGCTGACCGGCGAGTGCGGCGACTGGTACGTCGCCTCCTATGGCGGCGGCACGGGCTATGTCATGAAGGAATATATCCGTTACAGCGCCTCCGCCGGGACGGAGACCGGCTCGTCTTCCGCCTCGAACGCCGACGTTCCGACCGTGGGCGTGACCAACACGCGGGTCAACCTGCGCGCCGCGGCGTCCACCGGATCGAAAGTCATCAAGATCCTGGACAAGGGCACGACCGTCAGCCTGAACGGCCTGAACGGAAGCTGGTATCAGGTGACCGTGGGCGGGGTGTCGGGTTATGTTTCCAGTCAGTACGTGAACACCCAGGGCGTCCGACCCACGGCCGCTCCGGTCGAGGACGCCGAAACCACTTTCGCCACGCCGCTCTCCGGCACGACCAATACCCGCGTGAACCTGCGCGCCCGGGCGGATACCAAATCGGGCGTCGTGAAGGTGATCGAGAAGAACGCCTCCGTCACGCTGACCGGCGAAAAAGGCGCCTGGTATAAGGCCTCCTCCGGCGGCAAGACGGGCTATATCTACAAGCAGTACGTGAACGCCGGCGGCGCCGTCGCGCCGACGCCGACGGCCGCGCCCACGGCCACGCCCGTGCCGCAGCCCGGCGACAGCAGCGCCGCCTCGGAGACGACCTACACGTCTCCCGTTCCGGCGAAGGCCAACGTGCGCGTGAACATGCGCGCGAACGCCGCCCAGAACGCCGCCCTCGTCAAGGTGATCTCAAAGGACGAAGCGGTGAGCGTGCTGGGGGAGAAGGGCGACTGGTATAAGATTTCTTCCGGCAACAAGACCGGGTACGCCGCTAAGCCGTACATCACCCTGCAGGGCGCGGCCGCCACGCCGACGCCGGCCCCCACCGCTTCCCCCTATCAGTCCTGGACGGGTGTGACCAGCGTCGAGGTCAACATGCGCAGGGCTCCTGAGGGCGACGTCATCTATGTGCTCCAGGCGGGCACCGAGGTGACGGTCACCGGCGCGAACGGAAGCTGGTATATGATCGACTACCGCGGCAGCGCCGGCTATGTGGCTTCCAGCTATGTCGTCCGCAAGGACGAAGCTTCGACGGGCGTCACGCCGACCCCCGCTCCCAACGCCACGCAGGCGCCCGGTCAGGGCACCGCGGGCTATGTGACCGGCGCGTATGTCAACGTCCGCTCCGGCGCGGGCTCGGATTACGGGGTGATCGCCACGCTCCGAATGGGCGACCAGGTGACGCTCTATGAACAGACGGACGGCTGGTACCGCATGACCGGCGGCGGTGTGTCCGGCTACATTTCCGCGAAATACGTGAGCCCGGACAAGCCCAGCGGGAACGCGACGCCCGCTCCTTCCGATTCCATCGGCAAAGTGGTCAACAGCGACTGGTGGACGGGCGTGATCTCGACCGCGTTCAAGACCGGTACCATCGCCACGGTGACCGATGTGGAGACCGGCCTGTCCTTCCAGGTCAAGCGCACCGGCGGCACCAATCACGCGGACGCCCAGCCGCTGACCGCCGCCGACACCTCGGTCATGTATCGCATCTACAGCTACAAGTGGCAGTGGACGCGCCGCGCGATCTGGGTAACGGTGGGCGGCGTCACCTATGCCGCCTCCATGAACGGCATGCCCCATGGCGACAGCGATTCCATGCCGGACAACAACTTCGACGGATGCTTCTGCATCCACTTCCTGAACAGCCGCACGCATTCGGGCAACCGGCTGGACGCCGCCCATCAGGCCGCCGTCGCCAAGGCGCTGAAGGAAGGCAACAAATGATCCGCATCGTCCCATCGGACGCCCGCGCCGCCTGGCAGCCAACGCCAGGCGGCGCGTTCATTTTATGTTTTCCCGGCGCGCAGCAAGGGCTGCATTTGCCGGCCCGCCAGCGCCTCGGCGGCGGCGTCGGGAATAAGCGCCATGTCCGCCACCAGCGAGGTTGGCTTTTTCAGGGGATCGTCCTGCCCAAAGGGCACGAAATACATGTTCCGCCAGGCCAGCAGCGTGCCGATGCTGCGCGCGCTCATGGCCAGCCCGTCGTTCGTGGAGACGGCCAGCAGCAGCGGCCTGTCGTTGCGCAGGTGCGACTTGGCCGCCATGGCCGCGGGCGTGTCGAAAATGCCGTTTGCCAGCTTGCCCAGCGTATTGCCTGTGCAGGGCGCGATGATCAGAAGATCCAGCAGTTTTTTCGGCCCGATCGGCTCGACCTGCGGCAGCGTGTGCCAGATTTCGCGGCCGCAGATGGACTGAAGCCGCTCCCGCACCTCGCCGGCGCTGAAGAAGCGCGTGTCCAGCGACCAGGTGTTGTAGGACAGTATGGGGAACAGCTGCGCGCCGGCCGCCGCCAGCGCTTCCGCCGCCTCAAACACCCTTGAAAACGTGCAGAACGAGCCAGTCATCGCAAAGCCGACGCGTTTGCCCGACAATATGTCATTCATCATTCGCCACTCCTTTTTTCAAAGCCTTCAATGCGGCGTCCAGCAGGAGGCGGCCCGCGCTCTCCGGGCAGTAGCGGCCAGGCAGGTTGTTCTCCCGGGCGGCCCGCAGGCCGAGCGCCTTCGCCCGCTCCAGCGAGAAGCCGTAGGGCGGGCTGGCCACGTCCATCAGCAGCGCGGCCGGGTCGATTTCAGCGAGCAGCGCGTCCGGCAGCACCGTGGCGGGCGGCGTCGAGATGATCAGCCGCCAACAGGGAAGCCGCCCCGCCATCTCGTCCAGAGGACAGGCCGCCGCCCCCGCCGCCTCCGCGCGCCTGAGCGACGCCTCCCGCCGGGCTGCCACGGTGACGCTGGCCCCCAGTGCGATCAGAAGCCGCGCTGTCCGCTGCCCGATGCGGCCGTAGCCGATCACAAGGGCCCGCGTGTCCCGGATGGCGCAGGGCAGTGCGCGCATGGCCGCGCAGACAGCGCCTTCCGCCGTCAGGGCCGCGTTTGCGGCGACATAGTCCTCGTCCGCCTGCAGGCACAGGCGTGGGGGAGCGTCCCGCGGCGCGCCGGCGTCGTCCGGCATGACGAGCCGCGCGCCGCGCTTCATCATGCCCATGACGGCCTCCGCAGGCGGGCAGTCCGCGCCCAACGGCCCGGGGAAGGGGGCGCGCCAGGGATTCGCCATGACGACCGCGTCAGCCTGGCGGATAAAGCCCTCGTCCGCCCGGGGCAGATCGAAGCCGCTTTTTTCAAGGCCCACCGCCGCCGTCTCCAGGCCGCGCAGGGCCGCGAGGCGGGCCGCCCAGGCGAAGCGCATGTCGCCTCCGGCCAATAACAGTTTCATATCGTCCTCCACCTCCCGTTTTTGCCTCGCTGCATGCTATGCCCGGCGCTTTTCTTCGGTGAAATCAGCTTTTTTTCCGAAAAATTCCATATATTAACCCGAACTTAACATATATGCGTTATAATCATCACATACTACTTGCGAGGAGGCTTTCACTATGGGTGCCAAAGAGAAAACCAGTGGTCTGCTCAAGGAGTTTAAGGAATTTGCCATAAAGGGCAATGTCATCGACATGGCCATCGGCGTCGTGATCGGCGCCGCGTTCGGCAAAGTCGTCACCGCCGTCATTGATCTCGTCATCACGCCTATTTTGGACGCGCTGCCCAAGCTGGAGTCCGGCGGAACGGGCTTTGTGGGCGCTCTCATCAGCCTGCTGGGCGTTGTGATCGAATTCCTGCTCACGGCGCTGGTGCTGTTCGCCATCATCAAGGCCGTGAACAAGTTCAAGAGGAAGGAAGAGCCCAAGCCGGCCGAGAAGCCGCGCCTGTGCCCCTACTGCAAGGGCGAGATCGCCAAGGACGCGACCCGCTGCCCGCATTGCACCAGCGTTTTCGACCCCAAGAAATAATTAACGCATAGAGAGCGGCGGATGCGCAACCATCCGCCGCTCTTTCGCGTCCAAAGGGTATTGTGTGATTTCCATATACCATTCCATTTTTGCCAGGTTTCTGACGCTTCATTCATATTCTTTCAATTCTCCCAGGAGGTGATCGGCGTGCAGGACGCACAGGCCGAGCGCAAACTGATTGAACGCGCCGGGCGCGGCGACCAATCCGCCTTTGAAGAGCTTCTATCCGCCCAGGAGGGGCGCATGTACGCCGTCGCGCTGCGCATGTGCGGCAATCGCGAGGACGCACAGGACTGCATGCAGGAGGCCATGATCCGCATTTATCGCGCGATTTCCACCTTCAAGGGGCAGTCCTCTTTCGCCACGTGGGTGTACCGAATCACCATGAACAGCTGCCTGGACGAGCTGCGCCGCCGCAAGGCCCGCACCTCGACCTCGCTGGACGCCATGATCGAAAACGGCTTCGCCCCCACCGACGAGACCGATACGCCCGAGCGCCATTCCCTGCAATCCGAGCAGCGCCGCATGCTCGAGAAGGCCATCGCCGGCCTGCCCGAGGACATGCGCGCCGCCATCGTGCTGCGGGACATACAGGGCTGCAGCTACGATGAAATCGCCCAGGTGCTGGAGACCAACGTGGGCACCATCAAGTCGCGCATCAGCCGGGGCCGCGAGCGGCTCCGCACCGTTCTTTTACAGCAGCCGGAACTTTTTGGCCGCCGCATGGTCTAAGGACACAGCAGGAGGAAAATGAAAATGAACATGAATTGCACAACTTTCCGCGCAAATCTTGACGCGTACATTGACTCCGAGCTGGACCGGAAGACCCGGCGCGCCATGGAGGAACACGCGGCCTCCTGTCCCGAGTGCGGTTCGCTGCTCAACGGGGCCATGGATGTGATCACGCGCTGCGCCGAGCTCAACGAGGGGCTGACCGTGCCGCTGGAGTGCCAGGCGGCCTGGCGGCGCGCCGTGCGCGAGGAGGCCGAGGCGAAGGAGAAGGCCGGCTCGAAGCGGCGCTCGAAGGGGCGCTCCGGCCGGAACGCATGGATACGCGCCCTCTCGGCCGTGGCCGCGGTGCTGGTGCTCGTCTTCGCAGTGGGCACGCAGCTCGGCCCGGACGGCTTCAGCGGCCTTATTCCCGCCCCGCAGAGCCGCAGCACAGCCGGCTATTACCCCTCGCCCAACGGCGGCATGGCCTACGACAACTATGTGGCCTTCGATTATGACGAGGAGTACGGCGCTCCCGCGATGTATGAGGCCGCTTCGGTCAGGGGCAGCGCGGCGTCCGGCGTCGTGCTGCAGAGCGACGGCGCGACCGATCAGACCATGAGCACCGCGGCGAAGGCCTCCTCCGGCGTCATCGTGCTCAGGTCTGCCACGCGCTCGATCAGCACGAAGGAATTCGACGCCGACCAGCTCTACCTGGACGATCTCGTGTCGGAATACGACGCTTACTTCGAGTCCCGCCGCGTCACGGGCAAGGCCGAGGACGCGAGCCGCCTTTTGAAGGCGACCATCCGCGTGCCCAGCGACTCGCTGGACGACTTCCTCACCGCGCTGGATGTGCGCGGCGTGGTGACGCTGCGCGAGGAATCCGCCGAGGACATCACGGCCAACTACAACGACGTCGCCGCCCGCCTGGAGGTGCTGCGCAGCCAGCTGCAGCAGCTCAACGAGATGAACGCCAAAGCCAGGAACGTGTCCGACCTCATTGAAATCAACGAGCGTGCGAACGAGGTGACCGCCGAGATCGAAGCCTACGAGAGCCGCATCCGCGACTGGAACAGCCGCCGCAGCTATTCGTCCGTCACCCTGACGCTCACCGAGCTGGGCGCGGATCAGCCGCTGCCCGTCGAACGGACGCTGAGCGAGCGCATGAAGGACGCCTTCGACGATTCCATTCAGTGGCTCAAGGACTTCGGCGAGAACGCCGCCGTGTTCGGCGCGGCGCTGGTGCCCCGCCTGATCATCTGGGTCCCGGTGATCATCATCGTGATCGTGCTGCTGCGCGTGGCCTTCGGCCGCCGCGGGAAGAAAAAGGACAAGTAAAAGTAAATCAGAGCGAGCGATTAGAAGGAGATGATAATCATGAAGAAGCTGCTGATCCTCATCCTGGCGCTGTGCGTCGCTGTCTGCTCCGCCGCGCTGGCGGATACCGAAATCACCGTGCAGGGCACGGGCGTCATTCGCACCGCGCCGGACATCGCCGTCATCTCCCTGGGCGTTGAGGAATCCGGCGAGGACGTCGCCGCCATCCAGTCCCAGCTCAACGCCCGCATCAACGCCATCATCGCCGCGCTGACCGGCGAGGCGGGCGGCATCGCGGAGGAGGATGTCCAGACCGGCAACTACTCCATCTATCGCCGCTATTACGACGATTACGGCAATCCCACCAAGGACTACGTGGCCTCGTGCATGCTGAACGTGACCGTGCGGGACATCGAGAAGGCCGGCGGTGTCATTGACGCCGCCTTCGCCGCCGGCGCGAACACGCTGGGCAACGTCTCCTTCAGCGTGGACGACGACGGCACCCTCGCCGACCGCGCGCTCGAACTGGCCGTGGAAGACGGCATGCACCGCGCGCAGGTGATCGCCGGCGCGGCGGGCGTCCAGCTTCCCGCCTGTCCCTCCCGCGTGAGCGAGGGCGCGGAGGTATCCTACGTTACCTTCAACAGCATGGCCCGCAGCGAAGACGTGGCGAGCGGCAAGACCGCCACGAAGCTCATGGGCGGCAGCGTGGAGATCAGCGCCACGGTGACGGTGACCTATGACGTCGACGACTGACGGGCTGGATTCATAAAGGGACAAAACGAAGCGGGAAGGCCGGATCGGTCCTCCCGCTTTTGCTTATGGATTTGCGCCTCAGAACAGGCTCACGCCGGTCATTTCCTTCGGCTGGGGCATGCCCATCAGCTTCAGCATGGTGGGGCAGAGGTCGCACAGCTTGCCGCCCGCGCGCAGCTCGTGCTTCGGATGCTCGGGATCGATCACGATGCAGGGCACCGGGTTGGTAGTGTGCGGGGTGAAGGGTTCGCCGGTCTCGTAGTTGATCATCTGGTCGGCGTTGCCGTGGTCGGCGGTGATGATGGCCTTGCCGCCCTTGGAGACGATCAGGTCGACCATGCGGCCCACGCAGGTGTCCACGGCTTCCACGGCCTTGATGGCCGCCTCCATGACGCCGGTGTGGCCCACCATGTCGCAGTTGGCGTAGTTCAGGATGATCACGTCGTACTTGTCCGACTCGATGGCCTCGACCACCTTGTCGGTCACTTCATAGGCGCTCATCTCGGGCTTGAGGTCGAAGGTGGGCACGTCGGGGGAGGGCACCAGGATGCGGTCCTCGCCCTTGAACTGGCGCTCCTCGCCGCCGTTGAAGAAGAAGGTGACGTGGGCGTACTTCTGCGTCTCGGCGATGCGCAGCTGCGTCTTGCCGTTGGCGGCCAGGTATTCGCCCATGGTCATCACCAGCTGCTCCGGCGGATAGGCCACCAGCACGTTCGGCATGGCGGCGTCATACTGGGCCATGCACACGTAGGTGACGGGGAAGAAGCCGTTGCGGCGCTCGAAGCCGGTGAAATCCGGGTCCACGAAGGCGCGGGTGATCTGCCGGGCGCGGTCGGGACGGAAGTTGAAGCACACGATGGAGTCGTTCGCCTTGATCATGCCGTCTTTGCAGATGACGGTGGGCACGACGAATTCGTCGGTCACGCCCGCGGCGTAGCTGTCCTCAATGGCCTTCACGGCGTCGTCCGCCTGGTTGCCCTCGCCGTAGACCATGGCGGCGTAGCCCTTTTCGACGCGGTCCCAGGCTTTGTCGCGGTCCATGGCGTAGTAGCGGCCGCCGACGGAAGCCACGGTGCCCACGCCCAGCTCCTCCATGTGGTCGCGCACGGTCTTCACGAAGCCCGCGCCGGAGGTGACGGACACGTCGCGGCCGTCCAGCAGCGCGTGCAGGTAGACCTTTTTGAGGCCGTGGCGCGCGGCCATGTCCACGATGCCCATGATGTGGTCGATGTGGCTGTGCACGCCGCCGTCGGACACCAGGCCGATCAGCTGCAGCGCGGAATCGTGCTTCTTGCAGTTTTCGATGGCCGCCAGCATGGCCTTGTTCTCAAAGAACACGCCGTCCTGGATGTCCTTGGTGATTTTGACCAGCATCTGGTAGACCACGCGGCCCGCGCCGATGTTGGTGTGGCCCACCTCGCTGTTGCCCATCTGGCCGTCCGGCAGGCCCACGTTCAGGCCGGAAGCGCCGATTTCGGTCACGCAGTAGTCTCTCTTGTAGCGATCGAGATTGGGCGTTTTCGCCGCATAGATCGCGTTGCTCTTGGGATCGGGACGGCCGTTGCCGAAGCCGTCCATGATGATCAGCGCGGTGACAGCCATCAGTAGTTCACCACCTGGGAGAAATCAGCCGCCTTCAGCGACGCGCCGCCGATCAGGCCGCCGTCGATCTCAGGCTGCGCCATGAGACCCTTCACGTTGGAGCCCTTCATGGAGCCGCCGTACTGGATGCGCACCTTGTTGGCCACGCGCTTGCCGTACTTGGCGGCGATGGCCTGGCGGATGACGCCGATGGTCTCGTTGGCCTGCTCGTCGGTGGCGGTGAGGCCGGTGCCGATGGCCCACACGGGCTCGTAGGCGATCACGACGCCCTCGACCTCTTCCGGGGTCAGGCCGTGCAGCGCCATCTGGGTCTGATAGGTGACGATGATGTCGGTGTAGCCGGTCTCGCGCTCTTCCTTGACCTCGCCCACGCACACGATGGGCTTCAGGCCGGCCTTCACAGCCGCGATGGTGCGCTTGTTGACGGTCTTGTCGGTCTCGCCGAAGTACTGGCGGCGCTCGCTGTGGCCGATGATGACGTACTCGACGCCGGAGGCCTTGAGCATGTCGGCGGACAGCTCGCCGGTGAAGGCGCCCTTCGCCTCAAAGTGCACGTTCTGGGCGCCCAGCTTCACGTTGGTGCCCTTGATCACGGGGGCCACGGCCGCGAAGCACACCGCGGGGGTGCACACCACGACGTCGCACTTGGCGTCCTTGACCAGCGGGATCAGCTCGGTCACGAGCTGCTTGGCCTCTTCGGGGGTCTTGTTCATCTTCCAGTTGCCGGCGATGATGGGCTTGCGCATGGTAATTACCTCCATTTAACTCTTATAATCAAATCTTAAAAAACACCCCATACAGTCTTCAAGGCGCACGAAACCTGTGCGCCTTGAGACTGTTTTACTTATTTTTGATTCTTACTTGTCGTTCAGAGCGGCAACGCCGGGCAGGACCTTGCCCTCGAGATACTCCAGGGAAGCGCCGCCGCCGGTGGAGATGTGGGTCATCTTGGAGGCCAGGCCCATCTGCTGCACGGCCGCCGCGGAGTCGCCGCCGCCGATGATGGTCACGGCGTCGCTGTCGGCCATGGCCTGAGCCACGCCCAGGGTGCCCTTGGCCAGGGTGGGATTCTCAAACACGCCCATGGGGCCGTTCCAGACCACAGTCTTGGCGGCCTTCACGGCGGCGCCGAAGAGCTCAATGGTCTTGGGGCCGATGTCGCAGCCCTGCATGTCGGCGGGGATCTTGTCGGAATCCACGATCAGGGTGTCGATGGGGGCGTCGATGGGGTTGGGGAACTCCTTCACGCACACGGAGTCGATGGGCAGAAGCAGCTTGACGCCCTTCTCCTCGGCCTTCTTCATCATGTCCTTGCAGTAGTCGATCTTGCTCTCATCCAGCAGGGACTGACCCACTTCGTAGCCCTTGGCTTTGAGGAAGGTGAAGGCCATGCCGCCGCCGATGATCAGGGTGTCCACCTTCTCAAGCAGGTTGTTGATGACGTTCAGCTTGTCCTCGATCTTCGCGCCGCCCAGCACAGCCACGAAGGGCCTGTCGGCGTTTTCCAGGGCCTTGCCCATGATGCGCAGTTCCTTCTCGATCAGGAAGCCGCACGCGGCGGGCAGATAATGGGTGACGCCCTCGGTGGAGGCGTGAGCGCGGTGGGCGGTGCCGAACGCGTCGTTCACGTAGATCTCAGCCAGGGAAGCCAGCGCCTTGGCAAATTCCGGATCGTTCTTCTCTTCTTCCGCGTGGAAGCGCAGGTTCTGCAGCACCATCACCTGGCCGGGCTTCAAAGCGGCGGCCTTGGCCTGGGCGTCGGGGCCGATCACGTCTTCCGCCATGACCACTTCCTGGCCCAGCAGCTCGCTCAGGCGCTTGGCGACGGGCGCCAGGCTGAACTTTTTCACGTCGCCCTTGGCCTTTTCCAGGGCTTTTTCGGTGGCGGCGGCCCGCTCTTCCTCGGGCAGGGCATCGATCTTGACCTTTTCCTTCTTGTTCAGCTTCAGGGTGCTGTTGAACACGTTATGGGGCTTGCCCATATGGCTGCAGAGGATCAGAGCCGCGCCCTGGTCGATCAGGTACTGAATGGTGGGCAGCGCGCCGTTGATGCGGTTTTCGTCGGTGATGCGTTCGCCATCCATGGGCACGTTGAAGTCGCAGCGCATGAGAACTTTCTTGCCTTTGACGTCGATGTCCTTCACGGTTTTCTTGTTCATGATGAGTGGACCTCCTTCACATTATACGGCCGAAGCCTTGGCTTTCGGCCCAGGATACCCTTACTTTGTTATCATACCACAGTTTCCAGAGACTGGCAAAGGTTTTTTTGTAATAACGAGGCTTTTCGGGCCGCGTTTTTCCAAAAAATCACATCAGGGCCATGATCGCGCGGGCCGCGCCCTCGTCGATCACAAGAAGCTCGTGGTGGTGATGCCGCATCACGGCCATGATGGCCTTCGCCTTGGCCGCGCCGGCCGCGATGGCGACCACGTGGGGCACCTGCCGCAGCTCTTCGCCGGAGAGGCCGACCTCGCTGGCGTGGAACACCAGCCGCCCGTCCGCGCCGAAGTAGTTGCCCACCGCCTCGCCCACCGCGCCGCGGCTGAGGATGCCCTTCAGCTCGGCCTCGGGCAGGGACCGGTTTGCCGCCATGACCTCGGCCCGGCCGATGCCGTAGAGAAGGACGTCGGTGTGGTGCAGCGCCTCGATGGTTTCGCCCACCTCGGGCAGGGCCTTGAGCGCCCTGAGCGCGTCCGGCGAGACGGAGTCCGGCACGTGCAGGAGCGAATGCCGCCCGCCCAGCGCGTGGGCGATCTCCGCGGCCAGCGTGCCGGCCTGCGTCTCCAGCGCCATGCCCAGGCCGCCGCGCGCGGGCAGCACGTGGATGTCCATGGGATGGGCGCTGTGGGGCATGGCCCGCGCCACCGCCGCCACGCTTGTGCCGCCGGACACGGTGAGCGTCATGCCGCTGTG
>JAFXQO010000042.1 GCA_017527065.1 Clostridia bacterium
GAATTCTTCTCGCTTCGTCTTCCGTTTCCGTCCGGCGTATTCCAAATCCGTAAAGGTTTGCTGCTTCATCGCTCTCACTCGCTTTCTCTCTTGATTATATCACTCCTTGTCTCTTTCGCAACATTAATCAGTGACTACTTAATTCCTAATTCCCAATTCCCAATTCCTAATTGATCTTAAAGAGTTGGCTTGCGCGCATGCTGTGGGCGTGGGTGATGGCCACGGCCAGCGCGTCGGCGGCGTCGTCGGGACGCGGGGTTTCGTCCATGGAGAGCATCAGGCGCACCATCATCTGTATCTGGTGCTTGTCGGCCTTGCCGTAGCCGGTGATGGCCTGCTTGATCTGCATGGGGGTGTATTCAAAGAGGTTGTCCGTCTTCTCGGCCACGGCCACCAGCGCCACGCCCCGCGCCGCGCTCACGGCCATGCCGGTGGTGATGTTCTTCGAGAAGAACAGTTCCTCGAAAGCCACCTCTTCCGGCTGGAAAGTCTCCATCAGCTGGGTCACGCCCTTGAAGACAGAGCGCAGGCGCTGCGGCAGCGGCTGGTTTGGCTGCGTCAGGATCGCGCCGTACTGAATCAGCCGGTGCTTCACGCCGTCCGTGTCGATGACGCCCCAGCCCATCGTGCCCAGGCCGGGATCAATGCCCAATATCCTCACATTCACGCCTCCACAAGTATTCCCTATTATATTATGTCATTTTCCGCCGCTTGTCAAGCGATTGCGAACAAATGTTCATTATTTTGAGAAAAACCTCGCTTCTTTTTTCATGAAAAGAGGCGGCGAGGCTTTCGCGCTCCGCCGCCTGTTTTTTAAGATAGGCTCATCCGTCAGGCCAGCGTCGCCGCCATGACGGCTTTTATGGTGTGCATGCGGTTCTCCGCCTCTTCGAAGACGATGGACTGAGGCCCCTCGAACACCTCGTCCGTGACTTCCATGGCGTCCCGGCCGAACTTTTCGCCCATTTCCCGGCCGATCGTGGTGTTCAGGTCGTGGAAGGACGGCAGACAGTGCATGAACACGGCCTTCTCGCCCATTCGCGCCATGAGCGCTCCATTCACCTGATAGGGCGCGAGATCGGCGATGCGCTCAGCCCAGACGTTCATCGGCTCTCCCATGGACACCCACACGTCAGTGTAGACCACGTCGGCTTCCGCCAGGTTGGCGGGGTCTTCCTCAAAGCGGATCGTCGCGCCGGTCTGCCGCGCGATGGCGCGGCAGGTTTCGGTCAGCGCCGCGTCCGGGAAGTACTTTGCCGGCGCGCAGGCCGTGAAATTCAGGCCCATCTTTGCGCAGCCGACCATGAGCGAATTCCCCATATTGTACCGCGCGTCGCCCATGTAGAGGAGGTTAATGCCCCTGAGCCGGCCGAAATGCTCGCGGATGGTGAGCAGGTCGGCCAGGACCTGGGTGGGATGGAATTCATTCGTGAGGCCGTTCCACACGGGCACGCCCGCGTATTTCGCCAGGTTTTCCACGATCTCCTGGCCGTAGCCCCGGTATTCGATACCGTCATACATGCGACCAAGCACCCGCGCCGTGTCGGCGATGGATTCCTTCCTGCCGATCTGCGAACCGCTCGGATCCAGATAGGTCACGCCCATGCCCAGGTCGTAGGCCGCCACCTCGAAGCTGCAGCGCGTGCGGGTGCTGGTCTTCTCAAAGATCAGCGCAATGTTGCGCCCGCGCAATGTGTCGTGGGGAACGCGGGCCTTCTTTTTTGCCTTGAGATCGGCGGCGAGATCGAGAAGATAGGCGATTTCTTCCGGCGTGAAGTCGAGCAGCGTTAAGAAGTTCCGGCCTTTGAGCGTCATGACGGCATCCTCCTGTGCGTGAAATCAGCGTGTCTTATGCGAAATAATGGTCCAATTATACAGTATGGCGTGTAATTATGCAAGGCGATGCGTGTTATTTTTCCTTGCGGCGGGAAAAATTTCAATGAAACCCGCTTCCTGCCTTGACGGGCCTGGAGAAATATGCTAACATTACATTTGTTGCGGGAGATCATGTCTCCCCCATGCCGGTGTGTCGGAATGGCAGACGATGCAGACTCAAAATCTGTTGCTCGAGAGGGCGTGTGGGTTCGAGTCCCACCACCGGCACTGAAAAAGGCGCTGCCGCAGAAGGAAAAACTGCGGCGGCGCCTTTCATTCTCCCCTATTCTCCCATGCGTTCAAAGACAGGGATCCGCTCCAGCGGCGCATCAACCCTGATCGTCTCTCCGCCGACGTATACCGCGCCGGTATCCACGTCGCGCCAGGCGCCGTCGGGCAGATACACGAGCCGCGTCCGCTCGCCCGGATACAGCACGGGCGCGACCAGGTAGCGGCTGCCGAACATATACTGATCCTTCAGTTCGGCGCAGCCTTCGTTCTCCGGGAATTCGTAGAACATGGCCCGCATGAGCGGCGCGCCGCTTTCATGGGCTTCGCGCATCAGCCGGCGCACATAGGGCCGCAGTTCCTCCCGGCGCGCCATGTACTTCGTCAGGATAGGATACGCTTCCTCGCCGAAAGACCACACCTCGTTGTCGCCGCCCGACGAGAGCGACGCGCTGCCGTCTTTGCGCAGCACGGGCTCACCGGGCCTGCGGTCGCCGTGCAGCCGCATGACCGGGCAATAGCAGCCCCATTGGAACCAGCGCACCAGCAGCTCGCGGAAGGCCGGGTCGTCAATCTGGCCGCCGTGGAAGCCGCCGATGTCGGTGGTCCACCAGGGAATGCCCGCGCAGCCCATGCTCAATCCGGCGCAGATTTGCCGGCGGAAGTCCTCCCAGCGGCTCATGATGTCGCCGGACCACACCAGCGCGCCGTAGCGCTGGCTCCCCGCCCAGGCGCAGCGCACCAGGTTGACCGGGTTCTCCACGCCGGCCTCCAGCATGCCCTCGTAAAACCCGCACGAATACATCTGCGGATAGATGTTGCCAATCTGCTGGTTGCTGCCCAGGTAATAGCGGTAGTTTTTGAACTCATAGGTACCGTATTCCGGCTCGGCCTCGTCCAGCCAGAAAACGCGAACGCCCGCGTCGAAGTAGTTCTTTTTCACCTTTTCCCAGACATAGCGCCGCGCGCGGGGGTTGGTGGCGTCGTAGAACATGCTGTCTTCCACAAAGCGCATGCCGATCTGCTCGCCGTATTCCGCGCGGACCAGCAGGCCCTGCTGCTTCATTTCCTCGTAGTTCTCGCTCGTGAGCGCCACCTGGGGCCAAATGCTCACCATCAGCTGGACGCCCATGTCGTTCAGCTCGCGCACCATCGCCGCCGGATCGGGAAAGAACTCCGGATCGAACCGGTAGTCGCCCATCTTCGGCCAGTGGAAGAAGTCGCACACGATCACGTCGATCTTGAGGCCGCGCCGCTTGTACTCGCGCGCCACCTCCAGCAGCTGCTCCTGGTTCCAGTAGCGCAGCTTGCACTGCCAGAAGCCCAGTCCGTATTCCGGCATCATCGGCGCGAAGCCGGTGGCGCGGGCGTAATTGCGGCTGATCTCCGCCGGGGTGTCGCCCGCTGTGATCCAGTAATCCAGCTGCTTTGTGGATTCCGCGCGCCAGGTGGTGCGGTTCAGGCCGAAGCTCACCGAGCCGATGGCCGGATTGTGCCAGAGGAAGCCGTAGCCGCGGCTGGAAATGTAAAACGGGACGCTCGCCTGCGAATTGCGGTGCGCCAGCTCCAGCGTGCAGCCCTTCCAGTCGAGGATCTCCTCCTGGTACTGGCCCATGCCGTAGATGCGCTCGCCGTCCTGCCCGTCGAAGGTGGCGGTCAGCATGTAGTCGCCGCCCAGGTAGGGCTCGAATTTGCGGCTCTTGAGGGCCAGGGCGTTCGCCGGGGCGGTCTCCCGCAGCAGAACCTCGCCGCGCTGGTTCGTGAATGTGATCCGCGCGTATTTGTGCCAGCCGTCCATTTCCACCGCGGCGGTCAGCTTGCCGTTGCGGATGCGGGCCGCGCAGTCGTCCAGTTCGATTTCGCAGTCCGGCGAAGGCCCGCTTTCCAGCAGCGCGAAGCGGTCGTCGCGCACCTCTCCCATCATCGCCGAGCGCACGCGCAGGCTGTCCTCGCCCCAGGGCATTATGGAAAGCGTCTCGCCGCCGCCGCGCCAGATCAGTTCATGTCCGTACTGTTCAAAGTATCTCATCTTTGCGTCCCTCCTGCCGCCGTGTCCTTTTATCCCTGTTCCTGTTCCCTATTCTACACCATTTCCTCCTGTAACGCCACATATTTCGGCGCGTATATACAACTTTCTGCCGGGATTGCCATTTTCTTCATGACAAAGACGCATGCGCGTGGTATAATCATGCTATCATTTCAAAGAAGGATGATTTGATGGAAACGTCCCTGCAGCACCGACCGATCATCCACCTCGACTACCCCGAGAAGACCATGTTTCAGCTCGTGGAGCGCGCCGCGCGCCAGTACCCGAACGAGCCCGCCTATGAATTTTACGACCGCAAGACCAGCTACAGCCGCTTTCTCCGGCGCATCGAACGCGCGGCGCGGGCGTTTTGGTCGTCCGGCGTGCGCATGGGCGACGCCGTGACCATCTGCATGCCGAACACGCCGCAGGCGCTTGACTGCTTCTACGCTCTGAACCGCATCGGCGCGATCGCCAACATGGTGCATCCGCTCTCCGCGCAGGCGGAAATTGCGGACTACCTCAACATTTCCGAGAGCCGCATCATCCTGACGGTCGACCTGTTCTACGAGAAGGTCGAAGCGGCGCTGAAGGCCGTCCGCCATCCCGTGACGATCCTCACCTGCCGCATGCAGGACGAGCTTCCCTTCTACCTCGCGCCTATCTACCTGCTCAGGAAGGGCAAGGATTACCTGCGCTTCCCACAGCCGCCGCATATGCTCTGGTCAGCGTTTTTGAAGCGCGGCGACGCGCCGGCCGCGCTGCCCGAGCCCTCGTTCGATCCCCATCGCACCGCCGTCATCCTCTACAGCGGTGGCACGACCAGCCTGCCCAAGGGCATCTGCCTCTCCGACCTCGCCTTCAACGCCTGCGCCCTGCAGGCGCGGGAGGCCATCGACGAAGAATTCCGCACAGGCTTAAAAATGCTCAGCTGCATGCCGCTTTTCCACGGTTTCGGCCTGGGCATCAACCTGCACACGGTGCTCATCCACGGCGCGTGCTGCGTGCTGATGCCCACCTTTACCAGCAAGAGCTATGCTTCGATGCTTCGGCGCAAGAAGCCGAATTTCATCGCCGGCGTGCCCACGATCTTCGAGGCGCTGTTGCACATGCCCCAGCTCGACGGGCTGGACATGAGCTTCCTGCTGGGCATGTTCTGCGGCGGCGATTCGCTCTCGACGCCGCTGAAGCACAAGATCGACGCGTTTTTGAAGGAACACGGCGCGACCATCCAGGTGCGCGAAGGTTACGGCCTCACCGAATGTGTGACCGCGAGCTGCCTCACCCCGAAAAACGAGTACCGGGAAGGCAGCATCGGCCTCCCCTTCCCCGACACGGTCTATCGCATCGTCCGGCCCGGCACGGCGGAGCTCCTGCCGCCCGGCCAGGAAGGCGAGATCATCATCAAGGGCCCTTCGCTGATGCTGGGTTACCTCAAACAGCCTGAGGAAACCGCCAAGACGCTGCGCCGCCTGCCCGATGGCGACCTCTGGCTCTACACGGGCGATCTGGGCGTCATGGACGCGGACGGCTTCGTCTATTTCCGCCAGCGGCTCAAGCGCCTGATCGTGACCAACGGCTACAACGTGTACCCCGCCCAGCTGGAAAACGTCATCGACGGCTTCCCCGAAGTGGCGTACAGCTGCGTCATCGGCGTGAAGGATCCGCGCCGGATGCAGCGCGTGAAGGCGTTCATCGTGCCCGCCGAAGGCGCGCAGCCGGGCGAGGCGCTCAAGACGCGCATCATGGACCAGCTGAGTCTGCGCATCGCCAAATACGCCCTGCCGCGGGAGATCGAATTCCGGACGGAGCTTCCCAAGACGCTCGTCGGCAAGGTGGCCTACCGGCTGCTCGAAGAGGAGGAGGCGCGAAAGAGCGCATGAAGCTGACCTGGCACGGCAACGCGGCGCTGCTGGTCGAGGCGGGCGAAGAGACCGTCGCCTTCGATCCCTTCACGGGCATTCCGGCCGGCGCGGCGCATCCGGAACCGGACGCCGCCTCGGCCGCCGCCTTCCGGGCGGCGAAGGCCGTTTTCGCGACGCATGGCCATTTCGACCATATCATGCAGATTCCCGCGCTGTACGCGCGGGGCACCGTTCCCATTTACGCCACAGACACGCCCTGCCGCACGCTGGCGCGGCGCGGCGTCCCGGCGGAGCGGCTTCACCGCCTCGCGCCGGGCGACGAGATCCGGCTGGGCGCGCTCACGATCCGCGCGTATCAGGGGCGGCACTGCCGCTTTGACGCCGCGCTCATCGCGCGCACGGCCTGCGCGCCGCGCGTATGGAAAAACGCCCTGCACGCGCTGCGCCTGCTTTACTGGAACCGCATCTATCCCGAAAACGGCGAAACCGTGTTCTATGAGCTCCGCGCGGACGGAAAGCGGCTTGAGATCATGGGCAGCATGGGCCTGGACGGCGCGACCGAATACCCCGCCGGCGCGGACGCGCTGGTCCTGCCCTTCCAGGGCCGCAGCGACCCGGCCCGGCTCGGCGAGACCCTCGTGGCGCGGCTTCAGCCGAAGGCCGTGCTGCTCGACCACTTCGACGACAGCTTCCCGCCGTTGACGGCGACCGTCGACACGGCGGCGTTCGAGGCGCTGATCGCGCGGCGCTACGGCATTCCCTGCCGCACGCTTGGGCGGGGCGAGACGATTGCGATATAACGCTTGCGAAGGAGAAATATCCATGGGAAACGCTGAAACAAAGCCGAAAAGGAAATGGGGCGACCGCCGCGACGGCCGCTGGGTCAAGGCGCCGGGCCTGCAGACCGTGATGGGATACCTGCTGCCCAAGCGCACAGACTGCGAAGTCTACCTGAACGACACCATCGACGCCACGGAACTCATGGCCTATCTCGAGCGTCGCAACGCGGAACACCCCGATTACAAGACGACGCTCTTCCACTGCGCGGTCGCGGGCATGGCCCGCATGGTGAAGGAGCGGCCGCTGATGAACCGCTTCATACAGGGCTATCGGATGTACGAGCGAAACGAGATCAGCATCAGCTTCGTGGTCAAGCGCCGTTTCGCCGACGGGGCCGAGGAATCGCTGATGGTGCTCAAGCCCAGGGACGAAGACACGCTGGATTCCATCAGCCGGAAGATCGTGGGCGACGTGAGGGAGACGCGCCGGAGCGAACACGCCACCGGCGGCGTGGACGCGCTGCTGGACGGCTTCGCCGCGCTGCCGCGCTTCGTCCTCATCGTCGCCATCCGCATCATCCGCTGGCTCGATTTCTGGGGCGTCAATCCGAAGGCGCTGACCGAGGGCGACCCGAACTACACCACAATACTCGCCAGCAACCTGGGCAGCATCAAGTGTCCCGCCGTGTACCACCACCTGAACAACTACGGCACCAACAGCGTCATGATCACCATCGGCACGCTGCACAAGGCCGAGGTGCTCATGCCGGATGGCACGAAGCAGGTGCGCGACCTGGTGGACATCGGCGCGACGCTCGACGAGCGCATCGCCGACGGCTTCTACTTCGCCCGCAGCCTGCGCCTCATCAAGCACATCTTCGCGCATCCCGAACTCCTCGAGAAGCCCATCGGCGAGGACAGCGGCTTCTCCTACTGACCGAAGCGCGCCACGTCGCCGACCGTCTCCTTTCCGCCCTCAAGAAGCGCGCGCCACACCGCCTCCTCCGAGACGAAGCGCTGTCCTTCCCCGTCCAGGCAGAGAAACAGATGCGCCTGGCGCGGCCTCAGCACGGGGAGGAGGCTGTTTAACTCAGTCTCCGGCGTCACGGCGAACAGCCGCGCGGGAAGCACCTGCTCCCGCCGCAGTTCCTCCCGCCGTTCCATGAGGCTGGCCAGCGCCGCGCTGCCGGCGCTCTGCAGCTCAGACTGGGCCGAGAGGATCATGAAGAGCGCCGCGATCAGCGGGGACAGATTCAGCCGCCCGCGCGCGAGACTGCGCGCCGCCAGCAGCAGCAGCGCGCCCGCCGTCGCGAACCCCAGCCTGACGCCCACACGCGCCGCCGCGGCTGGCGGCATGCGCCGCGCCAGAAGCCCCGAGAGTATCCGCCCGCCGTCCAGCGGAAGCGCCGGCAGGAGGTTGAAAAGCATCAGCGCCGCGTTCTGGCGCGCCGCCTGCGCCGCGGCCCAGTCCCACGGACCGGGCGGCAGCGCCCGGCAAACCAGCGCGATCGCCAGATTCACAACCGGCCCGGCCAGCGCCACGCCGATCAGCTGGCCGGGCCGCAGTTTCCACACGTTGTCAAGCCGGGCCGCGCCGCCCACCGGCATCAGCTCCAGTTCGATCACCCGCACCCTCAACAGCCGGGCTGCCAGCGCGTGCCCCAGCTCGTGCAGCAGCGCGGATACGCTCAGTATCACCAGCGCCTGTCCGCTGCCCAGCCATATTGCCAGCCCCATCATGGGCAGCGCCAACGGGTTGAGCCTGACCGTCGCGCCGCCGATTTGCCCAAGGCGCATCTCAGCGGAGCCGCCCCGTGGGGTCGGCGGCGCGGTCGTTTTCGCGCAGTTCAAAATAGACGCGCGCTTCCGGGGCGTCGGCAGCGCTGCCGATCACCTCGCCCGCGGACACCTGCTGGCCCGCGTCGACCTGCGCGCCCGCGAGATAGCCGTACAGCGTCTCCGCGCCGCCCTCGTGCTCGATCAGCACCAGCCAGTCTCCGCTCATGCCCTGCGCCGACGCCGTCACCCGGCCGCCCGCCGCAGCCACTACCTGCGCCTTCGCCGGGCAGGCGAACTCAAGCCACGGCTGCTCCGGCGAATAGCTATGGGTCACTTGCCCCTCGACCGGCCTGAGCATCATGTCGCCCTCGTCCAGGCTGAGGGACACCAGCGCTGTTTCCGGCATCAGCGCCCGCACGAAGCTGAGACGTCCGATGGATTCGTCCCAGTCCACGCGCATGGTCACCGCCTGGCGGATGCCGTTCACGGCGGCGGCGCTCCAGGGCGCGTCGATGTTGCGCATCGCCAGCACGCACAGGAGCGCCGCGCCCGCGATGGCCGTGTTTCGGATGAGCCTTTCGCCGACGGTGAGCGCGGCGGACGCGCCGCGCGCTCTTCCGGGACGCGTCGTTTTTCCCGCCGGAGCGCCCTGGGCGGCCGGCCGCGCGGACGTATGGATCTTCAAGCGACTGTTCTGCATGGCAACACCCCCTGTTCCCTTCATCCTATGCCCGCTCCGGTCCGAATACAACAGGAGCCGCCCCGCGGTCAGCGCGCGGAGCGGCTCCTTTATTGTGTTCGGCTATTCGCGTATCAGCTTCTTCGGATGAATGGTGGGTCGGGGCTGCCTGGCCACGCCGGCGCGGCTGCGCATGGTCACGTTGACGACCAGGCCGACGCCGATGATGTTCGTGAGATAGCTTGATCCGCCGTAGCTCACAAAGGGCAAGGGGATGCCCGTGACCGGCATCAGGCCGATCACCATGGAGATGTTCTCGAATATGTGGAAGAACAGCATCGCCAGCACGCCGATGATGAGATAGCTGCCGAAGGCGTCCTCCGCCTGGCGGGAGAGTATCAGCATGCGGATCATCATCGCCAGGAAAAGCGCGATCATCAGCCCGCCTCCGACGAAGCCGAAGGTCTCGCAGACGATGGCGAAAATGAAGTCGGTGTGGTCGTCGGGGATGTAGTTCAGCGCGGCGAAGTTGCCCACCGCGAACAGCCCCTTGCCCCACAGCCCGCCCGAGCCCAGCGCCAGGCGCGCGTTATAGGTCTGCATGCCGGCGTCGTTGATGGCATAGTTCGGGTCGAGCCACACCTGAATGCGGTCCACGCGGAAATTATCCGAGAACGTGAGCACATACCAGGCCGGCACCAGCAGGATCACGGCGATGCAGATGACGCCTACGATCAGCTTGTAATTTGTGCCGGAGGCGAAGATCATGACCGCGTAGATGGCCACGTAAACCAGCGCCGTGCCCACGTCCGGCTGGATCACGATCAGCATCAGCGGCAGGCCCACGTAGCAGCTCATGCGGAACAGCTCGCTGACCGTCTCGATGGGATGGTCGCGCTCGGCGAACACCTTCGCCAGCGCGATGATGATGGCGATCTTGCCGAATTCCGCGGGCTGGAAGGTTCGGCCCGAGCCCCACTGGAAAAACATGTTGGCCGAACCGCGGCCCACCTCCGTGGTGAATTTGACAAGCAGCAGAAGAATGACGTTGCCCCAGTAGAACACGTCCTTCACTTCGCCGAACAGGCGGTAATCGAAGAACACCGTGCCCGCCAGGACGCCCATGCCCACCACGATCCAAATAAGCTGCAGCCTGGGATAATAGATCGACTGGCCGCGCATCCGCTCGAAGAAGCTCACGGCGACGCCTTCCTCGACCGGACTGGCCGTGGCGGCGAAGATCGTCACCACGCCCCACAGCGACATGACCAGTACCATGATGACCAGCGGCCACTCGAAATGGCGCATGAGGCCCTTCTGGTAGCGGGATTTCTGCATCTGCTGCAGGAACGCCGACAGGCGCCCCTTCTCGGACTGCGCCTGCTGCCGCTTCTTTCGGTTTCTTAAAAGTATATCCATCTCAGTCGTCCCTGTAATCCTTCTTCAGCCACTGCCATAACGTCAGCCTGCCCAGAGGCTTCAAGGGCAGCGACTCGCCCTGCAGGCGGCGGGCGATTGCCTCGAAAGTCTGTTCCGTCTCTTTGTCCTTCAGCACGAGCGGACAGCCCTTCTGCGCGGCTATCCGGAAGGCGTCGTTCTCGCCGATAACGCCCAACAGCGGCAGATCCAGCCGCTCGGCAAGCCGCTCGCAGGCGGAGGTTTCGCCCCTTTTCAGGCGCTCCCGCCGCGCGTGGTTGACCACCAGCATCACGTCCGTCACACCGGCCCGCTCCAGCAGGCCCTTCACCCGCTCCGCGTCCCGCGCGCACACGGGGTCGTTTTGCGTCACGATGATCGCCCGCTCCGCGCCGGAGGCGGCGATGCGGAAGCCCTCGTCCACGCCGGCCGGGCAGTCGATGACAACGTAGAAGCGCTCCTTAAGCTCCCCAATGATCTCACGCATCTTCCCGCGCGAGACGGAGCCCGTGTCGCGCAGGGCGGAGGCGGCCACCATGCGAAGCCCCAACACCGAGGGAACAGGCACGATCGCCTGGCGCAGTTTGCAGACGCCCTCGGCCACGTCGGTCAGATCGTAGACCACATCGTTTTCCAGCCCCAGCATCATGTCGAGGCTCCTCAGGCCCGTGTCGGCGTCCACCAGCACGACGGCGTGACCCATCAGAGCCAGCGTCGCGGCCAGGTTCACCGCCAGCGTGGATTTGCCCACGCCGCCCTTTCCCGAGGTTATCAACAGCGCTTCGTTCACAGCAAGGCCTCCCGTCAGTCTGCCAGCGTGTTTTCGCTGGGGGCGTTGGTCGATTGCCTTTCCTTCATGAAATCCAGATACGCGTCGGTCACGTGCCAGGCCGCTTTGGCGGCGCGGGAGCCAGCGTAGCCATTCTGGATGTAGACCGCCACGGCGATCTGGGGGTTCTCGATCGGGGCGTAAACCACGATCCATGCGTTGTTCTCCACGTCCAGCAGCGTTCTCTGGGAGGTGCCCGTCTTGGCGGCGGGCATGTATTTCGCGCCGGCGAAGTACTGCGTAGCGGTACCTTCCTCGCCGCTCGACACGTCTTCCATCCCCCGCCGGATGGCGTCGAAGTAGACTTCGCCGCCCTCTATGATGTTCGCCACGACCGGCTTCTTTTCCAGCACGATCTCTCCCGTGGCGGAGACGATCTTGTCCACGATCTGCGCGTTGTACACCGTGCCGCCGTTGGCGATGGCCGCCACGTAGCGCGCCATGGAGATGGGCGTCACCTGGGTGATGGACTGGCCGATGCCCGCCATGATGGTTTCCGCCGGCGTCCAGCGCAGCTCGTTGATGAGATAGTAGAATTCGTTACCGAGCAGGTGCCGCGCGATGTAGGTGCGGTCAATGTTCAGGTCGGCCTGCAGGATCTCGTAGATCTTGCTAGTCCAGTTATCCTTGGGCAGGTCGCTGTCGGCCAGGGCCATGATCTCCAGCGCCGCCTTTTCCATCTTGTCCTCGTCGTACACCGTGCCGCGGTCGGCCGCGATCTTGCGGAAGGACGCCAAGATGCCCTCGTAGGCCAGGCGGGGCTTGTCGGTGTACTGGTCGTAGGGCGAGCGGTCGGCGTCGTAGAGCTTCTTCTGGCTGCCCACATAGGGCGTGGTCTCGTTGTTCAGCTCGATGCCCGTCTTCGAGGTGAGGCCCAGCTGCGCCGCCCATTTGTTCAGCGCGTCGATGCCCATCCGGTGGCTGATGGTATAAAAGAAGTAGTTGCAGGAATGCTCCAGCGCCTCGACGATGGTCTGGTTGGAGTGCTTCCAGGTCTGCTTCAGGTCGATCCAGCAGCGCCAGCCCTTGCGGGAGGTGTCGATGCCGTTGTTGTAATAGCCGCCGTCGGAAATGCGCTCGTCCAGCGTGAGCGCGCCTTCCATCAGCGCGCCCAGCGCCGTGACCATCTTGAAGGTGGAGCCGGGCGCGTCTCGGGAGTAGATGGCGCGGTTATACATGGGATTTCGGTCGTCCGTGACCAGCTGGTTCCAGTATTCCCTGTCAAGCTCGCCCTCGAACATGCTCAGGTCAAATCCCGGCGCGCTGGCCAGCGCGATCACGCGGCCCGTGTTGACCTCCATGGCCACCAGCGCGCCGGTCTCCGCCAGCTTTATCTCGCGCTCGCTCTCCTCATACTGGGTCAGCACTTCCGCGTATTTCTCCCGCCAGCCCTCGGTCTCGATGAGGACTTCCTGTTCGGCGTGGATCTCCTCGATGGTCTTCTGCAGCCATTCCTCCGCCACCGACTGGACGCGGGAGTCCAGCGTGAGGATGACGCTCGAGCCGTCCACGGGCGCCTCGTAGGACAGCTCGCGGATGGTTTTGCCGTTTCGGTTGATCTCGACCACGCGCTTGCCCTGGCGGTAGCTCACGTACTGGGAGAGCTGGTCCTCCAGCGAGGCCTCGATGCCGCTGGAACCGACCAGCGCGTTTCGGGGATAGCCGCGCTCCTGGTACATCTCCATGGTGCCGGCCGTGGTGATTTTGGAAACATAGCCGATATCGTGGGCGGCGAGCGTCTTCTGGGGATACACGCGGGTGGAGCCCTCGGCGATCTCGATGCCCATCAGGTCAGTCGATTCCGCCTCGATCTGGCAGACGCACTCGTAGCCCACGTCCTCGGCGATGATCACCGGGGAGCCGGTATAGTTGTTCATGCGCTGCAGCTGCCACACGCTCAGCACGCGGATCTTCTGTTCTTCCGTGAGCGAATCCGGCACGGCGTAGTTCTCGCACAGCCTCTTGAAGAGATCCTCGACCGGCGTCTTTGTGAGGAAGAAGTTGCTGCGCCACTGGCTGATGCGCGTCTTGTTGGCCGCCTCGGTCGTCGCGCCGGTGTTAAACTGCCAGTCGCCGTTCTCGTCGCGCTCCAGCCAGAACTCCAGATTGACCTCCTTGCCGTTCTTCTCGATGATTTCAATGGCCCGGATGATGGACTGGGTGTACTGGGCGCGCGCCTTCGCGGAGGACTGGGTCGGGTCGCGGTAGAAGGTCACGTTGTAGCAGCCTCGGTCGTAAGCCAGCGGGATCATGTTGGCGTCGTAAATCGTGCCGCGGTTGCCGTACAGATAATATGTCTTGGTCGAGCGGGCCTCGGCCAGCGCCGTGTATTCGTCATGGGCGACGAGCTGCATGGAACCCAGCTTCACGCCCATGGCGGCGAACAGCGCGATTATGATCAGCGCCAGAAGCGCCATGCGAAACCGTGTCGGCTTCATTTCTTCTTCACCCCTTTCCGAGCGGGTTTCGGATCGTTGTTTTCATTTCGATTGTCAGCGCGGAGCGAAGCGGGAGCGGTTGGGCTTGAGCAGCTTGTCGAGCGTCAGTTCGCCCACCCACACCAGCGCCATGTAGATCGGCACGCGCGCCAGCGAACGCAAAAACAGACCTGAGTCGTATTGCGTCGCCATGAAGATCACATAGACGTCCATGACGAACTCGTACAGCGCGAAGCACACCGCGCCGGAGATCAGCGGCGCGAGCTTTGTGCGCCACAGCATGCGGCCGAACCAGCCGCCGGCGTAACCCAGCAGCGCGTCGATCAGCGTCATGAGGCCCAGCGGCGTGCTCACGGTGATGTCCATCAAAAGCCCCATGATCATGCCGTAGAGCAAGCCCCGCGCCCGGCCCAGGAGCAGCCCCAGGCAGTGAACCAGCGCCATGCCGAATACGGGCAGGAACCAGGCGTTCGTGAGCGCGGGCAGGACGGCGCTGTCCAGGAGGAAAAACGCCGCGATGAGCGCAAACGGCAGTATTCTTCGGATCATATCTTTTCGTTCCTCACCGGGTTTTTACGAGTTGGCCCAGATATCCTCGATCAGGTCGTTCAGTATGACCGGCGCGCGGGTCGCGGAGGGATCGGGCGTGGAGGTGGGATAAGCCCAGTTGTTCGGCGCGTTCGCGGTGGCCTTCGCGCCGCTGGGCTGCGGGGTGGCGTTGGGATCGGGCGTCAGCGTGGGCACGGGCGTCGCCGTGGGCACGGCCGCGCGGCCGTCGGAGTCGGTCTCGATGACCGTCTGAAGCACCAGCACCTCCTCCAGGTGCTGGAAATCCGTCGCCGGCTTCACGACCAGATACTGGTCGGAGGTGTCCGACTGGCGGCTGACTTCCGTGACCGTGCCGATGACCAATCCCTTGGGATACACGCCGTCCAGACCCGAGGACACCACGGAATCGCCCGGTATGATGTCGTTGACAGAGGGCACATAGTACATGCGGCAGGAGTCGTCGTCCGAGGCGGCGCTCAGCTGGCCGCGCAGTATGCCGTTATCGCGCGTGCGTTCAATCAGGCAGGCCACGGCGCTGTCCGCGTTGATGATGCAGACCACCTTGGCGTAGTTAAGGCCCGCCTCGTATACGCGGCCCGCCAGCCCGTCCGCGCTGATGACGGCCATGCCTCGGTCGACGCCGGACAGCGTGCCGCGGTTGATGGAGAACATGTCGAACCAGCGCCCGGCCGATTTGGCGATGACCTTGGCATAGATGGGATCGAGCGTGTTGTATCGGCTCTGGGCGCCCATCAGCGCGGCGAGCCGCTCGTAGGCCTGGGCTTCCTCCTGCAACTGCGAAACCTGGTATTGCAGCTGCATGTTTTCAATTTGAAGCTGTTCGTATTCGCTGCGCAGTCGGCCCGTATCAACCAGGTCGCCTACCTTGTTGCGCACCCAGCCCGTCACGTTTGAAACCGCGCTCTGCACCGGCGAAACCAAAGAACCGACCGCGTTCTCCGGCAGCGAGATCTCGCCCTGCACCTTGACGTAAATGAAGAAGGCGATGGCGACGGCCGCCAGGCCGACCAACACGCCGAACACTATGCTTCCCACACGGACGCGCTGGTTCTTCTTTCCGCCCTTCCCGACCCGGCCCGCCGAAGGCGCTTTTTTCGCGGCCGCCGCGGTTTTCCCGGGCTTCGTCTTGTTTGCCATAGTTGTCTCCCTGTGAAATGAATTCCAATTTTTTTAATCGCCGGTGGCTTCGGCGGCGCTGGCGCGGATGAGGGCGCTCAGCAGGCGGTCGTTGGCCGCGGCCGCGCCGAGGCCGATGACCGCGTCGTCCTGCGGATGGCGGCTCATGTGAATGGTCAGCCCCGTCTCCCTGGCCAGCCGGCGGTCGAGCCCGTTCAGCAGCGCGCCGCCGCCCGTTATAAACAGGCCCCTGTCTCTGATGTCCGCCGACAGCTCCGGCGGCGTGTTGTACAGGGCGTTGCGCAGAGCGTCAACGATGCGCTGAACCGGCTCGTCCAGCGCCTGCATGATGTCGCGCGGTGAAACCTGAACGGAGGCGGGCGCGCCGGTCAGCGCGTTTTTTCCTTTGAGGAGCACCGGCTCCTCGTCCTCGCCCGCGTCCTCTTCGCAGACCGTGCCGACTTCGCGCTTGAGCTGCTCGGCCGTGCGCATGCCGATGACCACCTTTTTTTTGCGCCAGAACCAGCGCACGATGGCCTCGTCCAGATCCTGGCCGCCGAAAAATATCTTGCGCAGCGCCACGATGCTGTTCATGCTCAGCACGGCGATTTCGGTGCATCCCCCGCCCAGCGAAACGATCATCGTGCCCCGCGGCTTGCTGATGTCCAGATCCGCGCCGATGGCCGCGGCGACCGGCGTGCGCAGCGCCGCGACGCGCTTCGCGCCGGTGGCGTTCATCGCCTGGAACAACGCCGCCCGTTCGACCTTTGTCGCGCCGCCGGACAGGCCCGCCACCAGCGTCGCTTTTTCCATCGGCCTCTTGCGCCCCGTGGCCTTTTCGGCCAGCGCCACCATGAGCAGCGCCGTCATGTCCACGTCGGCCACAGCGCCCAGCTGCACGGGCGAAATGAGCTCCAGTTCGCGGGCCGTGCGGCCCAGCATGGCGCGGGCCTCCTGGCCCACGGCCAGCACCTCCTGCATGTTTTCCCCGTTGACCAGCACGCTCGTCGGCTCCCGCAGCGCCACTTCGTCCTCTGAATTGAGGAAGATCGAGGTCTGCGTGGTGCCTATGTCGATTCCGATTCCTTCCGTTCCAAATATCGGCATATGTATCCTCCGGCTTTCTCAGCCCAGCATGTCGTCAAGGATCGTCCTGAGCCGCTCCGTCGGCAGGCCGATCACGTTTGTGTAGGAGCCGTCGCAGCTTTCGACGAACGCGGCCGCGCCGCCCTGGATGGCATAGGCGCCCGCCTTGTCGCGGGGCTCGCCCGTGGCGACATAGGCGGCGATTTCCGCCTCCGTGAGCGGGCGGAAGCGCACCGCGGTGCCCTCCACGCACAGCGCGCGCCGGCCTGTGGCGGTGTCCGTCACGCACAGGCCGGTGAACACGTCGTGGGTCCGGCCGGAAAGCGCGCGCAGCATGGCCGCGGCGTCCGCGTCGTCGCGGGGTTTGCCCAGCGCGCGGCCGTCCAGCGCCACCAGCGTGTCCGCCGCGATGACGATCGAATCCGGGCAGAGCGCGCAGGCCGCGTCCGCCTTGCGCCGCGCCAGCGCGCGCACCTGATCCCGCGGTTCTCCGTCGATGCGTTCGTCCACATCGGGCGTACAGAGCGTAAACTCATAGCCCATGGCCGCGAGCAGCTCGCGCCGCCGGGGCGATCCCGAAGCGAGCACGATGCGCCGGCCGTTATACGCATGGCTGTCCGTCATGGTCAGCCTCCTTTATGAAAAACAATCATTTTTGCGCGTTGATGACCGCATGGGCATACAACGCCTTATATATTATAGCATACTCTCGGCCCGGATGAAACCATCTAAATGAAAACAGCTGTAAAATATCATATTTGCGCCCTGTTTTCCGCTGGCGTCAACTGGCAGGATAGCGTCCGGCGCGCGGCGGCATTCTAAAGGGGCGAAAAAGGCGCAGGAAGGATCTGAATGAAAATGGAAAAGCCCCGTGATTTACAAAAGAAGGCGCTCGGCTGCCTGCTCGCGGCGTTCGCGGCGCTGCTGCTCTCCTCCGAGCCCGTCCGGCAGCTCAGCGCGCTGCCGGAAACCATCCGCATATCGGAAGGCTCCACCGCGCGCATGAGCTTCGCCTGGCCCATGACCGCCGCCGTCAGCCAGGATCAGCCGGTGGTCTCCAGCCTGAGCGAGACTCTCTCGGACGCGACCCGCCTCAGCCTGACCGGCGAGAGCGAAGGCCGCGCGTCCCTCACGCTGCGGCTGCTGGGCTTTCTGCCGGTGCGCACCGTCGACATCGCCGTCGACGAATCGCGCGTGGTGGCGCCGGGCGGTCAATCGGTCGGCGTGGCGCTGTCGACCGACGGCGTGCTGGTGGTCGGCCTGTCCGATCCCGGCGGCACGATCCCCAGCCCGGCGCGCCTGGCGGGTCTGAAGGCGGGCGACATCATCTCGGCCATCGACGGCGCGCCGCTCACGAGCACCGCGCAGCTCACCGAGCGGGTCGCCTCCGGCCGTCCCATGAGTCTGACCCTTGAGCGAAATGGCGCGCGGCAGACGCTGGACGTCGCGCCCGTCCGCGACGCGGGCGGCAGTTTCCGCCTGGGCGCGTGGGTGCGAGACAGCACGGCCGGGATCGGCACCATGACCTTCTACGATCCTCAAAACGGCGGTTACGGCGCGCTCGGCCACGCCATAACCGACGCGGACACCGGCACGATCCTGCCCGTGCAGCGGGGCGATCTGATGGAAAGCGTTGTGAGCGCGATCCGGCCGGGCCGGAAGGGCGAGCCGGGCGAGCTGATCGGGCGGTTCACGCCGGACAGTCCCGTGCTGGGCAGCATCCTCGCCAACAATGCCCGCGGCATTTACGGCCGGCTGGATGAGCCGCTTCAAAACGAATTATACCCGGACGGCGTCGCGATCATGTCCTCCGGCGAGGTTCAGCCCGGCCCGGCGCAGCTCCTGACCACCCTCGATGGCAGCGGCGTTCATGCCTACGACTGCGAAATCGTGCGCCTGACCGGTTCTCCCGCCTCCGAGCGCGGCTTTGTGCTGCGGGTGACAGACCAGGCGCTGCTTGACCGCACGGGCGGCATCGTGCAGGGCATGAGCGGAAGTCCGATCCTGCAGAACGGCCGGCTCGCCGGCGCGGTGACGCACGTGTTCGTGAGCGACCCCACGCGCGGCTACGGCATCTTCATCGAAAACATGCTCGACGCGCTGGAGGAAGCGCTCGCCGCCTCTGAGAAGGCGGCCTGACTGCCAAAAAAGTTCCCATGGCGCGGGGCCGCCCGCCCCGCGCCTGCTTAAAAAGCGCGCCGCATTTGTGAAATAACAGCGATTCGCGAATCCTTTCCCGGCTCCTTTCCGTCATATATTGCATGGCTTCCCCTCTGAACGGAAGCCGAAAAATGTTTGCGGAAAATGCGCTAAAATAAATAGAAAAAGACTTTCGCAAAAGCGCCTCTTTGTATTATAATATAAAAGGTGAGGAAAGCGTTTACGGAGGGATCGGCAAATGGTACAGGTCAGCTATCTGTGGCAGCAGTTTTTGGTTCTCATGAACAGCCTGGTGGGCAGCCTGAGCTGGAGAAACATACTGGACGTGCTGGTCGTTGCCATGGCGATCTACTATATCATCAAGCTGGTCCGCCAGACCCGCGCCAATTCTGTTCTCAAGGGCCTCGCCGTCATCCTCGTGCTCACCTGGGTCAGCGACCTGCTCGAACTGAGCGCCACAAACTGGATCCTCCGCCAGCTGATCAACACCGGCGTGATCGTGCTGGTGGTGCTGTTCCAGCCGGAGCTCCGGCGCGGCCTGGAGCAGATCGGCCGCCGGAACATATCGGGCGGCATGTTCGCCGGCAGCGAGCGCGGCCCCATGTCCTCCGAGCACGACATACAGGAAATGGTCCACGCCCTCACAAACCTCTCCCGCCGCAAGGTCGGCGCGCTGATCGTCATAGAAAACAACACGGGCCTGAAGGACATCATCGCCAGCGGCACCATGGTGGACGCGGAAATCTCCAGCGGCCTCATCGAGAACATCTTCGAGCCGAACACGCCGCTGCACGATGGCGCGGTCGTCATCCGCAACGGCCGCATCACCGCGGCGGCCTGCTTCCTGCCGCTTTCCGAGGATTCCTCCATCAGCCGCGAGCTGGGCACGCGTCACCGCGCCGCCATCGGCATCTCTGAGAGCACGGACGCCACGGTGCTGATCGTCTCTGAAGAGACCGGCACCATCTCCATGGCCCACGACGGCCATCTCACCCGCTACCTGGACGCCAAGACGCTCAGCGGCATCCTCACGGAGCTTCTGCCCAGCGAGGATGCGCCGCATCATCTCTTTGGCCGGAGTCCCGCGAAAGGCAGAAAGGAGGATGAGGTCAAATGAAAGGCAGGCAGGCGTTTGAATATCTCAAAAAAGCCGTGCGCTGGATCTGGCGCAAGATCGGCAATAACCTGGGCTGGAAGATCCTCTCCGTACTCATGGCGCTGCTGCTTTGGAGCTATATCATCTCCGCGGACAGCACCATCACGCAGGTGAAAACGCTGGCCAACGTGGACGTGACCACCAGCGGCCTCACCGTGCTGCAAAGCCGCGACCTGGCCCTTTTGACCGATCCCACCGAACTGGACGACATCCACGTGCGCGTGGAGGCCAGCCAGGCCAACTACGCCCGCGTCACCAACGACACGGTGCATGTGGAACTGGACCTTTCGCAGGTCAGCAAGGCCGGCGTGCAGGAAATCGAGCTGACCGGCGTCACCACCTACGGCAAGGTGATTCAGATCACGCCCAGCAGCGTTGAAGTGGTCATCGAAAGCCTGGCCTCGCGCTACGTGCCGGTCAACGCCGAATTCAGCGGCGACTTAAGCGACGGCTACTGGTATAACATCAACCGCATCAACCCGACGCAGGTCACGGTAACCGGTCCGGCCTCCATCGTGCGCAGAGTCGCTTCGGCCCTCGCCCGCATCAATGTGACCGACATGACCTCCTCCTACACGCGCTCGGTGCAGCTGGTCCTGCTGGACGAAGAAGGCAACGAGGTGGCAGGCGCTCAGGCCCGCCCCTCCATCACCGAGGCCATGGTCAATTTTGAAATCTACCCCAAGATCGAGCTGGCGGTCAACGACCGCATCGATACCGCCACCATCGGCACGCTGCCGGAGGGCTATCAGATCAGCGCCATCGAGGTCCAGCCGGACGTCATCACCCTAGCCGGCGACCCGACGCTCCTGAGCGAACTGGACGCGCTGTCCTTCGAGCCGGTCGACGTGACGGACCGCGTGAACAGCTTCTCGACCGTCGCGGCCCTCAACAAGCTCAAGGACATCCGCTACATGTCCAGCGAGCAGGTGACCGTCACCGTGTTCATCGACGAGATCGAGGCCTCGGCCACGCTCTCCGGCGTGCCGCTCACGGCGCGCGGCGTCCAGGCCGGGCGCACGGTCTCCTTCTCCAGTGAAAACGTCACGGTGCGGGCCACGGGCGCCTATTCCTCCGTGAACAGCGTGGCCCCGGAGGACATCCAGGCCTACGTGGACGTCTCCGGCCTGGCCGCGGGCGAATACACCCTGCCCGTCACGCTGCTGTGCGACAGCCACAGCGAGCTCTATCTGGAGAGCGACCCAGCGAGCGTCACGGTCGTGATTGCCAGCGCCCAGAACTGAGGCGTTTTCCCTCCCCTGAAAGAAGGTTTCTGAATTAAATGGCAAACAGTACGTTTACGCAAAAAGTCATGGAGATCCTGCTCAGCTGGATGCGCCTCGTGACCGGCTGGGTCTGGAATTTCTTCCAGGCGGATATGGGCGGAGGCTTCCTGAACTGGTTTGCGGACAACTGGGTGAACATCGCCCTGACGCTCATCATCCTCGGGCTGGTCGTCGACTGGCTGATCTGGATGATCCGCTGGCGGCCCTACTGGCTGTGGCTGCGCAAGCGGCAGATCATTTACGAGGAGGTCGATTCGTCCCGGGGTAAGCGCGAGGCGCGGCCCCAGCCGGCGGAGCCTGTGCAGCCGGTGCGCCACATGCCCAGAACCAAACCCGAAAGCGAATACGAAGACCCCTTCGCCACGAACGAAATCGACCCCTACGCCGCCGCGACGGCCAAAAACGTCAGGTCCGCCGCGCGCAGGGAAGACCCCTATGACTGGGACGCCGGCGCGGATCCTTACGCCGCGCCGCAGGACGCCGCCGCGCCATACGCGCGCCCGGCCGCATCAAAACAAAAGGCCCAATCCCGCCGCGCCGTTTCGGGCGAAAGGCCGGATTGATCGCAAGGGAAACGGAGTTGCGTCTTAAATGACCGCTTTTGTCAATCTGCTCTCCGCGCTGGTTCCCTGGCTGCTGGCCGTAACGCTGATCTGCTCGCTGTTCATCCTCGCGCTCCGATTCGTCGCCGAGCCCTTCGCGCCCGGCATCGAGTTCGGGCCGCTGGTGCGCCGCCTGATCGACCGGCGCGCGCTGGAGCCCCAGGGACCGGCCCTGGAGGAGGCTTCCCCGGCCAGCCGCCAGCTGAGGCGGCGATTGCGCCGGAATGAATGGGCGCTGCACACCCAGCTGCGCCTGCTCGTTTGGATACTGTGCGTCATGCTGTTCAGCCGGCTGCTGAATCTGGCCGCCGCCATGGTGGGCAGCGTGCTGACGGGCTCGCTGGACCGCCTTTTTACCGCCGCCATCAGCCACTGGGTGCGCTGGGACGCGGCCAACTACATCGACCTGGCCCGCCTGGGCTACGCCGCGAACCGGCCGGAGCTGTTGTCTTTCCTGCCGCTCTATCCGCTGCTGGTCCGGTTTGTGGCTACGCTCTGCCTTGGCCACTATGTCTTCGCGGGTTTCCTGGTGTCCAACGTCAGCCTGATGATCGCCGGCTGGGCGCTCTACCATATCGTCAACAGCCAGTACGGCGAGCTCACCGCGCGCCGCGCCGTGCTGCTGATGATGTTCTCGCCGCTGTCGCTGGTGTTCTCGGTGCCCTACGCCGAGTCGCTTTTCCTCATGCTGACGCTTCTGGCCGTGCTCTGCGCGCGCAACAGGCGCTTCGGCCTGGCGGCGCTTTTCGGCGCGCTTTCCTGCGCCACGCGGCTGATCGGCGTATTGTCGTTCATTCCGATTTTTATGGAGTCCATGAAATACCTCCACGTGCTGGACCTGCGCCGCCGCAACCGCTCGCGCTTTTTCGCCCGGCTGGGCATGTATACGGCCATCAGCCTGAGCGTGCTGCTGGGCACGGGCGTCTACCTTTTGGTCAATATCGTGGTCGCCGGCCGGCCCTTCGCCTTCGTGAACGTGCTCGCCTCGAAATGGAGCCAGTCCCTCGGTTCGATCTGGAACACACAGAGCTATTCCGTGCGCCTGGCCTTCGACGGCGGCAGCCTGGCCTGGCAGCTGGGCACATGGATCCCCCAGGCGGTGTTCATCTTCGCGTGCGCCCTGTTCCTTCTCTCCATGTCGCCGACCATTCCCCCGGCCGAAGGGCTCTATGGATGGCTCTACCTGGTGATCACCATGTCGCCCAGCTGGATGCTCAGCGGCCCCCGCACGCTCACGTCGATGTATCCGCTTTACATCATGCTGGCCCTCGCGAGCCGGAAAAAATGGAACTACATCATCGTCATGACCGTTTCAATCGCATTGATGTGCTTCTTCTCCTATATGTATTCTCTCATGGGCAGCGTCGTCTGAGGCGTCGCCCATTTTTCCGGGGAGGTTTTTCAATGGCGCAGATCAACGACGCCGCGGCCGTCAAAGGGCAATACGCCCGGACAGCAGGACTTGACACGCGGATATCGCTTCATGACAAGTATTCCGAAAACAAGCAGCCATTCGGCGATTGGCTTCTCTCCCAATACGACATTCCCCGGGGCAGCCGCCTGCTGGAGCTGGGCTGCGGCACGGCCGTCATGTGGCGCGGACATACGGACGCCGTCGAGGGCGGCGAGCTGATCCTCTCGGATCTCTCCGAGGCCATGCTCGACGCCGCGCGGCAAAACACCGGAGCGCCCAAAAACATCCGCTTTGAGCGCATCGACATACAGTCCATCCCCTATCCCGACGCCTGCTTCGACATCGTCATCGCCAACATGATGCTCTACCACGTGCCCGATCTTCAAAAGGCGCTGGGCGAAGTCCGGCGCGTCCTCAGGCCGGGCGGCCGTTTTTACTGCGCCACCTTCGGCGAACACGGGCACAACTGGCACATCGCCAGAATGCTGGAAGAATACGGCGTAAGCTGGCAGACCGGCGGGCCCTTCACCCTGCAGAACGGCGCGGCGCAGCTGGCCTCCTTCTTTCCGCGCGTGGAGCTCGTCACGCGCGAGGACGCGCTGCGCGTGACGGACGCGGCCGACCTGGCCGACTATGTGCTCTCCCTCACCGGCATCAGCGGCGGCGAAAAGCTGAGCGCCGAACAGCTCCGGGCGCTGTTTGAGGCGAAAATGACGGACGGCGCGCTGCGCCTGCCCAAGGAATACGGGCTGTTCATCTGCTCAAAAACAGAAAACGGAAGTTCCATCCCGCCCGAATGCGATATTGACGCCACATCCGCGTCTGTTATATAATATGTAGCGGGAACATACCTGAATCATCCAGGATATATACAAGTGAACGGAGGATGCGATTATGTCTGAAAGCAGAAAGTCCAAAAAGGACAAACACCACAGCAGGCACATGACCGTCGGCGGCTGGCTGGGCACGCTGCTGCTCTCCATGATCCCCGTGGTCAACCTGATCCTGTGGATCATCTGGGCGTTTGCCGCGAAGAAGCATTCCCGCAAGACCTTCGCCATCGCCTGCCTGATCCTCACCGTACTCTTCGCAGGCATCATCGCCGGCATCATTTCGCTGTACGGCGAGCAGATACTCGAGTGGGCCCGGCAGATCGATCCCCAGCTGTTCAGCAAGGCGCTGGATCTGGTCGAATAAGCCGGGCGAATCGGCTCCTTTTCAGCATCATTTCAGGAGGACTATCGTTTCGTGAACAAAAGAAAGAGCGCCGCGGGCAATCTTGTCAAGGTAATCGGCGGGGGGCTTCTGTGCGCCGCGCTGGCGTTCGCCTGGCAGTATCTGCTTCCGAGCCGTTCGGACACGCAGGCCGCCGCCTTCATCTCGCCCCTCAGCTTCAACGAGGTGATGACGGCCAACGCCTCCTCCGTGGCGGACGACTATGGCGTCTATTCGGATTGGTTTGAAATCGTGAACGACAGCGAACGCACCGTCGACCTGACGGGGTGGATGGTGGTGCGCGGCTCGGACAGGCTGGACGTATACACCTTCGGACGCCAGAGCATCGAACCGGGCGAGTGCGCCGTGGTGTTTGCCAGCGGCCGTTCCCAGAACAACCCCGGCTATGTGTGTCACGCGCCGTTCTCTCTGTCGGCCTCCGGCGACACGCTGACCCTGCTCGACGCGACGGGCCGCGTGGCCGACGTCCTCGAGGTTCCTTCGCTGGAGCGCAACCAGGTTTACGCCTTCATCGGCGAGGGCTGGGCGGTTTCCAATGAATACACGCCGGGCCTGCCCAACACGCGGGAGAGCTATGCCGCCCTCGCCTCGGACGAAGGCGAAGCCGACGCGCAAAGCGTGACCGTCAGCGAGGTCATGATCCGCAACCGCGCGACTGTCGCGGACGACCACGGCGCCTATTCCGACTACATCGAGCTGCACAACGCCTCCGCCCGCTCCGTCAATCTCAAGGGCTACATGCTCTCCGACGACGACGCGGCTCCCGACAAGTTCATCTTCCCGGACACCACCCTGCCCGCCGGCGGTTATCTCCTCGTTTACGCCTCCGGCGTGGAGCAGCGCGCGGGCCAGCTTCACGCGCCCTTCCGCCTGAGCCGGGGCGAGAGCGTATACCTTTCCAATCCCCAGGGCCGCGTCCTTTCCAGCGCGACGCCGGCGACCGACGGGGCGGACCAGGCCTGGTCGCTCACCAAGAACGGCTGGAGCGGCCTCTATCCCCCCACGCCCGGCTATGCCAACGACGAAAGCGGCCTGGCCGTGATCGATCAGGCCGTGACCGCCGTCAACGGCAGCAACCTCTATATCAGCGAGATCATGGCGTCGACCAACGACACTTCTCTTTCCAAGGAGGGCTACGACTGGATCGAAATCTACAACGCCGCGGGCGGCACGCTGGATCTCTCCGGCTGGGGCCTGTCCGACAGCTCCAGCCGTCCCCGCAAGTGGCAATTCCCCAGCGGCGCGTCCATCGGGGCTGGCGAATACATGATCGTGTTCTGCTCCGGGAAGGACGCCAAGTCCGGCGGCAGCTATCACACGAGCTTCTCCCTGGGCGCGGACGGCGGCTATTCCGTCACCCTGTGCGACCCGAACGGTAATATCGTCGACCGCATGGCGGTGGACCGGCAGTATTCAAACATCTCCTACGGCCGGTCCTACGGCGTTTCCGGCATGCGCTATTTCCTGGAACCCACGCCCGGCGCGGCCAATAACACCTACGGCTACACAGGCCGCGCGCAGGAGGCTGAATTCAGCGTGTCCGGCGGCCTGTTCGCGGACGGAGAGACCGTGACCGTATCGCTCTCCGCGCCGCGGGGCAGCTCGATCTATTACACCACCGACTGCTCCGATCCGGACGCCAACTCCGCCCTATACAGCGGCCCGATCACCCTCAACGCCACCACGATCCTGCGCACGCGCGTCTATTCCGCCAGCGAGATCCCGTCCCTGATCGCCACGCAGAGCTATTTCTTCGGCGTAAAGCATACCATGCGCGTGGTGTCTCTGGTCACAGACCCCGTGAACCTGTGGGATTACAACACGGGCATCTACGTCATGGGCCCCAACGCCTGGCCGGAATCGCCCTACGGCGCGAACAACCAGGGCGCGAATTTCTGGATGGACTGGGAGAAGGAAGCCAGCGTCGAGGTGTTCACTTCCGACGGCGAGGTCATGCTCTCGCAGGGCTGCGGCCTGAAGCTGCAGGGCCAGTACAGCCGCCAGGAGGACCAGAAGTCCTTCAAGCTGATCGCCCGCAGCGCCTATGGCGACAACCGCTTCCGCGCCAGCCTTTTCAGCGACCGGCCCTACACTGAATACCAGTCTTTCGTGCTGCGCGCCTCCGGCCAGGACGGCCGTTACACCCGCGTGCGCGACGTGCTGCAGACCTCTCTGGCCGACGATACGGACGTGATGTACCAGGCGGCCGAGATGTGCATCGTATATCTTAACGGCGAATACTGGGGCCACTACAACATGCGCGAGCGCATCAACAAATACTCCATCGCCCAATGGGAGGGCTGGACGAGCGATCCCGACGACATCGACATCATCAAGGGCAACAACAACGTGATGCAGGGCTCCAACGCCTCCTTCGCGGCGCTGCTGGACTGGATCAAGAAGGAAGGCGGCGCAACGGCCCGCTCGAAGAAGGAGACCCTCACCCAGGCCGATTACGACGCGATCCTGGAACACATTTCCTCCGTCGTAGACGTGGACAATTACCTGGACTACGTCATCGTCCAGATCTTCACCGGAAACACCGACCTGCTGAACGTGAAGCGCTACCGCAGCGTCAACGAGGACGGCCTATGGCGCTGGATACTCTTCGACATGGACTGGGGCTTCTACACCTACGACACCAACTCCATGCGCCGCTGGCTCGATCCCGCCGGCGCGGGCTCCGGCAAGAAGACCGACAACACGCTCTTTGTGGAGCTGATGAAAAACCCCGCCATACAGGATAAATTCCTCCGGCGCTACAACGAGCTGTTCGTATCCACCTTCAATCCCGAGTCGGTATTCGGCCGCATGGTGGCGCTTTACACCGAACTGGAGCCGGAGATCGACCGCCACCTCGCCCGATGGAACAAGACCCACAAGGATTACGACGCCCAGTGGACGAAGATGCGCAAAGGCGTCCTGGAGCGATACGACCTCATGACGGGCTACATCAAGGAAACCTTCGGCTTCACCGACGAACAGATGCAGGACTACTTCGGCGACATGATCCGGCTGATCGAGGATTACAAGGCCACGCACGGCCAATGAGCCGGAAACAAGCGGGAAGAGAGGTCGTATAAATCGACCCGCGTCAAGAAATTATAAGCCCTGAAAGAGGAACGGCATGGCCGGCATTTCGCCGGTTATGCCGTTTTCTTCTGTTCAGCAGGAAGGCGGGCACTTTTTTCTTGCGCTGCCTTGAAAACAGCCGGATGATATGCTATCATTTTAATGGTTTGGTATACGCCTTTCCGGAACGGACGGTTAAGCACATCGGGGATCGGAATATGAAGGAGGCTCGCGGCATGGCAAAGAAAAAGAGGCGAAACAGGCGCGCGCTGCGCAGGCGGCGGATGAGGCGGATCCTCATCGTCTGTCTGGCGCTGGCCGTCATCCTGCTGGCGGCGTTTTTCATGACGACGGCGGTGATCGGCGGGAAAACCTATTCCCGTTCGCTGCAGGCGATCGACTTGCGCGACCGGGGGCTGACCAGCGCCCGCGGCGTCGCGCGGCTCGGCAACCTGCGCGAGGCGCTGCTATCGGGCAACGATCTGAAGGACGTGTCGCCGCTCCGGTCGCTCAAGCGCTGCGAATACATCGACCTCACGGACAATCCCGTTAGCGACGAGAGCTACGCCAAACTGCGCGCGGCCCTGCCGGGCTGCCTCATCCTCTGCGAGGCGAAGGACGAAACCACCCGTGAAATGGCGCTGGGCGGCCATCCTTTGCCGGACGCGGACGCGCTGGCGCGGGTGTTTGAATCCCACGAGGCGCTGACCCTGGTCGATCTGCGCGGCGCGGAGCTGACGGCGGAGGAGACGGACGCGCTGCGGGAGCGCTTCCCCCGCATCGGCTTTATCAGCGAAGGCGCCTCGCTGTCCTTCAGCGTGGCCTCGCCAGAGGACGCGGCCGATACGCTGGCCCGCGTGCCTGAATCGACCCATGTCATCCTGACGGGCTATGCCTTCGCGCCGGAGGAGTACGGCGCGCTGGCGGCCCGGTTCCCCGGCCTCTCGCTGGACGCCAATATTTCGCTGGATGGCCAGAGCGTCTCTACCGGCGCGACGGAAATCAGCCTGAGCGGCCGCTCTGCGGACGACGCCCTGGCGGACGAACTGCGCCTCTTCCCCGCCCTGGAGAAGCTGACGCTGGGCGAAAGCCGGCCCACGGCGGCCGCGCGCCTCAAGGAATCGCTGGGGCTCAGCGAGATCGGCTTCCGCTTCAACGGCGAATTGTTCGACGCGCGCACCATCGACGCGGACATGCGCGGCGTGCCGGACTTCGACGCGGACGAACTGGCGGCGCTGCTCTCCACGCAGCCGCAAATCAAGACCGTGCGCCTGGACACCCCGGACGAGGTCATGATGAACGTCGTCAACGCCTACAAGGATCGCGTGCGCTTCGATTTCAACGTGACGGCCTTCGGAAAGACCTACTCGACCGCGGACACCTTCATCGACTTTGACACCATGCCCCTCGAGGACAGCGACGTGGACGAACTGATGTCCCTGATCGCCCGCATGCCCGGCCTCAAAGCCGTTTACATGTATGACAGCACGCTCAGCAAGGAGAGCATGGACAGGCTCTTCGACGGGAATCCCGACGTGTTCTTCGGCTGGACCATTAAAATGTGCAAAAAGTACATCATCCGCACCGACATCACCGCCTTCTCCACACAGCTCGGCTCACCCCAGCACACATACACCCAGAAGGACTTCTGGCCCCTGCGCTACTGCAAAAACATCCAGGCGCTCGACTTGGGTCATAACGCCATCACGGACGCCAGCTTCCTGACCAACTTCCCGCATTTGAAGTTCCTGATCATCGCGGACAACGCGCTCACGGATATCACGCCCCTGGCCGAGCTCAAGGAGCTGGAATACTTCGAGCTGTTCATGAACTACGACCTCAAGGATTACACGCCCCTCTCCGGCCTGCCTTTGAAGGACCTTAACGTGCGCTGCCCGGAGGGAACAAGGAATAAGTTCACCGCCGACGCCTTTATCCCCATCAAGACGCTGGAGCGCTTCTGGGCTACGAAGGCCCTCTTCCCGAAGGCGGAGGAGGAGCGCCTGCGCGAAGCCCTGCCGGACTGCGAGATCAGCATCACGGATTCCCATTCCACCGGCGACGGCTGGCGCGAGAACGGTTACTACCCGACCATACTGCGCATGTTCGACAACAGCCGGTACGAGGAACTGCCGCGGCAATAGATCGATTGCGGCGGCATGGAGGCGTTTATGAAGAACTTCACCTTCCGTTACGGCGACGGCGCGGTGTCCGTGCCGCTGAACGAGGAAAACATCCTCGCCGAGCTGCACGGCAACCGCGTGCCGGCCGTGGCGGACATACCCGCGGCGCTGAAAGAGGCGGTGGAAGCGCCCATCGACAGCCTGCCGCTGCGCGACTACGTGAGGCCGGAGGACAAAGTCTGCCTGGTCGTCAGCGACATGAGCCGTTTCTGGATGCGGCAGGACAAAGTGATCCCTCCGCTGCTGCAATACCTTTACGACGCCTGCGGCCAGAAGCCGGAGAATATCGCAATCCTCGTGGCCAACGGTACCCATGACGGCGGCGACGAAAAGGATCTGCGCACGCTGGTGACGGACGCCGTGTACGACGCCGTGCGCGTCGTGAACCACGACTGCCTGGCGGACGACCTGGTCTGCCTCGGCACGACGCCCCACGGCACCCCCGTCTGGGTCAATCCCATCGCCGCGCGCGCGGACAAGGTCATCTGCCTGGGCGCGTGCGTGCACCATGTGATGGCCGGGTTCGGCGGCGGGCGCAAGAGCATCCTGCCGGGCATCAGCGGCATGGAGACCATCAAGCACAACCACGCCTTCTCCCTCGATCCCGCCGCGCTGCGCAGCAACCCGCGCATCGGCAACGGCAAGCTCGTCGATAATCCCCTGAACGACGATATGTGCGAGGCCGCGGCGCTGATGCCCAGCCTGTTCATGATTAACCTCGTGATGAACGCGGAAATGCAGCTGGCCGAAATCTACGCCGGACATTTCCTGACCAGCTGGCAGGCGGCCTGCCGCGCGGTGGACCGCATATACCGGGTGCCGGTCCCGCGAAAAGCCGACGCCATCATCGCCAGCTGCGGCGGCTATCCGAAGGACATGTCGCTCTATCAGGGCACAAAGACCATCGACAACGTGGAATCGGGCCTGAAGATGGGCGGCACGCTGATCCTCATCATCGAGGCCCGCGACGGCGGCGGCCCGGCCGAATACTTCGACTGGATCAAAAACCTCACGGACGGCACCATCGAAGACCGGCTGCGCAACCATTTCACCATTCCGGGCTACATCTTTTTCCTCAACTGCGAACAGGCGCAGCGATACAATATCCTGCTGCTGACCGACATACCCGCCGAAGTCGTGGCGCCCATGGGCATGAAGGCGTTTTCCAATATAGACGACCTCCTGGCCGAGGCGGACCTGGAGGGAAAGAAACTCTATGTGATCGAAAACGGCAGCACCGTCATTCCCTTCGTTCAGGAGGCATAAGTATGCAGAAGTACATCGCCCGGCGATACGCCGGCTGCCAGAGCGGGCTCTCGCTGGACACCCAGGCCCTGCGCCGTTTTCCGGATGTGATCGACCTGTCCATCGGCGACACCGACATCATCACCGACCCCCGCGTCATCGACGCCGCCTGCGCCGACGCCCACAGGGGCTACACCCGCTACGGCGACCCCAAGGGCGATCCGGAGCTGATCGACGCCATCTGCGCGGCCTGGCAGGAGGATTTCCACCAGGCCGTCGCACCGGAGGAGGTCCTCGTCACCACTTCCAGCTGCATGGGCATGAGCCAGGTGATGCTCGCCCTGCTGAATCCCGGCGACGAGGCGCTGGTGTTCGGGCCGTATTTCGCCGTATACAAACAGCAGATCGAGCTGGCGGGCGGCGTTTGCGTCGAGGTGCCGACCCGGGAGGAAAACGGCTTCCTGCCCCGGGAGGAGGATATACGCGCCCGGATCTCGCCGCGAACGCGGGTCATGGTCGTCAACACGCCCTGCAATCCCACCGGCGCGGCCTTCGGCGAGGACACGCTGTGCATGCTCGCCCGCCTTTGCCGGGAATACGACCTGCTGGTGGCGGCGGACGAAATATACACCCGCTACCTGTACGACGGCGCGTTCATCCCCATGCGCACCATAGAGGGCATGAAGGAGCGCACCGTCACGCTCAACAGCTTCAGCAAGAACTTCATGATGACAGGCTGGCGCGTGGGCTGCATCATCGCCCATCCCGACCTGATCCGCGTGTTCCAGCATGTGAACAACGCCATGACCTACACCACCCCCGCCGTCTCCCAGCGCGCGGCGCTGCACGCCCTCAGGCTGCGGGAGGACATCGCCCAAAAATACATCCCCATATACAAAGAGCGCGTCTTCTACACCGCGGACCGGCTCAGGGAGATGCCCCTCCTGTCGATCTTCCGGCCGCAAGGCACCTTCTACCTGTTCCCGGGCGTGGAGAAAACAGGCCTGGACGACAGGGCCTTTTGCAGCCTCCTGCTCGAACAGGCGCACATCCTGGTCGCGCCCGGCAGCGCCTTCGGCGAAGCCGGCAGGGGACACTTCCGCATCGCGGCGACCGTTCCGAAGGAAGCGCTCGCGCGGGCGATGGACCGGCTGGAAAAGCTCTCCTTCTGACGGACGCGCCCGTGTTGATTAATTTTTCGAGAATGCCTTGACACGCGGCCGATACAGCGTATAATGATGCACATAGAATGTATTTTATTCAAACAGGAGGTTATTCTCATGAAGTCTTTCAAGAAGGTTTTCGCGCTGCTGGTCGCCATGGTTCTCGTGCTGGGTCTGGCGTCCGCCTCGGCTGACACCACCCTGGAGAAGATCACCGCCGCCGGCAAGATCGTAATGGGCACCGAAGCCACCTACCCGCCCTATGAGTTCCTGGACGACGACGCCAACTTCGCGGGCTGCGACATCTGGCTGGCGCAGCAGATCGCCGAGGCACTGGGCGTCGAGCTGGAGATTCAGGACATGGACTTCGACGGCATCATCCCCGCCGTGCAGAGCGGCCTGGTCGACATCGGCATCGCCGCCTTCACCCGCACCGACGAGCGCGCTGAGGTCATCGACTTCTCCGACCTGTATGAGACCAGCGAGCAGCTGCTCATCGTCAAGGCCGGCAACGCCGACGTGTACGCCACCAAGGAATCCATGAAGGGCCTGACGGTCGGCGCGCAGCAGGGCACCATCCAGAGCCAGCTGATCGAAAAGGCGCTGCCCGACAGCACTCTGTTCGAGCTCAAGACCTATCCCGAGCTGGCGCTCGAAACCATCAACGGCAACATCGTGGGCTTCGTGGTCGACTCCGCCGTGGGCCTGGCCATGATCGCCAGCAGCGACGGCGCGCTGGAAGTGAGCAACTTCGCCTTCACCGCGGAGGAAGCCAGCTTCGGCAAGGCGGTCGTCATCGCCAAGGGCAACGAAGACCTCGTGGCCAAGATCAACGAAGTGATCGCCAAGGTGATCGAGGACGGTTCCTACCAGGCCGCGTATGACGAGGCCGTCGCCGCCACCTCCGCTGATGAAGAAGCCGCCGAATAATCCGCGCCTCATCGCATATATCGCCGTGAAACCGATTTACGGTTTCACGGCTTTGCGCGTTCAAGCACATATGGCAGGAGGATGCACATGACCTTTTTCACCAATGTCTGGTCCACGCTTTCCAAGTATTACAGCTTCTTTCTGGAGGGCGTTCAAAACACGCTGATCCTCGCCTTTTTCACCGTCCTGTTCGGCACGATGCTCGGCATCCTGCTGGCCGTGGCGAAGCTGTCAAACTTCAAGCCGCTGAAAGGGCTGGCCACGGCCTACATCGAGTTCTTCCGCGGCACGCCGCTGATGGTGCAGCTGATGTTCATCTTCTACGGCCTGCCGATGATCGGCGTCACGTTTCCGGATGTGCCCTTTATCGAGAACTTCCAGCGCTTCGCGGCGGGCATCGTGGCCATGAGCCTGAACAGCGGCGCCTACGTGGCCGAGGTCATCCGCAGCGGCATCCAGGCCGTGGACGTGGGCCAGATGGAGGCCGCGCGCTCGCTGGGCTTCAAGAAGAGCCAGAGCATGATCATGGTCGTGCTGCCTCAGGCCATCAAGAACATCCTGCCCGCCCTGGGCAACGAATTCGTAACGGTCATCAAGGAGAGCTCCATCGTTTCGGTGATCGGCATCGCCGACCTGATGTACCGCACCAACGGCGTGAAGGCGAAGAACTACAAGACGCTGGAGTGCCTGTTCATCGCGGCCATGATCTACTTCGTGCTGACCTTCGTGAGCAGCCGGCTGATTTCGCTGATGGAGAGGAGGATGCGCCGTGGCCACAAATAACGCGATGATCCAGGTCCAGAACCTGACAAAGAAATTTGGCAAGCTGACCGTGCTCGACGACATCAGCATCACCTTCTCGAAGGGCGAAGTGGTCAGCGTCATCGGCCCCTCCGGCGGCGGCAAAAGCACCTTCCTGCGCTGCCTGAACCTGCTCGAAGAGCCCACCGCGGGCCATATCCTGTTCGACGGGGTGGATATCTGCGACAAGAAGGTGGATATCAACGCGCACCGGCAGAAGATGGGCATGGTGTTCCAGCAGTTCAATCTGTTCGAGAACATGAATGTGATGCGCAACCTGACCGCCGCGCCCATGAAAATCAAGAAAATGCCCAAGGAGCAGGCGGAGGAAAAAGCGCGGGCTCTGCTCAACCGGGTCGGCCTGATCGAAAAGGCTCTCTCCTACCCCAGCCAGCTCTCCGGCGGACAGAAGCCGCGCATCGCCATCGTGCGCGCGCTGATGATGGAGCCGGAGGTGATGCTCTTCGACGAGCCCACCAGCGCGCTGGATCCCGAAATGATCGGCGAAGTGCTGGACGTCATGAAGGCGCTGGCCGAGTCGGGCATGAGCATGATCGTCGTCACCCATGAGATGCGCTTCGCCCGCGAGGTCAGCAGCCGCACGCTGTTCCTGGAGAGCGGCCACATCGAGGAGGACAAGCCCAGCCACGAACTGTTCGAGCACCCCGAAAGCCCGCGCCTGGTCAGCTTCCTGAGAAAAGTTCTGTGAGTGAAGCGTTTGGTCCCTTTTCAGGCGCAAAAATCCGTGTTAAACTTTGGATTTCCGTTGACAAATGACTCTTATTGCTCTACAATATTACCTGTGTCATTGCGGCTCACTAGCCCCGAGCCCTTTGATGATTGCAGCGAGGTGCCTACCATCACCGAGCGGCCATTTCTGTTTTAATCTTTGGGGAGGGAATTTTACCGTGAGCACGTTTATGGCAAAGGCTTCCAACGTGGAACGCCAGTGGTATGTCATCGACGCAGAAGGCGAAGTCCTGGGCCGCCTGGCTTCCAAGATCGCCCTGATTCTGCGCGGCAAGCATAAGCCCACTTTCACGCCTCATGTCGACACCGGCGATTACGTCATCGTCATCAACGCCGACAAGATGGTTCTGACCGGCAAAAAGCTGGACGACAAGGTCTACCGTCATCACACCGGCTATCCGGGCGGTCTCAAGGAGACCTCCTACCGCGTCCTGATGGCTAGGAAGCCCGAGTTCGTTCTGAAAGAAGCCGTGCGCGGCATGCTGCCGAAGGGCCCTCTGGGCTACGCCGAGTTGAAGAAGCTGCATGTCTATCGCGGTGCCGAGCATGAGCATCAGGCCCAGAAGCCCGTGGCTTTCGACCTGAAGACTCTGAACAAGTAAGGGAGGAGGACGAAACATGTCTGAGGTTTGCTATAATGCTGTTGGCAGGAGAAAAAAGGCGATCGCTCGCGTTCGTCTGATCCCCGGCGAGGGCAATATCATCATCAACAAGCGTGAGCTTGACAATTACTTTGGCCTTGAGACGCTCAAGACCGTCGTTCGCCAGCCCATGACCCTGACCGAGACCACCGGCCGCTTTGACGTCATCGTCAATGTGCACGGCGGCGGCTACACCGGTCAGGCCGGCGCGATCCGCCACGGCATCGCCCGCGCGCTGGTCAAGGCCGACGAAGAGCTGAAGCCCGCCATCAAAAAGGCCGGTTTCCTCACCCGCGACCCGCGCATGAAGGAGCGCAAGAAGTACGGCCTGAAGGCCGCCCGCCGCGCGCCTCAGTTCTCCAAGCGCTAAAAACCCTTACGCCACAAGGCTTTTCACCGCTCGCATCGGTGAAAGGCCTTCTCTTTTTACCCTTATTTAGGGTGAAAATCGGGCTTTTCTACAACTTTTCAGATGCTTTTTTGCTTGGAAATTGCTTGAAATCCCTTATGGCGTATGGGCTTTCGGGCTTTTGTCATCTGCAAATTATCTGCAACTTTTGTCCGTGAATCTGGCGTATTCCTCGCTCAGTCCGTGACTTCCTTCGCGGATTTTTTCGCCGTCAAAATCTGCATAGATATTCATTGTCGTTTGGAAATTGGCGTGCCCCAACATACCCTGCAGAACCTTCGGCGGAATGTTACCGCTATTCGCCGCGACGGTCGCGTAACTGTGCCTGAGCTGGTGTGCGGTGAACCTGTTTTCAACGCCCGCCCGTTGCAGAACCTTGATGAGCGCATTCCAACGACGGCGGTACTGCGTCTCGCTGAGCGGTTCGCCGTTTGAGTTGATGATATAGCCGGATTCCTGGCGTTCACCCAGATAGGGAATAAAGTCGTCCCATAGAGATACCGTCCTGTTTGCCGCCCTGGATTTCATTTTCTCGCTGACATCTGGCCGGTTATGGCGGAATCTCACGACGCGCTGAAGGTGAATGGTCTTAGTCGCCCAGTCTATATCCTCCCATCGTGTGCCTAAAGCCTCGCCTCTCCTGCATCCGGTCATGATAAGCATGACAAGTAGTTTCGCTTGCTCTGCTTTCATGTTCGGCAAGGTGTCGATGATAATACGCATATCATCTCCATCAACAGGTTCGCGCTTTTTGACGGCAGTCGGCATGATGATCCGCGCGTCCTTGGTCGGGTTAGGGTGGTGGTATAGCTCATCAGCTATGGCCGCATTCATCACCAAATTGATGATAGATTTGGTCTGCTTTGCGTATGAGGCGGATTTCAGGCCGTCCATGACTTTCTGCACATCGGCCACGGTTATGTCAGAAATAGGGATTTGACCAATAACAGGGTTAATGTGTACCTTCATGATGGATTTATAGCCTTCGCGCGTGTCAGGGTTAAGGTCTCTCTCTTTATATCTGTGATACCAGTCCTCCATATAATCACCAAAAAGAATGTCGCTCTTAGGCTGTTTTTCTGCCTTGACCGCCGCCGCTACCATGTCAACCAAATCTTGTATGCTGTCGAAGCTCCGCCATTGGGTAATACCATTGATCGTTAGCTTTTGCCTACGGTGCATGTCGTCTGCTCCTTTCAAGGGCATAGACATTTCGCTGTTATGCGTGCAGTTGTCAAGGTTCGGGGAGTCCGCCAGTACAAATGATAACATATTGGCAATGGAAGCGCAAGTATCATTCAGAGCGGATATTTGGTTTTCGATCTGCTCTAAGCGCTCATTATCGTCAAGAAACTCTGATTCTGGCATCGCCATTTCTGCATCGCTTAACTCGTATGATTCTGGAGAGGTATCCAGAAGAATTAAGCCATTATCATTAACGATCTCCTCATAGTCATATTCTATCTTTTCGCATTTATTACTCATCTTGTCTATCTCCCTGCGCACTATCTATAAAAGGCGGAGGCGCTTAATCACGCCTCCACATTATCATTCTGCTTCTCTTCCTGTAACTTTTTGATGGTGTCCTGTAGCTCTTTGATCGTCTTTTTGGCTTCTCTCATCTCTTCCTGATATTTTGCCCTGATAAGATGTAACCGCTTGACTTCCCAATCATAATCAACCTTCGCGTTTTTCGCTTCATCAATCCACTTGCGATACTCTGCCTCCAGCCGGTCATATTCCCTTGCTGCGGCCTTATATCCCGAGAGTTTGTTCATCGCGTCTTTATGTTCTTTGAGAAGCTCTTTATACTGTTGTTTTAATTCATCATACTTACTGATATACATTGCTTATTCGTCCTTCCATATGAAAGGGGCATAACATGAGCTATGGCCCCATATGTCACCATTTAACGTTGTACTTTTTAAGCCGACTTCCGCCGACAGCGCGGTCAACAGTCATTGCCTCTATCATGCGCTCGAACTTGTCGTCATTCTGCAGCTGATACACGAAGTCGTTGTAGTCCTGCACATGGTCGATAGCTATGTTAATATCGCCGAAATCTATCTTCGTGTCTCCATTCCCTGTGCTGCCGGTATTCCGTGCCCGCGACATAAGCGCCGAGGCATCAACGACATTATGCAGCGTCGGAAGGTTATCAACCATCTTCTTGAAGGTCTCTGTCTGCTGCGGCGTAAGGATTCCTTCACCCTTTTTGAGAGTATTAACCGTTACCATGTCGTCACCGTTGCGCAGGGCTATCTTTTGCAACTCGCCGACAATACCGCCGCTCTTATAGCCGATGATACTGCTTCCGGATGTGCTAATCCATGCGTTCTGCCCCTTGTAGACAATGCCATTAAAGCCGTTCTTCGTCTCGCCGGTATAGGTGAACTTGTCGCCCTCTTTGGCTACTCCGATCTGTGAGCCTGACATGCTCGGCGAAGATCGCACCCACCATGTACCCGCGCCGACCTTCACGCGCTTGCCGGAACCAGAACCGGAACCAGAGGAACCAGAAGAAGAACCGGTCGAACCGCTGCCGGGTGTATGCGCAACATCGCTTGCAGACAGTGCCGAGCTTGACGGCGTAGGAAGATTAGAAGAACTCACCGTCGCCGTCGTGGCGGAGGCTGTATTGGTTACACTGGCCGCTATCGCGTTGCCCGCCTGAACCATTGCGGCCACACTTGCGGAAATGCTGTTTAAGGTCGTGTTGACCGTGGTAAGCTGGCCGGTGAAGGCGTCACTATATTGTGAAACGACGGCGTTAAACTCGCCGCTGCTCCATATGGATTTCATCTCGCCGGACAGCACATAGCCAACCGAGGACGCCTGAGCATTGATCGCGTCACATATGATTGCAGCATTGGCGTTCGTCGCGTTAATCATGTCGAACATGAGTTTGTCAATGTCGTCAAGCCGCTGATTCAACAGGCTCTCATAATCACTGTACAGATCATCGAGTAGTTTCTTTTGGTCTTTAACATACCTGTCATACTGCGTTTCGTTCAGCTCTTCCATTGCCTCGGACAAGCTGACATTGAGCTTCTGTATTCTGGCCCTGTTTTCTTCGGAGGTGTCGCCCGCATAGGCCGCAAGCTGTTTTTGCAATGAAGCAATTTCGCTTGTCTGTTTGGAAACGCGCTTCTGGTACTCGTATAAGTCACGACTGGAGTCTAGACTGTCCTCGTATGCGTCAATCAGGTCTTTAAGCGAATCCAATTCGAGCTTGATTCCATTCTGGACAAGATCGGCGACGGCTTGCTTTTCACTCTCTGCCGCCGTTATGGATTCCTGCTGGAGCTTCAATAGCTCTTGTCGTCTGGCGATGATCGTTTTATTATTTGGGTCACGCGCAAGCTCCGCATTTATCCTTTTGACCTCATCGGCGTATTGGTCAGCCTGTGCCATATACACGTTGTAATTGACAGCATGTAGGCCCATTTGCGCTTGACCGTTACCGGTAAGCTGGCCGTTATCCTCAAACAGGTCTGAGCTTTCAAGAAGGTTAATCAGGAACTCGGCCTCGCTGGTAATATTGCTGATCCGCTCCTGCCCGTAGTCGAACACATCCCATTCGATCTGCCGAATCGCATTGCCGTATTTGACCATTGCAATTTCGGACTCCTGAATGGCCTCCTTAACGGAATTAAGCTGCTGTTGCATGTTCATATAGGCTTCACTCCCGGCTTCAATCGCGCCGGAATTGAGAGCGTCGGACATGGCCTGTGTCAGGTCGGTAAGCTCTTTTCTGCGAGAGACAATATTTTGCTGCTCAATGGATTGCATCGCCTGATAGAACCTCATGCCGCCCATATAGCCATGCTCCTCGATCATGTCAAGGCCGTTGTTATATGTGGTGGTCAGGTGCTCTATCAGCGCAAATTGATTATCAAAGTCGGTTTGCATGGCATCGAAACGGGACTGATAAAGCTCCGATAAACGTTCTGACAGATCATCGACACCATCAGCGCAAGCCAAAGCCTTAGAATACCATGTGGAGTAATCGTCTATAAGCTCCTGCGTCGCTTCGTCATAATCGCGTATGTCGATCATGCCATTTCTGACAGCACGCTTCAGATTTTCATCCAAGGCGACAGATTCAGCCTGTTGCAAATAACGGTCATATGCTTGTCGCTGAATTAGGATTTCGCCACCGACCTTTGAGATTTCGTCATATGTGGCGGACAGACGGCCTGTCAAACGTCTGAATGTACTGCTTGCCGTGCGGCTGAGGTTATTGATAAGTTGTTCAATACGCTCAATCGCTATTTCGATCCAGTTAAACGATGACGTGTCTGTGCTGGATGATGACGATGACGAAGAGGACGACGAAGAAGGGCTGCTGCTGGACGTGCCAGAATAGCCTGAAACGGTGGACGATGAACCGCCCAGGGTTTTAGCTTCGTAGAAGCCGCCCGAAAGCCCTGTGCCGCTGGAGAAGGCTGTGCCCGTTACAATAGCTCGCCCTCTGCCGCCGTTGGAAATGGCGCGTCCTTTTTCAAAGATTTCTTTCGTCTGAGCTGCGTTGAAGATAATATCGCCGCGCTTATATCGCGCAAATTCTGCGCCGCGCTCGCCTACCAGGGTATAGCGTCCGCCCGAAATTAGGAGCTCGGGTCCTACCTCTCCCATCAAGGCAGTGCCCGAATCAGGCGTGCCCCATGTGCCGGAGACATAAGCCGTGCCATCTGCCTTATTGGTTACCTTACTAAGGATGTTGCTTATGCCGCTCGTAATGTTGCCGATGATGTTACCAAACAATGAGCCGCCGCTGGAACCTCCGCCAGACGTGCCGCCAGTGCTGCCGCCGCTGGTCGTCGTGGTGATGATCTTACCGCCCGTGGTTGTGGTATTTGTGACGACATTTTGCCATCTAATCTGACCATACGCCACTTGAGTTTTGCGTTTGAAGGCGTCAACCTCTGCGGTATTATTCTTCCAGTTGACTTCCGGCTCGACCGTCTCAAGCTGTTCTTCGATTTGGGAAGTCACCGAATCCAGATTAATTTCAAATCCGTACTCTTCGAGCTTCCGCAAAGCTGCCTGAACAGCATCAACGCTGATCCCTAGCGCGTCTGCTACATCCTGATCGCCGCCGACGCCGAAATCAATCTCCCATGCGCCATCTTCATTTATATGCGCCCACTCGGAATTGAGCTTGTTAATGTCGGTCAGGAAGTTTTGCACGCCCTGCTTGCCCTCGGTGAAGTACTGCTGCATTTTGGCATAGCCATCTTCAAAAGCCTTTGCGAAAGCATCAGCTGATGCGCCGGACAGGTCGTTATTCGTCATGAGCTGCGCATAGGTCCTAAACTCATTTGTACCGATGCGGCCTTGCTCATAGAGCTTCTTCGCGCTGTCCATGCCGGAAAGAATGCTGTCATACATGGCACCCTCTTCGGGGCCATTAAGCGCTTGCTGCCAGGCATAGTAATTTGAGGTCAATCCTCTGTACTGCGCCGCCAAATCTGCAACATTACTGATCTGTGCCAGAACTGCGGCCTGTTCCCGTTTGAGGCCGTCCATCTGGATAGCATCATCACAATTGTTAATCTCTTTGGTGAGGTCGTTATACCGTGTGACAAGGCCGTCTAGCTGCCCTTCAAGCTCGTCTGAGCGCGTCTTATTATATTGCGTTTCAAGCTGTTGCAGTGCTTTCGTGTTCAGGTGTATTCCGTGCTCTGTGCGCTCGAATAGCTCAGAGGCGTTGAAGCCGTCAAGGTTTTTATACCTGTTTGTCAGCGTCTCAATCTGTTCGGCATTCAAGCCCAGGGCGGAGGTGGATGATTCAACGGCTGATTTTAAGCTGGTGAAGCCGCTTGTCTCGGCGTCAATGTCAAATGCCGTAACTGCTTCCTGCGTCGCTGTGATTGCCTCACGCGCCGCTATAGCCGCCTCAAAAAAGCCGGTCGCCATCTCTGCGGTCGCGTCGTCGCACTTCAATATTTCATCGTTGAAATAGGCGAGTGTCTCGGCGTCCATATCTGCCATAAGCTGTATAATGGCTTCGTCAAGATCGTCAGTGTGGCCGACTAGCTGTGGGAAGGTATCAAACAGCTTGAGCATGGCGGACTCGCTCATGCTGCCACTCTGGAACTCTTTCAGCGCGTCATTCAGCGTCGCAATATCATCAACATAGGCGTTAATCTGAGACTTGAAAGCGCTTTCGTCGAACGGCTTCCAGTCTGAACCGGCGCTTGTAGCTATGCCCTGCGCGAGGTTCATATAGCTGGCAAGTCTGGCTCTGTCTTCGTCAGTGTCCAGCGCCTCTATATAGCTCTGCCTCATGGCGGTATATTCGCCATCAAGCCGGTCAGCGATTGCGGCCAATTCTTTGTCGGCCAGGTCAGGATCACCGCTTAATTCTGAGGCATACTTTTCGACCAGAGATTTGTAATCATCTGCGGATAGCTCGCCGTTCTTCCTTTTTAAGAGGGCTTCGCCGATTTCGCTTCTGGCCTCGACATAACCATCAATCGCGTCAACAAACGCGCTGTCATCGCCGAACAAGTCAGAAAAAGCCGTATAAGCCCGGTTAAGTGCTTCCTGCTTCGCTTGCGCTTCCGCCTGTGCCCGTGCCGCCGCTTCTGCCTGTTGTGCTGAAGCATATAGGGAAGCCACGTCCGCGCTATTATGTATCTGGCCGGTAATCAGTGGACTAGCACCAGACAGCCAATCGAGAACGTCGCGGTCTGCATTTTTGACAAAATCGAGGGCGTCAAGCTGATTGTCAAATGGCGTCCGCCCAGCGCGATAAAGGTTAGAATAATCTAACAGTTTTTCAATCTGCTCTTGCGTCAGATTGCCGACATAAGAGAAGGTATCAAGTCCCAGACCATCCCAATCAACATTGTTAAACAGAGTATCGTATATCAGCTTCTTCGTCTTGTCGCCAATGCCGGAATCGTCAACGCCAAGAGATAGAGTTATATCTTTCTGAATGTTTTCATCAAGGCCAGAAATTGCAGAATCAACATTGTCAAGCGCGGACTTATACTCATCATAGGTACATTCATTATTGTTGAACCGTGTTTTAACATCTAAGAATGTTGTAACTGCGTCACTGTTCTGTATGCCTTGAATATCACGAAGATAATTGTCAACATATCTGAATAGCTCAGATTCATTCTTAAACTGCGAATAGAAATCACTGTCATATTCGCTGAATATGTTCTCGACAATACCTCTTAGCTCAGGACTTATGTCTTTGTATGTCGTGATGAACGCTTCACCCAAGGATGCAGAAGCAAGCTCACGCATACCGGAAACCATAGACTCATAGTTTTCGAGAAATTCGCCCGTATAGGAACGGATTACCTGGTTAGACTCCGCTATAGCTCTGGCGATAAAATCACGGTTTGATTCTCCCCAAGCCTTTGTGATGTCCATTGACCTAAGCTGATAAGTCAGTGAGCTTATGGCATTGTCTGTAACTTCCGATAGGTCTATGCGGCCATTTGCCAGGTCGTCAAGTAATTGAATCTGATCGAGGCGGTCAACCCTGATTTGGTGATTGTTGAATGGCGTGCGGCCATTCTGCGCGGTCGAATATTGATTTCGGAAATCTGAAACTATATCTTTGCTGCCATTAATGAGCGTGCGATACTGCTTCAGCATAAGCTCATCATATGCGGATGAAAGCTCTTCGACGTTACCTTTTGTGCGAAGGATCGCGTTACCCTGCTCATCGAAGGTCTTAATCAGAGTGGGGGCGTATTCGCCGATCTTGTTTGTGACGGAGTGGTATTCTTCGTATTCATCAGCCGTCAAGGACACGTTGTGTCCCAGGTCGTCAACACCCTGTGACAACTCGGCGTAACGCTCAATCAGCTTAGTGTATTCGGCGCGATTATCACGAAGCTGCTTACTCTCGTCCCTATATGTGCTTACCAGATTCCGCAGACTTTCAGCGGCTTCCTCTGAACGCTGTTTGAGCGCGGAGAAGACCGATACAGCCGCCGTTATGCCAGTAGCGACAAGGACTAGGGGGTTAGCCGCCAGTATCGCCCAGAGGCCCTTTAGCGCGCCTGAGAAGCTGAATGTCGCTGTGGTCGCTGTGCCCTCCGCCGTTGCCAGTCCATAGGAGGCAAGCGTGGCCTGAGCTTCAGCCTCGGATAGCCCGCGCTGCGTCAGGATCGCCATGCGCTGTTGTGTCGTCAGGGCTTGCGAAGATAGGACGGCTTTAAGCTGACTTTGTGATAGGCTATTAGTCAGCCGGATAAGCTGTTGCATTCCGTCGCTGCCGATGTTACCAGACTTCGACAGTTGGAGCGCTTGATTAAACTGATTAAGCCGTGTCGCCGCCGACATAATCACGGTTTGCAGTTTCGTGAATCCGGCAATCGCGCCAGCCGCACCGATGCCAATAAGACTGGACTTTACCAGATTGGTCTTATCAAGGAATTGCACCATCGCCGTCTCTGCATCCAGGATACCGGCGAAAAGGTCAGTCGAGAAGGTATTCAGCGCCAGCGATTCAAACGATGCCTGAAGGCTTTTCGCTTTGGCCTCGATGCTGTCAGCGTATGCCGCAAACTTTGCTTCTGCTGAACCAAAAGAATCAGCGGCCACCTGCGTATACTTCGTTACATTGTCATAGTTTTCAAACAGCACGCGCAACGTCTCAGCCTGTCGAGTACCGGCCAGGGCTTTTGTAATCGCCGCCTGTTGGACGCTGGAATAGCTGTTCCAAGCCTCCGCCACTTCATCAAGGACGGTTGAAAAGTTGCGGAACTCGTTTTGAGAATCCCTTAGTTTAATACCAAAATTCCCGAGCAAAAGCTCAACGTCGCTCAGAATTTCGGTTGTGCCGTCTTCGTCAATGAATTGCAGCTTGCCGCCCTTGATGTTTGCCATTCTGGTAAAGACCGTCTTGAAGGCGTTACCGATGCTGGACATGCTGCCCTGTGTGACCTCGCCGACCGCCGCCAGGAAGCCGATGAGCTTATTCATCTCTACGCCTGCCTGATTTGCGGTGACGGCAGTCTTAGACATACCCTCCGCCAGTCCGCCAGCGTTTACAGCGGCCACGGCGTCAACAGCTGTCAACTTATCAACGATCCTGATCGTCTCGCCGACAGAGACGTTATAGCCCTTCTGCGCGGAGGTCAAGTATTCGGTCGCCTGAGCGGAATCCAGCTTGCCGACCTTGGAAAGCACCATTGAGTCATAGACAAGCGCTTCGGTTTCCTTGATGCTGCGGCCTTGACGTAACCATGCCTCGGCGGAGGATGAGACCTCTTTTGTCGTCGCGCCTATGCTCTGTCCCATCTGGTTATAGCCGGACACGAGGCGCTGTGTCTCTTCATATGATTTGCCGGATGCCAGGCGAAGATTAGTGATTGATTCGTCTATATCCTCGACGGCCTCTTTCGCATCGCACGCCGCGCCGGAAATAAGCTGAATGCCCTTCGCGGTCAGCGCTGCGGCTGAACCGATGTTCAACGCGCCTTTCAGTGTGGAACCGAAAGACTTTGAGGATTTCTCAGCAGACTGGATGTTTGAATCTACTTTCTTTATATCCTGTGCCGCTGAACCTGCGTCGGTCTTTGTATGTATCTGTATGGTTCGATCCTTTTTCAGAAGATCGTCCATCTCTTTGTCAGACTGTGATGTATCTAGTTTTGTTTTTATTCGGGTAATAAACTCATTATCTGCCATTATATCACATTTCCTTTAATTGGTAAAGAGCCAGCATAAAAGCTGACTCGTCGTTTAGTGTTTATCATTTGTCATAATAATAACCGCGCTTGATCGCAACTCCAGCATCACCAGGTTTATCAAAATCTTTAATCAATACATTTCCTTTGGTGTCAAGGATGGTATACTTCTGTTCTGGCGAAATCAGACAGGTGTAACCGTATTCCTTGCAGAGACTTTTTAATTTCTGCACGGCCTTGAACTGTCCCAGGCTGATATATATTTTTCGTCCGTCTGTCGTCTTGACGGAATACTGTTTGTTCGCTGCTGGTTTGTGGCTTATCGCTTTGCGGATTTGCTTGTCTGTCGGCATCTTCTGATTCATCGGTATTTCTTTGATCTTATGCCTTTTGCAGAATATATATACTTCATAGCCGCTCAATAGCAGATTGTCAAAGCGAAGGCGAACAGGAGGTATGCGGCCAGATTCCTTATATTGTGCTTCGATAGCATCGTAAAACTCTTGATCGAAGCTAGGGTCTTTGGGAAGCTCTATCTTGCCAATCTTAATCTTGGGCCATTGCTTTGCCTTCTTTTTGATCTTGCTGAATACCAGTTTTGCATTATCTGCGGGGCCATTCCATTTCGCGTTGTACTCTCTAAGGTCAGGTATCACATGCGGGTTATTACTTTTGCTCTCCATTATATATCTCCTTCAATAATTCTCAATAATTGAATTTTTGCAGATAGCTTTCAATCAGTGCCAGCGTTTTCACGCTTATCTTTGCGTCACCGTGAAGCCATTCATAAATCAGTGTCCTACTGCGGCCTATACATCGACAGGCATGAGCCATTTGGACGCCAGAGTCGGCGAGGAATCTTGTCAATCGGTCTTTTAATTCATTTTCAGTCATAGTCATTTCTCCTTTTACATGTGTTTACGGGTGTAAATAAAAAATATAAAAACGGCGCGAGGCCGGGAACCAGGGGAAGCGAGCTATCCTCCTCTCTATATCCCATTGAAGAAAATTTGTAAGCAGGTCTGAAAAGCCTTATACCATAAGGGATTTCAGGCACGGCATCTTTTAATGGAACTGTCAACATTTCTTTCTACCCATTGAAGAAAAATTTTCGCAGGTATTGAAATCACTTGTGGCGCAAGGGATTACAAACTCCTTCATCTTTTAATTGCTGAGTTCACCTTCACTCTATCTATATACCCATTAGTACGAAATTGCATGTGAGGCTGAAAAGCCATATACCATAAGGGATTTCGGAAATCGCATCTTCAAAAATATATTTCTACCGGTATTGCGTTTCACGAATTTGTTGGCGTGACATTCGATACCATCTCACCATATATACCCATTAGTACGAAATTGCACACAAGGCGGAAAAGCCTTATGTTATAAGGGATTTCGGACACTTCATCTTTTAATTGCTGGGCGGACAGGAGAAAAGGGTACAAAGCGATACTTTAGCTAGCTAAAGTACTAAATCGAAATCCGAAACATTAACGTCGATCCAACATCCAAATACTCTAATTAAGGTTAAATACATCTAATCAGCGAAATAATATCACTAGAACAAGAGACTACATAAAAGCCCAAAAATAGAAGAAATGTAGTTGATACCATTCACATAGATTTAATTATATGTTCGTTTATATCGAGCATTGAAAAGCTGTATGGCTATAAAAAAACAACTTGCTTTTTGTCGTGTCCGATTTGAGCCATAGCGAAAATCGGTAAGCAACGGCGAGCACACGTAGTAGCGGAGCCGTAGTCCTAAAATAGCTTATAGGACACCAATAGCGCCGGAAATCGTAGCCAAAGCGGAGATACCCGAGCGCGGTTTACATAGTTTCTTTTTTGAGGTACGATATATTATTTGCGTGTCCTTCATGATCGCGCGTCGCCGAAGTGCCCCCGGCTTTATGGCCGAGAACACATCGTCTAGCGCACGCTTCGCGTGTTTCCTTTATTAATGAAGTAGATCGTCAGTGAGCGATTCAAAGAATCGTGAACTGCGCAAGGAAACCGCAGGTTGACGAAGCGGAATAAAGGTCATTCTGACACGGGATTCTTTGTAATCTTTCGTGAAGGGCCCCCGATTCTCTATATATATCGTTTTCTTTATATAGAAAATAGGGGGCTCTCGAAAGGTTCGGCCTCAGCGTTTATCAGGCTGTCTTCTGATCTGGAATCATATACCAGCCCGGTCTATCTGTCCGCATGGCTTCCAACATCGTCACGATGTGCTTATTTCGTTCTTTCACCTTGTCGAAATTCTTTTTTGTCAATCCGCATTCGTTGTAAAGCGTCACAGGCTTAAAAATCCTTCCTGGCGGCTGTGCCTCAATCCACTAAGGACTTTTTGCGCATTGGTCAGTTCGCCGGTCCTTGATTTGCGTCTCATCTGGCGTCTCATGGATTTCGACACGTGCGCCTAGACGCTTAAACTCTTTTTTAATCATCGGCGCAAGGTCGCTCAGGTCGTTTGCGTCAACTCCGTTCTGGTCTACCTCTGGCATACACCGGTAGATTAGCCAGTAGTTGACTGGCGCTGTGTTGTCGGTATTCCTTATAGCCGTCCTGAAAATGTTCTGGATGATGTCAGCCAGCAGCGAATGAAGCATAGAGAGGTTGGCCGCGCCAGCCGGGTTATAGACCGTCAAGCCGTTGCCGATACGAAGCATTTTATTCTCGTGGGCCAGGGACAGATAGTTTTCAGAGGGATAGCGATTCAGACCAACTTGGACTATATCTGTCATTTCGCGAAATTCATTCCGCCCGGTCAAGGCTCCAAAGTGCCCGACATGAGAAGCTCGTTCTTGCTCTGGCACCGAGAACATATCGAGAAAAGATTCTTCGATTGCCTTGTGCGTGAAGATCGCGTCATATTTAAGGTGACTGCCGATATACAGCTTGATCGGCGCTATCGCTTTGTCGTTCGGGGTTCCATCATATTTTAACAGCTTAGATTTGCTGGTATTGATGTTCACTAGGTGAATCGTCAATTCTGGCAACGGTCTGTCCAATCTGGAACAATCGACCACATTCACATACGGCTTATTGTATGTCGGGTCAATTCCACCTGTGGCGTCAAGGATAATGGTTTTTGCGTCCAGATTAGTTACCAAATCAGAATGATCCAGCTCGACAAAAAACTTGTTGGAATACTTCGTCTCTGGTGATTTCTTGTTTTTGCGCTCTGAAACAAAGATAGCATCTTCGTAAACGATCTTCAGAATAGCTTGAATGGCTTTGAGGCAACCAAGATTTGAGAAAGGATTTAAGCGCACATTGAGCTTGTCTCTGTAGGTGTTAAAGACAAGGTGTTTGAATCGCCCGTCATCGTCTGTCGCGTGGTGGTTATCGTCGCTGTACTTCCACACTTCCTTGTCCGTTGTGTGATCGCTTTCGTAGCTCTTCATTATGAGCCGGTATCTTTCCTTTAGGGCTTGCCATTGATGAATCAGCCATTCTTTATTATTCTGGTCGGTTAGGTTGTCAAGATGCGTCTGAATAATCTTTTCAATATCTGAAAACTCTGCATAACTAATTTCAATCGTTTCAGAAAGTGGCGCACGTTCATCAATGATTATTGCACGTTTGGGAATATACTTGTCCGTGATTGCCTGGACTTCATCTCTGGAGAGAGTGAAAAAGCGCTGTGTGCACATTAGGAGTATTGGCACTTCATGCTTTCGTGCAATTTCATCTTTGATGTTCTGCGCGGTAAGTGTGCAAATCAAATTGGATTTGTTGGAGAAGTAGTCTCTCATATACTGCGGTACATTGTTACCGTACAGGTATTCACTGAGACGGTCAATTCTATCTGTAACAACAAGGACAGCGCCATTCCAGGTGTGGAGCATCCGATATATTACATAGCTGATTGATGATGATTTGCCGATTCCGCATTGTGCGGGAAGAACAGTAACAGTGCTGGTGTCCTTGTCGGTATCTATGACATGGTTCAGCATTTCAGTAAAAGTTTTGATTTCTTCATTCACTTATATAATCATCTCCTTATGCACTTTGCTTTTCGATCAGTGGCCGAATCACATCCCAATAGTGGTTGACGTTTTCAGCTTGTGAAATGTATTCCAGGTTGGTAATAATGTTGTTCAACTTATTGCCGTCCCGATGATTAACGTATTTGAGCAGCTTATAGATTACATCTGTAAAGTCAAGCCAGTTATCAAGCACCAGCCTGTGAACCTGGCACCATCGGCGCTTACCGTCGCGACATAACAGCTTCACACGCGCGTACTTGGTTGACGCATCTGGTTTTAGGACATACCTTTTTTTTGCTGAATCGTGTGCTCAGGATGTTACCTCGATCTGATACGAAATATCCTTCCGCAATTACAAATGTAGCATTAGTCGCGTGATAGATCCTGACTGGACGCCATGTCTCCACCGGCGACAATTCGCCATCGTAGCCCCATCCGTAGTGACTACCTATCCCGCGATTGGGCTTGTCGGTGTTCAGACGGAAGCCCGGCGGAATGTCAAAGTTTTTCGTCATTTCTCTTGCTACCTCTTTTCCCTGCAGGGGCACTCATAAGGGAAATTACCTTCAAAAAAAATATGAGTACTCCGCTGTTACGAAACCATTAATGATTAAGCACATTCTTCAAGACGTGGCATTTGTTTTCTACACTCCAAAGCATATAATGGATAGGTATCGGCTATCTTTGTGAGAACTGCCCGCTTAAAAACAACATAAGCAACATCGTGTCCAGGTTTGTTGTTGATTGTATGCAATACCTAGTCATAATCAATCAATTCGTGCCGGATATAGTTTACTACCCATCTTGAAATTGTTTCTTCAGTCAGATGGTTGATAGTGAAAGGTTCATCATATCTTCTATCTTCATCGTCATCCTCGTCCTCATCATAATACTCATTCTCATATTCATTTTCTATGGCTTCATAATATTTTACTCGTGAATCAATAGCCTTCTCTCGCAATTCCTCATCATTAAGCAGCGGAATTGAAAATTCTTTGGCAATACGCAATACTTCTTCTTGCAAATTCTGCTTCCGTGTCTGAAATGCCCTCTTGCTTGCCTGGCTACGTCTGGCCCCCTCAAGAGCCAGTTTGTTGAATGCGTCGGTGTCCATTAGTGATAACACCATGCGCTTATCCCATAGCTTCATCGGAGAAGCGCATTTATAATGTGGATTGTCAACTAGTTCTGGCTCTGGAAGAAGTCGTGCAATCATGCTCTTCGTCCAGCCCATTGCGAGAAGCGTTGCTTGACAAATCCTTTCTGGACGGTTTTTCGCTCTCATCTACATATTGTCTCCTTCCTCTATTCATGCCTTTTACTTCGTGCGAGCGTTTCGCAATTCGTGCTCTGCCAACATTTGAGTGTACGGATGTGGCCTCTTCGCGCCGAGCATACAGATTTCAACTTTTGAGCCAGTCATTGCGGCCTGTAAGCCTCTTAAACTGTCGAATTCACGATTGTGCCTTTGTATTTCTTCGATGTTCATGCGACTAGCCTTCTTCATGGATTCCTTTTGTTCCATATCCGCCTTCCTTCTCCCCGTATTGCCGATGGGACAGCGTTGTTTTCCCTTTCGGGCTCGTTTACGGGAAGTATTATAACATATTCAGTGCAGAATGTCAAGCAATATGTAATTTTCAAATCTACAGAATAACGGTATTATTGATTTATGCGCAACATCTAAAATGCAATTTGAAATAGAATCTAACATTAACAAATTATTTATTGACAAAACGAGCTTTCCGAGTTACAATTCAAGCGATTTTTCGAGCGATTGAAGGGAGACGTTTTTCAATGTCAGAAAAAATTGGCAGTTACATAAAGGCGGTACTGTCCAATCGTGGCCTCAACAGCAAGGCGGCTGCGGAACTGCTTCACTATGAGCCACAGTCCATGCGAAATAAATTTAGCCGAGGGACGTTTAACCTCCATGATATACTGATGGTGTGCCTCTTAAACGACGCTTCGCTTGTCATCCGCAATAAAGACGGTAAAGACGAATATGTGTTTGACCTTCAACGCGAACTGACAGAAGAAGATTTCGCGCGTTACCAGCGCTGTATACAGTCGCTGAAACTTACCTTCGCTGACTGGTTCGCGGAAATGCAGAAAAAGAAACGTTTGGGAACCAATGAGCTAGTAGCAGTCCAGCCGGGAGCATTTGAGGAAAAGCGGAAGGAAGGCGAAACAGAAATTGAATCTGTCAACTTTTTTGAACCGCTTATGATTGTCGGCGAACGACACGCAGAAGCGGCGAAATGGTTGGGGAAACAAAATAGTAGCACCATATCACCAGAGAGAGAGTTTATGAATGTTTTCATCGCGCAAGGATTTTTCGGCGTGCTGGTTGATTTTCACGCCGGACTAGTGCCAAACTGCTATGCCATGCGTGATAAATAGGAATGGAGATGGTTTTATGAAACTGTGCTATGGCTACGAGATCGCCGGAAACGGCAGGGATGAGATCAACATCTATAAGACGCTGGAGCGAGCCAGGGAAGAGGCAGAAAAGCAGGTTGAAAAACTGGCAGACGATGAAACCATGATCCTGTTCTCTGCTGCGGCAGATGAAAATGGGAAGCTGGCGTCGAATCGGTTCAACATCCTCGACAGCTGGCGAAAATCAGGAAGTTCGCATTAACCTATGTCGGCGAAATGTCCGGCCAGCGTACCTTCATGCTTAGGAACGGCTTCTCCGCGTGCGAGAAGGGGTCACGAACTGTGACGGCATAGATGCGTCTGTTTTGCACCATCCCGACGCCGAGAATATATGCGCTTTTGAGGCTCTGATTTCGTCGTTCATCGCCAAGGTGAGAATCTGTAAGGCGGAAGACAAAGGCGATTTTAGAGTACAAAAAGAATGGATGTTTTGTTATTACTTCAATTTTCACACATACAGGGTTCGGAATAAAGCCCACCGAACAGCGGGTTTTGTTCTGCACCCTAAAAAGAAGGCGAGCTACAGCAACGTAGCCCGCCTATTTAGATAAAATGAAAGAGAATTGTAAAAAATAATCCAAGAAGGCCAGCAATACCAAAGATATTATTCATCACATAATGTACTTGCTGTTTGTGCCGTGTTCTCTCTATAAGTTCCATTTTCTCTTCTATGTAAACCCTAATTGCATCAAATGCTTCATACGCAATTTGATACTTCTCATAGATCGAATCTGGTATAGAAGAGTCCAATAAATCCTGTTCGGCAATTTTTGCTCCTTTTAATAAAGCCTTTGCCTTTGTATACTTCTGACTTAAGACTACCACGAAGCTACCATTATCAATAACACCAAGATCAACATTTTTCATACTTTCATGGAAACGACGATAAAAGTCATCCGCAGACAAACAGCCATATTTGTAACAATCGAATATGGCACGTCTAAGATGACTCTTTGCATTATGAATGTTTTTGCTGATAATATCAAGATAGTTGTCCGGCTTCTTATCGTCAGCAATATAACACTTGGCCAAATGGTTCATCATTGCTCTAATTTCATTGAGTATTTCGACAGGGTATTCACCATCGTCTATCTCAAGAGCAATAACCATTTCTTTTACAATGGTATGATACTGATAATAAACATCAAGTATTTCTCGTTGATTCTCTGATGTCATAATACACTCTTCACTTGCTTATTTTTTCTATACGCATATCAACATAATCCATTGTCCGATAGCGTTTACGAGCAAGAAGTGGATTGCCACGCCCCATCTTTCTATAATCAATTTTTTTAGAAAAAAAGGGGGCAGCCTTTTTTATTTTTTTTACAAGCTCTATCTCTTGGTCTAAGGTGAGTTCAGATAGCTTCTCCGGCGCTAAACCAGTTTTTCTCTGAATTATCTTGCGCATATTGTCTGACAATTTGAACAAGCTAGGCTCCCCTTTCTGATTATTCTTAGCTTTACCATTATATGTGACTGTGCCCTGCACGTCAAGACGATGCGGATATTTTTAATCTTCTTCTTATGTTTTAACTTCCTACGTTCACTCTTATTCTTGCCATCGCAAGATATTTCCTTCAGGCAAAATATACCTTCCAAGAAAAACATTTGCAAACAATAGTAGTATACCTTATATGCCGGCGTATGTCAATGACAATCTGCGAGAATGTGCGCAACAAAGGCGAGCCAGCTCCCGCCAGCCCGCCCTCACCGCCCAGTCAGTCACCGCAGGGCTTTATGATTTACACCGCGTATTCTTAATAAAACTATAATTTGAACGACAATGGAGCGCCTGCCAGATAGCAGACGCTCCACGCCATTGAGAAGAAGATAGATATGGGATTCGTCGGCCTTTTACATGGCATCACCCCTCTCACCGAAGAAAGCGCTCATCAACTTGCCGTCATAGACGGTCAGATTTGCCAGGTCATTTCCGGTCAGCCCTTTTGACAGTACGTCGGGCACTGTGGGATGATCTTCAAGCGCGACGATATGCTTATGGACATAATCTCCATACTCGGATGACGCCCATTTGACGCTGCCATCTGTCGTGAACAGGCTACGCTTAGTCAGCCGGTCGCCGACTAGTTGCCGCGCTTCGTCCTCGGTCAGGGCCATGCGCTCAATTCCAACATCACTTTTAACCCAATCATCGCGGCGGCTCTCCGTTTGGAAAACCGCCACGTCGTAAGGCCAGCTAGTTTCTGCCGCATAGAACATAGGTCATTCCTCCCCATCTTCAGTCGTAAGGATGAAATGGAAGACGCTCATGATCTGGTCGCGGATGCTGTCGCGTTGCGGCCAAGTCAGGCTTTCGGCGTAGAACAGGCGGAACTCGCGGTCGGTAATGTCGTAGAAGGCTTTCAGGGGCGTCCCATCGGTCAAGGTCAACTCGGCCTCGAACCAGTCGAAAATGTCGCCGGTCATGCGCTGAATGTTGTTAATCTTGATCTTCATTAAAATCATTCCTTTCTATTTGATAGCTGTATTTGTGAATCTTGATTTGTCGCGTTGGTGTGACTCACCTTTTACCCCGGAGGGCGGAGGCGTGTTATCGTCAGGATGTTAACACGCCCCCTGGTTGGGTGGGTCAAGCGGTCAGAGGTTGGGTCTGGCTCTCGCCGAAGAAACTGCCGATGTAGGTTGCGCCGTCGCCCTTGCTGGCGTAGATCAGTACTGCCTGAAATAGGCACTTGCTGCCGTGCAGGACTTCGCGTCCTGCCGCCTTCCAACCAGCCCACGTGTTGACGGCTTCAGTCACGCCCGCTTCAGCCTTAGCCGCCTCGATTCGTGCGCTGTTGATGGGTTCGGCCTTAGCCGCCAGCCATGCCCGGTGAAGGGCTTCACCGAAGGTTATAACGGCCTTTCGGAAGATGCGCCAAGCGCGGGTCATGATGGCCTTCAGATTGTATTTCATGTCCGGTCAACCTCCTTTGCGTTTGGGAGGGCGGTCAAGCCGCCCTCTTGATCTCCACTTCGTAACCCTGATCTTTCATGTCCTCGGCGAAGTCCTCAGCCTCTTCCAGGGAATCAAAGAACTCGCAGTCGTCATACTCATCGTTGATGTAGTTGACTTTGAAGGTGACTTCGTCGCAGGTCTCAAAGTCCTCATGGTACCATTCGTTCATGGTCCGTTCGATCATCATCATTTCGCGCATTTTGTTTGCCTCCCTCTCTCAACCTTGTGACCTAATTATAACTCCAGTTCTGGAGATATTCAAGACGGCAGAGTCACCAAAGATTGAGACTATTTTTTGTGCAACATTATCTCCAGTTCTGGAGTTGATTTCGCGGAGGTTTTATGCTATACTCTTTGCGAAGGGAGTGTATAAAATGATCGTATATGACAAGGCTCTCGCATTGTTTAAAGAGCGAGGAATCACCAGTTACACAGTGAAGCGCGACAAGGTAATAGGTCAAGAGAGTTGGAAGAAGCTCCAGCACGGTGGAGGGATTGACACGCGAACCTTGAATGCTCTTTGCAAATATCTAAACTGTCAACCGGGAGACCTGCTTGAATATCGTCCCGATGAGGAAGACGAGGCGCAGAAGTCAGAAGGCGAATAGTGCCTAATCACGCATCATTGAGGGATTGTATTTAAGATGCTTGACTTTTTATAGGATATATCCTATAATCTAACCAAAGAAGCGAGGCACGCATGAAAATAGAAGTCCTATTCTACGACCTGCCAAACGGCGAAGAGCCTGTCAAAGTATTCTTGGATTCGCTCGATCATAAAATGAGAGCAAAGATGCTACGGGAAATTGAGCTTCTGGAGAATAATGGCCCTGAGCTAAGAGAGCCGGATTCAAAGAATATTGGTGACGGTATCTTTGAGCTTCGCGCGAAGATCGGTTCTGATATATCGCGCGTGCTATACTTCTTCTTCATCGGTCGAAGGGCGATTCTGACAAATGGATTTGTCAAGAAGACGCAAAAGACACCAGAGGGAGAGATAGACAAGGCGAGACGTTACCGCGCAGAGTATCTAAGCAGGGAGGCGAAACAGCATGACAAACTTTAAGGATTATCTCAGAGAGCAGATGAAAGACCCTGAGTTTAAGAAAGAGTATGACGCGCTCGAAGTAGAATATGCCATTAAGCAAGCTATGCTCGACGCGCGGAAGGCCAGCGGATTAACGCAAAAAGAATTAGCTGACCGGACAGGCATAGCACAGGGAGACATTAGCAAGCTGGAGAATGGGACGGCTAATCCTTCTCTCAAAACATTGAAACGTCTGGCCGCTGGTATGGGTATGAAAATCAAGATTGAGTTTGTCGAGGCTCATTCGTAATATGATTCGTCGAATTGCCAGAGTAGAACCTTTGCCAGATTATAAGCTGTCGGTCGTCTTTGATGATGGTAAGCATGTCGTGTATGACGTAAAGGGAGACTTTGCCTTACCTGGCTATTCTGCCATAAAGGAAGAGCGTTTATTTCAAACGGTGCAGCTTGATGAAAGCCGAACGTGCGTTTCGTGGTCAAATGACATTGACCTTCCGAGCGATGTAATCTATGAGTATGGCGAAGAATGCTAATGTCACAAACAATAGTGATATAAGGCAAAACTATTCCCGCCAGGTCATATGCTGGCCTGCTTTTCTTTCAGAGACACGTTATCAAATACGGTCGAATCTGATAGAGTTTTTGGCACTAGTATGAAATGGCTCTTTTAGAGGCAATATCAATATCAAAACACATATCATAATGTAATCGTCAATAACTCCCCATATTGAGAGAACCGGAGGAATTAGACACATGATTATTGGCTATGCACGGGTAAGCACACAGGAGCAAAATCTCTACAGGCAGCTAGATAATCTGAAAGAGGCTGGATGCGAAAAAATCTTTTGTGAGAAAATGACCGGAACTAAGGCGGACAGACCCGAATTAACAGAAATGTTGAAGATGTTGAAGGTGAGAGCGGATCAGCGAAAAGAACACAAGGATAAGTCGGGAGAAGAGTTGGAATGTGACACGCTGGTCATTGATAGTTTTTCACGTTTGAGCAGAAGCACGAAGGACCTGTTGGATACAGTGGAGTGTCTGACGGCGGAGGGTGTGAATATTATATCGCTCAAAGAGCAGCTGAACACGACCACAGCTTCGGGTAAAATGATGTTGACGATGTTATCGGCGCTTAGTCAGTTTGAACGTGACCTCATCGTGGAGAGGACAAAAGACGGTCTGAAAGCAGCGAGGGCAAGAGGGCGTAAAGGTGGCAGACCGAAGGCGGGAAGTGTAAAAGCAAAAGCTGCGGCTATGGCGGCATATGATTCAAACGCTATGACAAACAAAGAAATCGCGGATCAATTCGGCGTCAGCACGGCCACGCTGAGTCGATGGATTAGAGAGCACAAGGATAAGCAGGCTATCGGGTAGAGGTGGAACGGTCATACCATGCGAGGGGGATATGTTTACATCCTGAGTCTGCGTAGGAATCCTATTCAATTCGTCTAGGTGACTCATTTCACTCTGTCCCGAAAAAAATGACCTTGCATACTGCACGCATAAAGTGAATATCTATACCAAAATTAGTGGAATGTGTCTAAATTGTATTAATAATAATTGTACGAAATGCGCAAGAAGTACGGCCTGAAGGCCGCCCGCCGCGCGCCTCAGTTCTCCAAGCGCTGATCGAGACTTCAATATATCAAAAGGCCCCGGAATTCAATGTTCCGAGGCCTTTCTTTTATTCTCCGTTTCTCTTTCGTGGGAGATTTTTATTGCCTTTTCTGCAGCTCGTCCTCCAGCCGGATGCCCTTCGCGTGGGCTTCCTTCGCGCGCTGCATGAACATGTCGATCATCTGGCGGTTGGTGACGCCTTGGGCGCGCATCTCGTTCTGCTTCTGCGCGAAGCTGTTCAGCCGCTCGCGCATCGCGTCGCGATAGGCGGCGTCCGGCGTTTCCGCGCCGACGCCATAGGCGTTCAGGCCGACCGCGCGGCAGTCGTTCATGGCCATATCCATGTGATAGTCGCTGCTGACCACGGCCACGCGCTTGTCCGGCCCAATGAGGTCGAAGGCGTTGAGCATGTTCTCCAGCGTCACGCGGGATTTGTCCTCCAGCTGGATGATATCCTCGGGCACACCGCGCTCGACGAGCATCTCCTTCATGACCTCCGCTTCGGTGCGCTCCCGCTCGTGCGTCAGCCCGCCGCAAGGCATGATCAGCGGCGCGCCGGTCTCGCGCCAGAGCGCGACAGCCCGGTCGATGCGGCGCTTGAGGTCATCCGAGGGCAAATTACCCGGCAAGAGCCTGTGTCCCAATACGATGATGACATCCGTCTTTTCCATTGCGGCATCCTCCAATCTTTTTCCCGTCCGGCCTCACTGCCGGGCCGCGATTTCCTTCACCAGCTGGTAATACTCCCGGCCGACGTTGTTGCCAAAGGTGGTGCGCAGTTTGTTGTAGGCGGCGCGCTGATTGGCGCTGGACGAAAAGATCTCCACGATCTGCGCGGCGATTTCCTCCGTCAGGCCGGCCTCCGTCAGCAGCGCCATGGGATCGGCGGGGGCGTCTTCCTGAGAGGGCTCGTTCCCGCCGAAGGCAGGTTCGGCGGCTGCGGTTTCCGGCTCAGCGGGCGTTTCCGTCGAAGCGGTCTCCGCGGCGGGGGCTTCGGCGACGTCGTCCGGCTCAATGGCCGCCGGCTCAGACACGCCTTCCAGCGGCGTCGCCTCGGGCAGGCTCAGCCAGCTGTTGCCGTCCTCGCCGTCCTCGATCCGGAACACATTGCCGAAGGTGCTCGTCAAATAATTCAGCGGCTTTTTGCCGGAGCCCTTCTTGTCCGCCTGATATTCCGGCAGCCGGTTCAGCAGCGGGAAGAGCACGCCGGTCTGGATGCGGCCGCCGCGGGAGGACAGCTGCCTCATGATGAACTCCCGCAGGATGGCGACGCGTTCCTCGTGGCTGCGGCTGGCCGCCTTGGACGTGCGGGAGGGCTTCGGCGCGGGGGCCGCGGCTTCCGCCTTGGCGGGCGCGGGCTGTGGGTTCTGGGGTTTGGGGGCGGGCTGGGCCTTCTGCGCCTGCGGCTTGGTGGGCTGCAGCACCACGAAGCTGGTGCAGGCCGTGCGCCAGAGCTCGTTCGCCTTGTCCGTGCCCATGCCGATCACTTCGATGCCCGCCTCGCGCAGGCGGATGGACAGCGCGGAGAAATCGCTGTCGCTGGAGGCGATGATCACGCCGTCCACGTCCCCCGCCTGCAGCACGTCCATCGCGCCGATGACCAGAGCGATGTCGGAGGAGTTCTTGCCCTTCGCGGCCTTGATCGTCAGGTTGGGATGGATGGCGTATTTCAGAACCGGGGCCACCCAGGCGGACAGGGCCGTCGCCGCCCCATAGATTTCTTTATGCACGACGGTGCCGAGGGAAGCCGCGTGGTTGAAAATGAGACCTGCCGAAGCGGGCAGTACGTTTTCAGCGTCAATGAGAATTGCCAGATTCATTTGAGGTACAGTCCTTTCTTTCGTTATGAATATACTATATCACAATCCCAGCCGAAAGTCCATATGCGCAGCGGCGCTGATGTTTATTAAACGTTTCGTCTTTGTTCATCTTCAGGCCATCTTTGCGCCTTGAAAGCGCCCGTTCGATGTGCTAAAATGATTGCATGGAGAAATGGAGGATCATAATGAAATATCTGAAACGAATTCCCGCGGGCCTCATGGCCCTGCTCATCCTGCTGAACGGCTGCCCGGCCAGCGCCGGCGCGCTGGCGCGGTTCCTGAACCGCAAGACGCAGTCCAACGTCACCGTCATGGTCTATTTCGACGGCTCCGACCTGGAAGAAAACGACGGATCCGCCACCGCCGACATCAACGAAATACTCTACGCAAACGCGGACGCCAACGTGAACATCATCCTCTGCACCGGCGGGGCGAAGGAATGGCACAACAGTGTCATCGATCAGGATACAAACGAATACTACCGCGTCAAAAACGGTCAGCTCGAGCGCGTCAAAGACGCCGGCCTCAAAAACATGACCGACCCGGACACGCTGGCCGAATTCGTGTCCTTCTGCGCGGAAAACTACCCGGCCGAGCGCAATTTTCTCATCATGTGGGATCACGGCGGCGGCTCGCTGTACGGCTTCGGCGTGGACGAGCGCTTCCCGGGCTTTCACATGATGTCTGTGAGCGAGATGTGCGACGCCCTGGACAGCACCGGCATCCACTTTGATTTCGTCGGCTTCGACGCCTGCCTGATGGCGACCGCGGAAACAGCCGTCGGCCTGGCCGGCTGCGCCGACTACCTGATCGCCTCCGAAGAGACGGAGCCCGACACCGGCTGGTATTACACCGGCTGGCTCTCGCGCCTCTCCCAGGAGCCGGACATCGACACGGAAACCCTCGGGCGCTATATCATCGACGAATTCATGAAAAAATCGCTCGAAATCGACCCCCACGACACGCTCACGCTCTCCATGATCGACCTGGACCGTTTCCAGGACGCCACGCTGCCCTGCCTGTGGACCTTCGCCGCGGACGCCTCCCAGCTGATTGACGACGGGCGATTCGCCGCCATTTCACACGCGCGGAACGGCTCGCGGAGCTTCGGCGAGGACGAATACGACCAGATCGACCTGCTCGATTTCGCCTCGCATGTGGGCACAGACAGCGCCGCGGCGCTGATCGAATCGCTGACAGACGCCATCGTTTACAGCCGCGCCACCCGCAACATGGAGGGCGCCTCCGGTATGGCCATCTACTTCCCCTTCAAGCAGACGGACGAACTGAACAGCATGATGAAGACTTATGGCAGCCTGGGCTGGGACGCCCGCTACCTCTCCCTCATCGCCAGCTTCGCCAGCCTCCAGATGGCCGGCCATCAGGCCGGCGCGGACGAGGACACGGAACGCGACTGGTACGACGCCGAGTACGTCAACGAACAGTCCAGCTTCCTGATCGAAAACCAGTTTGACAGCGAAGAACTGTGCATCGACCTCAAAAACGACGAGTACTACGCCCTCTCCCTCTCGCCGGAGGCCTGGGACCTGATCGTCGACATTCAGCTACAAGCCTACCTGGACGACGGCGAAGGCTACATCGAGCTGGGCAGCGACGACACCTTCGTCTTCGACGAGGACGATGATCTCATGGTCGACTTCGACTACACCTGGGTCTCGCTGAACGGGCAAACCGTCGCCTACTACGCCGAGGATTACATCGAATACGGCGACTATTACTACTACGAAGGTTACGTTCCCATCGAGTTCAAGGGCCGCGACGCGCATCTCATCCTCGCCTGGGACAGCGAGCACGAGGGCGGCTACGTGCGCGGTGTGCGCTATCCCTCAAAGCACGGCGCTTTTTCGCGCCAACTTGTGCGCCTGCACAACGGCGATTCCTTCCGCCCCCTGTGCGACTACTATGACTACGACGGCGAATTCATCGACACCTTTTATTTCGGCGATGCCATCAAAGTCAAAGGCGAAATCAGCGTGACGTATGAAGAAGTCGGCTGCGACGAAACCGCCTTCTGCTACATGCTCACCGACATCTACGGCAACAACTACTGGACGGAATACGTCTATACCTACTGATTCCAACGCGCGAACAGGTGGCGCCCTCCGGCAGGGGGACGCCGCCTTCCATTTGTACCGTTACACTATATCACGCCTTATATCACGCCGAAATGCCGCAGCAGGATCTCCACGCCGATCAGAATCAGGATTACGCCGCCGGTGATCTCGGCGCCTTTTTTGTAGCGCGCGCCGAAAACGCTGCCGATGCGCACGCCCGCCATGGATATCAGGCAGGTGGTCGCCGCCGTGAGGGCGCAGGCCAGCAGGGTATTCGCCATCTCCGAAGCCGCCAGAACGCTCACCGGCACCATGGCGTAGCTGATGCCCACGGCCAGCGCGTCGATGCTTGTGGCCACGGCCAGCATGAGCATCTCCCTGGGATGCAGCGTCGCGGTTTCCTCTTCCGGTTTTTCCTCCCCGGAAAACGCCTCGCGCAGCATGTTCGCGCCGATCAGCGACAGCAGCGCGAAGGCCACCCACGGCGCGATCGCGTTGACGAAGCGTTCAAACTGAACGCCCAAGAGATACCCCGTGAACGGCATGAGCCCCTGGAACGCGCCGAACCACGCGCCGACCACCGCGGCGTTTTTCAGGGTGATCCGCCGCATGGCCAGCCCCTTGCATATCGACACGGCAAACGCGTCCATCGACAGCCCGACCGCGATCAGCAGCACGCTCAACAGGTCCAAAGCGCTTCATCTCCTCCTGGCTTTCATAAGAAAACAATATGCCGGTCAATCCCCGTCATACGGCCACGCGCGTGCCGGGTTCAGCCGCCGCCCGGAGCACCGCTTCGCGCAGCTTCATGCACTCGATCGTCTCCCCCTGCGGTACGGGCTCCTTCCCGCCCTCGTAGAACATGATAATATCCTTCAGCAGGTTCGGGAAGAAGGCCGAGTTGACCGGCGCGTATTCGCTGGCCGTGCCCGCATTCCGCTGCACATCCAGCGCGTAGGGCATGTTCGCGCCGTAGATCAGCGCCGCGCTGCGGCCGCCGTCGTACTCGATGTGGCAGATGGCGTGATCCCTGCCGCCGGCGCAGACCACCGAGCGCGCGCCCACGCCCATCAGGCACACGATCATCTCCAGCTGGTGCACGCAGTATTCCTCCAGCGAACTGCCGCCGCCGGCCACAAACGCGCTGTAGGGCCTTTCAAAGGCCTTTAGCTCCTCGGCGTAGCGCAGCGCGGAGGTGGAGAATATCTTCGCGCCCCATTCCCGGCTCAGCTCGAACAGACGCCGGGCCGTGGCCGCGTCGGGGGCGAAGGTCTTGTCGATGTAAGTCAGCTTGCCGAATCTGAGCGCGCGCTCGGCGTAGGGCAGGTGCTTTTCCGGATTGCTCGGCGCGAGGATCAGCAGCGCGTCGCTCTTCTCGCAGAGCGCTTCCAGCGTATCGCAGGGCTCCGCGCCGAATTTCGCGCACCACGCCGCCGTGGAAAGCAGCCCTTCCGGCTCGGCTTCCTCCGCCCATCCGTAGGCCACCCGGTAATCCGTGCCCAGCGCTTCGTTCGCCTGGGCGATCCACGCCGGGTAGTTGTTCGCGTGCCACTCGTCAAGCCTGTAATCAATGAAACCTATCTTTTTCATGCCTTTCCGTCCTCCCGCGCGCTCCGGAGCGCATTGATATGACCGCCGACTATTATATCATATTCCCCGCCTTTTGTATATCGCCCGGCGCGATAAAATCAATCCCTGTTCCTCGCCGCGACAACCCACTCCCCGATCGCGCGCCCGCCTTCGGCAGTCTTCGCCGCCCGGTGCAGCGCCGTCGTCGGGCAGATGTGCGTGGGAACGACGTACATCACCGCGCCGATCTCCGGCCGCTCGGCCTCATGCCCCTCCGGCATGCGCCATGTCCAGTGCTCTTCGCTCTGGAAGAGCGGCCGCGCGCCGCCGCCGTCCAGCAGACGGCCCCGCTGGCCGGCCGGGTCGGAGGCGATGGCCTTGTAGCCCAGATCCAGCGTAAACACGCCCGGCGCGGGATGGCTCACCACCCGCGTCAGCAGCGCCGCGCCGGGAACGAAGGGCAGGTCGGGATAACTCTCCTGATAGCCCCAGTCCCACACGAACACCGTGCCCGGCGAGAGGAACACGCCCGCCTCCGCCGCGTGGCAGGGGAAAGTCGGCGAGCCGCCCGCGATCACGATGGGCGTCTCGATCCCCGCCGCCTTCAGCGCCGCCCGCGCCCCGGCGACCCGCGCCATCTGCCCGTCCACCGCCGCCCGGCGCTCCGCAGGGTCGCCCTGGTGGTTCTGCCCGTCGTAACAGTGCAGGCCCATGAAACGCAGGTTCTGAAAGCGCACCGACGCGGCGCGGCAGAAATCCGCCAGCTCGTCCATCGGCACGCCCGTGCGGTTCATGCCCAGATTCACATCGCACAGCCAGTTCACCCGCAGGCCGCGTTCCGCGCAGGCCCCGTCCAGTCCGGCGAGCGCGGCCATGGAATCGCCCAGGGCGTAGCAGGTCGTGTCCGGGTATTTTGCCGCCGTGTCGAGGAAGCGGGCCACGTTCGGCCCCAGCAGCGGATAAGCCAGCAGGACATGCTTCGCCCCGCGCGAACAGGTCATGTCCATCTCCATGACGGTGGCGCACTTGAATCGCTCAATGCCCATGCCCATCTGCATGTCGATCATCTCGGCCATCTTGTGGGTCTTGACGTGGGGCCACAGCCGGGCCGCGCCGCCCGCCATGGCGATTGTTTTTCGCGTGTTCTCCCGGATGATGTCGGGATAGTAGATCAGCGCCGGCGAGGCAATGTCGTTTTCGTTTGCCAGCCTGTAGGCCGTATCTTCGCGCATGGTTTCCTCCCTTACCGCCTGACCCGCAGGCAGCGTCCCGCGCCGCTGGTCAGGAGTTGGTCGTTTTCTATCGCCTTGTGCCCGTTCAGGAGCATCAGGCTGAGGCCCGTCGCCATCCGCGCGGGCGCGTCGAAGGTGGCGTGGTCGGTGAATTTGTCCGGATCGAACATCAGCACGTCGGCAAACGCCCCCGGCCGCAGTTCGCCGCGGCCTTCGAGCGCCATGCGCCGGGCGGGCAGCATGGTCATCTTGTGTATGGCTTCCTGCAGGGTGAACAGGCGCCGCTCGCGCACGTATTCGCGCAGGAACTTCGGCATCGCGCCGAACATGCGGGGATGCGGCGTGTCTGTTGCCGCGTAGATGGCGTCCGATATGACGCAGGAATACGGCAGGCGCGCCACGGTGTCGATGTCGTCCTGACACATGCTCATGTTGATGATGGCGGTCTTGCCCTGCTCGTCGTGCATCAGGAAAGCGGCCAGCGCTTCGGCATTCTCAAAGCCGAAGCGGCGCGCGGCTTCCGTGGCGGTAAGGCCCAGGAACCGGCGGTTCGCCCCGTTGACGACCCCGCTGATGACGATGCGCTCCCAGCCCAGGGTGAGAGCGAAGTTGTCCCAGCCGGCGTATTCACGCCTCACGCCCTCGCGGAACGCCGCAACGCCTTCCGCCGTGCCCAGCCGCGCCAGCGCCGCGGCCATGTCGCCCCGCACGAAATCGGGCGGCAGCATGGTTGTGAGGGCGGTGGAGCCGCCCTCGTATGGGTAGAAATCGACGGTCACATCCTGTCCGGCGGCGCGCGCCGATTCGATGAGCGCGATGGCGCGGTGGATGTCGCGCCGCCAGTTCTTCACGCCGCAGCTCTTGAAATGGCTGATCTCCAGCGCACAGCCGGCGCGCCGGGCGATCTCGATCACCTCGGCCACGCTCTGGACCATGCTGTCGCCCTCGCCCCGGATGTGCGCCGTGACGAGGCCGCGCCGCTCGCCCACGGGTTTCAGCATTTCGGCGAACTCGTCGATGGAGCCGTAACACTCCGGCAGATACATGATGCCCAGCGACACGCCCGGCGCGCCGGCTTCCAGGGCGTCCGAAATCACCCGCTGAGATGCGGCCATCTCTTCCGGCGTGAAGGGCGCGTCCGAGAAGCCCTTCAGGCTGATGCGCACCGAACCGGTGCCGATCATGGCGGCCAGGTTCAGCGGCAGCGGACGCCGCTCGAGCGCGTCCATGTAATCGCGGTAGGCCATGGGCGGATTTGGGCACATCGGGCCCAGCACCGGCTCGTCGAAGGCGTACTGGGCGGCGGCATAGGCCGGGCTGGCGGGCGTCATGGAGATGCCGCAGTTGCCGGCCACGGCCGTGCCGATGCCCTGCCTGAGCTCGACCTCCCCCGTCCAGCCGGTGAAGGGCTTTACGTCCGGATGGCGGTGGATGTCCACGAACGCCGGGCAGACAACGCGCCCCGCCGCGTCGATCTCCTCGTCCGGGGCAAGGCCGGGCGCGGCCTCCCCCACCGCGACGATCTTGTCTCCCACGATCCACACGTCGCCCCGCACGGGCGGATTCGGCGAACCGTCGTAAATCAGGCCGCCGCGTATTCTCGTCACTGGCATGGCCCGCACCTCATTCGATCTCGAAAATGGCCTCGATCTCCACCGGCAGGTTGCCCGGCAGCGCGTTCACGCCGATGGCCGAACGCGTCGGGATGCCCGCCTCCTGGCCGAAGATTTCGCCCAGCAGGCCGCTCGCGCCGTTGGCAACCTGGGGCTGCTGGTAGAACGCGTCGTCGCTGGCCACAAAAGCAAGCAGCTTCACCGCGCTCTTCACGCGGTTCAGGTCGCCGATCTCCCGCTGCAGGACGGCCAGTATATTCAGCATGCAGTTCCGGGCGAAAACCTGCCCCTGCTCCACGCTGTACTCCCTGCCCAGCTTGCCCGCGGCCTCGCAGCCGTCAATGACGCAGCCGCAGCCGGAGATATAGGCCATGTTCCCCACGATCCTGCAGGGCGCGTACACCCCGCCCTTCGGCGGCGGCTCGGGCAGAACGATGTTCTTTTCCTTCATGATGTCGTAGACGTTTCCCATAAAACGACCTCCTTCACTTACGATAATGATTCGCCTTGACAGAACCCTGTCAGGTGTGCTATCCTGACTTCGCTGAAACGATGTTTTCATATGGGGGACGCGCGCATGGAGCTTCACTATATTTCCATCCGCTACGAGGGCGATTTCGACGCGCTCGTCAAGCGGCTGCATGTCAACGGAGACTGCGAGGACGAATTCCGCGACGTTTACGAAGACTGCCTTAAAATCGCCTGCCCCAAGGGCGTGTTCACCGAGTGCGCCGCGTCGCAGGAAGGAAGCTTTTCCTTCATCGGCGGCAAGCGCTTTGAAAGCCGCGTGCTGCTGCGCAATTTCGAGGGCCTCAGCCGGGTCTTTCCCTATGTGATCAGCTGCGGCCGCGAGCTGTACGACTTCGCCCGCGCCACGGAGGACCCGCTGTACCGCTTCTGGATCGACGGAATCTCCGAGGCCGCGCTGCGGGCGGTGGGCCTGCGCCTGCGCCAGGCGGTGCAGGAGACCTACGGGGCGGGCCATCTGAACAGCGTCAACCCCGGCTCCCTCAGGGATTTCCCCCTCTCCTGCCAGCGGCCCCTCTTCGACCTGCTGGGGGAAGGGCCGGATAAAATCGGCCTGGAGCTCACACCCACCTTCCTCATGCTGCCCTACAAGTCCGGCTCGGGCATCTACTTTGAAGCCGAAGCGCGCTACGAGAACTGCATGCTCTGCCCCCGCGCTAACTGCCCCGGCCGCCGCATGCCCTACAGCGAGGACATGATGGCCGCCTACGGCCTGGAACCGCCCAAGGACTTTGAGCCGGAAGCCTGCCGCAATGCGGCCCGCGCCTGACGTCCCGCCTGTATTGTATCATTTCCCGCCGCGGAATGCAACGAAAAAGAGAGCGATCTGCCGCACGACAGATGGCTCTCTTTCTGTGTATTGTCCGTCAGGCCAGCGCTTTGATCAGCGCGTCGCAGTATTCGGCGCAGGTGGCCCCGTCGCCGCCGCCGGTGATGGTCAAGGGGCAGCTGTCCATGGCCTTAGCCAGCGCGTCCGCCTTCTCCGGCAGGGCGATGTGCCGCAGCAGCATCTCCGCCGCCCGCAGGATGCTGGCGGGATTGGCGTAGGCGCCGCGTCCGGTCTCGATCATGCGCGGCGCGGAGCCGTGGATGGCCTCGAACATGGCGTACTGATCGCCCACGTTGGCGCTGCCCGCCGTGCCCACGCCGCCCTGGATCTGGGCGGCCTCGTCGGTGATGATGTCGCCGTACAGGTTCGGCAGCACGAACACCTGGAAGCGGCCGCGCTGCTCCCTGTTCACCAGCTTCGCAGTCATGATGTCGATGTACCAGTCCTCCGCCGTGATGCCGGGATAGTCCTTCGCCACGTCGTGGCAGATTTCCGAGAACACGCCGTCGGTCTTTTTCATGATGTTGGCCTTGGTCACGATGGCGACGTTGTTCTTGCCGTTCTTCTTGGCGTATTCAAACGCCGCGCGGGCGATGCGGTAGGTGCCGGGGCGGGTGGTCACCTTGAAATCCATGCACAGCGTGTCCGGAATTTCCACGCCGCGGCTGCCCAGCACGTATTCGCCCTCGGTGTTCTCGCGGAAGAACGTCCAGTCGATCCCCTCCTCGGGCACCTTCACCGGCCGCACGTTGGCGAACAGGTCAAGCTCCCGGCGCAGCGTCACGTTGGCGCTCTCCATGGTGCCGCCCTTGGGCGTCTCGGTGGGGCCTTTGAGCAGCACGTCGCAGGCTTTGCAGGCGGCCAGGATGTCGTCCGGCACGGCTTTGCCCTGGGCCAGGCGGTTCTCGATGGTCAGCCCCTCGATCTTTTTCAGCGCGATCTTTCCCGCGGCGATCTCGTCTTTCAGGAGCGCCTCCAAAACGCGCGTGGAGTGGCCGGTGATGATGGGGCCGATGCCGTCGCCGTCGATCACGCCGATGGTCACGGTGGGGAGGTTCGTGAAATCCTTGGCCGGGGCGGCGTCCTTCATGCGCGCCGCGCGGGCGATCTGCTCCTCCAGGAGCGTGCGGAACTGGTCTACGGCCCTGTCAATCGCGTTCATTTTTCATTTTCCTCCTTCGTATAGGGCAGAAGGCCGCCGGCCTTCAATATCGCCTTCTGGCGCGCCGTGAAGGCGCACGTGAGTTTAAACGCCTCGCCCGTGGTCTCGTCGGTCAGTGTGATCTCGCCCGCGTCCATGCCAGCGAACACGCCGTCGAGCCGCAGCGCGTCTCCCTGGTTCAGCCTGTCGTAATCGTCGGGGTTTTTGAAGGTCAGCGGCAGGATGCCGGCGTTGATGAGGTTCGCTACATGGATGCGCGCGAAGCTCTTGGCCGCCACCGCCCGCACGCCCAGGTACAGCGGCACCAGCGCCGCGTGCTCCCGCGAGGAGCCCTGGCCGTAATTCGAGCCGCCCACCACGATGCTCTGCCCCGCCGCCTTCGCGCGCTCGGGGAAGGTCTTGTCGCACACGCCGAAGCAGAACTGCGACAGATACGGGATGTTCGAGCGATACGGCAGGATCTTCGCGCCGGCGGGCATGATGTGGTCGGTGGTGATGTTGTCGCCCACCTTCAGCGTGAGCGGAGCGGCGATTTCGTCGGTCAGCGGGCGGCTGGCCGGGAAGGGCTTGATGTTCGGGCCGCGAACGACGCTCAGCGAGGCCGCCTCCGCCGGATCGGCCGGGGCCAGCACGGCGCTGTCGTCGATTTTGAACGAATCAGCTAGCTTCACCTGCGGCATGTCGCCCAGCAGGCGCGGATCGGTGATCTCGCCGGTCAGCGCCGCCGCCACCGCCGTCTCGGGCGAGACCAGATAGACCTGCGCGTCCGCGGTGCCGCTGCGGCCCTCGAAGTTGCGGTTGAAGGTGCGCAGGGACACGCCGCCGGAATTCGGCGAGAAGCCCATGCCGATGCAGGGGCCGCAGGCGCACTCCAGCACGCGGGCGCCGCTGGCGAGGATGTCGCCCAGGGCGCCGCATTCGGCCAGCATGGAGAGCACCTGCTTCGAGCCGGGCGAAATGGACAGGCTGACGGCGGGCGACACGGTCTTGCCTTTCAAAAGCGCCGCCACCTTGAGCATATCCAGGAGCGACGAGTTGGTGCAGGAGCCGATGCACACCTGATCCACCTTCACGCCCTTGAACGAGGAGACCTTGACCACGTTGTCCGGACTGTGGGGGCAGGCGATGAGCGGCTCGAGGGCGGACAGGTCGATGTCGATCACGCGATCATATACCGCGTCCGCGTCGCTGGACAGGCTCGTCCAGTCGGCCTCGCGGCCCTCGGCTTTCAGGAAGGCGCGGGTCACCTCGTCGGAGGGGAAGATGGAGGTCGTCGCGCCGAGCTCTGTGCCCATGTTGGTGATGGTGGCGCGCTCGGGAACGGAGAGCGAAGAGACGCCCTCGCCGCCCCACTCGATGATCGAGCCCACGCCGCCCTTCACGGAAAGGATGCGCAGGATCTCGAGGCTCACGTCCTTGGCCGTGACGAAGGGCCGCAAATGGCCGGTGAGGTTCACCTTGATCATCTTCGGCATGGTGATGTAGTACGCGCCGCCGCCCATGGCGACCGCCACGTCCAGACCGCCCGCGCCGAAGGCCAGCATGCCCAGGCCGCCGCCGGTGGGCGTGTGGCTGTCGGAGCCGATCAGGGTCTTTCCGGGAACGCCGAAGCGCTCCAGGTGCACCTGGTGGCAGATGCCGTTGCCGGGCCGGGAGAACCAGATGCCGTGCTTTTTCGCCACGGACTGGATGTAGCGGTGGTCGTCGGGGTTTTCAAAGCCGCATTGCAGCGTGTTGTGGTCGATATAGGCCACGCTGCGTTCGGTGCGCACGCGGTCGATGCCCATGGTCTCGAATTCCAGGTAGGCCATGGTGCCGGTGGCGTCCTGCGTGAGCGTCTGGTCGATCCGGAGGGCGACCTCGCTGCCGGGCGTCATGTCTCCGCTGACCAGATGCGATTTGATGATCTTCTGAGCGATCGTCAGGCCCATTTCTCACAACTCCTTCTCGATGATGTTTTTCAGCGCGTTCTCAACGTGCTCCGCCATCAGCGCCTCGGCCCTTGCGGAATCCCGCGCGGCGATGGCCTCGTAAATCGCCCTGTGTTCCTCCACCGACTTGACCGCGCGGCTGCGCTTCTGCATGGACTGGCGGCGGAATTTCTGAACCTTCTTGTGCAGCGGGGCCAGCGTGTCGCGCAGTATGGCGCTGTCGCAGCGGTTGTAGATCGTTTCGTGGAAGCGGCCGTCCATGATGCGCAGGTGGTCGGCGTCGCTCTTGCCCAGGTAGAATTCCTGGAAGTCGATGGCGTCGCGCAGCTCCTGCAGCCCCTCCTCCGTGAGGTGCTCGATGAAGCCCCGCACGGCCAATCCCTCGATGCGCATGCGTATGGCGCACATGTCCTCGAAATCCTTGCGGGTGATGCCCATCACCATGGTGCCCTTGGGCGTCTCCTCCACGAGATGTTCCTGCGCGAGCCGCCTGAGGGCCTCGCGCACCGGCGTGCGGCTCACGCCCAGCTCGGCGCACAGCCGGAGCTCCGTGATGTACTCGCCCCGCTGGTATTTGCCGCCCAGTATTTCCGCCTCCAGCCGCTCAAACACCTGATCGGCGAGGGAAACCGTCTTATACTCCATATCTCTGTCTTCCCCTTTCCCGTTCACAGTCTCATAAAGCGGCCGCCGGACAGTTCCTCGATCTTCGCCTCCAGCTCGTGCGTCGCCAGCGACGTCTGCCGGCCGTCCTCATACTCGCGGTCGATCCATTCCTTGAGGGAAACGACCAGCGGATCCTTCTTGTCCACAGCCTCGCCGGGCGTGAGGCGGTAGTTCTCGTTGATCCAGTAGGCGATGCCGGCCAGGCCGCTCGCCTTGCCCAGCAGCACCGACGGGCTGCGCTTCAGGATTTTTCGCGTGTCGAAGATGGAATAGATTTCCGCGTCCTTCAAAAGTCCGTCCGCGTGGATGCCCGCCCGGGTCATGTTGAAATTCCTGCCGACGAAGGGCGTCATCACGGGGATATCGTAGCCGATCTCCCGGTGGAAGTAGTCGGCGATGTCCGTCACGGCGGTGGTGTCCATGCCGTCCAGCGAACCCCTGAGGGAGGCGTACTCCATGACCATGGCCTCCAGCGGAATGTTGCCCGTGCGCTCGCCGATGCCAAGCAGCGAGCAGTTGACGCCCGACGCGCCGTAAAGCCACGCCGTGGAAGCGTTGGCTACGGCCTTGTAGAAGTCGTTATGGCCGTGCCATTCGAGCATTTCGCTGGGCACGTCGGAATAGTGCTGCAGGCCGTAGATGATGCCCGGCACGCTGCGGGGCAGCGCCACCTCGGAGAAGGGCACGCCGTAGCCCATGGTGTCGCAGGCGCGAATCTTCACGGGGATGCCCGCGTCCTCGGACATCTTCATCAGCTCGTTCACGAACGGCACCACGAAGCCGTAGAAATCGGCGCGGGTGATGTCCTCCAGGTGGCAGCGCGGCATGACGCCGGCCTCGAACGCGTCCGCCACCGTCGCCAGGTAATAGTCCATCACCTGGCGGCGCGTCATCTTCATTTTCTTGAAGATATGATAGTCGCTGCAGGATACGAGGATGCCCGTCTCCCGGATGCCCATGTCCTTCACCAGCTTGAAATCCTCGCGGGTGGCGCGGATCCAGGTGGTGATCTCCGGAAAGCGATAGCCCAGCTCCTGGCACTTTTCGACCGCCTTCCTGTCCTTCTGGCTGTAGACGAAGAATTCCGTCTGCCGGATGACGCCGTAGGGACCGCCCAGGCGGCTCATAAGCTTATACAGCTCCACGATCTGCTCCACGGTGTACGGCTCCACGGACTGCTGCCCGTCGCGGAAGGAGGTGTCGGTGATCCAGATGTCCTCCGGCATGCCCATGGGGACGCGCCGGTGGTTGAACGCCACGCGGGGCACTTCTTCGTAGGGGTAGATGTCGCGGTACAGGTTTGGATCTTCCACATCCTGAAGGGAATATTTATAGCTCTTTTGCTCCAGCAGATTGGTTTTTCCCGATATTTCCAGCACGGCTCACGCCTCCTCGTTTCCAAGCGCTGCATTTTGGTATTATTGTATACATATATGCCGCATCTGTCAATACCATACCGCGTAGTATTTTGATTTTTTTCTAATCTTAATAATTCAAAACGGCGCTTCATGTGTGCAGTTTGACCGGGATACTGGCATTTTTCAGGAAAAAGGCCTTCTTTTTCAAAAAACATCGCCGTGCCCCTTGACAAACGGCGCGGCAGACGATATAATGAACGCGTGTTAAGAAATGACGCACGGTTTATCCTGGGGTGTGCGCCACGGTTTCTGCTTTTACCCACATCTTCACAAAAGGATTCCGGGTCGGTATGTGGATGTCAGGCCCCCATTGTCAGGGGAAGGCAGCAAGCAGCCGCAGGTCTCCGTCCTGCCTGAGCGGCGGGTGAAAAAGCAGGGTCGAACGGCACTCATGGGATAACTTTTTCGGGGCGCTGGATCAGTTCCAGCGCCCCATTTCTGTCTGTTTCCCCTGTTGGTTTTCAATACACCACGACCGTCGTGCCGGAGGAGCAGTTGTCCCAGATCCATTTGGCGTCGGCCACGGCCAGGCGCACGCAGCCATGTGAGGCCTTCCGGCCCAGCGCGTTGACCGAGCTGCGGCGCAGCGTGCTCTCGTCCTGCTGACTGTAGAGCACCGAGTGGAACATGATGTCGTCCTCGATATACCAGGCGTATTGGGCCCAGCAATCGAACTTCTCAAAATAGTGCCAGCGGGCGCCGCGGCCCGTGTTGGTGAAAGTGCCCTTGGGCGTGGGCGAGCTTTCCAGGCCGGAGGAGCAGACGAAGGTCTTTGTGAGGATGGTATAATTGTCCATCAGGTCCACCGCGTAGATATACACGCGCTGCTCGCTGAGGCTCACCTTGATCTGATACGGCTTGACGGACTTGACCGCGTCTTCGGAAAAGAGCGTGTACTGCGTCGTCTGGTCGGCGATGCCGGTCTCCTCCATCTTGTTGCGCAGTTGGAAGTGGGTCACGGCTCTTTCGGTGCCGCCGCCGAATACGCCGTCCACGCCGCTGGCGGTGAGATAGCCCAGCGAATAGAGCCGCCGCTGCACGCGCATCACGTCGTCTCCGGAATCGCCCTTGCGCAGCGCGTCGCTGTAGACGGGAATGCCGTCCTCCAGGAAGCGGCGCTGCAGGGCGTCGTCCATCTCCCCTGTGGCCTCAAACCCGAAGGCGTCCGCGCCGGAAACCTCCTCCGGCTGCACTTCATAGGGATTGTTTTCCGGGTCGCTCGCGGCCGCCAGCACCTCGGAAGCCGCCGCGCCGTCAATGATCTCTTCGACGGCTGCGTCGGGCGCGGTGGTCGTCTTTGGGGCCAGGTCGGGATGGTCGATCACGTATAGATACTTTTCCAGCGCCATGACGCCCTTCTGTGTGGCGTTGTCATAGACGCCGCTGGCCGAGCCGTTCATAAAGCCCAGAATGATGAGCTGCTTCTGCACGCGCTTCACCACGTCGCCCGACGACCAGAGTGTCAGATAGTTGTAGACGGGCTTCTTCGCCGCCGTCGCGTCGTCGGAGAAAAGGCGCTTCTGCGTCTCGCGGTCGGCCATGCCGGTTTCCGCCAGGCCGCTGGCCGCCTGAAAGGCGACGAGCGCCGTTTCGGAGTTCACGCCGAATACGCCGTCCGCCGCGTCGTTCAGGTAGTTCAGCGCCACAAGCCGCCGCTGAACGCGCAGCGCCGCCGGCCCGTTGTCCCCCTTCGCCACATCGCACAGATACAGCGTGTCCGCGTCCTCATAGAGGCGCTCCTGCAGCGCAAGGTCGGCCGTGCCGTCCACTTTGGTCTGAGGCGTGGGCTCCGGGGTCGGAACCGCGGTCGGCGCGGGCGTCGGCGTGGGTTCGGGGGTCGCCTTTGGCCCAGGCGTCGCGGCCGGCGCGCCGGAGGGCCTGGCGTTAACCGGCGCAGGCGCGGTGCCGGGCCTGGCCGTGGCCGGCGTGGTTTGGGTCGGCTCGGGCGTAGGCGCGATCGTGGGCTCGGGTGTGATGGCGGCGATCATCTCGTCGATTTGCTTCTGCTCCACGAGACGGATATAGCTCTCGCACTCCTTCACGGCCTGGCTGGTGTTGCCGCCGTAGATGCCGTCGAAGCTGTTGAGGTAAAACCCCAGGGTGTACAGCCGCTTTTGAAGCGCCTCGACCTGGCCGCCGCGGCTGTCCATGCGCAGCTCCACGGCCTCCTCGACGATCTCGACGGCCCGCACGGTCTCCCCGGACGTCACTTCTTCCTGCTCCGCGAAGGCGGACAGAACCGGCAAAAGCAGCAGCGCCGCCAGCGCCAGCAGAATCATTTTCTTTATCGTCATGACTTTTGCACCATATTCCTGAATTTGTTTTTCCGGCCATCGCCTGTCTGCTAATAAGACGCGCCGGAAGGCGGTTTTGTGGCATAAAAAGCATATTAATTTCCGGTATCGCGGCAGGATTGCTTTATGCGGCGAAGAAATCATTTTTGGCACTTGCCTGTCGGGCGTTTTTCCTGTATACTGGGACATGTAATATTGATATTATCATATAGGTTAACACGGAATCCTTCATATACATTGTCGACGCCGCGTATGAGGATGAATGCCCACCCGGCTGCATCGACCCGCTGTACGAAGTAAACAAGGATCTGCTGGATGATCCTGCCATTGGGTTCCCGCCGTATATAACGAACACGGAGGCCTACGGATGGCTTATCACCACCAGCGCGCCGGTATACGACGGGGACGGAAACATTATCTGCTATGCCATGGTGGATGTTTCCATGGATTATATCAAGGCGCAGCAGGCCTGGTTCACGCTGATGCTGAGCCTGACCCTCGTCGCCCTGACCGTGCTGATCAGCCTGCTTTCCATTTGGATCGTGAACAGGGCGATCATCCGGCCCATCAATCTGCTCAGCAGCGCCGCCGCGCACTACAGCGCCCAGCAGGAGGACAGCAGCGAATTGGACAACCTGCCGATCAAATCGAAGGATGAGATTCAATCGCTGTATTCGTCCCTGAAAAAGATGGTGGAGAATACCCGCAGCTATATCCACAGTCTGAAAGAGACGAAGCTGGAATTGACCCAGACGAGAATCGAAGCTGACACAATGAACGAGCTGGCCCACAAGGACGCGTTGACCGGCGTAGGAAGCAAGCTTGCCTACGACAAAAGCAGGTGATGAAGCTGGCTGAAGAAATCAGGCAGGGCGTCGCGCGGTTCGGCATCGTGATTGTGGATATGAACGATCTGAAAAAGCTGAACGATACCTACGGTCATGAATGCGGTAATGACGCGATCAGGACGACGTGCTCCATCATATGTGAAGTATTCGCCCATTCACCCGTCTTCCGTTTCGGCGGCGATGAGTTTGTGGTGATCATTAAAGGACGGGATTATGATCATATTGAGGAACGGGCGGCGCAGTTCAGGAGAGCCGCCGAGGCGGCGGACGGCCAGCCGTGGGAAAAGGTGAATGCGGCGCTTGGTTACGCGCTGTATGATGGCGAAGAGACGGTAGAGGCTGTTTTCCGCAGCGCCGACTATCGGATGTATGAGAAGAAGAAAGAGATGAAGGGCGGCGGTCAATCGGAATAATCCTTTGTTACTTTTTACAAACTCTTTCCTTTACATTCCCCCGCGGCGATGCTATAATACATTCTGTTGCGGGGCATTAGCGCAGTTGGTAGCGCACAACACTGGCAGTGTTGGGGTCAGGAGTTCGAATCTCCTATGCTCCACTCGCGAATCCGAACCGTTCAAACGGCTCGGATTTGTTTTTTAAAGGAGGATCGCCGCCATGTACGACCTGGTGAAGGTGTCGGAGAGATGCTACTACATACAGAGCCCGACGAACATCGGCGCGGTTGTGACCGGCGAGGATCAGGTGTGCCTGATCGACAGCGGAAACGATAAAGACGCGGGGAAAAAGGTCAAGAGGATTCTGGACGGGAACGGATGGAAGCTCCAGGCCGTCTACAATACGCACGCCCACGCCGATCATACCGGCGGAAACCAGTACCTGCAGAAGCAGACGGGCTGCCGCGTCTATGCCCGCGGCGTTGAGCATGCTTTCGCGGCGCATCCGATCCTGGAGCCCTCCTTCCTGTACGGCGCGAATCCCCCGGGAGAGCTGCGGCACAAGTTCCTGTTGGCGCAGGACTGCGACGCAATGCCCCTCACGGTGGATTGCCTGCCGGAGGGGATGCGGATCATCCCCCTGCCAGGCCATTCATGGGACATGGCCGGCTTCCTGACCGCGGACGGCGTCGCCTACTTGGGGGACTGCCTGTCCAGCCGGGAGACGCTGGAAAAATACCAGATCAGTTTCCTCGTGGATGTTCAGGCGTATCTTGAAACGCTGGAGGCCATACAGCGCATCGAGGCGCGGCTGTTCGTTCCCTCCCATGCGCAGCCGGCGGAGGACATCGTCCCGCTCGCGCAGGCCAATATCCGAAAGGTTTATGATGTGGCCGACGCCATCCTGCGCATCTGCCAAAACCCCACGACCTTTGAAGGCATAATGAAGCGGCTCTTTGACGAATTCCATCTGACGATGACCTTCGAGCAGCACGCGCTGGTCGGGAGCACGGTCAGGTCTTACCTGACATGGCTGAAGGAACAGGGCCGCCTCCGGGCGTTCTTTGAGGAAAACACTCTGCTCTGGACGGCGGAAGGCGAATGATACCGACGCACGGCAAACATTGAGCGAGGAGCGCGGACGATGAACCTGTACGATTTCGATAACAGAATGGTGCGCGTCACCGATCCCGACGGGCGGTTGTTCACGGGCATCGCCGAGACGCTGTCCCACGATTACTGCCTGCATGAATTCGGCCGTGACGAGGACGCGATCCAGATCAGGGATTATATCTTTTACGAGAAAGACATCGCGCGGATCGAACCGCTGCCCAACCTGGCGATCATCCGCGCCACGGAAACCTGGCAGCAGGCCGGCGCATACTACGTCCGCATTCAGGCGATGGCGAAGAAGCACCACATCACGCTCCGGCAGGAATTCGACGGCCACGACGGCCCCGACACCCGTTACATCGTGGTGACGGACGACGACTTCCCCATCGCCACGGCGCGGATGTACCCGCTGGACCGTTCGACTGTGATGATCGGCCGGGTGGTCGTGCTGCCCGAATACAGGCGTCTGGGCATCGGCTCGATGGTGGTTCACGCCTGCGAGGAATGGGCGGAAGAGCTGTATTACGCCAAAGCCGTCGTGGAGAGCCGGGAGAATAAGGTCGCGTTTTACGAGCAGATGGGATATGAGATCAGCGGCGATCCGGTGGATGGGGATACCTTCCGCTGCGTCAGAATGGAGAAGGATTTATGAAACGGGTATTGCTGGCGGCGCTGGCCGCGCTTCTGCTGACAGGCTGCGCATTGACTGAGATGATAGGCGGTGTTCATATGACCGGAGGCGCGAAGGCCACGCTGTCCTTCCACTCCTTTGACGGCGGCGGGCCGGAATTTGACATCCTCATCGACGAGGACATCGTTTCCTGGGAGCGGACGAAGGCCTACGCCAAGGCGAACCACGCGGAGCTTGACGGCGCGGGCTACGATGTGACGTTTACCTTCACGGGCGTCAGGCCCGGCGAAACCAGGCTGATCGTGCAGGAGCGCTCCCCCATCGGCGACAATCAGGACAGGATCTATGCCGTGAAGGTGGACGAGGCGCTGAACGTTTCCATCGAGCACCTGACCACGGAAAACCTGGACGCGTTCGTCGAGCCGGTTCCCACGCTGATGATCGAGGCGAACGGCCATGTCTTCTGCGCCGCGCTGGAGGACAACGCCTCGGCAGCCGCCTTTGCGGAGATGCTCAGCGCCGGCTCCATCGAAGTGTCCATGAGCGACTACGGTGATTTTGAAAAGGTCGGGCCCCTTCCCTGGACGCTGGAAACCTGCGACGAAGAGATCACCACCGTGCCCGGCGACGTGATACTGTACGAGGGAAACCAGATCACGATTTACTACGACCGGAACAACTGGCGCTTCACCCGGCTGGCCAGGATCGACAGCGTGACGAAACAGGAGCTGCTCGACGCCTTCGGTGACGGGGACGCGACCGTGACCTTCTGGGTGGAATGGAGCGAATGACAATCGGATAAACAAGGAGGGCCTGCGCGCCGCACGGGGCGGAACGCAAGCCCTCTTTTTCTGTGGCAAGGCGCTCATTTCAGCGCCACGGTCATCCACGCGCCGTAAATGCCAGGCATGTGCGCGCTGAGCAGCGAGGCCCGGGCCTCGGTCGCTTGCGGCATGGATTCGAGGCTGCCGAGCAGCGGCGTGAAGTCGTTTTCGGCCTGGGTCAGGCGGATCAGCATTTCGGACGGCTCGCCGCTGCGGTCAAACAGCCCGCCGTCGACCATCGCCGCCATGAATTCCAGGGCGGTCATGCCGTCTTCGTCCTCCGCGGCCGCGCCGGGATGGGCGAAGGCATGGCGCACGGCCAAATCGCTTCCCAGGCTGGGCGCCAGCGCCAACATCTTCTCCACGATCTCCAGCGTTCCGGCGCTGCCGCCCTCCGGCACGGAAAACGGGCCGTACTGGTCGGTGCGCGCGGCGTAAGCGGCCTTTGCCTCGGCGATCAGCGCGTCGTCGGCTTCGTCGATTGGCAGAACCAGGTCGACGCCGTAGCGCTCAAAGCCCCACTGGGGGAAAGGAAGATAGGTGACGATGTCGGTGGGATTGATGATGTTGAAGATGTTGTCGTAAGCCGGGTAGTCGCCGCGCACGGTTCGCGGGGTGGCGAAGGTGTAGGCGAACACGTTCTCCGCGCCGAAGCGGTCGGTCAGCTTCGCGCCCAGGATGTTGGCCACCGCCGCGCCGCGGCTGTGCCCCGTGAGCAGGAAAACGGGCGATTCGAGGGCGTCGATGTAATCCGCGTGGGTGGCGAGGATGTCGTCGGCCGCGAGGAAGAAGTTCTCCGCGTAGTCCAGGCTGTAGTCGCCGGAGGGCATCAGGTCGAGATTCAGCGGCCATTCGCCGTCGCCCGTGCCGCGCACCGCGATGATCACCGCCGTGCCGCCGTCAATGGGCTTGTCGTACACCGTGTAGGCCGCGACATGGCGCGTGTCGCCGGGTTTGCGGTAGAAATTGTATTCGCCGACTTTTGTGAAGCCGTCCAGCTTCAGCACGCCTTCCTGCATGGAGGGCGTCGAACAGAGCTCGGCGATTTGAAGCGCCCACTGGGCCAGCGCCGGGTCGTAGACGCCGCTTGATTCGGAAAACTCAGCCAGCGCCAGCGAAGGGAGGAGCAGCAGGACGGCGAGGAGGGCGACGATTCGCTTCATAGAAGACGCTTCCTTTCATGAGGGCCGGTCATTCAAAAATGGGGAGCGGGTTCTGGGCGTGGATCTTGTCGATCACCTTGAGCTGGGTGAGCACCTGCTCGGGCGTGATTTCAAGCGGCGCGCCATCCGTCAGGTGACGGTAGATCATGTCGTAGTATTTTTCAACGGCCGCGTTGAACGAGGTGCCCTGGATTTCCTCAGTAACCTCCGTCCAGTCGAGCTTTTCGCCGCAGTATTTGGGATACCCGTTTTCATCGCGCAGCGGCGTCATGTCCTGAACGAGCGGCGCGGCGGTTTCCAGGTTGAAATAGCGCATTTCCAGATGCCCCATGTTGGCGCGCAGGCAGCCGCGGCTGCCGGAAATGCGGTAGAGCCAGGGTGTGTAGCAGTCGCAGCTGGAAATCTCCACGTCGACCAGCGGCTTTCCGGGCACGGAGAGCATGATCTTGGCGTAGTCCTCGGCATCGCCCGCGGTGTTGACCGTCGCCAGCCTGGAGAACACGGTCACATCCTCCGGGAAGCCCAGCAGGTCCATCGCCTGGTCGAGGGGATGCGGGCCGGTGTTGCGCACGTTGCCGCCGCCGTATTTCATGCTGGTCTGCCAGTCCCAGCGGCGGGCGAAGCCGTTGAAGGCGATGCTGATCTGGATGATGTCCCCCAGCACGCCGCTGGAGAGCACCTCCTTGACCCGCGTGTAATACGGCGCGAAGCGGGACTGCTGGAACACGTCCAGCATCCTGCCCGCCTTCCGGGCCGCCAGGACGGCGCGGCAGCCGTCCTCGTAGGACTTGGCGAAGGGCTTTTCGGAAATGACGTTGAACCCGTGCTCCAAGAGGTCAACGCTCACCGGGATATGCTGGTAGGAAAAGGTGGAATTGATCACCATGTCGATATCATTCCGGGCGAAGAGGTCGCGGTAGTCGGCGTATACGTCGCAGCCGTATTCCTCTTTGGCGCGCTCGCGGCGGTATTCGATCTCGTCCACCGCGGCGACGACCTTGAAGTGTTCGTTGGCCGCGCTCCTGAAATACGCGCCGTGAATGTCGCGGCCGCTGCGGCCCTGGCCGATGATGGCGACGTTCAGTGTCTTGCTCATGGCGATAACCTCCTGTCTTACAAAAGGGACGCGCTGTCGGCGTCGCAGTAGAGGGTGGCGTGGGGCGCTCTGCGCAGGATGGTGGCGGGGCAGGCTTCCGCGATGGGGCCGGTCAGCGTGGCGCGCACGGCCTCGGCCTTCGTTCGGGCGGGCACCATGCAGAAGTGGTGCGCCGCGGCCATCAGCGCGGGAATGGTGAGCGTGAAGGCGTGAGTGGGCACGTCCTCCAGCCGGGCGAAGCAGCCGTCGTGCACCTGCTGGGTGCGGCAGGTGAGGTCGAGGGGCACGACCTTCACCAGCTTCGCGTCGTCAAATTCCGCCACGCCGGGGTCGTTAAAGGCGATGTGCCCGTTTTCGCCGATGCCCATGCACACGATGTCCACGGGATACTCGCGCAGGAGCTCCGCGTATCGCGCGGCCTCGGTCTGGGCGTCGCCCTTGCCGTTCAGCAGGTATACCGCGCGGAAGGGGACGCGGTCGAAGATGGCGTCCTTCAAAAACCGTGCGAAGCTCTGGGGCGCGGCGTCGCAGTCCAGGCCGACGTATTCGTCCATGTGAAAGGCGTTCACGCGGCGCCAGTCGACGTCCGGCTCCTTGACGAGCGCGGCGAGAAATTCGTTCTGCGACGGCGCGGCGGCGAAGATCACGTTGATCTCATCCTTCTGGGAGAGCAGCGCCCGCATGCAGGCGGCGGCTTCCTTCGCCGCTTCCTGGCCCATGGCCGCGCGGGTGTCGTAGATCTTGACGGTCAGTTTGTCCTTCTGGAAGGTGTTCGTGAGCATGAGGATGCGCTTCGTTTCATATCAGATCAAGTTTTCCCGTGCCAGGATGCGGCGGATCGTATCCCGCTGGGCCGGCGTGACGGCGGGGAACGGGAAGCTGACCCGCGGCTCGACCGGCACGCCGCGCAGCGCCGTCGCGGCCTTGATGAAGGGGATGAAGGGCGCGCCGACGGAATAAATGTCCATCATCCGGTCGATGACCTGCTGGACGGCAGTGGCTTCGGCCCAGTTCCCGGCGTTGACGGCGCGCGCCCAGCGGCTGGTGACCTCCGGCGCCACGTTGGAAAGCCCGGCGATGCAGCCGTCGCCGCCGCAGAGGACGTTATGGGCGAAGTTGTCGTCGAAACCGGAGTAGATTTCAAAATCCGGCCGCACGGGCTTCACCGCCTTGATGAGCTCCCGCGTGTGGTCGAGCCCGGCGATGGTGTCCTTGCAGCCCACGATGTTCCCGTGCCGCTCCGCCAGCCTGCGGATCGTGTCCGCGGGGATGGAATAGCCGGTGCGATCGGGGAAATTGTAGAGGTAGACGCGCCCGGGAATGCGTTCGGCCAACGCGTCGTAATAGGCCTCCACCTGCTCCGGCTCCAGTTTGAAATAGTAGGGTGAGACCACGATGACCGAATCCGCGCCTTCCGCCAGCGCGTATTCGGAGAGCGACACCACGTTTTCAAAGAGCATGTCCGACGTGCCCGCGATGACCGGCACGCGGCCCGCCGCGCATCGGACGGCGAGGGAAATGAGCCGCTTCTTTTCCTCCAGCGGGATGGAGAAGAACTCGCCGATGCTGCCCAGCGCGAGGATGCCGTCCACGCCGCCGGAAATCAGGTGCTCATAGAGCGCTTCGATGCCCCGCTCGTCGATTTTTCCCCCGTCCGTAAACGGGGTGATGGCCGGGGTGATGTACTTTGCCATGTCTTTGCCTCCCTCAGTAGCCCGCGCCCTTCATGGCGGAGAGGGCGGATTCCGTGTATCTCTTGAGGATGCCCTTGCGGCGGGGCGGCGTCCTGAGCGGCCAGGTTTCGCGCCGCTCGTCCAGCGCCCTGGCGACCGATCCCATGTCCATCTCGACCCCGTCGATGCCCACCACGTTCAGCGTCCGCGCGGCGATGTCGTATTCGATGATGTCGCCGGTGCGTATGTAGGCCAGCGGGCCGCCCGCCGCGGCCTCGGGGCTCACGTGTCCGATGGCCGCGCCGCGGGTCGCGCCGGAAAAGCGGCCGTCCGTCACCAGAGACACCTTGCCGTTCAGCCGCCTGTCGCACACGATGGCCTCTGTGGTCATGAGCATTTCCGGCATGCCGCTGCCCCGCGGGCCCTCGTAGCGGATGACCAGTATCTCGCCCGGATTGATCTGGCCGGCGACCACGGCGTCGTGCGCGGCCTCCTCGCTGTCGTACACGCGGGCGACGCCCTTAAGCGCGCGCATGTCCTCGGCGCAGGCGGAATATTTCACCACCGCGCCCTCCGGGGCGAGGTTGCCCTTCAATATGGCGATGGAACCGGTCTCCTTCGCCTCGGCGGGCGGCAGGATGACCTGTTCCCGGGCGAGGCCGTAGTTGTGGAGGTATCCCTCGTTCCGCTGGAAAAAGCCGCTCTTTTCGATTTCATCGAGGTTTTCACCCAGCGTTTTGCCGGTCACGGTCATGACGGACAGGTCCAGGTAGTCGCGCAGCAAGAGCTGCACGGCCGGCACGCCCCCCGCGAACCAGAAGGACTCGGTGAGATGCTCGCCGCTGGGGTTGATGTTGCCGATGTGCGGCACGACGCGGTTCACCTCGTCGAAGAGCTCCGGCGCGAGGGTCAGACCCAGCTCCCGGGCGATGGAGGGCAGGTGCAGCGTGGCGTTGGTCGACCCGCCGATGGCGCTGTGCACCACGACGGCGTTTCGGAAGGCCGCGGGCGTGAGGATGTCGGAGGGCCTGAGGCCCTGCGCGGCCAGCGCCATCACCTGCCGCCCGGCCTGTCGGGCGAAGGCGAGGATGTCGCGCATGGTGGCCGGCGCCAGCGCGCTGCCCGGCAGGGCGAGGCCCAGCGCCTCGGCCATGCACTGCATGGTGGAGGCCGTGCCCAGGAACGTGCAGGCCCCGCAGGACGGGCAGCCGGTGAGCTTGTAGTCGCGGATCTCCTCGGGCGTGATGCCGTCGTGTTCCTTTTGGCGCAGCGAGATCGACCCCGCGACGAGCGACGTCGTCTGGTTCGGGCCGGGCCGCATGCTGCCGCCGGGCACGAAGATCGCGGGAATATCCACGCGCGCCATGGCCTTCAGGTGCGCGGGAATGGATTTGTCGCAGGAGGAAACGAGCACCATGCCGTCCCACGGGACGAATCCGGCGTGCAGCTCCACCATGTCCGCCAGCGCTTCCCGGCTGGCGAGGATGAGGTTCATGCCGTCGTGGCCCTGCGCGCAGCCGTCGCATATGTCGGTGGCGTGGAAACGGCCCGGCGCGCCGCCGCGCTCATAGACGCCGCGGCAGATGTGTTCCGTCAGCTGGTCGAGGTGGGTGCTGCCGGGATGGCTGTCGCCAAAGACGTCCTCCACCAGGATCTGCGGCTTGCCGATGTCCGCCTCGTCCCAGCCGGAGCCCAGCTGCAGGGCGTCGAATTGCGCCCAGAGATTGCGTTCGCGTTCGCTGCGAATCGTCATGGTCGTCCTCCTTGCCGCAGGTCTTTTGCGCCGCGTTTTTTTTGCCTGTTTACAAAAAGATCATATCATCAACCGCGCGGTTTGTCCAGTGGCGCGGCGTGTTTTTCCGCCGGCAAAGGCGCGGCGGAGAGGATGGAGAAAGGCTCATCCGGTCATATCCTGAAACACTTCTGGATGTCCTTCCATTTCCCCAGCACCAGGACGATCTGGCCCGCCCGCATCACCGTGTCGCTTGTCACGGCCATGCTGGGCGCGCCGTTGCCCCGGACGGCCAGGATATTCAGGTTGAATTTCTTGCGGATATCCAGGCTGCCTACAGTCTTGCCGTCCCACGCCTCCGGCACGCTCACATCGTAGATGGCGTGTTCGCTGTCCAGGGCGATATAGTCCTGAACATGGTCCGCGGCGTAGCGTATGACGGCCCAGTCCGCCATGTGCTTGGCGGGGTAGAACACGTGATCCGCGCCGTTGCGCAGCAGGAATTTCCTGTGCAGCTCGCTGGTGGCCAAGGAAACCACACGCCTGGCGCCCAGGTCCTTGAGCAGCGAAGTCGCCACCAGGGAGTTCTGGAAATCCTCTCCAATGGTCACGAAGCAAACGTCGTAATTGTCCACGCCCAGTGTCCCAAGGAACGCCTCGTTGGTGGCGTCGCCGATCTGCGCGTCCGTGACGAGGGGCAGCGCCGCGTTCACGCGCGCCTCCTCTTTGTCCACGGCCATCACTTCATAATGGAGCTCGTTCAGCTTTTCTATCATGTTGCGGCCGTACTGGCCCAGGCCGATCATCAGAATTGATTTCATTCTCTATTCTCCTTTTCGCTCATTATCCGACGGTGATCTTTTCCAGCGGCAGCGCGCTGGGCGCGCCCGCCTGCGCGGGCTGGGCGGCGTAAATCAGGGTGAGCCCGCCCACGCGCCCCAGGAACATCAGCGCCACCAAGATGCCGCGGGAGACGAGGCCGAGCCTGCTCGTGATTCCCAACGTGACGCCGACGGTGCCGACGGCGGAGGCCGTTTCAAACAGGCAGCTACTCAGCGGAAGCCCTTCCAGCCGGCTGATGGCCACGCCGCTCACGAGGAAAAGCATGAAGTACATGACCAGTATGGCCACGGCGTGCAGCACGGTTTCCTCGCTGATCCTCCGCCCCATGCACGTCACATGGTTTTTCCGGCGGAAGACGGCGCGCGCGGTCAGAAACAGCACGGCCGCCGTGGTGGTCTTCATGCCGCCGGCCGTGGAACCGGGCGAGCCGCCCACGAGCATCCACAGGATCATGACGACATGGCCGCCGCTGCCGAATTCGTTCAGGTCGACGGTGTTGAAACCCGCCGTCCTCAGGGTAACGGATTGGAAGAGCGCCGGCCAGATCCGCTCGCCCACGGCGTATTGGCCCAACTCGAACGCCATGAACCACAGGAAGGGGATAAGGATCATGACCGCGGAGGCGATCAGGACGATTTTGCTTTGCAGGCGATACAGCTTGAAGCGGAACCGGTGCGTCCTGACGTCGTTCCAGACCAGGAAGCCGATGCCGCCCAGGGTGATCAGCAGTATCAGGACCAGGTTGATCCAGGCGTGTTGGGAAAAGCCGGTGAGGGAGGCGAAGGGGCCCTGGAAGCCCATCAGGTCAAATCCGGCGTTGCAGAAGGCGGAAACCGCGTGAAACAGGGCGTACCAGATGGCGACAGGAGACCGCAGCGCCCGCCAGAACGCGGGCAGCAGCAGGGCCGCGCCGATCAGTTCGAGGAAAATCGTCGTGGTCACGATGAACTTCGTCAGGCGCACGATGCCGCCCACCTGTGGCGCGGCGATGGACTCCTGCAGCGTGCTGCGCTGCATGAGGCCTATGCGCTTCCCGGAAACGAACACCAGCGCCACGGCGGACGTCACCACGCCGAGCCCGCCGATCTGAATCATCATGAGGATCAGGGCCTGTCCGAAGGGGCTCCATGTCGTGGCGGTATCCCGCACCACCAGCCCCGTGACGCAGACGGCGGACGTAGCCGTGAACAGGCAGTCGAGAAAGCCGACGGAGCCTTCGCCGCGGCTGGAAACGGGCAGCATGAGCAGGAGCGTGCCCACCAGGATCATCGAAAGAAAGCTGAAGAATATGATCTGGAATGTCGTGAACCGTTTTTTCCTCATGGCGCGCCTTCACCCCTTTTTCAGACCGGCCGGCGCGTCCCGTCCCCGCCGCGCGCTGCAAACAGTATACCATAAGGGCTTCGCGTTGCGCAATACATCATAAAAACATCTGCCCCCTGTATTTACACAGCTTACCTTGAAATCCCCGGCGTTTTGCGCTATACTATAGGCAAACTGGCTGGGAGGTTCCCCATGGGCATTCAGGCTTTGCTGTCCGATCCGATCCAATACCTGCGCGACGTGCTGCTCACGCTGCCCGCTGTCCTGCCCGCGCTCATACTGCACGAGTGCGCCCACGGCTGGGTGGCCTATAAGCTCGGCGACCCGACGGCGAAAATGCTGGGCCGCCTGTCGCTCGATCCCCGGAAGCACCTCGATCCCCTCGGCACGCTGAGCATGATCTTCATCGGCCTGGGCTGGGCCAAGCCAGTGCCCATCAACCCGCGCAATTTCAAGCACTACCGGCGCGACGACTTCCTCGTGTCCATCGCCGGCATCACGGCGAACCTCATCATGTTCCTCATCGGCTGCGTCCTCATGCTGGCCATGATCCTGGCGGCGGTGAAGATGATCCCTGCGAACATGATTCGCGGCGCCAGCTTCTACGTCGAGCTCAGCGACGGCATGTACGTCCTGAATATGTCCGACGTCGCCGCGTATCCCCACGCCATGGCCGAATACCTCATCGCCCCATACATGGGGAGCGTGTGGGGCAGCGTGTATGAAATCGTGGTCAACTTCGTGCTCATCAACCTGAGCCTGGCCATCTTCAACCTGATCCCCATTCCCCCGCTGGACGGCTACCACGTGCTCAACGACCTGATCCTCAAGCGGCCGCTGTTCGTGTCGCCGCAGGCGGCGCGCATAGGCCAGCTGGTCATGATCGGCCTTTTGTGGAGCGGATACCTGGGCCGCGGGCTCAATTACGTCGTCACCTGGGCGCTGGGCGGCGTAGGCGGCGCTTACGCGGCGCTCTTCCGGCTGTTTGGGCTGATGTAGCGGAGGAAAGACATGCCGTACGTCGTTTCGCTCAAGCAGTTCGACGGGCCGCTGGACCTGCTGCTCACGCTCATCTCCCGCGCCAAGATCGACATCTGCGACATCTTCGTCTCCGAAATCACGGAGCAGTACCTGGAATACATGGCCGGCGTCGACGAGCTGGACATGGACTCGGCCAGCGAGTTCCTGCAAATGGCGGCCACGCTGGTGGAAATCAAGTCCCGGGCCCTGCTGCCCGCGCCGCCCAAGCCGGAGGACCCGGACGCCGAGACGCCCGAGCAGGCGCTCATCCGCCAGCTGACCGAGTACAAGGCGTTCAAGGAAACCTGCGAGGATCTGAAGCGCCTCGAGGAGACCGCGAAGCTGATGCTGAACAAGCTCCCGGAGGAGTATCCCCTTCCCCCGCCCGAGTACGAGCTGACCGGCCTCACGCTGGAGGGCCTCACCCGCGCGTTCCTGCGCGTGCTGAACCGCGCCGCCGGTTCCGAAGAAGCGCCGCGGCAGCGGGAGATCCGCCGCGACAGCTACACCATTCAGGAATGTATGGCGCGCATCCAGTCCCGCCTGCGGAAGGGCAACGTGGCCTTTGAGGATCTGTTCGAGGACGAACCCTGCCGCGCCGAGATCGTGGGGCTCTTTCTGGGCGTGCTGGAGCTTTTGAAGCTCAACCGCGTTCGCGTGCGCCAGCGGGGCGTGTTCGGCGAAATCATCCTCTCGCCCGTGAAGCGCGGCGGGGAAACCGTGGGAGTTGAGGCGTCGTGATGTTCAAGGGATTCACCAGCCGGACGGACGAGTTCTTCATGGCCATCCGGTTCAACAACAACATGCAGTTCTTCCATGAAAACCACGACTGGTACGAGGAAGCCGTGCGTGAACCCCTCAAGGCGCTGGCCGCCGACCTGGGCCCGGCCGTGGAGCTGCTCGACCCGCGCCTGGAGCGCAGGCCCCAGCGGGTGGTCTCGCGCATCAACCGCGACATCCGCTTTTCAAACGACAAGTCGCCCTACCGCGACTACATGTGGATTTCCTTCCGGCCGCCGCACAGCGAGCAGAGCGGCGTGCTGGGTCTGTATTTCGACATTTCCGCCACCGGCTCGTCCTACGGCATGGGCATCTACGACGAAAACCGCCCGCTGATGAACGGCCTGCGGCGGCTGCTCGCGGCGGACGCCGGGCCGTTCCTGGAAGCCGCGCGGCCCGCGCTTAACGAGTTCACGCTGTGCGGCAGGGCGTTCAAGCGGATGAAGATCCCGCCCAGCCTCCCGGAGGCGGCGCGGCCCTGGTATTCACTGCGCGGTTTCTGGATCGAGAAGGATCTCTCCCGCGCCGACATATCGACGCCCGCGCTGGTGGACGAAATATCCCGCGGCATCGGCCTCATGACGCCGTTGTACCGCTTTATCCAGGACATCGAACCGATCGACGAGGCCAGCCTGACCTGAACAAACCGACCATTGGGGGTTTTTATGCAAAGCGAATGGATGAAACTCAGGAGCGGATCGGACATCTGCGGCGACGCCATGGCCCACGACGGCCTTGAGCCGCTGCTCACGGCGGAGAAGGCCGAGCGCATCGGCTATGCCTTCGCGCTGTGGCTGGCGCACCGCATGAACACCACATCCGACAAATTGACGATCGCCGTGGGCTGCGATTCGCGCCTCTCCGGCCCGGCGCTCAAGACCGGGCTCGTGAAGGGCCTCACCGCCGCAGACTGCGACGTGCTGGACTGCGGCCTGTGCGCCGGCCCGGCCGTGTTTATCGCCGCGATCCAGCCCGAAATGAACTGCGACGGCGCGGTGATGGTCACCGCCAGCCACCATCCCTGGTATCGGAACGGCTTCAAGCTCATCGCGCGGGACGGCGGGCTGGACGGCGACGAGATCGCCGAAGTCCTCGCCGCCGCCGCGGACGCGGTCATTCCACAGCGCCTGGTGAAGCCCTTCGACCTGATGTCGGCCTACACCGACCGCCTGGCGAAGACCGTGCGCGAGCGGCTGGAGGACGACGCGCTCAAGCCGCTGCTGGGGCTTTACGTGGTGGTCGACGCCGGCAACGGCGCGGGCGGCTTCTACGCGAAGTTCCTCGAAGACCTCGGCGCGGACGTGGAGGGCGTCGGCCTGGAGCCGGACGGCCGCTTCCCCGACCGCGCGCCCGACACTGAAGACAAAGACGCCATGGCCAAGCTGAGCCGCGCCGTTGTCGAATACGGCGCGGACCTCGGCGTCCTCTTTGACAGCGACTGCACGCGCGCCGCCATCGTAGACGAGCGGGGCCAGGCCATCAGCGGCAACCGCCTGATCGCGCTGGTTTCGGCCATGCTCCTGAACGAGAAATCCGGCCAGACGATCGTGACCGATTCCGTCACCTCCTCCGGCCTGGCGAAATTCATCGCCGAGTGGGGCGGCACGCATTACCGCTTCAAGCGCGGCTACCGCAACGTCATCGACGAGGCCATCCGCCTGAACGAGGAGGGCATCGCCTGTCCCATCGCCATCGAGACCAGCGGACACGCCGCCTTCCGGGAGAACAACTTCGTGGACGACGGCGTCTACCTGGCCACGCGGCTGATCTGCGAGGCGCTGGAGAAGAAGCGCCAGGGCAAGACGCTGACCTCTCTGCTGGAGGGGCTTGCGGAGCCGCTGGAGAGCGTGGAGGTGCGCATGAACGTCCTCGAGGAGGACATCCGCGCCGCCGCGAAGACCGTGATCGAGGCGGTGCTGAGTAAAACCCTGGAAGACCATTCCTGGCACCTCGCCCCCGACAACCGGGAGGGCGTGCGCATTTCCTTCGACCTGGACGGCGGCGTGGACAACGCCTGGTTCCTGCTGCGCCTGTCCGTCCACGACCCGGTCATGCCTCTCAACGCCGAGTCCGACGTGCCGGGCGGCGTGCAGTTCATGCTGAAAAAGCTCTGCGCGCTGCTTGAGCAGACCGAGGCGCTGGATGTCGCGCCGCTGAAAAAGCTCATCGAGGGCTGACGGCCCTTCATGATACGCCAAAGAAAACTATATTGAGAAAGGGTGTTTTTTCCAATGAGCAAGCAGGATAAACTCGTCGTCAACGCCATTCGCGTGCTCTCTGCCGAGGCTGTCCAGAAGGCGAAGTCCGGCCATCCGGGCATGCCCATGGGCTCCGCCGCCATGGCCTACGCCGTGTGGGGCAAGCAGATGAATTTCGACCCCAAAGCCCCCAAGTGGGACAACCGCGACCGCTTCGTGCTGTCCTCCGGCCACGGCTCCATGCTGCTGTACTCCCTGCTGCATCTTTTTGGCTTTGGCCTGACCATTGAGGACCTGAAGCAGTTCCGCCAGTTCGGCTCCCTCACCCCCGGCCATCCCGAGTACGGCCACACCACCGGCGTCGAAACCACCACCGGTCCCCTGGGCCAGGGCATCAGCAACGCCGTGGGCATGGCGCTGGCCGAGACCTACCTGGCCGCGCATTTCAACCGCGAGGGCTTCAACGTCGTGGACCACAACACCTACGCCATCATGGGCGACGGCTGCCTGATGGAGGGCATCTCCCACGAGGCCGCTTCCCTGGCCGGCACCCTCAAGCTGAACAAGCTGATCGCCCTGTACGACGACAACGAGATCTCCATCGAAGGCAGCACCGACATCGCCTTCCGCGAGGACGTGCCCGCCCGCTTCCGCGCCTACGGCTGGAACGTCATCGACGTGCCGAACGCCAACTGCTGGCAGAAGGTCAACGACGCCATCGAGCTGGCGAAGGATTCCGACAAGCCCAACCTGATCGTGTGCCACACCGTGATCGGCTACGGCTCTCCCAAGGCCGGCACGCCCTCTGTGCACGGCGAACCTCTGGGCGAGGAAAACCTGGCCGCCACCAAGAAGGCGCTGGAATGGCCCTGCGAGGAGCCCTTCGGCGTGCCCGCCGAGGTCTACGAGACCACCGCGGCCGTGGCCGAGGCCGGCGCGAAGAAGCGCGCCGCGTGGGAAGCGCTGTTCGCCGAGTACGAGAAGGCCTATCCCGAGCTGGCCGCCGAGTACAAGAGCTGGTATTCCGGAAAGCTGCCCGTGGACCTCATGAACGACGAGGAGTACTGGAAGTTTGAAGGCCCCAGCGCCACCCGCGCCTCCTCCGGCGAAGTGCTCAACCGCCTAGCCAAGCGCATCCCGAACCTGATCGGCGGCTCCGCCGACCTGGCTCCCTCCAACAAGTCCAACATGAAGGGCCGCGGAGACTTCTCCGCCGAGGACCGCACCGGCTCCAACCTGCACTTCGGCGTGCGCGAGCATGCCATGGCGGCCATCTGCAACGGCATGTACCTGCACGGCGGCCTGCGCCCCTACTGCGCCACCTTCTTCGTGTTCTCCGATTACATGAAGAACGCCATGCGCCTGGCGGCCATCATGAAGCTGCCCATCGCCTACATCCTCACCCACGACTCCATCGGCGTCGGCGAGGACGGCCCGACCCATCAGCCCGTGGAGCACCTGGCCGGCCTGCGCGCCATGCCCGGCATGGTGGTGTTCCGCCCCGCCGACAGCAAAGAGACCGCCGCCGGCTGGCTGTGCGCCATGGAGGGCCAGCGCCCCGTGTCGCTGGTGCTCACTCGCCAGAACCTGCCCCTGTACGAGAAGAGCGGCAAGGACGCCCTCAAGGGCGGCTACATCCTGGCCGACAGCGAGAAGGCCACGCCCGACGTCATCCTCATGGCCAGCGGCTCCGAGGTCGAGCAGTGCATGGGCGCGAAGGACATCCTGAAGGAGCAGGGCATCGACGCCCGCGTGGTGAGCATGCCTTCCTTCGAGCTGTTCGACGAGCAGAGCGAGGAATACAGGCAGTCCGTGCTGCCCGCCTCCGTGCGCGCCCGCGTGGCCGTTGAAGCCGCCTCCACCTTCGGCTGGCAGAAGTACACCGGCCTGGACGGCGTCGTGATCGGCCTGGACGAGTTCGGCGTCTCCGGCCCCTACAAGGCCCTCTACAAGCACTACGGCTTCACCGCCGAGAACGTGGCCGAGAAGGCCGCGGCGCTGGTGAAGTAAACCGCCTACAGCAAAACCCCCGGACAGCCTCGCGCTTGTCCGGGGGTTTTCATATGGGTGGATATCCGTCAGTCCTCGCTGTTCCCTATCGTCAGCGTATTGGCAAACAGCGTCGCCCAGCTCAGGCTCGCATCGGTATCGGCGCTGAGGAACGCCGCGTCCTCCCCGACGCCCGCGTCCTCGAAGCGGCCGGCGAGCGAGTCGTAATCCCAGAATATCCCGTTCGCCAGGTCGCCGACAACGCCCATCAGGTTCTCGTCGAACCGCGCGCGGGCGTCGTCGTCGAGGCTCTCCCAGGCAGCCAGCATGGCCTCGCGCAGAGAGCCGATGTCCGTGTTCCACAGGTCGTTGTCATAGGCGAAGCGCACCACGTCGCGCGCGAGAATCGCCTGCTTCAGCGAGGAACCCGCCGTGCCGAATTCGACGTTTGCTACGGGCAGGAAGTATTTATCGGCGAAATCCCCGGCGGCCGGCGTCCCGGTCACGACGCGTTCCAGCCGGAACTCGGCCGCGCGTTCCTCGCGGGAATCCTCCCAGCGCAGCGTGCCGTCCTCCGCGAAGAAAAACGCGCCGGCCGCGTCGTCCCAGAGGACTTCCTCGCCGCCCTCGCCTTCGTCGTCCGCCGTCACGATGGACATGACGCCGTTTTCATAGACCAGCTTCCCGGACGCCTCGTCCCAGCGGGCGGTCATCTGCCACACGCCCACGGAGTTGTACGTATTGCCCCAGGTGATCTTGACGTCGTAGTCGAGTTCGTCCTCCGGCGCGTCTTCGAAATACACATGCGCGATGCGCAGCGAGGCGCGGCCGAAATTGGGATCGGCCCATCGGCCCGCGAAGGCCAGGGTGGGATTGTCGATTGCCGCGGGCGCCTCAGCCAGCGCGGCCAGCGAAGCGAACAGGAACATTAAGGCCAATAACCATGCGATTTTCTTCATTTTATGATAGTCTCCTCTCATTCTGCGCTTGGTTTTGCGCCTCATTTGACCTCTTTTTTCCGGAATTGGTTCCCTGATCCTCGCGCCATGGTTGAAAAACGCGCGGGGATATGGTATCATGTGCGTATAAATCAAACAGAGGAAGGTCTTGCGCTATGATTGATTTTTCCCTTCTTTCCACTGAAGAGCTGCTCACCCCCGGCGGATTCGACTGCGATTGCGGCCTGCATCACGAAGCGCCCATCAAGTTCCTGAAAATCGGCTCGGGCGTGGTGAAATACATTCCCGACGCGCTGAAGGCGCTGGGCGCGAAGAAGCCCTTCATCGTGTGCGATTTGAACACGAAGGACGCCGCGTGGAAGTTCGTCGAGCCGGTGCTCAAGGACGCCGGGATCGAGTACGGCATGTTCTGCTTCAACACCCACAAGCGCCTGGAGCCCAACGAGGAGGTCATGGGCGCGGTCACATTCGCCTTTGACAAGAGCTGCGACTGCGTGATGGCCCTCGGCAGCGGCGTCATCAACGACAACTGCAAGATCATCGCCGACATCGCGGGCGTGCCCGCCATGGTGGTGGGCACCGCGCCGTCCATGGACGGCTACGCCTCCAACTCCTCCAGCATGGTCGTGGGCGGCCTCAAGACCTCGCTGTACCACGGCATGCCCGCCGCCATCATCGCGGACACCGACATCATGAAGGACGCCCCCATGCGCATGCTGTGGGCCGGCCTGGGCGACATGCTGGCCAAGTACGTGGCGCTGTGCGAGTGGCGCATCGCCGCCATCGTGAACGGCGACCCCTACTGCGAGAAGATCGCCTCGCTGGTGCGCAAGTCGCTGGAAAAGGTGGCCTCCGCCGCCGACCGCCTGGCCGACCGCGACCCCGAAGTGGTCGGAAACGTGGCTGAGGGCCTCATCCTCTCCGGCATCGCCATGTGCTTCGCCACCACCTCCCGCCCCGCCTCCGGCCTGGAGCACTATTTCTCCCACATGTGGGAGATGATGGCCCTCGAGCGCGGCGAGGAGAGCGACCTGCACGGCATCCAGGTGGGCGTGGGGTGCTACCTCACCTTCAAGCTGTACGAGCGCATCAGGAAGCTCACCCCCGACCGGGAAAAGGCGCTGGCCTTCATGAAGAACTTCGACCAGGCGAAGTGGGAGGCGGAGACGAAGCGCGTGTTCGGGAGCGTGGCGGGGAGCGTCCTCGCCGCCGCCGCGAAGGAAGGCCGCAACGACCCGGAGAAGCACGCGAAACGCGTCGCCCTCATCTGCGACAACTGGGACAAGATTCAGAAGATCATTTCCGAGGAGATGCCGCCCTTTGAGACGCTTCTCAAGATCATGACGCCCTGCGGCATGCCCATCCGCCCGGCGGAGATCGGCATCAGCGAGGAAGACGTGCGCGACGCGCTGAAGGCCTCCCGCGACATCCGCAACAAGTACCTCTCCAGCACCATGCTGTGGGATCTGGGGCTTCTGTACGAGTGGGCGGACGAATTCGACGGAAAGTAAACGCGAAACGCAAATCAGCGCCCGCCGGGGGAGCCTGGCGGGCGCGCTGCGTCTATATCGAACGAAGGAGGGCCGATTCATGGCAACCTGGGTCTCGCACCTCATCATCGCAGACAAAGCGCTCGCGCAAATGCCGCAGCTTGACCGGCGCGGCTTCTGCGTGGGCAGCATCGCGCCGGACTGCAACGTGGAAAACGCGGACGGCACGGACTTCACGCCCTCCCGCGAGACGACGCACTGGATGCGCGTGAAGGGCGACAAATGCTCCGCCGACTGCGATGGGTTCCTTCGGGCGTACATCGAAGACCGCAGGGACGCCATCCGCTCGGATGAGGAATACGCCTTCCTGCTGGGCTATGCCGCGCACCTCGTGGCGGACGCGGAATTCCAGCGCTTCATCCGCGACGACGAGGCGCGGATTTCCGCGGCGTGGGCGCGCGTCCTCTCCTGCCCCGCGCTGGCGGAAAAGGCGCGCGGCATGGAAAAGAGCTGGGCGTCCATAAAGCGGCTCATCCCGAAGGACGAGCGCATGAAGGATATCTACACCATTGAAGCGGATTACCTCGCCGCGCATCCGGGTTCGGGCTACCTCACCGAGATACTGCCGCTCACGTCCTTCCCTGACTATATCGACTACCTTCCGAAGGGCGCGATCGTGCGGAAGATCGGCGTGATGGGGTATCTTCCGAAGGCCGCGGAAAGCGCGTACCCGTTCGCGGCCCTGTCACGGGAAGAATACGATTCGTATCTCGGCAGGGCGGCGGAGCTGGCGATTGCGGCGATTTCCCGCAGACGAAGGGAATGACCTATTCTTCCGCCTCCGCCAGCTTGCGGCCCATCAGGACGCCCATCACGGAGGCCATCATCAGTCCCCGCGTCCAGCCGGAGGAATCGCCCAGGCAGTGCAGGCCCCGCACGTTGGTGTTGAAGTCGGTGTCCATCTTCACGCGGTTGGAGTAGAACTTGAGCTCCGGCGAATAGAGCAGCGTCTCCGTGGAGGCGAAGCCCGGCACCACCTGGTCCATGGCCTGAATGAAGCCCATGATGTTCACCATCGCGCGGTAGGGCATGGCGGCGGTGATGTCGCCGGCCACGGCGTCGGGCAGCGACGGGCGCAGGTTCGAGAAGCTCAGTTCCTTCTGCCAGGTGCGCTTGCCGTCCAGGATGTCGCCGTAGCGCTGCACGAGGATGTGACCCGCGCCGAGCATGTTGGTCAGCTCGCCCACCTTCTGGGCGTAGGCGATGGGCTGGTTGAACGGTTCCGTGAAGTTGTGGCTCACGAGGATGGCCAGGTTCGTGTTGTCGGACTTGATCTCCTTGTAGGAATGCCCGTTGACCACGGCGAGGTCGTCGTCGTAGTTCTCCTGGCTCACGAAGCCGCCGGGGTTCTGGCAGAATGTGCGCACCTTGTTCTTGAACGGGCGCGGATAGCCGATGAGCTTCGATTCATACAGCACGTCGTTCACATGCTCCATGATCTCGTTGCGCACCTCCACGCGCACGCCGATGTCCACCGTGCCGGGCTGATGGGCGATGCTGTGTTCGGCGCAGATCTTCTCCAGCCAGTCCGCCCCGCGCCGGCCCGTGGCGATGACCGTGTGGCCGGCCAATATCTCCTGCGCGCCGCCGCCGTCCGCCCGCTCGATCTGCACGCCGAGGCAGGCCGCGCCGTCCAGTATGAGGTTGGCGCACTCCCAGCCGAACAGGATCTCAACGCCGTTCTCCTGGAGGTACCGCTCGATGCCGAGGTAGATGTCGTGCGCCTTTTCGGTGCCCATGTGGCGGATGGGGCAGTCGACCAGCTTGAGGCCGGCCGAAATCGCGCGGCGGCGAATCTCCTTCACCGCGTCGGGATCGCTCACGCCCTCGACGTGGGTGTCCGCGCCGAATTCGAGGTAGATTTTGTCGGCGTAGTCTATGGTCTCCTGGGCGAGGGGCTCGCCGATGAGCTGGGGCAGGTCGCCGCCCACCTCGCAGCTGAGGGAGAGCTTGCCGTCCGAGAACGCGCCCGCGCCGGAGAAGCCGGTCGTGATGTGGCAGTAGGGCTTGCAGTTCATGCACTTGCCCGTCTTGCTCTTCGGGCAGGCGCGCCGTTCAAGCGCCTGGCCCTTTTCCACGATGACAATGCGCTTCTTGCCGCCCCTTCGGAGGATTTCCAGCGCGGTGAATATGCCCGCCGGGCCCGCGCCCACGATGACGATGTCCTTTTCCATTTCCCTTTATTTCCGGAGCCTTTGGCTCCGCTCCTTTTTGCGTTTTTTTATTTTTCCCTCTCCAGCCGGAACGCGACAGAGCGCTTCAGGTATTCAAGGTATTCCGCGTCGCGGCACATGGCCTTGCCGGGGCTGTCGGAGAGCTTCGCCACCGGGCGGCCGTTCACGCTTTGCAGCTTGATGACGATGTTCAGCGGCGGCACGCAGGTGTCGTTTGTGCAGAAGGTGCCGATGCCGAAGGACACCCGGCAGCGCTCCTTAAATCGGTCATAGAGCGCCTGCGCCCTGTCAAAATCCAGGCTGTCGCTGAAGAGCAGCGTCTTCGATTTCGGATCCGCGCCGTATTTCTCATAATGCGCGATGATCTTCTCGCCCCAGGCGTAGGGATCACCGCTGTCGTGGCGCACGCCGGTGAAGTTGTTCACCATGGCGCGGTTGAAATCCAGCAGGAACAGGTCGGTGGTCACGGTGTCGGTCAGGGCGGTGCCGTTGTCGCCCCGGTACTCGTCATACCAGTCCTCCAGCGCGTAGTGGTTGGTATAGGCCAGGGGGATGGAGTCGATGCCCTGATACATCTGCACGAACTCGTGGGCGTAGGTTCCGATCGGCCTGAGGCCGTACTTCATGGCCAGATACACGTTGGAAGTGCCGGCGCAGTTGTTCGTCTCGGTCGCGAAGCGGCGCACCACCTCGTCCGCCCATTCCCGGGAGAGCCGGCGGCGGCAGCCGAATTCGGCGAAGGAAAACGTGTATTTGCCCGTCTGGAAGGCGCGGATCTTTTCGTTCAGCCGTTCTTCGGCGGAGGCGCGCAGCGCTTCGTAATCGTAGCGCATGCGGAAGTACACCTCGTTCACGATCTCCAGCAGGAAGATTTCAAACTGCATGGCGGAGAAAAGCGGGCCGCGCACCACGACGCTCAGCGTTCCGTCCTCGGAGAGCGAGGTCTCCACATAGTCCCGGATGGGCCGCCACAGGCGCAGGAACTCGACATAGTCGTCCTTGATGAAGCGGATCGAGCGCAGGTAGTCGAGCTCCTCCCTGCGGACGGTGAGGCCGCACAGGTGGTCGATCTGCGCGTTGATCTCGTCGAACATCTCCCGGGTGAAGACCACGCCCTCGTTGCGGCAGAGGAAGTAATACGCGCCGCTCAGGTTGGTGTGCTTGTGGAAAATGACCTGATCCATGTTGAATTTGTACAGGTCGGTATCCAGCAGCGAAATCACGATGGGCTCCAGTTTCATGGCGATTCCTCCCGATTTCTGTTATCTCGCCCGGATCATTCCCCAAAGGGATTCAGCACCGGGGGCATGCGGCGCTTGTGCATGTTGGCCCGCTCTCTCCGGGCGATCTTTTCGTCGGTCGCGGCGTCGCCGCAGGTGCCGAAGCGGATGTAGGCGTGGATGTCGCGATAGCTGATGCCCAGGTTCTCCTCGTCGCTCTTGCCGGTCAGTCCGTCGGAGGGCGTCTTTTCGACCAGGTCGCGGGGCAGCTCGTCCATGGTCAGCCCCACCTGGACGACCTCGACGCTGGTCAGCATGTCCAGCATGGAGAAGTCGCATGAGGTGTCGCCGTCCTTGGTGCAGTAGCCCACGGTGAGCTCGCTCAGGTTGCCCGTGCCCGCCAGGCGGGCGTTCAGCGCCTGGGCGATGTAGCGCAGGGTGGTCATGCGCAGGCGCGGGCCCACGTTGATGTCGCTCGCCCGGCTGGGCGCGATGGAAAACTCGCCCTCCGCCGCGACGGGCCCGAGCTGGTCAGTGACGGCCTTCAGCGCCTCGTGCATGCGGCCGATGTTGACCACGCGCTTCCGGATGCCCAGCGCCTCGCACAGGCGCCGGCTGTCGTCCAGGTCCTTCTGTTCGCCGTCCGGCAGCATCACGCCGAATACGTTCTCCCTTCCCAGCGCCCGGGCGCAGATGGCGGCCGTGACCGTGGAATCCTTGCCGCCGGACACGCCGAGCACCACGCGCTCGAAGCCCTGCTCCCCGGCCAGTTTTTTAAGGGCCTCGACCAGGCCGTCCCGCGCCTTCACCGCGTCAAAACGATATTCCCCCATGACTATGCCCTCCGTTTTTCTTTATATGGTCAGATGACGTCGATCTGGCAGCTCCTCATGGTTTCCAGCGCCGCCTCGTGCTTTTCGGGCGTGACGCCAGCGCAGCAGGCCGCGTTCACGGCGATGGCCGCTTCAGGGAAGTGCGCCTTGAGGAGCAGCGCGTTTGAGACCACGCAGATGTCGGTGCACAGGCCGATGAGCTCGATGCGCAGGGCCTGCGCGCCCTCCGCCTGCCCGCGCACGATTTCGGGCAGCCTGACGCTCCCGAAGGTGGGCTTCTCCACCAGGACGCATTCGCCCAGCGCCCCAGCGATGGCCGGATCGAGCCGCCAGCCCTCGCTGTCTTTGATGCAGTGCGGCACGGGCAGCTTTTTGCCCTCGGCGGTATCCATATAGTCCGTCCCGTGGGTGTCCAGCGTGGCGATCAGCGCCCAGCCTTCCTCCCGGCAGGCGCGGATGCGCGCGGCGGCGGCTTCTACGATGGCCTGCGCCTCGGGCGTGCCCAGCGCGCCGTCGATGAAATCCTTCTGCATGTCCACGACGATCAGGAACTTCTTTTCTTTCACGGCTTTTCCCTCCCTTTTCGGAAACCTGTTCCCCGGCAACCATTATAGAACCGATTCAGCGCCGGCGCAAGTCGCCCGGCGTAAAAAAGTGCCGCGTCCGGCGGACCGGGCGGCATCCGGCGAAAGGTATAAAACACCCCGCCGCGCAGCATGTCACGCGGCGGGGTGTCTGTGGGGTTATAGCTTATGCGTTGCGGTTTGGATTACTTGGCCAGCCAAGCATCCAGCTGAGCCTGGCAGGCGTCGATGACTTCCTGCAGGCCGGCGGCATACAGCTTGTCCAGCATCTCGGGCACGATGACGTCGGGGTCAACGGTGCCGGTGGTGAGGCTGTTCATATACTCGTCCTTCACAGCGGAGATCTGAGCATACTGGTTCTCGAAGCCTTCAGAGTTGAAGGAGAAGCCAGAAATGTTGGAAGCCTCAGCGTAAGCGGCGATGTCGGCATAGTAGCGCTCCCACTGGTCGATGGCGGGCGGCGGCATGGTGCCGTCAACCTGCTCCTGCATGCAGGCCACAGCGCACAGCGGATAGGAGGCCTGAGAGAAGAGCCACGGGCTGTAGTTGGAGGTGCCCAGCTCGGTCTGCAGGGCGGCCTTGGCGGTGAAGCCGTTGTCCAGGGTGAACTCATAGTAGTTCACATGGACGCCCTCGATGCCGCGGGCCAGGATGTTGCGGTACTCCCAATCGGTGTTGACCAGCTGCTGATACTCCAGAGCGGTCTTGAAGCGGGCCTCGTCGTCCTCCAGGGTGATGGAGAAGGCGTTCATGGCGCCCTGCACGGAGTCGGTGTTCAGGATGGGGCCATTGTAGCAGGTCATGCCGCAGGAGTAGCCACGGCTGGGAGAATAGTCATAGCCGGTCCAGGCCTGGGCGGTGAAGATGTGGTTGTGCTTGTCGTCAACGGAATCGGTGACGGCGGCGTCGGGGTTGATCAGGCCCATCTCGTACCACTTGCGCAGCACATGCAGACGGTCCATAACCAGCGGATCGTCGAACTCGACGCAAACCTTGTAGGCATCCTCGCCTTCAGCGCCGAAGATGACGCCGATCATGGGCGTGCGGTCGATGAAGTCGAAGCCGGTATCCCAGCCAGCGGGGGTCTTGGCGATTTCGAAGGCATACTCGCCCTCGCCCATGGAGGCCTGCAGGGCCACCAGGTAATCGGTGATCTCATCCCAGGATTCGATGCGCTCGGGCAGCTCGAAGCCATTGGCATCGGCGAAGCCCTTGTCATAAACGATGAAGTTCATGGCAGCGATGTCCTTCGGGACGGGGATGGCGTACAGGCCGCCGTCGCTGGAATGGGCGATCTTCCAGGTTTCCTCGCTCAGGATCGCGTACAGGTCGGGGGTCCACTCCTGGATCTTGCCCTCGATGTTGGCGAACAGGCCATTGGAAACGGCGACGTTGAAGTTGTTGTACCAGGAGCAGGTGAAGTACATGTCATACACTTCGCCGGACTGCATGGACAGCTGAATCTGGTCGTTGGTGAAATACTGGATGTCGCACTCCACGCCCAGCTTCTCGCGGGAGATCTCATTCAGAGCCTCCAGAACCATGGCGTTGTCGATAGGCGCGGTGGAGCCGGAGCCCTGAGCCCAGGTCAGCTTCACGATGTCGCCTTCCGCGGAAGCGGTGAAGGCGGTCATGCTCAGCACCAGGACGAGAGCCAGAACCAGGGAAACGAGTTTCTTCATGCTTGAAACCCTCCTTTTAGAATTATTACGAACAGCTTTCGCTGCTGTAACCAATGGAAATCATCCCTTCACGGCGCCGATGGTCAGGCCGGATACGAAGTACTTCTGGAAGAAGGGATACGCGCAGGCGATGGGCAGCACGGCCACCATGACCATGGCCATTCGGATGGTCTCGCTGGGCAGGCTGGCCGAGGCGTCCACGCCCATCTTGTCCTTGTTGCGGGTGAGGAAGGTGATGCTGTCCTCCAGGGCGATCAGCACGTACTGCAGGGGATATTTGTCCTGCACGTTGCTGGAGAGGTAGTACTTGGCCATCATCCAGTCGTTCCAGTACTGGAAGGTGAGGAACAGGCCGATGGTCGCGATGGCGGGCAGCGAAATGGGCAGCACGATCTGGATGAAGATGCGCATCTGCTGCGCGCCGTCGATCTTGGCCGATTCGATGATGGCTTCCGGCACCGACGTCTGGAAGAAGGTCCTCATGACGATGCAGTAGAAGCTGGAGCAGCAAATGGGCAGCACCAGCGCCCAATAGGTGTCCTTCATGCCCAGGATGCCCGTGTTGATCATGTAGCTGGCCACAAGGCCGCCGCTGAACAGCATGGGGATGAAAATGAACCAGGTGAAGAAGCCGCGCAGGCGGTAGTTGGGCCGGGACAGGGCGTAGCCCATCGTGGAGGTCGTCACAAGGCCGAGCACCGTGCCGAAGACGGTGATGCCGATCGAGTTGACGAACGCCCGCCCAATGTAACCGGTCTGCTTGGCCAGATAGGCGTAAGCGCCAAGGCTCCAGGCCTCGGGGAAGTAGCTGTAGCCGTTCTTGGCAACCGCCGCCTCGTCAGAGAGGGAGACGATCAGCACCAGCAGCGCCGGCATGAAGCACATCAGTCCGAGAATTATGAACAGGGCGCTGATCAGCACGTTGGTCGTGGGCTTGACGCGCATGTATTTGATGGGCTGGACCTTAATCTTTGCCATGTTTCACGCACTCCTTTCTGCAATATGCCGATCAGAACAGTCCGGCTTCGGAGTCGATCTTCTTGACGACGATGTTCGCCAGGATGATCGTGATACAGCCGGCGACCGACTGCACCAGCGAAGCGGCCGAGGAGATGTTGATGTTGTTCTGTTCGAGCAGCGCCTTGAAGACATACACGTCGATGGTCTGCGTGATGTTCGTCAGCGCGCCGGAGTTGCGGGTGGCCTGATAGAACAGGCCGAAGTCGCTTCGGAAGATGTTGCCCACGGCCATGATGAACATGATGGACATGACCGGCCGCAGCATGGGGATGGTGATGTATTTGGTCTGCTGGGCCTTGCTCGCGCCGTCGATCAGCGCGGCCTCGTACATCTCCTGGTCGATGCCGGCGATGGTCGCCAGATACACGACCATGCCGTAGCCCAGGCCTTTCCACTGGTTCAGGAACACGAGGAACCATGTCCAGAAGCCGGGATTGAGATACCATTGGGGATTGGCCTGATCCGCCTTCAGGATGCCCAGGTGCCTTGAAAGGTTGTTCACAAGGCCGCGGTCGGTTGCCAGGAAGGCATAGACGAAGTAGCTGATGACGACCCAGCTGAGGAAGTGGGGCAGGAACATCATGGTCTGGCAGACTTTGGCCAGCTTCTTTGAATAGATCTCGTTGAACAGGATGGCCAGGGTGACGGGGATGACGATGCCGAGGATGATGAAGATGATGTTGTACACGATCGTGTTGCGCATCATCGTCGAGAAGTAGCTGGACTTGAAGAGCGATTCAAAATTCTTGAAGCCGCACCACTTGCTGTTCACGAACAGACTGTAGAGGAAGCTCTTGCCTGGCCGCACCTTGTAATTCTTGAAGGCGATGACGATGCCGAACATCGGAGCGTAGCAGAAGATAAGGTACCAGAGGGTCGTTGGCAGATGAAGCAGGAACAATTCCAGATTGTCGAACGAAGAACCGTTGCTCGCGTTGCTGTTCTTCTTTTTGCCCGATTGTTTGCTCAAGGTGGTCGACCTCCTTAAAATTAATAAGCGCTCGGCAGCCCATGCGGGCCATCGACGCAGAGCATGACAAAAACCCATTCACCCTTTGCTCTTATGTTATGAATAGATTATAACACCGGGGAGGGTATTTTGTAAACAAAAAAATTCATCTTTGAGACGATTTAACATATTCGGATATTCTTCTGTTCGACAGAATGTTTATATTTTGAAAAGAGGCGGCCGCCGCTTAATAACGCCGGCCGGGAATAAAACGCGCCGCGGCCACGCAAACTACTTCCGCGACGACAGACATGCGGCCCTTTTCCGGCCGGCATGCGTTTATTTGGAGGCGTTTTGACTATGAGAGCAACAGGCATTGTCAGGAGAATTGACGAGCTGGGGCGCGTGGTGATCCCGAAGGAGATCCGGCGCACGCTCCGCATCCGCGAGGGCGATCCACTCGAAATCTACACCGACCACGACGGCGAGGTGGTCCTCAAAAAGTACTCGCCGATCGGCGAAATCGCGGCCATCGCGAAGGACTACACCGATTCGCTTTTTCGCTCGCTGGGGCATATCTGCTGCATCAGCGACCGGGACATGCTGGTGTCCGTATCCGGCACCTCCCGGAGCGAACTCATGGAAAAGCCCCTCAGCCGCGAGGTTGAGGCCGCCATGACGAACCGCGAGACGCTGCAGCTCAACGCGGCCGCGAACGCGCGGATGATCCCCATCGCCGCCGAGGAAGACGGCGCCAGCTACACGGCGCAGATCCTCGTGCCCATCGTGGCGGAGGGCGAGGTCATCGGCTCGTTGATCCTGCTGAGCCGGGAAAGCGGCGTGCGCATGAACGAGATCGACCTGAAGGTGGCCGAGACAACGGCCGGCATCGTCGGGCGGCAGATGGAACAGTAAGCCTACTCCCGGCGGAGATCGCGCGCCTTGTCCGCGTCAAAGACGAGGACCTGGCCTCCCGGCAGCGCGGCCTCGAAGGCGCGCACGCCCAGGGCCGCGCCGTTGTCGACCGGCTTCGCGGCCCTAACGGCTTCGTCAGTCAGGCCGTCGGCAAACGACTGGACCGCGTCACGCCGGAACAGCCCGGCGCGGTGCGGGCACAGCGCCCATTCAAACGGAAGCGCCAGGAGCGAGCGCAGGTTTTCGCGGTAGGCCGCCAGGGGCAGCGCCTCCGGGAAAAACAGCCATGTGCAGGGGTTCCAGTCGTCGCCGGTGAGCAGGAGAGCGCGTTCCGGCGCGTAGACCGCCATGGAGCCGGGCGTGTGGCCCGGACAGGGCATGACGCGGGCGGTCAGGCCGCCCAGGTCCAGCGTTTCCCCCGCGCAGCAGACCGGCTCGGGCATCGGCGCGGCGAGGTACGCCGCCTCGTCCGCCGCGACGCCCCTGGCCTTCGCCGTTTCCAGAACAGCCCGCCGCCGGGCGGCCCCGGTGTACGCCGCATAAACGGCGCGCTCGTCCGGATGCAGCCGGGGCCTATCGAACCACATCGCGCCCAGCGCGTGGTCGTGGTGGCCGTGAGTGAGCCAAAGCGTCAACGGTTTGTCCGTGACCGTGCGGACAAAGGCTGCGACGTCCTCCAGCCCGTAGCCCGCGTCGACCAGCAGCGCCCGCTCCCGGCCGACGAGCAGCGTGAAGCACACGCCCAGCGCGTCCTCGATGTGGTGGACGCCGGGCATCAGTTCCCGGTCGATGAAAGCCATGGCCCGATCTCCCTTCCCCGGTTTTTTCTTCCGGTCAAGCCGCGGCGGGCCTTCCGGCCCGCCGCGCTGATGTATTTATTATTCGTCGATCCGCCGTGCGAACATGCGGCCAGTCGCCGCGATCAGGCGCAGCACGTCGGGCATGAGCTCCCGGTCGAACACCATGCAGGCGTTGAAGGTCTCGAAGCTCAGGTTGCCCTGATAGCCCACGTCGCGGAGGCCCTTGACGAAGCGATCCCAGTCCAGCACGCCCATGTACGGCGCAATGTGCTGGTCGCTCAGGCCGTTGTTGTCGTGGATGTGCAGCGTCTCGAGCCGGTCGCCGATCTGCATGATGGCGGTGTAGATGTCATGGCCCAACAGCAGCGCGTGGCCGGTATCCAGGCAGAAGGCGAACCGCTTTTCTCCCGCGATGTCGTTCAGCTCGTCGATGTAGGCGGCGGCCTCGTTGAAATCGGAGCAGATGGCCTCGTAGACCTTGCCCTTGTGCCCGGTGAACATGTTTTCAAGGCAGCAGGTCACCTGGCACTTTTTCAGCACCGGAATGAGCGCGGTATACAGCTTGATGTTGGCGTCCCACTCGGTGTCCGGGTCCATGCGGTTGTCATAGTCGAAAAAGGCGGGATGCACGATGAGGTGCGGGCAGCCCACATAGGCGCAGATCTCGACGCACTTTTTCAGCGCGTCCAGCACCTTTTCGTTCACGAAGTCGTTGTCCTTCACGTAGCTGGGGAAAGGCGCGTGCGCCTGGCCGAAGGCCACGCCGTATCGCTCGGCCGCTTCCTTGTAGGGGCGCATGGCCTCGAGGATCGCGTCCACGTCCTGATCGAAGAAGCCGCTGAACTCGCCCTTGCGAATCTCCGAGCCGGTCATCCAGTGATCCACGTTGAAGTCCACGAAGTCGAAGCCCGCCTCATGGATGATCCGAAAGCCCTCCTCCGGGCCCAGCAGGTCGATGATGGGCGCGGTCTGCACGCCGATTTTCCTCATGATGGTTCCTCCCTCTCCACTTTTTTATTCCGCGATGCGCCTTGCGAACAGCCGGCCCGTCGCGGCGATGAGCCGCAGCGCCTCCGGCGCGAGTTCCGCATCGAACCGGTTCAGCACGTTGTGCGTTTCAAAGCTCAGGCCGCCGGCGTAGCCCGCGTCGCGCAGCCCCATGACGAAGCGGTCCCAGTCCAGCGTGCCCATGTAGGGAGCCAGGTGCTGGTCGGTCCTGCCGTCGTTGTCGTGGATGTGCAGCGCCTCGACGCGGCCGCCCAGCTTCATGAGGGCGGAGTAGACGTCGCGGCCCGTGAGCATGGCGTGCCCCGTGTCGAAGCAGAAGGCGAAGCGTTTCTCCCCCGCGAAATCGTTCAGCTCGTCGATGTAGTCGCAGGCCTCGTAGGGATCGGCGCACACCGCCTCGTACACCTTGCCGTCCTTCGTCCGGATGAGGTTTTCAAGGCAGCAGATCACGCCGCTTTCCTTGAGCGCGGGCGCGAGGCGCTTGTACATCGCCATGTTCACGCGCCATTCCTCTTTCGGGTCGTCCAGTATGGCCGGGTGAACCACAAGATAGGGGCAGTCCAGATACCCGCACAGGGACACGCACTTCTCTAGCGCCGCGGCCAGGTAATTGTTTCGCGCGGCGTCGCCCGGCCAGTAGAGCGGGAAGGGCGCGTGCGCCTGCCCGAAGGCCACGCCGTGACGCGCCGCGGCTTCCTTATAGGGGGCGAGCAGCGGCACGATCTCTTCAAACGGGAGATCATAGACCCCGGTGAGCGGATCGGCCTTCTTCTCCAAATTCAGGAGCGAGCCGTCCAGCGCGTTGCAGCTGAAGTCCACAAAATCGAAGCCGCATTCGCCGAGCAGGCGGAACGTCTCCCCTATGCCCAGCCGCTCCAGCAGCACCGCCGTCATCACGCCGATTTTCAGCATGGCCGTAACCTCCGTCAACTGGTCTGCGCTTTCCTGATACTGGCATTTTCATTATAGAGCATCCGCCCGCAAAATGCAATTGAAAAATGATAATCGAAATGCTATAATGAGGCTGAATCGGAAAAGCCAAACGACACTGGAAAGCCGGGTGAACGCCATGCGTCGCCGTTTTCGCGAAAGCAGCTTTTATCGCCTGTTCAATTTTGACAACGAACGCGCCCAGGGGCGCTGCGTCATGCTGGCCTCGTCGGTACTCACGAACATCATCAGCTGGCTCACGGGAAGCCTGTTCTACACGAGCTTCCTCATGGCGAACGGCATAGACCTGGTCAAGATCGGCGTGATCTCCTTCGTGCCCTACATCGCGAACCTGTTTTCCGTACTCTCCCCCAGCATCCTGGAGCGGTTTCCGAAAAGAAGGTGGGTGCTGTTCGGCGGCCGGCTGGCTTACCACACCCTGAACATATTCGCCATCACCGTCATGCCCGTGCTGGTTCGCGACGCGAACGCCCGCACGGCCTGCTTCGTGGCGCTGGTTTTCGCCGCGAACATCGTGAACGCCCTGTTCTCCAGCGGTTATTCCGCCTGGCACCTCAACTTCATTCCGAACAACATCCGCGCCGAGTACTTCTCCACCGCCTCGATGATCGCCAGCTTCATCGGCATCGGCACGGGGCTTATCTCCAGCCTCGTCGCGGACGCCTTTTCCGCCTCGCCCTACGCCTATGCGATCATCGTCGCGCTGCGTTATTTCGCCTACGCGCTGGCGCTTGTGGAATTGTGGGCTCTCACGCGGCCCGTGGAGTATCCCTATGAAAAGACGGTCGACCGGGTGCGCCTGTCCGACATTGTCACGAAGCCCTTCGCGCATCCGAAATTCATCTTCACCGTCGCGGTCATCATGGCCTGGACGTTCTTTGTGAACACCAGCGCCTCCTCCATCAACTATTACCTGCTCAACAACGTCGGCACGAGCTACACCTACGTCTACGCGCTGAACATGCTCTATCCCGTCACGATGCTGTTCCTCATCAAGCCGGCCCAGCGCATCATCAACCGCCACGGGTGGTTCATGACCTTCGCTGTCAGCGCGATCCTCTACGCCATGCCCAGCTTCCTCTATTCCTTTGTCACCGCGGGCAACTACCTGTGGATGCTGGCCGTCGTGCGCGTCTGGCAGCACGTCATCGGCGTGGCGCTGAACACGGCCAGTTCAAACCTGCCCTTCGTCAACATGCCCGATTCCGACCGCACCGACTACCTCGCTTTCTACACCATCGCCACCAACGCCGCCGCCTTCCTGGGCATGCTGTCCGGCACGTTGTTCATCAAGTTCTGGCCGAATCTGGACATCGTCGTCGCGGGCTTCCACTTCTGCAACATCCAGACGCTGATGTGGGTCGAGTCCATCGGCCGGCTGCTGGTGGGACTCATGGTGCTCCGGCTGATCAGGCGCCTCGAACCGGGCGCGGCGTGAAAGGAGTCTTCCCCGTGATACTGAACGAGTTTTCCTATATCGCCGTTCCGCCCCGCACGGGCGGGCTGGAGGAGGATGTCCGCGCCCTCCTGGAGGCCAACGGCAAGGACAAGACCTTCCGCCATGTGCGCGACGTGGCCGGCGCGAACGCCGCCATCGCCGCCCAATACGGCCTTGACGCGGAAAAGTGCCGCGCCGCCGCGCTGCTTCACGACATCAGCGCCGTCATACGGCCCGCCGATATGCTGGCCTGGGCTCAGGCGCGGGGATACGCCCTCTGCGAGGCGGAATTACAGCATCCTTTTCTCCTGCACCAGCGGCTGTCGCGCGTGATCGCCGAAACCTGGTTCGGCGTCGCGGACGGGGAGATACTCTCCCCCATCGAATGCCACACCACGCTCAAGCCGAACGCCGCGCCGGGCGACATGGCGCTGTTCATCGCGGACAAGCTCGCCTGGGACCAGGAGGGCCGCCCGCCCTTTTACGACGCCGTCAGCGAAGCGCTGGGCCGCTCCCTGGAGGCCGCAAGCCTGGCGTACATGGACTATATGGAAGTAAGCGGCCTGCTGCTCTGCCCGCACAGCCTATGGACGGCGGCGCGGCAATGGCTCCGCGGGCGATAAACGGTCATTCGCCTTCCGGTTTTGCGTCTTTCCCCGGCGCGCCCCCTGGGGCGGCTCATCGCGGCCAGGGCGTCCGCCGCTCGCCCCGCACGAGGAACGCCGCCTCCGCCAGAGCGGCCATGGGCGCGTCCCCCAGCGAGTCGGAATAGAACCTTTCCACACGGGCCGCGGGAAAGGCTTCCCTGAAAACGCGCGCCTTCTCCGCGCCGTGGCAGTTGAGGCCATGGTACGCGCCGGTTTGTATGTCCACCGGCGAGCCGAGCACCCGCGTCACGCCCAGGCGGCGGCAGGCGGGGCGCACGAAATCCGCCGGCGACGCGGTTATAACCACGTCGTCCTCACGCTTCTGCGCCAGATACCAGCGATGAACGCGCGGCATGTTTTCATCCCAGAACCGCTCGATCTCCCTTTCCGGCCGGGGCACATCCTCCAGAAAACGCAGGAACACGCCCTTGAAACCCGTCTTGTCGGTCTTTTTCAGCGCCAGCTTCACCGCGGCGCAGGCGACGGCGGGCCAGCGGCGGGCGATTTTGGGCCAGCGCCTGAGGCACCACAGATAGAACTGCGCCGTGGTATCGCGGCGATAGATGGTTTTGTCGAAGTCGTAGACGTTCATGCCAGCGTCAGCTCGACCGGGCAATGATCCGAGCCATAGATCTCATTGTGAATGGCCGCCCCGGTCATGCGGTCTTTGATCTTCTCCGAAACCACGAAGTAGTCGATGCGCCAGCCCGCGTTCCGGTCGCGGGCGCGGCCGATATAACTCCACCAGCTGTACGCGCCTTTCGCGTCGGGATAGAAATAGCGGAAGCTGTCCACAAAGCCGCAGCCCAACAGATCCGTGAAGGCCGCGCGCTCCTGGTCGGTGAAGCCGGCGTTCATGTGGTTTGTGGCCGGGTTTTTCAGGTCGATCTCCCTGTGGGCCACGTTGAGGTCGCCGCAGAGGATCACGGGCTTCTTCTCATTCAGCCCTTTCAGCCAGGCGCGGAAATCGGCCTCCCAGCGCATGCGGTAATCCAGCCGCGCCAGCTCCTTCTGGGAATTCGGCGTGTAGCACACCACGAAGATGAAATCCTCATATTCCGCCGCGATGAGGCGGCCTTCGTGGTCGTGCTCCTCGACGCCCATCCCGAAGGTGACGCTGAGCGGCTCGACGCGGGAGAACAGCGCCGTGCCCGAATAGCCCTTCTTTTCGGCATAGTTGTAATAGGCGTGATAGCCCTCGAGGCCGTCCTCGAACTGACCGGCCTGTATTTTGGTTTCCTGCAGGGCGATCATGTCGGCGTCCAGCGCGGCGACGCTCTCGAAGAACCCCTTGCCCGCGCAGGCGCGCAGGCCGTTGACATTCCATGAAACCAGCTTCATGCGATTCTTCTCCCCTTCTCATCCTCCGGAGTATGCGCGCGATCCGGCCCGGACGCAGCCGCCGGGCCGGATCGGCATCCGTGTGTAACTGTATCACAGATCAGCCGATATGTAAAGCGCGGTCATGTTTCGATCAGGGCTGTCTCATTTAAAGTGTCGTTCAGAAATAGGCGTATGACGAGGATGACCCTTCAGGCGCTGCGCGCCAGCTCCCCTGGAAGGGGAGCCAAGAAGAACGCCTCAAAAGGAACGAGCTTGCTTCCCCTCTCAGGGGAAGTGCCGAGCGCAGCGAGGCGATAGGGTCGTTCCGCAACACGACGACACCCAATTTGTTGAACAAGACGTTAAATGAGACGCCCCTGGGCTTCGATCACGCAGATCTGCCGCCCCTCCTCAAAGTCGCTGGGGGCGAGCGTGGGATTGAGGCGCAGCAGCCGGCCCGGCGTGACGTTCAGCTTTTCGGAAAGCGTCTGGAGGGTCTCCCCCGCCCCGATGACATAGCTGGCCGCGCCGCCGAGGCAGACGCGCCGCGTGCCCGCAGGCGGAACGCAGTAGCGCTGCCCCGCCCTCAGCGAAGCGGGCTGCAGGCCTGGATTGGTGAGCCGGAACGCCTGGTAGGAAATATCGTACTTCTGCAGGAGCGACGCGTATGTATCCCCCGCCTGCACGACGCCCTCCTCGTACCCGTCCGGGCAGGCTTCCGCCCGCGGCGGCTCATCCTGGGGGGCGGCCGCCTCGCCGTCGTCTCCCGGCACGCACAGCGCCTGCCCCGCGGCGAGGCTGCCCGGGTCGGCGTAGGGGTTCAGCGCCGCCAGCTCGCCCGCCGTCAGGTTGTAGCGCGCCGCGATGTCCGCAAAGGTGTCGCCTTCCTTCACCGTGTAGATCGCCCCGGCCGGACACCTGACTTCATTTTCGCTCATGACACATGCCTCCTCTCTCCGGTTCAGCATATGTCGCCCCGCGCCTCGCCGTGAACGGCCGGGCGCAAAAAACAGCCGCCGGGGTGAGCGGCGGCCGCGTGTCAGTCTGTATAGACGATATGAAATTCGATGTCCGGCATATGCGCGCGCATGTCGGCGGTGAGGTCCCGGGCGCCGCGCCGCGGCCCGCCGAGCACGATGAGCGACGCCCCGATCTTGCGGGCGTGCTTTTCCACCGCCTTGACCACTTCGTCCGAGCGGATGACCGTCATGTCCGCGCCGCGCCGGGTCGATTCCTCAAACAGGTATTCCAGCGCCTCGGCCTCGGAAGCGCCGCCCATCAGCTCCCCGCCCTTCTTCGCCACGTGGAGCACGGACAGTTCCTCTTCCCGCTCGATCGCCAGCCGGTGGCCTTCCCCGATCAGGCGCTCGCACGTCTTCTGCCCGGTCACGCACACCAGCACACGGGTTTCCTTCATTTTCCCTCGCTACCGCCTTTCGACGCCTCGGCCTCCAGACTCACGATGTAGTTTCCGAAGGCCCGGATATGCAGCCGCTCGTCTTCCTTCAGCGCGGGAGCCGTCTTGTCGGCGTCCCAGAAGAGAAGGCGCGTATCGTCGATCTTTTCGCCGCGTTCGTTTTTCTCCTCCGGCTTGTCCAGCCTCACGACCAGTTCCCGGAAGGACACGCCGTCGGACACGCGCTCGCTGTCCGACAGGGAAACGAAGCGGCAATCCATCTCGTGGGTGCGCCCGCGGCGGATATCCGCCTGATAGCGCCAGTAATAAAACCAGGGCAGCGTCTTCAGGCTCAGGAAGAAGAACATCGCCGCCGCGCCCACCGCGCACACGGCGATGGACAGTATGGGGCTGCGCCAGACCGTCACAAACAGCGCCAGCAGCACGGCCGTCGCCGCCAGGATGAGCCCCAATACGCCGAACCGCGCAAGCATGCCGCGCTTCGCGGCCCGATAATCCTCGTCTCTGTACAGTTCCACGTTCATACCTCCGATCCGCCGGGCGGAGAAGCCCACAGTGAATCCGCCTTCACTATACCCCGCGCCGCCCGGATTTGTAAACCCTTTCCGGAAAGAGTTCACATTTATTTCGGAACTTCTCCGCAATTTCGCTCGATTTCGTCACAGCTTGAGCGCGGCCAGGCCGACCTTACGGCGCACCTTGAGCAGCGTTTTCTGCGAGAGAGCTCTCGCGCGTTCCGCGTTGGTGGTCATGACCTGGTTGAGGTACGCCTTGTCGGAGACGATCTCCTTATAGCGCTTCTGAATGGGCTCCAGCTCGGCGATGACCGCGTCGGCCACAGCGTCCTTGAACACGCCGTAGCCCTTGCCGTCGTATTGCGCGCCGATCGCGTCCATGCTCTCGCCCGTGATGGCGGAGAGGATGCTCATCAGGTTCGAGATGCCTGGCTTGTTCTCCGTGTCGTAGACGATGCTATTCCCGCTGTCGGTCTGCGCGCGGCGCAGCTTCTTGCGGATGACGTTCGGCTCGTCCAGGATGGCGATGTAGGTGTCCTCGGGGTCCGACTTGGACATCTTGCGCTCCGGGTCCTGCAGGGAGCGGATGCGCGCGCCGACCTTGGGAATGTAGCCCTCGGGCACCACGAAGGTGTCGCCGTAGGCGTTGTTGAAGCGCTGGGCCAGGTTGCGCGCCAGCTCGAGATGCTGCTTCTGGTCCTCGCCCACGGGCACGACGTCCGTCTGGTAAAGCAGGATGTCGGCCGCCATCAGCGAGGGATAGGTGAACAGGCCGGCGTTGATGTTGTCGGCGTGCTTGGCGGACTTGTCCTTGAACTGCGTCATGCGCTGCAGCTCGCCCATGTAGGTGAAGCAGTCCAGTATCCAGCCGAGCTCGGCGTGGCCCGACACGTGGCTCTGGAAGTAGATCAGGCTCTTCTCCGGATCGAGGCCCACGGCCAGGTAAAGGCTCAAAAGCTTCAGGCAGTTCTGCCGCAGCTCCGTCGGATTCTGGCGCACGGTCAGCGCGTGCATGTCGACCACCGAGAAGAGGCAGTCGTATTCATCTTCGAGGATCTTGAAATTGCGCAGCGCGCCGATATAGTTGCCCAGGGTCAGCGTGCCGGTGGGCTGGATGCCGCTGAAAAGCCTCTTTTTGCGCTCCGCTTTGATTTCCTGCTGATTCTGTTCCATCTTTTTATTCCCTCCAGACCGATACTTGATGAAAACAAAGCACCTGCCCCGATCCGGGACAGGTGCAGACTGTGCCACCCCGATGCGATGAGAGCGCCAACACGCCCCCGCCCGCTAACGCCGGACGCCGCGTCGCATCCTACCGGCTTCACGCCCTCGGTGCGCCCTCCGGGGCCCATTCGCCGCCGACCGCCGCTCCCGCGCTTGCACTCTCCGCGGGTCGCTTGAAGCCGTATCGCCGGTTACTCTCCCCCATCGTCGGTTTACGGACACAGTATACATCATATTCCGGGATTTTGCAAGGGGCGGGGAGGTTTTATTTAGCGGTTTTTTGCTGAAAGATATAATCTGGGACTGTTCACACTAATGCATTAACGAATGCTATTTCGGGAACAATTCTAAAATTACCTATATTTATCCCCTTGACATATTTATCACCTTGACAAATCTTACCAGTATTATTATAATGAAAAACAGTTATCGTTCACCATAATTTTCTTGGAAAGGCGGTTATTGGAATGAAGACCATGAGGAAACTGATTTCGATTCTGCTGGCGTGCGTCCTGGCGTTCGCATTGCCGACAGGGCTGGTACTGAGCGTTTCCGCGGAGGAAGAGTCGCTGGCGTACCAGGAATTTGACGATGGACGTTTTTCTTTCGCGTTCGACGAGGGGGAAGGCATCCTGATCGTCAAGGGCGAGGGAGACCTGCCCGTCTTTGACGACGAGAATACCGCGCCCTGGGATGAATTCAAGGCGGATATCAAGCGCCTGATTCTGGACGAGGGCATCACGTTCATTCCGGCCGATACGTTTAAGGACTGCACCGAGCTGGAGAGCATTGTGTTCCCCTCCACGATCGTATACATCGACCAGGACGCGTTTGACGGTTGCAGCAGCGTCAAGTCTGTGGAGAGCACAGGCGATATCGAGAAGCTGAAAGAAATCATCCAGGCTAACGATGTGGACGAGCTGCCCATCCAGCAGGTCAAGCAGGTGAAGCCGGAGGAGATCAAGAAAGAGATCGAAGCCGTTCTGGAGGAGATCGAGGAGCAGATTCAGGCCGAGGAAGAGGCCAAGGAACCTGCCTCGCCGGCCCCCGCGCCCGCGAACAGCGCTTCCTCCTCGACCCCGTCCACGCCCGCGAACAACTCCGCCTCTTCCACCTCGTCCGCGCCCACGAACAACACTTCCTCCTCCACCCCGGCCGCGTCCGACGACCAGCCCGAGGAACAGGAGCCAGTCAACCCCGAAAAGATCGTGTCCCCGGACGACACGCAGTACGATTCAAATGGCCGCGTGACCCATAAAGTTGATTATAAGGAAGACGGCACCAGGATCGCGACCGACATTGAGTACAACGCCAACGGTTCTACGTACACGAAGACCATCACAACCGCGCCGGACGGCAGTATGACCCAGGTGGACGAGACGATCGACAAGGACGGCAATCTCACCTATCATGGCGAGTCCGTGCTGAAAAGCGAGGACAAACCCTTGACTTCGCATGGCACCTGGTACGACGGAGATACACCCAGATGGACCAGCGACACCACCTACACCTATGACGAGAACGGCAATCTGGTCTCCCAGGTCACGGAAGGCAAAGATAACGACGGCTATACGAGCAAGACGGAATTCACCTACGGCGCCAACGGCAAGATGACTGGCCGGAAGTCTGAATCCTCGAATGGCGGAAACGACATCTATCAGAGCACTTCCACCTACGACGAGAACGGCAAGGAAAAGACCAGCGTCTACGAAGGCACGAACGAGGACGGCAGCACGTATTCCGGTACCGAGGAGTACACCTACGACGCCAACGGCAATCGGAAGACCGAGGTATTTGAACGTACCTACTCCAACGGCTACTCGGAATCCGGCACCTTCGAGTTTACCTACGACGCGGATGGCAACCAGGTCAGCGTGACGGAGGAGTCCATAGATAACGACGGTGACACGTACAAGGGCACCACGACCTTTGACGCCAACGGCTATCCGAAGACCGAGGTATATGAACGTAACTATACCAGCGGCTACTCGGAAACCGGCACCCGGGAGTATACCTACGACGCGAATGGCAATCAGGTCAGCTCGACGGTGGAGCCCATAGGTAACGACGGTGACACGTACAAGGGCACCACGACCTACGACGCCGACGGCTATCCGAAGACCGAGGTATTTGAACGTACCTACTCCAACGGCTACTCGGAATCCGGCACCCGGGAGTATACCTACGACGCGAATGGCAACTGGGTCAGCGAGACGGAGGAGTCCACAGATAACGACGGTGACACGTACAAGGGCACCACGACCTACGACGCCAACGGCAATCCGAAGACCAACGTCTTTGAACGCACTTATTCCGACGGGGACAAGGAATCCGGCACCCGGGAGTATACCTACGACGAGAACGGCAACAGGCTGACCATGACGCGGGAATCCGAATACAATGGCAATTCGTATAAGTCGACGATCACCTATGACGCCGATGGCAACGAAGCGCAAGAGGTATTCGAGAACACCTATTCCAACGGCTACACGGAATCCGGCACTCGGGAGTATACCTATGACGCGGATGGCAACCAGGTCAGTGAGACGGAGGAATCCATAAATAGCGACGGTGGAACGTACAAGAGCACCATGACCTACGACGCCAACGGCAATCCGAAGACCAACGTCTTTGAACGCACGAACGCCAACGATACCATGACGACCGGTAAGGCGGAATACGCCTACGACGAGAATGGCAACAGGGTCAGCTATACGACTGAATCCGAAGACAGCGACGGCAGCAAGCACAGGTCGACGGTCACCTATGGCGAGAACGGCAATATGGCCAACCAGACAAGCGAGGATGTGTACACCGACGGCAGGACCTACAAAAACACCACGACTTATGACGCCAATGGCAATGAGGTTAAGAGAGTTTCTGAAAACAAAAACGCCAACGGCGTGACGACCAACAGCACTATCGAGTATACCCGCGATGAGAACGGCAAGCTGACCGGTCGAACAGAGGTAAGCGAGGACAGCAACGACAGCAAGACCAACAGCACTTCTACCTACGACGAGAATGGCCGCGAACTAACCAGGGTCGCGAACAGGACGTACTCGGACGGCAGGACGAGGACCAGTACCACGGAATACGCCTACGACGCCAACGGCAAGAAGACCGCCGAGACGGAGCAAGCCGAGGATAGCAATGGCGACAAGACCTCGAGCGTCAGGACGTATAACGAAAACGGCAGACAGTCGGGCTACACCTCCGAGACCACATCTGCGAACGGCACTGTAAGCAAAACGAACTCTTCCTACAACGCCAATGGCAAAGTGTTGACCAGAGTCCATGAACACATTGAAGCGGATGGCTTCTCCTCTTCCACCAAGAATGAGTACACCTACAACGAGGACGGCAGCTACACCGTGACGACAGTCAATACCAACTCCAACGGCATGAACGAAACCTTTATCACGGAATACAACAGCGACGGCACGATCAAAGAGGAAGCCATGCCGAGAGCAGCCTTCCTGGAGATCGAGGAAGACGAATCCGATACCACGATAGAGGAGACCGTGACCCAGACTGAGGCGGGATCGGCCGTACCCGAGACCACCGACACCGTGCCCGTGACCACTGACACCGTGCCCGTGACCACTGACACCGTGCCTGAGACCACCGACACTGTGCCTGAGACCACCGACACCATGCCCGAGGCCACTGACACCGTGCCCGAGACTACTGACACCGTGCCTGAGACCACCGACACCGAGCCCGAGTCCACTGACACTGTGCCTGAGTCCACTGAC
>JAFXQO010000043.1 GCA_017527065.1 Clostridia bacterium
ACCGGCATGGGCGGCCCCGGCCACACCATCAAGGGCGAATTCCGCGCCAACGGCGTGGTCAACAACATAAAGCACGAGCGCGGCGTGCTCTCCATGGCGCGCTCCATGATGCCCGACTCCGCCGGCAGCCAGTTCTTCATCATGCACAAGACCTCGCCCCACCTGGACGGCCAGTACGCCGCCTTCGGCCGGGTGATCGAGGGCATCGAGGTGGTCGACCGCATCGCCTCCGCCAAGACCGACCGCTCCGACCGGCCCGTGACCGAGCAGAAGATGAAGAAAGTGACGGTTCAGCGCTGAAAAGCCGCGTAAGCGAAGCGAAACCCATCCCGCGCGGGGATGGGTTTCGTTCTGTCTTTCAGCCTTTATCGCTCGCGCACCGCCAGCACGGCCATCCACGGCCGGCCGGGCATCTCGACGCGCGCCTTGCCCTGTGCGCCGGTCTGCGCCCGGGAAATGGTCATGTTCCAGGTGTCGATCACGTCGATGGAGTAGGTCTTGTCCTCGGGGAGGGCGAGGGTGACGCGGGCGCAGCACTGGTCGTTGCGGTAATAGAGGAACGCGTCCTCGCCGCAATGGCCGGCGTAGCTGTATTCCACGGCGAGGAAGTGGTCGCGCTCCACGGGATCCATCGCCAGGAAGCTGGAGAGGAACCCCTGCCGGCCGGCGGGCATGGCCTTGATCGCCTCGCGCACCTGCTCGTCCGGCAGGCCGAAGAGCGCGCCCAGGCCGTCCGCCATGGGCTCCAGCGGGCCAGGCAGGCTCTCCACGATCTTCCTCAGGAACGCGATGCGCGCCGGGCTCTCGCCGTTCAGCCGGCCGCCCCGGGCCCACCAGACGACCTCCTCCGCGCCGGTGCCTGTGGCGAGGCTGGCCTTTCCGGTGCCGGGCAGGAAGGTCTCGCCGTGGGTGCAGTAGCCGCCCTGTACGGTGGCGCGCCAGAAGCGGGCGGTCATCTCCTCGCCGGAGATGTTCCCCCAGAATTCCGGCAGGTTGCCCTCGTAGCGGCATTCGTCGATGAGCACGGGCTTATTGTAGCGGCGCATGAGCTCCGCCACCCGGTGCAGCTGCTTCGACTGCCAGGAGACGTGGGTCACGTTGGGCCGGGCGGCGTCCCAGGGCTTGAAGCAGTTATGGCAGGAGAGCAGATGATGGTACGGGTCGTTCTTCGCCACGAATTCCTCGATGGCCTGCCAGTCGCTGAGCTTCTTGGCGAAGCATAGGTCGTATTCGTTGGCCAGGCTCCACCAGACGTTCGGGAAGGCGGAAAGCCGGCGCGTGAGGTAGTCCAGGTAGACGAGGTTGTCCTCCAGCGGCATGGTGGCGAAGCCCCAGCGGTCGTAGGGATGGAAGAGTATGAGGTCGGCCTGGATGCCCATGGCGTCCAGCTGCTTCAGCCTGTCCTCCAGCGCGTCCCAGTAGGCGAAGCAGGGGCGCTCGACGGCCCAGGTGTCGTTCTGGGCGATGGTGGAGGGATTGGCGGGGAACACCTGGCCGTCCTTCACGGAGAGGTCCTTGGTCTCCGCGCCGGGCTTGCGCTCGAAGGGGTAGTGGTCCGGCTCGTTGTGGTTATAGAGGTAGTGCTTGGGGAACACGCACAGGCGCACCTTATTGAAGGGCGCGTTGGAGAGCGTGCGCATGGTCTCGTCGATCAGCGCCCTGGGCTGGTGGACCAGCGCGTAGATCGTGGTGCCGAAGGCGTGGAACCACGCGCCGTCGGCGTAGCGCAGGTGCGCGCCGTCCGCCCGGACGGGGCCGTGCCGCCCGGCGTCCGCGCCCTCCACCTTGAGGCGGCCCGCCTCCGGCGCGGCGAGACACGCGCCGCGGATGCTGTATTCATACGCGCCCGCCTCCTCCGGTAGGAAGCGCAGCTTATAGGTATCGCCGCCGGCGTAGAAGCCCTTGACCTGGACGGCGCGGCCGTCCTTCAGGAAGGTTCCGGCCAGGTCGACGTCGACCTGCGAGCCCGCCGGGGCCGGGGCGTGGAAGGTGAATTCGATCATTTCATACTGCTTCATGGGAAAACCTCCTCGCAGTTCATTGTCGTTGCCTCTATTTTACCACAAAAACGCGGCCGCTGCAAATCGCGGCCGCGCCGGGGATATATCGTTTTTTTCGTTCGTCAGATTTTGCTCTCCAGCAGCCGGACCGCCGCGCCGGACAGCTTCTCCAGCATCGCCGCCGTCTCCGCCGCGCTGCCGGACACCGCGTTCACATACAGCTTGATCTTCGGCTCCGTGCCGGAGGGCCGCACGCAGATCCAGCCCCTGTTCTCCAGCTCGTAGTACAAAACGTCCGAGGCGGGCTGCTCCAGCTTCTCAACGGCGCCCTCCGCCGTCTTCCGCAGGCCCGAGGCGTAGTCCCGCACCGCCGCGACTTTCACGCCGTTGAAACCGGCGGGCGCGTTTTCGCGCAGGTTCTTCATCAAGCCCGCCATCTGGGCCAGGCCGTCCTTGCCCGCCAGGGCGAAGGAAGTCACCTTCGCGTCGTAATAGCCGTATTTTTTGTAGAGCGCCTGCAGGCCGTCGTACAGCGTCATGCCCTGCTTCTTGTAATAGGCCGCCGTCTCCGCGATCAGCATCGCCGCGTTCACGCCGTCCTTGTCGCGCACCTCCGTGCCCGACAGGTAGCCGCAGGATTCCTCAAAGCCGAACACAAACGTGTGCTCGCCCGTCACGCTGAACTGCTCGATCTTCTCCGCGATGAACTTGAAGCCCGTCAGCACGTCGATCATGGCGCAGCCGTAGTCCTCGCAGATGGCCCGGGCCAGCTCGGTGGAAACGATCGACTTCACCGCCGCCGCGTTGGCCGGCAGCGTGCCCAGGGCCTTGCGCCGGTCCAGGATGTAGTTCAGCAGCAGGCAGCCGATCTGGTTGCCCGTGAGGCCGTGGGCCTTGCCCTCGCCGTCCAGCACCGCGATGCCCACGCGGTCGCAGTCCGGGTCGGTGCCGAACACCACGTCCGCTCCGATCTCTTTCTGCAGCGCCAGGCCCATGGCCAGCGCCGCCGGGTCCTCCGGGTTGGGCACCTTCACCGTGGGGAAATCCGGATCCGGCTTCTCCTGCTCCGGCACCACCGTCACCTGGCTGAACCCGATCTCCTTCAGGATGCGCCGCACCGGGATGTTGCCCGAGCCGTGCAGCGGGGTGTAGACGATCTTCAGCTTGTCGCCCATCTCCCGAACCAGATCGGGGGAGATGGACAGCGTCTTCACGCAGGCGATGTAGGCGTCGTCAACGTCCTTGCCGATGATCTCGAGGAGCCCCTTCGCCTTGGCCTCGGCTTCGTCCATCGCCACGGACTCCTGGTAGCTCGTCCCGTGAATCAGCTCGAGGATCTGGTCGGCCCGCTCGGGGGGCATCTGGCCGCCGTCCTCCCAGTACACCTTGTAGCCGTTGTACTGGCGCGGATTGTGGCTCGCGGTGATGACGATGCCCGCGATCGCCTTCAGATGGCGCACGGAGAACGAAAGCTCCGGCACCGGCCGCAGCGACTCGAACAGATACGCCTTCACGCCCCGCGCCGCCAGCGTCAGCGCCGCCTGCTTCGCGAAGCTGTCTGAACAGCGGCGGGAATCGTAGGCGATCACAACGCCGCGCTCCGCCTGACCCGGCTCCTTCAGGATGTACTTCGCCAGCGCGCAGGTCGCCCGGCGCACGTTGTAGGCGTTCATGCGGTTCGTGCCCGCGCCCAGCACGCCGCGCAGGCCGGCCGTGCCGAAGGAAAGCTCCGTGTAGAAGCGGTCCTCGATCTCGCGCTCGTCGCCGGCGATGTCCTGCAGCTCTTTGATCGTCTCCGGGTCGTCCCTGAAATCCCTCAGCCACGCCTCGTAGCTCTCGCGATAGCCCATCGTCAACCATCCTCCCTTTTCCCGTCGTTATCCGATCACGTGCGAAAATGTGGATAAACCTGTGGAAAACCAGGGGATATCCACGGGTTTATCCACATTTTATCCACATTCCTTTGGGTCGTCTCTTACTTTTCTTCCTGCGTCGCCAGGAACTTATTCAGCTCCTCAACCAGCGCGTCCGCGTCGACGCCATGCACGGCGGCGGCGTCCTGGATGCTTTCGCCCGTGGAAACGGGGCAGCCCAGGCAGTGCATGCCGAACGCCAGGAAAATGGGCGCGGTCTGTCGGTTGATGGTGAGCACCTGGCCGATGGTCATTTCCTTATTGACAGCCATGAGAATATCCTCCTGTATGCTTCGATGTGATTTTATTGTACGACGCCTTCCGCAAAAATGCAACGGCGCGATTGTTATTTTATCATCGCGTTCCCCCGCCGCATCAAATCAGAATTCAACGGCCATGCCGTCGTAGGCAACCAGGAAGCCGGGCAGGAGCGCCTGCAGCTCGTCGTAGGGCAGCAGGCCGTTGTGGGAGAAGTGGTTCGCCACGAAGATCGTGTGGCCGTCCGCCGCGCCGTTGGCGATGAGCTTCTCGCGCATGCGCCTGTTTTCCGTCGCGCCCATGTGGCCGATGTATTCCAGCTCCAGGCGGCCGTTGGTGCAGTCCAGCGAGATCAGGTCGATCTTCCTTCCCGCGAGGAAATCCATGTCGGCGGGGGTGAACTCGTCGGTGTCGTGGGCGTAGAGAAGGCTCTTGCCGTCCTTCTCGATGAGATAGAACATGGCCTCCTCGGCGCGGCCCCGCGCGACGCCCTCGAACACCACCGGCCAGGTGGGCGGCTCGGCGCGGCTCATGCAGTGCACGGCCTCCAGCGCCGTCACGCGGTAGCCCTCCACGTCCACCGGCTCGAAGGGCTTCACGCGCCTAAACGCCAGCCAGGGCGAGCGGACGCGGCTCAGCATGGCTTCCACCGCCTCGCTGCCGTAGACGATCATGGGCGGCTCGCCCTCCGGGAAATGGGCCGAGGTCGGCCGCCGGTGGGCGATGTCGTCCACGTCCAGGTGATCCTCGTGGGTGTGCGTGATGAGCACCGAGTGGATTTCGGAATAGTCCAGGCCGTGGTCCAGCTCGTGCTTGTAGGAATCCGGGCCGAAATCGAGCTTGATCTTTCCGTCCAGCAGCGCGCCGGCGCGGGTGCGTATCTCGCGGCCCCCGGCCTTGCGGGCATAGCGGCAGAAATCGCAGCGGCAGAACAGCGCCGGAACGCCCTCCGCCGCGGCGGTGCCGAGATAGGTGAGCTTCATACGCTTATTCCTCGCCTTCGTCCCCGTCGAAGTCCTCGCTGTAGTTCTCCGAGACGATCTCAAACAGCTTGTCGGCCAGCTCCTCCTCGACGGGCAGGAACTCCACGTTCTCGTCGTCCACGTCCTTGACCTCCATGAAGAAGATCTCCGGCTCCTCCTCGTCGCCGCCCTCCTCCGTCCAGGGCTCCTGGCCCTCGGCCAGCTCGGTCATCACGGCGTACTCGCGGCCGTTGTAGTAGAAATAGTCAAGCACCTGGACGTTCACGTCGTTGCCGTCCTCGTCGGTAAACACGTACAGCTCAACATCTTCCCTGTTTTCCATGGAAAAGCCTCCTTACAGCGCATTGCGTACGCCTTATTATACCCGATATGCGCCGCAAAAGCAACGGATATTTCAGGGGCCGGGGGCGGTCTCATTAAACATCTCGTTCAACAAAATGGATGTAGTCGTGGTAAGCAACGATCCTATTGCCTCGCTGCGCTCGGCACTTCCCCTGAGAGGGGAAGCAAGATCGTTTCTTTTGAGACGTTCTTCTTGGCTCCCCTTCCAGGGGAGCTGGCGCGCAGCGCCTGAAGGGTCTTCCACGTCATTCGCCTGTTTGTGAACGACGCTTTAAACGAGACGCCCCTGCATCTCTTGCGCTGAGGCTGGTATTTGCGGCGCATTTGTGGTATTATGTCATTGAGCTTGTGACGAAGGGATTCTTGAATGGTGGCGATGAACATGGATTACAACAGACAGCTTGAAGGGAAACGGGCGCTGATCACGACGGGCGGCCGGGGCATCGGAAAGGCCATCGCGCTGCTGTTTGCGCGGCAGGGCGCGACGGTCTATGTCGGCAGCCGGAACGGGAAGGCGCTGAAGGCGGCCATGGCCGAAATCGAAGCGCTTTCGCCGCTGTCGCGCGGATACGCGCTGGATCTGTCCGATCCGGACGCGACCGAGTCGGTGTGCGACCAGATACTTCGCGACGCCGGCGGCATCGACGTGCTGGTCAATACCGTGGGGATCAACGAAAAGCGCCCCGCTCACGAATGGACGGACGAGGTCATGGCGCGGCTGTGGGAAACCAACTACCTGAGCGGCATGCGGTTCGCGCGCAAGGTGCTGCCGGGCATGATCGAGCGGGGCCAGGGGAGCATCGTCAACATATCCTCCATTCACAGCGCCTATTCCATGCCCGGCTATTCCATGTACGCGGCCACGAAAGGCGCGATGAACGCCGCCGCCCGCGTCATGGCGCTGGACTACGCGCCCTGCGGCATCCGGGTGAATACCATCTGCCCCGGCCTCATCATGAGCGACGTGATGATGGACGAGGTCATGAGCGTTCCCGAGGGCAGGCAGCGGGAGGATTTCCTGAAACTGCTGGACGGGATGCAGCCCCTTCCGCCCGGGCAGATGGAGGACATCGCCAACGCGGCGCTGTTCCTGGCGGGCGATATGTCGAAATACATCACCGGCCAGACCATCTTCGTGGACGGCGGCGCGAGCGTCAAGGCGCATCCATAATGCGGCGGGAAAGGAAACGGAGGAAGGCGGACATGGGAATCTTTGAAGAGCTGGGCGTTCGCCCATACGTCAACGCGCACGACACCTATACCGTCTACGGCGGGAGCCGCATGCCGCCGGAGGCTCTGGAGGCCATGCGCCAGATATCCGAACATTTCGTTGATTTTGACGAATTGCAGCGCAGGGCCGGCGAGAAAATCGCGGCGCTGACGCGGAACGAGGCGGCCTATGTGACGAACGGCGCGTCCGGGGCGATCCTGCTGGCGACGGCGGTCTGCCTCGCCCGGGGAGACGCCTGCCGCTATGCGCGCCTGCCCCTGACGGATTCGCGCAACGAGGCGATCATCCTTTGCTGCCAGCACAACGCCTATGACAAGGCAATCGCCGCGGCCGGCGCAAAGCCCGTCATGATCGGCGACGCGGACGAGACCACGCCGGAGGAACTGGCCGGCGCCATCAATGAGAATACCGCCGCCGTGTTCTATTTCCCCAACATCCGCTACGAATTCGCCAGCCTGCCGCTGGAGACCGTGATCGAAATCGCCCATGGGAAGGGCGTGCCTGTGATCGTGGACGCGGCGGCGCAGCTGCCGCCGGTGGAGAATCTGTGGCGGTTTACCGGCATGGGAGCCGATCTTGCGATATTCAGCGGCGGAAAGACCCTGTGCGGGCCGCAGGACAGCGGCCTGATCCTCGGCCGGAGAGCGCTGATCGAGGACTGCCTCCGCTTCGGCGCGCCCGCCCACGGCGTGTGCCGCTCGTCAAAGACGTCGCGGGAATCCATCGCCGGGCTGTATGTCGCGCTGAAAATGTATGTGGAGCGGGATCATGAGGCCGAAGCGCGGGCGCTGCGCGCCATGGCGGACAGCATGATAGGCCGGTTGAAGGCCGCCGGGCTGGCGGCCCGCATCGTGCCCTGGGGCCCGGTGGGGCAGAGCTATCCCCGGGTGTTCGCCGGCCTGCCGGAAGCGCTGAGAGCCGCCGAAGTGCGCGACAGGATGCGCGGGGAGGGCGTCTATATCGGCGTTTCGGAACGGGAAAACGAGGTCTATATAAGCCCTTTGAATCTCACGGAGGACGAGGCGGACGCCGTGATTGAAAAGTTGATCATTCATGCCGCGATGGCGTAAAGGAGGAATTGCCATGGGTGAGACGGGAAAGAGGATGGAGCAGCTGGGCATCGCGCTGCCGGTGAAGGACAGAAGGGGAACGGGCGCGGTGGACGCCGTGCTGACGGGGGACCTTCTGTTCCTGTCGGCGCACCTGCCGGTGGACGCGCAGGGCAAGGCGGTGTACGCGGGCAAGGTCGGCGTCGATCTGGATGTCGAGACGGCCTATAAGGCGGCGCGGCTGTGCGGCCTCAACATGCTGGCCACCATCAAGGACTACATCGGAGAGCTGGACCGGGTGGACTGCGTCGTCAAGGCGCTGGGCCTTGTGAACAGCGGCGCGGATTTCAGCAGCCAGCCCGCGGTGATGAACGGGTTTTCAGACCTGATGGTGGAGGTTTTCGGGCGCAGGGGACAGCACGCCCGCAGCGCCATGGGCGCGTTCGCCCTGCCGCAGAACGTTCCCATCGCGGTGGAAGCCATCGTGCGCGTGCGCCGCTGAGGGAGGGCTGAGCATGGACAGCATCAATCGCATCCTGGAAGACGGCCGGGAGATCGAGCCGGCGTATAAGAAAAAGCGCGGCATCATCCTGCAGCGCCGCGCGGGCAATCTGATCTTTGTCTCCGGGCACGGCCCCGAGGATCCCATCACGGACGAACCCCTGTTCCGGGGCCGGATCGGGCAGGATCTCACCCGCGAGGAGGGCTATCAGGCGGCGCGGGAATGCGCCATCATCATCCTGGGCGCGCTCAGGGAAACCCTGGGCAGCCTGGATAAGATCCGGCGCTTCGTCAAGGTGTTCGCCCTGGTGAACTGCGCGGAGGGCTTCGACGACCTGGAGTATGTGATGGACGGTTTCTCCGACACGGTCATGGACGTGCTGGAGGAGCGCGGCTATCACGCGCGCACGGTGATGGGCACCCATAACCTGCCGAATGGCAACATTCCCTGCGAGTTTGAAGTGATCGTCGAAGCGGAGGAATGACGCATGAATGGCTGTGAATACGACCTTCTTTTGAAAAACGGGCGGGTGATCGATCCGGCAAGCGGCATGGATCAGCGCGCCGACGTCGCCATAAAGGACGGGAAGATCGCCCGGGTCGCGCCGGACATCGCGGAAAGCGCGGCGAAAGAGATCGACGTGACGGGCCTCATCGTCACGCCGGGGCTGATCGACTGCCACTGCCACGTCTATCCCACTTTCCCCCAGGCGGAGAACCGGCTGTACAACATCAACGCCGACGCCCACATGCTGCAATCCGGCGTCACCACCGTCATCGACGCGGGCACCTGCGGCTGGCGCGATTTCATGCGCTTCAAGGAAACGGTGATCGACGTCTCGGAGGTGCGCGTGCTGGCGATGATCAACATCGCGGCGGGCGGCATGGTGCGCATGGAATCGGAGCAGGAACCTTCCGAGTTCAACGCGGCCGTGGCGGCGGAGATCGCCAGGGCCTATGGCGACATCGTCGTCGCCATCAAGACCGCGCACTACTGGACGCACAGGCCCTTCACGGACGAGCACAGGCCCTGGACCTCCGTGGACGCCACCATCCGGGCCGGGGAGCTGGCCGGGAAGCCCTGTATGTTCGACTTCTATCCTTGGCTGCCCGAGCGGCCCTATCGGGGACTGATCGAGCGCATGAGGCCGGGCGACGTGCACACGCACATGTACGCGCAGCAGTTTCCCGTGCTGGATGAGAACGGCCGCGTCAGCGATTTCCTGATGAAGGCGAAGGAGAGAGGCATCCGCTTCGACCTGGGGCACGGCGCGGGCAGCTTCTGGTTCAGGAACGCGGTGCCGGCCTACCGCCAGGGCTTCGCGCCGGACACCCTGTCCAGCGACCTGTACATGGAGAGCATCCACGGCGCGGCCCTGAACCTTCTGAACATCATGTCCAAGTACCTGTGCATCGGCATGCCCCTCGAGGAGACGATCGCCCGGACGACGGTTGAGCCGGCGCGTCAGTTTGGACATCCCGAACTGGGCGCGCTGCGTCCCGGCGGCTGCGCGGACGTGACTGTGCTGAAGCTGCGGGAAGGCGATTTCGGCTACGCGGATTGCGGAAACGCGCGTCTCAGTGGAAAATGGCGGCTGGAATGCGAAATGACCCTTCGCGGCGGCAAGATCGCCTTTAACAGGGACGCGCTGGGCCTGCCGGAATGGACGGACGCGCCGGCGCCCTATTGGACCTCCCCGGGGATCATCTGATCGGGGAAAGAATACTACCGCTTTTGGCGCCGGGCAAAATCTTCGTCCGCCAGCCTGCTGAAGCACCGGATGATCTCGATCTCCCTGGGATCGTAGGGATGATGGTTGGGACGGTACAGGTCGTGGAACCACTTGGTGAAGTCGAAATCCATCGAGGGGTTTTCCGCGTACTGCTCCCAAAGGGCGTTCCAGGGCTCGTAAGTCTGATACTTGCCGGCCACAAAGCCCCAGTTATAGCAGCCGATCCTCTCCAGATAGAACAGCGGGAACATCTCCTGCACGGTGTTATGCAGGCCGCGGGCCAGCCATTCGGTGTTGACGATGGGACGGCCAAACTCCTCCTTGAGCCGCTTGATGAGGAGGATGTTGTGCTGATATGTCCCGTAATTGTGATAGGAGATGATGTCGGAAAGCTCGCAGGCAATCTGTTCGATCTCCCTGAGCGGCGCGTTCGCGTCCTCGGGGACGCGCCACGCGGCGGCTGTCAGCGGCTGAATCGGGTCGATTTCACGGGCAATCTCAAAAAACCGGCGCAGATGCTTCTCCGTGACCATCTCGCGATGGGCCGCGCCCGGTTCGTTATACATGTCCCACATGACGACGCGCTCGTCGTCCCTGTGGGTTTCGATCATTTCCCGAACCCATTCGTAATGGCGCTGCGCCAGTTCGGGTTCGTCCAGCAGATGATAGCCCATGCCCGGCAGCCGGCCGTGCTGGCTCAGCTTTCGGCCGCCGTGATAGCCCCAGTCGAAGGGCTGTTCGCCGAAGACGACCGGCTTTGTCCATTCTTTGGGCTGCATGCAGTCGTTGCCGAAGACCACCATGCAGGAAATGCCGTGCTTCCACGCCGTCGCGAGATACCGGTCGAAGCGCTTCATGAAGCCGTCATGCTGCTTTTCCCACACCATGAATTCGGGAATGATCCGGATGGTATTCAGCCCGGTTTCAGCCGCCAGCGCCAGCTCGGCATCGGCGGTTTGAAGCCGCTCTTCAAAGCCGTACTCCTGCCATTGGTCGATGCGGTTGGCGCAGTCGCTGCCCATGAAATTGCATCCGCGCAGCCAGGGACGCGCTTCGTACCAGGCCCACGCCCTTTCCTTGCTCCATCTTTCGCCCATCGTCGATGCCCCCTGTCGTGATTCCATTTTGAGCGCATTATTGCGCTTGCGGCCATGCAATGCCGCCCTTCCCTATCCCCTCCTCCCCACTTCCCTCAAAATATCAACGGAAGGCGCCGGAATTCGTCCAAGATAATCCGGGCCGACGTTCAGCAGGTAGTTGATGCCGCGCTCGTTCAGGTGCTTTTTGATAGCTGCCACCTTCTCAGCGCTCTTCCAGTTGTTGTCAAAGGACTTGTAGCCCCAGGTGTCGTTCAGCGTCGCCGGCGTTTCAAACAGCATGTCGCCCTTGTCGTCGTCCGGAATCTGATTGTCCCCCGCCGAGGTGTAGTCGCCGTGTCCGTTGCCGATGCGCGAATTGATCAGGCAGTCCGGCTGGTAGGTCTTCACCATGCGATATAACTCGTCGCTCTGCGCCGCGGAAATGGTCTTGGGCGTATCAAACCAGATAAGGCACAGGTCGCCGTATTTTGTCAGAATCTCCTTCACCTGCGGCTTGATCTTTTCCTCAAAGCATTGGCTGTAATCCTTGTGCGCGTCGTCCGGAAAATCCCAGTTGTTTGTCCAGTAGGCTTCGCCGCCACACCACGTCTTGCCCGCCGTATAGCCGCCGCCGTTCGGCTCGCTCCAGTCCAGATCCTGGGAGTAGTACAGGCCGAATTTCAGGCCGTGCCTGTAACAGGCCTCCGCAAGCTCCGCCACCACGTCGCGTCCGAAGGGCGTGGCCTTCACCACGTTGTAATCTGACACGGCGGAGTCGTACATAGCAAAGCCTTCATGGTGTTTGGATGTGAAGACCATGTACTTCATGCCCGCGTCCCGAGCCAGCTTCACCCATTCTTCCGCGCTGAACAGCAGCGGGTTGAACGCGCGCGCCAGGGGCCGGTACTCCGCCAGGGGAATCCTGAAATACTGCATGGCCCACTCGCCGATATACGGCATGCGGCGGCCTTTCCATTCTCCCGCGGGCAGCGCGTACAGTCCCCAGTGAATCATCATGCCAAACTTCGCCTGTTTGAACCACTCTTTGTTTGTCATCGATATACCCCCCTTTTATTGACACGGTATTCTTCTCCTGTCACAGCCTGGCCGCCGCGCGAAGAATCTCCTGGGAAGCGACCGGGATGCGGCCCAGCCCGTCGGGGCCCACGTTGAGCAGGTAGTTGATGCCGAGCTCATTCAGGTGCCGGCGAATGGAAGCGATCGTTTCCGGGCTCTTCCAGTTGTGATCCCAGGCGCAGTAGCCCCAGGAATCGTTCAGCGTCGCCGGCGTCTCATACAGGCCGTAGGGCGAGGGCTTGAACCCGCCTATGTCGTTCATGTCCACCTCTTCACGCGTCGGGTTTTCCATCTTCTTCGGAATCTCGTTGTCGTTCAGGGACACGTAATCATAGGCCCCGTTGCCGAGGCGGGAGTTGATCAGGCAATCAGGCTGATACCGCTTGATCATGTCGAAGATGGCCTTTGAATGATGTTCCTTCAGCGTCATGGGCACGTCGAACCAGATGAGGCACAGCTCGCCGTAGTTGCGCAGGATTTCCTCCACCTGCGGCAGTATCTTCTCCTGGAAGCAGACGTCGTAATTCTTCTTTGCCTCATCGGGATAGTCCCAGGAATTGTCCCAGGAAACGCCGGAACAGCGGATGTGATTGGACAGGTAGCCGCCGCCGTTTTCCTCATGCCAGTCCAGGTCCTGAGAATAGTAGAGCCCCAGCTTCAGGCCATGTTTGTAGCAGGCTTCCGCCAGTTCCGCGATGACATCCCGGCCGAAGGGCGTCGCGTCGTGCACGTTGAAGGAGCTGGCTTTGGAGCGGAACAGCGCAAAGCCGTCGTGATGCTTGCTGGTGACCACCAAGTATTCCATGCCGCATTCCATGGCAAACCGCACCCACTCATCGGCGTCAAAAAAGACCGGATTGAAGGCTTTTGTCAGCCGGCTGTATTCCGCGTTGGGAATCGCGCAGGCCGACTGAATCCATTCGGCGTAGCTGTTGCTGCGCCGCCCGCGGTATTCGCCCGCCAGCAGCGAATACAGGCCCCAATGGACCATCATCCCATTCTTTCCCTTGAACCATTCCCGCATATTCATGAATCTCCGCTCCAATCTCATTTCAGTTTGCATGACCAACAGATGAAGCTCACCTGACATCCGCGCCGCGATGACGGACAGAAATCAAGTGAGCTTTGACGGCATCAGATTTTATTGTCTTTTGCCCAGTCGCGGTCGCGCGTGCTCTGGGGATAGTAGCTCCGCGGATGATACTCGGGCACCTTGTCGAATTCCATGACGATCACCGTGACGCCGCTGGGATCGGGCGACTTTTCCGGCAGGTCGTGGAGGATGATCCTCTGGCCTTTCTGCTCGAAAGCCATGTCCTTGCCGTCGCACAGCGTATACACGCGCTTCGGCGCGTCGCAGTATCCGCCAAAACCCATGCTGCCGGTGGAAGGCCATATCCAGTTCCACAGATAGACCGTCTTGCCATCCTGCGCGCAGCTGACGCCGCTGACGCCGTTGCCGCCGAAGCCATAACTCCTGCCGAGTTTTCCATAGGCCGCCGCGCCGTTGCGCTTGAGCCACTCCCCGACGCCCTGCAGCGGCTTGACGGCGTCCGCGGGCACAGAGCCATCCGGCTTGGGGCCGATGTTCAAAAGCAGGTTCCCGCCCTGCCGGGAGCAGGTGCACAGCATCTTCAGGATGCGCGGCGTGGTGTAGGCATGCGGTTCTGCCTGAACCTCGTCCACATAGCCCCAGGAGATGTCGTTGAAGGTCATGCAGGCTTCCCAGTCGCGATCGTCGGCGCGGATGTGGCCCTCCGGCGTTCCGAAGTCCTCGTCCAGGCGCGAGCGGTTGTTGATGATCAGATCGGGCTGCAGCAGGCGCATGCGCTTGTTGCGTTCGAGAGAATCCCAGCCTTCCCAGTTCTCCATGGGCGAGGCCACGTCATACCAGAGGACGTCGATCTTGCCGTACTGGGTCAGCAGCTCTGTGTTCAGCGCCTCGATGTAATCGGTGAAGCGCTTGCGCGCCGCCGTGTCGTACATGGCGGCGATGGCGTCCGGATGATGCCAGTCCATCAGCGAGGAGTAGAAGCCGATCTTCAGGTCGTATTCGCGGCAGGCGTCCACGAATTCGCGCACAATGTCGCGGTGCGGCCCCAGCTTCACGGAATTGAACGGATTGGCCTTGCTGTCCCACAGGGAGAAGCCCTCGTGATGCCGCGTGGTCATCACCATGTAACGGCAGCCCGCTTCCTTGGCCAGCTTGGCCCACTCCCGCGGCGCGCCGGGCTTGGGGTTGAACGTGTCGGCCAGCCTGGCGTATTCCTCGACGGGAATGTTCTCCAGCGTCTGCACCCATTCATTGCGGCCCAGCTGAGAGTAGAGGCCGAAATGAACGAACATGCCGAAGCGCGCTTCGCGCCACCATGCCATGCGCGCGTCCCGGGTGGAAGCGGTCCATTCTTCATACTCGTTCTTCGTCATCAATTCGATACTGTTCATTCAGACATACACTCCTTCTTCAAAAAGATGATAACACGCTGCGCGCCTGGCCGTGGCGGGCAGATAGACCCTTGTTATGTGAATAAAACGTAATAAAATTTACAAACCGCGTTTCCGCCCACTTGTCTTGCCTCCGAAAGCATGATATACTGTTGCCGGACGGTTTGGATCCCATATTGACTGTGAGATAGGAGGAGAACAGCGCTATGTCCAGCTACGTCACCCGCAAGACGCCCGGCGACACCGCCTGGTTCACGCACGACCGCTTCGGCATGTTCATTCACTGGGGCCTGTACGCCATGCCCGCCCGCCACGAGTGGATCAAGAACAAGGAGTGCATCCCCGAAGAAAACTACGACAAGTATTTCAAATACTTCAATCCCGACCTGTACGACCCGAAGGAATGGGCCAGGAAGGCCAAGGCCGCCGGCATGAAGTACGTGGTGCTGACCACGAAGCACCACGAGGGCTTCTGCATGTTCGATTCCAAATTCACCGACTACAAGTGCACCAACACCCCCGCCGGACGCGACCTGGTGCGCGAATACGTGGATGCCTTCCGGGCCGAAGGCCTGCACATCGGTTTCTACTATTCGCTGATCGACTGGCACCATCCGGAGTTCCCCATCGACCGTTTCCATCCCCGCCGCAACGATCCGGACGCTGAGCAGCAGAGCCAGGGCCGCGACATGAAAAAGTACGCCGAGTACATGCGCAATCAGGTGACGGAACTGCTCACCAACTATGGCAAGATCGATGTGCTGTGGTTCGACTTCTCCTACACCTGGCCCGATCCGAATGAAAAACCCTGGATGAAGGGCAAGGGCAAGGACGACTGGGAGGCCGAGAAGCTCATCGCCCTGGCCCGGAGTCTCCAGCCCGGCATCATCATCGATAACCGCACGGAGATCGAGCAGGACATCTGGACGCCCGAGCAGTGGCAGCCCACCGAATGGATCCGCCATAAGGAGACGGGCGAGCTGGTCACCTGGGAGGCCTGCCAGACCTTCTCCGGCTCCTGGGGCTACTACCGCGACGAGAGCACCTGGAAGTCGCCCGAGATGCTCATCCGCATGCTGGTGAACACCGTGTCCTGCGGCGGCAACCTGCTCATGAACGTGGGCCCCACCGCCCGGGGCTACATCGACTACCGCGCCGAGGAGGCGCTCGGCGTTTTCGCGGACTGGATGAAGTACAACAATCGCTCCATCTATGGCTGCACCCAGGCCGAGCCGGAATTCAAAACCCCGGCAGACTGCCGTCTCACCCAGAGCGAGGACGGAAAGCGGCTCTACATCCACCTGTTCGCCTATCCCTTCGCGCATTTACTGGTGCGCGGTCTGGCCGGCAAAGTCGACTACGCCCAGTTCCTGCACGACGCCAGCGAAGTGCAGTACACCGAAGGCAAAATGACGCACTTCGGCGAAGGTCTGCCGGAAAACGAGGACATGGTGGTCTTCCAGCTGCCGCCCGTGAAGCCCCACTGCCTGGTGCCGGTCATCGAAGTGTTCCTGAAATAACGGCCATACGCTCCGGCTCCCTCCGTATTTGCGGAGGGAGCCTTTTTGCGGGATCGGGGATGCGTCAGCCTTTGATCGCGCCGATCATGATGCCCTTGACGAAGTACTTCTGCACGAACGGGTAAATGGCCAGCACGGGAACGGAGGCCACCACGATCAAAGAGAACTTCAAAAGTTCGCGCAGGCCCTGAGACCTCTCCAGCGCCTCCACGGAGACCATCATGTTGGCGTCGATTTCGTTCATGATGAGGATGTTGCGGAGGATGATCTGCAATGGATACTTGCTCTGCGTATTCAGGTAGATCAGCGCGTCGAAGTAACCGTTCCACTGCATGACGGCGAAGAAAAGCGCCAGCGTGGCGACCAGCGGGCCGGACAGGGGCAGCACGATGCGGATCAAAAAGCCGAAATCCGAGCTGCCGTCCAGCTCTGCGGCCTCCGCCAGTTCGTCCGGAATCGTGGTCTGGAAATAGGTGCGGGCCACGATCATATAATACACGCTGAGCGCGTTGGGAATGATCAGCGCCAGGCGCGAGTCGATCAGGCCGACGCTGCGCACGACCAGATAGGTGGGGATCAGGCCGCCGTTGAACATCATCGTGAAGGTGAAGAAAAACATCAGCTTGGATCGGCCGTACAGCTCCTTGCGGGAGAGCGGATAGGCCGCCATGATGGTCGCCGCCAGGGAAGCGATCGTGCCGAAGAACATGTAGAAAAACGAATTCAGGAAACCGCTGCCGAGCTGATTGTTTCCGAATACCGCCTGATAGCCCATCAGCGTAAAATCGACGGGCCAGAGGAAGACGCGCCCGGCCACCACGGCGGAAGAACTGGAAAAGGACGCGGCGACAATGTAGATCAGCGGAATTAGAACGATCAGCATGAACAGAACCAGAAGAAAGGTGTTGATCGCGACAAAGACGCGGTCGGAGGTCGTCATGCGGATTTTGTTTCTATGATGGGAGGCACTTCTGGCCATTTGAGTCATATCACGCATCCTCCTCTCACCACAGGCTCGTCTCGCCGACGCGCTGTGCCACTTTATTGACGACGATCAGGATTATCAGGTTGATGGCCGAATTGAAAAGGCCGATGGCGGTCGAGTAGCTGTACTGTGCGCCTTTGAGGCCCTGCTTATACACATAGGTTGAAATGACTTCGCTCGTTGCCTGGTTCATGGTGTTCTGCATCAGATACACCTTTTCAAAGCCGATGCTCATGATGGAGCCGCAGTTCATGATGAACAGGATCGTCGCCGTGGGCAAAATGCCCGGAATGTCGATATGAAGCATGCGCTTGAACAGCGACGCGCCGTCGACGATGGCGGCCTCGTGAAGCGTTGGGTCTATGCCGGCCAGCACCGCGATGTACATGATGCTCGCATAGCCAACGAACTGCCAGACGCTCGTCCAGACGTACATGTGGTAAAAGTACTCTTTCTTGCCAAGAAAGTTGACCGTAGTGCCGGTCAGGCGTTTGAGAGCCATATTGATGATGCCAAAGTTCTGATGGAAAACCTGGGAAATGATGGACACCATGACCACCGTGGAAATAAAATAGGGGGCGTAGGTGATCATCTGCACCGCTTTTTTCAGCTTATTGCTGCGGCAGATGTTCAGGCTCAGGGCCAGTATGATCGGCAGGGGGAAACAGGCGATCAGATAGTAGACATTGATGATCAGCGTGTTTTTCACAATGCGCCAGAATACCGGCGTCTTGAAGAAATTCTGGAAGTGCTTCAAGCCGACCCATTTGGCGTCCCACATATTGCCGCCGTTATACTGCTTGAAGGCAATGATCGCGCCATACATGGGCCAGTATTTGAATATCACGGTCAACGCGATGGGAATCAGCAGCAGCACATACCACTGCCAGTGGCGAACGATCTGCTGTATTGGCGATTTCCTCGTCCTGCCTGCGCGTGACGCCGCCTTGTTTCGTGCTGAAACCATGTGCGTTCCTCCCTGTCTGTGAATTGTTCCGGATAATCCGAAAGATGGGGCGGATTGCGCCGCCCCATCCCATCGGTCAAACAGACTTATTTCGTGGAAAGGTCAAAGTTCGCGTTCATCGCGGAGGGCTCGAGATCCTTCAGCGGGCTCACGTCGTAGTTGCGCTGCAGGATGTCGAGATACGTGGACGCCTCGAAGCCCTCGAGGCCATCCAGGTAAGCCTGCCAGTCATCGTCGGAATTGATGTCGGCGCCGCCGATGATGAACTGGGTGATCATCTCATCGCGATAGTCTTCAATGGAGGGCTGCAGGCGCTTGATCTCGTTGGCGTCGTCCTCGCCGTAGAAGATGGTGGGGAAGACCTTCTCGGGATGATAGTCGACGTACTTCTGGGTCTCCACATGCAGGCGGCCTTCGTAGCCGGCGGTGCCATAGAAGTCCTCTTCGGTCTGCGGCACGTACCAGGACTCACGATATTCGAACGAACGGTAGGAGGGGCCCATCTGATAGTAATGGACATTCTGCGCTTCAGAGTAGTTGAACTCGGTGTCGATGCGCGTCCAGCGAGCCGGGCGGCCCCACACGTCGAATTCGCCTTCGATGCCCTCGCGCCACTCGATGCCCTCGCGGCCAGCCTCGATGTACTGCAGCGCGGCATCCTCAGAGAACAGGTAGTCGGCCCACTTCACAGCCAGGCCGGGATTCTCGCAGGCCTTGGTGACCACGAAATTGCCGGTGCCGTAGCCATAGGGATACCAGCCGCACAGCTGCACGCCTTCCGGTCCCTTGAGGGGCGGCACGGCGGTGAAGCTCTTCTGACGCTCGCCGGCGAGCTCGCCGAAGTCGCCGAACCAGCCGTCCGGCACGCAGCCGATGGTGGGATAGTCGCCGGATTCAAACACGGTCTTGAGGTCCGAGCCAGTCTGCGTGAAGGAAGCCTCGCCGATCAGGCCTTCCGTATACAGATCATGCAGATACTTGAGGGCCTCGCGGAACTCGTCCTTCATGTAGGCGAGCTCAACGGTGTTGCCGTCAGCCGCGATGGAAACGCCGCTGTCGCCGTTGTAATAGAGGAAGGGGCAGATCAGGAAGCCCTGCAGCTTCTGATGCCAGCCGGCGGAGGGGCCGGAGGAAGCCATCAGCGGGATCTCATCCTGAATGCCGTTGCCGTTGGGGTCATTGTCGCGGAAGGCGATCAGAACGTCCTTGAACTCCTCGGTGGTGGTGGGCATCTCCAGGCCCAGCGCGTCGAGCCAGGTCTTGTTGATCCACATCTTCTGGGAGTAATAGCAGTGGAAGCACTCATTCACCTGCGGCAACGACCAGATCTTCCCGTCCGCCGTGGTGATACCGGCTTCGATGTAGTCCACCTCGTCGAACATCTTCTTGATGTAGAAGCCATGCTCTTCGATGTAGGGCTTGAGGTCGACGAACGTGCCCATGGAGCCGTAAACGACCTGAGCGGTCGTGTTCAGCGCGCCGTCGCATCCGAAGAACACATCCGGCAGGTCTTCCGCCGCCAGCAGCAGGTTGACCTTCTCGGTCATCGCGTCGCTGGGAACCGTCTGCCAGTTGATGTGCACGTTGCTGAGCGCCTCGTAAGTCTGCGTCCAGACGTTGGTGTTCAGGTCGGCGATGTTGGAACTGAGGGGAGCGAAGAGATTGAGCTCAGCGGTTTCCTGCACGATGGGGAACTCGCCCGGAGCCGACATCTCAAGCTCTGCGAATGCCGCCGTCGTCAGCGACAGAGCAAGGCACAGTGCCAGAAGCAGGGTCAGGAACTTCTTCATGTGGGTTTCCTCCTTCACTCATATATTGCATGCGCTTCTGCGCAAAACAAATACCGTTGCGCCGGTCCAAGCCGGAACGCCGCGCTTCATAGGCGAAAACAGAATAAAGCGCCTGAAATTTTCCATTCCTTTATTTTTATTTTACACTTGCGCCTATGTTTTGTCAAGCGATATATTTGTTTTTTGAGCCGCAAATGAGATCAAAGCTATGTCTTTCAGCTTGCGCCGTATTCTATTCTATGGTATATTGTATAAAAAGATTATGAAGCGTGATCCTGCGCCGGAAAGGGAGGCATGAACGATATGAAGAGATCATCCTGCCGCAAGTGGTGCTGTTTCCTGCTGGCCCTGTGCCTGATATGCGGCGCCGTCCATGCGGAAGATTTGCCGCAGGAGGGCGGCGTGTCCGCCGATGACGGCAACATCGACGGACAATATTACTATCAGACCTGGAACGAATGCGCCCATGCCAACGGCGAGGATGATGTGTTTCAGAATGACGATATCGTCTTTGAAAGCTTATACTATGACGAACTGTGCAATTTACTGGAATCGGAAGGGAGCTATCTGATCCTCTTCGGCGGGCGCTCGTCCGCGCAGACGCGCGCCGCCGCCTCTGTCATCAACGACCTAGCCCATGAATATGGCATTGAAAAGATATACAATTTCGACTTTCGGATGGACGGCGTGGATGACGCTTCTGATATTTCCCGAACCTTCACCGGCGCAGACGATCCTGCCGGCGCGAAATACAATTATCTCTACGGTGAATTGGTCTCCCGGTACCTGACAAATCTGAACCGGTGGACCGTCCGTGAAATGCGCTGGTATGACAAGGTCTACCAGGCCATGACCGCGCCCGCCATCGAGGAACCCTTCCTGATGCTCTATGACAAGGACAACATGTATTCCAATATGTTCGACAGGAACGGCCTGATCGTACCCAAGGATCAAACCAGCCAGGCTGACGCGCTGAGCCGCCTTCCGGTGGTCTGCGCGGTGCATCCCACAGCCAATAAGGACTGCGCCGGCATGATCAGGCCGCTGTTCGAGTACATCAAGGAAAATGGCATACATATCAGCGCATACAGCGACGCCGACTATCTCTACGACGCGTATCATATGGGCAACGGAAGGGCGAGCGCGCCGGTCTACGCCAGCGCATTCCGGAAAGGCGAACAGATCAACATCCGCGTTGTCACCTATGACATGCTGACCTGGCTGCTTTCCTCGCAGGAGAGCCTGCTGCTGCTCTATGGGGGCGCCTGGTGTCCCAACTGCGTGGCGGAGATCACCCCGCTCAATGACTGCGCGGTCGCCAACGGCGTTACAATCTATATGTTCGACTCCCGCCTGGACGGCAAAAAGCCCATCGACTGCTGGGGCTACGGCGCGGACAGGCAGTGCAAAATCAGTGAGACGAAAAACTATCAGCCCAGCGCGATCCTTGCGGACGGCGAAGAAGTGCTCTCCGCTGATGACAGCCTGCGCAACTTCACCGGACTTCTGGGCATTGATCCGGGTACGGCGCTCTGGGGTCCGCTGTATGTGAGCCTGATAGAAAAATACCTGCCGAATCTGGGCGAATACGGCGGTGGAACCGTCTCCTGCACAGACAGCGGCGGCATCATCCATACCGTCAACAAGATGCAGCATCCGCGCCTTCTCGCCGTCGTGCGGGACAGGGTGGACGAGCAGGGAAATCCCGCGCCTGTCGCCGCGGAATATGAAAGGATGTTTTCGGTTTCGCCCCGCTCTCTGGCGCGCAGGAATGGAACCGGTGGCAGCGATTTTCTCTATTTTGAGGGCAACTATCGTCATTGCATGAATGGAATCACGGAAGTGATCTCCGCCTGCATATCTGATGAACAGCAGGTTGTATGCTTCGCCGGGCAACCGCTCCAGCCGCTGATGAGGGATGCGCTTGTCAACCCCATACCGGAAGTGCCGTTTAATTGCAACTGTGATTGAGGGTCTATAGAAGCACACCGCAGTTTATAAAAGCCTGCCTTCATCCTCAACCAATGAACGCAAACAAAAACGCTACGGCCCGTTTCGGACGATGACGCATTGTGGCAACTGTTATGATTGTTTCTACGACTTTTTTCATAAGCCCAAAAGCATAGTAAATTGCGTTTTCGTTAAGTCTTTTGCGAGATGGATTGTTCATACTACAATCCAATCAGAGCTGGACAAAAGAGAGGGGATGAAGTATAATAAAACAGGGTGAAGGAAATGAAGCGACAGCAGATAAGCGCGGGAGAGCTGGAAGAAATCAAGGCGGCTCGGAAAGCGAATCAAAACAAAA
>JAFXQO010000044.1 GCA_017527065.1 Clostridia bacterium
AACCTGGAAGCCACCCCGGCGGAGAGCACCACTTACCGCTTTGCCAAGCACGACAAGGAGCTCTACCCTGACATCATCACCGCCAACATGAACGGCACGCCCTATTACACCAACTCCTCCCACCTGCCCGTGGGCTATACCGAGGACGTGTTCTCCGCGCTGGACATCCAGGACGAACTGCAGACGCTCTACACCTCCGGCACGGTGTTCCACGCCTTCCTGGGCGAGAAGCTGCCCGACTGGAAAGCCGCGGCCAACCTGGTTCGCAAGATCGCCGAGAACTACAAGCTGCCCTATTACACCATGTCGCCCACCTACAGCGTGTGCAAGAATCACGGCTACCTGACCGGCGAGCAGTACACCTGCCCCATCTGCGGAGAAAAGACCGAAGTCTACAGCCGCATCACCGGTTATTACCGCCCGGTCCAGAACTGGAACGACGGCAAGGTGCAGGAATTCAAGGATCGCAAGGTGTACGACATCGGCCGTTCCACGCTGACGCACAACGGCCCGCGCCCGGCGTTCACCAACGCCGACGCCGCCATGGAGGCCGCGATGGAGCGTCCCTGCTGCGAACCGGCGTCCCCTCTGAAGAAGCCGGAAACCGAGCCGGAAGCGCCGAAGGCCCTCCTGTTCAAGACGCCCACCTGCCCCAACTGCAAGGCCGCCATGGCCCTGCTGGATCGCGCCGGCGTCTCCTACACCGCGCTGAACGCCAACGAGGAAAAGGAACTGGTCGAGAAATACGGCGTGAAGCAGGCGCCCACGCTGGTGGTGCCGGGCGGCACGGGCTTCGAGAAGTTCCGCGGCGTGTCCGAGATCAAGGGCTGGCTGATGCAGAGCGCGTAAGCCACACCCCGTATTCCCCAGGGACGGCGCAAAAGGCCGTCCCTGTTTTCGCAATGAAGCGCTGCCGTTGGAGAGAACTATGTTCACGGAGGCAAATGTGATAATACCTGTAGATGAATCAAATCTTGATAGGGCCGCGGCCATCCATTCAATATCATGGAAAGAATCGCACCGTTCGTTTTGCGCCGTTGATTTCCTGAAGAAGCACACGCCGGAACGGCAGAGGGAATACCTGAGCGGCAAGATAAACGGCGGAACAAAGTGCTATATGCTTGTAGACGGAGAACCGGTAGGGATCGTATCTGTAACGGACAGTTTGATAGAAGATCTTTACGTCCTCCCAGACAAGCAGAACAAGGGTTATGGATCGGAATTGTTGCAATACGCCATAGGCCAATGCAAGGGGACTCCAACGCTGTGGATTCTTGAGAACAATGTCAATGCCGAGAGGCTCTATTATCGGACAGGCTTTAGAAGAACGGGAAGAAGAAACGCCATAACAGATGAACTTGACGAGATTGAATTTGCCCTGACGCAGATTCCAAATTGTCCTCCGGCAGAACCATCACCGAATTCCAAGAAAGAGCGGAGGGAACACCATGTATGATGTGATTGTCGTCGGCGGCGGCCCGGCGGGCATGACGGCGGCGCTGTACGCCCTGCGAAACGGCAAGAGCGCGCTGGTGATCGAGAAGCAGAACTTCGGCGGGCAGATCACCCACTCGCCCAAGGTGGAAAACTATCCAGGCACGCTGAGTATGAGCGGCAATGAATTCGCCGACCATCTGCTGGAGCAGATCCTCGCCCAGGGCGCGGACATCGAACTGGAAAAAGCCGTGTCCGTGGAGGATAAAGGCGATTACAAGCGCGTGCTCACCGAAGAAGGCAGCGCCTTCGAGGGCCGCACCGTGGTGCTCGCCACCGGCGTGAAGCACCGCATGCTGGGGCTTGAGGGCGAAGCTGAGCTGGTCGGCGAGGGCGTTTCCTTCTGCGCGGTGTGCGACGGCGATTTCTATTCCGGCAAGACCGTCTGCGTGGCGGGCGGCGGAAACTCTGCGCTGCAGGAAGCCATACTGCTCGCCGGGAAGTGCAGCGAAGTCACCGTGCTGCAGGACCTTCCCGCCTGCACCGGCGAAAAGCGCCTTCAGGACGCGCTCTTTCAGAAGCCCAACGCGCGCCTGATCGTCAACGCGAAGATCAACCGCTTCCTCACGAAGGACGGTGCGCTGACAGGCCTGGAAATCGAAGACCGCGTTACCGGCGAACGGCGGGAAATCGCCTGCGACGGGCTGTTTGTCGCCATCGGGCTGATCCCTGAAAACGAACCCTTCGCGGCGCTGGCGAAGCTGAACGCCTATGGTTATTTCGATTCGGACGAGCGCTGCCTCACGGCGACGCCGGGTGTCTATGTGGCGGGCGACTGCCGCAGCAAGGGCGTTCGCCAGCTCACCACCGCCGCCGCCGACGGCGCGACCGCCGCGCTGGCCGCCTGCCGGTATATCGACGAAGGCGCGGCAAGATAAAAGGCGCATGCGAAAAGGCCAGCGGGCGTTTGCCGCGCTGGCCTTTTCATATCCGCGCCGTCACAGCGACGCGATCAGGTCGTTCAGGTACTTTTGGGTCTCGAGGATGTCCTTCGTCTGCTGTTCGCCTTCGATTTCGCGCTCGATGGTCAGGCTGCCATCGTAGCCGTGCGCCTTGAGTTCCTTCAGGAACACGGGGAAATTGACCTTGCCCGTGCCGACCTTGACCTCGTGGCCCAGCTCGCGGCCGTTGGTTGGGTAGAAGCCGTCCTTGGCGTGGACGCCGCGCACGTAGTCGCCCAGCAGGTCCAGCGCGTCGACGGGATTGGCCTTGCCGTAGAGGATGAGATTGGCCGGGTCGAGGTTCACATACAGGTTTCCCGTGCCGATTTCCTCAAACAGGCGCAGCAAAACGACCGGCGTCTCCTGCCCTGTCTCGAAGAGCAGGTTCTGTCCGTTGCGCTTCAAATCCCGGGCGACGGCCGTCACGGCGGCGCGCACGCCGGGATAATTCGGATCGCTCATGTTCTCCGGGATGAAGCCCATGTGGGTCACGACATCCTTAATGCCCAGCTTGCGGGCGAACGCCGCGCCGTCGATGAGGTTCTGCACGCGCGCGGCGCGGTACGCCACGGGCACGATGCCCAGCGTCTCCGGGCCTTCGGTGAAGTTCCAGAACTTCGGCCCGGCCCAGCCGCACCAGAAGGCGGTCAGCTCAATGTCGTATTTCTCGCAGAGCGGCGGGATGCGTTCGGCCATTTCGTCCGTCCAGAGGGAAGGGTCCCAGCTGACGAGCTGGCCGTGGTGGAAGCCGTTTTTCGCCGTGGTCTCGAACACATGCTCAAGTTCCTTGTCGCAGTGCCTGATGATGATGCCGACATTCATGCGGCAACGCCCCTTTCTTCGATTCCCTTGAAAAGAGCCCGACGGACGAACCGCCGGGCTCTTTCGATTGACTGCTATGCTGTGAAAGCGACGCTTGGATTACAGGCCCAGCTCTTCGATCTTCTCGTTGATCAGATCGAGGTAGTCCTGAACGCCCAGCGCATTGAAGCCGTTCACATACTCGTCCCAATCGGCGTCGACGTCCTTCTCACCGGTGATGAAGTGGGCGCTCCACTCATCCAGGTAGGTGTCGAAGTCGGTGGTCATAGCGGACACTTCGGAAGCGACATCAGAGGGGAACATGAAGGGAGCCCAGATGGCGCCGCCGTTGTTGTCGGGGGTGTAGTTGATCAGGCCAGCCGCGGATTCCAGAGAGCACGGCCAGGTCTCGCCGCCCTTGAAGAGCTCGTTGGTCGCGCAGGAGGGGTTCGTGCCGCCGGCCCAGGTGCACCAGGCAGACTGCACGGACTCGAAGTTGCGGCCCTCGGGGTCCTTCAGGATGAGGTCGGTCAGAGCGTAGGTGTCGGTCGCCTCGTCATAGGTGTAGGTGACGTCCTTCTCGCCCATGAAGTAGGCCACGATGCCGTCCAGGCTGTAGAAGTAGTCGGCCCACTTGGCCATGATCTCGCGCTTCTCCTCGGGGCAGTTGTAGGTGATGTTGAAGTTGGTGGAGGTGGAGGCGGGCATGGAGTAGTTGTTCCAGCTCTTCTCGCCGTTGTAGCCCTCCAGAGGCTCGGTCATGGGCACGGTCAGCGCCTCATACTTGGAGCCGGAAACGGGGCTGTTGTTCACGAAGGTGTAGGTCAGGGCGCGGCCGTTCTGGGCCTTGACGATTTCATCCGCGAAGGAAGCGGTGAAGATGTCGGGGTCGATCAGGCCTTCGGTGTACATCTTGTTGTAGAAGCGCATGAGCTCCTTGTAGCCGTCGGCGGTGTGCCAGAAGCGGGCGGTGCCGTCCTCGTTCTGGTCAACCCAGTAGTTGGAGGAGCCGCGGTTCATGACGCCGAAGGTACCGGTCAGGACATACTCCATGTTGGACCAGTCGGAGCCGGCCAGCGGGATGGTGTCATCCTCGCCGTTCTCGTTGTAGTCCCAATCCTTGATGGCGGTCAGGTAGTTGTAGAACTCTTCCAGGGTGGCCGGCGGGGTCTCGAGGCCAGCATAGGCCAGCACTTCGCTGTTGTAGAACAGGCGGGTGCCCATGCGGATGGCATAACCGGTCAGGATGTAGGGGCAGCCGTAGATGTTGCCGTCAGCCTGGGTGATGGCGTTCCTGGCCGTGGGATACGCATCCAGCCAGTAGTTGAAGTTGGGCATGATGTCGGCATACTGCTTCAGATCGATCAGCATGCCCTCGCCGCCGTACTGGGAAGCCTGGGTGCCGCTGACGCCCATCTTGAAGAGGATCTCCGGAAGGTCGCCGGAGCCGAACATCAGGGTCAGCTGGGTGGAACGGTCAGACTGAGGAACGGGGGTGAACTCGACGTGGACGTTGGTCAGCTTTTCCAGCTCCTGCCAGAACCAGACAGTAGACCAGTCGGACGGCATGACGTCGGTGTACATGTGCGTCACGGACACCGTCATCGTCTCGTCAACGAGAGGATACAGCGAGTAGTCGGTCGCGGGGCCCTCGACAGCGTAGGCGGCGCAGCTGAACACCATCAGCGCAGCCAGCAGAAGGGCCACAAGAGTCTTCTTCATGGGATTACCTCCTATAAGATATTTATACCAGCCCTTGACGGGCCAAGTATCATGGGAAAAGGAGCTCGGCTCCCCTCACAGGGGAGCTGTCGCCGCAGGCGACTGAGGGGTTGGAATTCGACCCTTCCGCCTCGCTTCGCTCGGCACCTCCCCTTTCAGGGGAGGCATGGCGCATCAGCCCTTCACCGAGCCGATCATGACGCCCTTCACGAAGTAGCGCTGGATGAAGGGATAGATGACCAGCATGGGGATCGACGCCAGCACGCAGATGGCGTATTTGATGATTTCGGCGCGCATGGCGCGGCGGGCCATGTCGGCCACGTCGCCGCCGTCGACAGCGGACAGGTCCGCGTTGACCAGAATCTGCCTCAGGAACAGCTGCAGCGGCCACAGATTCTTGTCCGAAACGTAAATGAGCGCCGAGAAGTAACTGTTCCAGATGCCCACGCCATAATAAAGGCCAATGACGCAGATGACCGGGATGGACAGGGGCAATATGATCTGGAGCAATGTCCCAAAGGGCGTACTGCCGTCGATCTCCGCCGCTTCCTGCAGCTCAAACGGAATCGAAGTCTGGAAGAAGGTCCGCATGATGATCATATTGTAGGTGGACACGCCGCCCACCAGGATAACCGCCGCCCAGTTATGAAGGTTCAGCGTCTTGGTGACCGTCAGGTAGGTGGGGATCAGGCCGCCGCCGAAGAACATCGGAATGGTGCAGAAGATCATGATCCCGTCGCGTCCCCACAGGTCACGCCGGGACAGCGGAAACGCGCAAAGGATCGTCAGGAACAGATAAACGGCCGTGCCGACGAACAGCAGGATGAAGGCGTTCTTGTAGCCCAGCATCAGGTCGCCGTTCTTGAAGCACTCCATGTAGTTGTCCAAGGTCAGGCCCTTGGGCAGGAAGATGACATCGCCGGCTACGACGGCCTTGGCCTCGGAGAAGGACGCAATGACCACGAAATACAGCGGATAAATAATGATCAGCGCCAGAAGCGCCAGAAGAATGACGACGATGGTCTCGAAGATAATGTCTCCGCGGGACTGCCGGGAATTGCGCCTGGGGCGCGCGACCTGTCTGGTCGTTGCCTGTGCCATTTCACTCGTCCTCCTTTCTTACCAAAGCTGAACGTCGCTGACCTTCTTGGAAATCTTGTTCACGAGGATCAGCATGGCGCAGTTGACGATGGAGTTGAACAGGCCGATGGCAGTGGACAGCTCGAACTGGTTAGAGGAAAGCAGCGAGATGCGGTAGACGTAGGTGGAGATAACGTCCGAAACGGCCATGTTCAGGCCATTCTGCATCAGGTAGACTTTCTCGAAACCGACCGAAAGGATGCGGCCGGAGTTGAGGATCAGCATGATGACGACGGTGGGCAGGATGCAGGGCAGGTTGATGTGCCACATGCACTGGTAGCGGTTCGCGCCGTCGATGTAGGCTGACTCATGCAGCTGCGGGTCGACGCCGGCCAGCGCGGCGATGTAGATGATGGAATCCCAGCCCATGTTCTGCCACACGCCGGAGCCCACGTACAATGGCCTGAACAGCGAGGGCACCTGCATCCAGTTCTCCGTCTTACCGCCCAATGCGACGACGGCTTTGTTTACGATGCCGTAATCGCGGTTGGTGAAGCAGGTGAGCATGCCGACCAGAACGACCGTTGAAAGAAAGTGCGGAATGTAGGTGACGTTCTGGACGAACTTCTGGAAGCCTTTATTGCGCACCTCGTTCAGCAGCAGCGCCAGGAGGATCGGCAGCGGGAAGCCAAAGACCAGCGATGAGAAGCTCAGTATGAAGGTGTTCGTGATCGTTCTGGCAAAGTAAGGCGACTGGTAGTACTTCATGAACCACTTGTACCACGGGTCAACCCAAGGGCTTCCCAGAATGCCTTTCATGGCGCTGTACTTCTTAAAGGCCAGCACCACGCCGTACATGGGCAGATAGCAGAACAGGACATACCACAATAGCGGCAGAAACAGCATCGCGTAGAACTGCCAGTTCTTGTTGATTCGGCGCTGCCTGATCCAGTAGCCCAGCCCCGAGCGTTTGTAGGTGCCGGCAGCTTTCAGAGTACGGTCGCTCATGCATCTCATTCCTTTCAGGCCATCCTTAAAACACATTACATTATACTCGTATTACGGACAAAAATCAATAGCTATTTAACACAATTTCGGCCATTTTGACAGAATCCTCAGATTTTGAAGCGAAACGGGCGCTCAACATTCCATTAAAACGCCCGTTTGGCTGTCATGATTTCAGCGTCACACTCAGCAGCGAGTTGACCGGCCTCACCATCCCGGCCAGGCTGTCGAAGGAGGTGGAGGGCCAGCTGAATTCCACGAACCGCCGCCCCGCCGCGACGCCCAGCACGGCCGAGCCGCCGCCGTCCACGTTCATCATCTCGCAGGCGTCAGGCACGAGCTTCTTCGCGATCTCGCACATCTCCACATAGTCCGCGCCGGCCGATACGCTGGAGCGCCCGGAAAACACCAGAATGAACAGCGCGCCGCCCCGCGTCAGGCCGACGGCCGTGCGCGGATGCCTCGCCAGAGCGGCGATGTCGCTTTCCTGCGTCTGCGCCGACAGCGGCGATACCCAGCCCTCCTGCGCCAGCCATTGCGCGGCGTCCGCTTCCCTTTTGAAGAAGGCATCGCCGCCGTGCATGAGCGTCAGGCCGCCGCCGTAGGCCCAGCGCATGGTCCGCCAGGTTTCCGGATCGATCTCATCGGGGTTTTGCAGGCGCGTCTCGAAGGCCGGCGCGTCTTTCCATAGAAAGTAACCGTCTTCCGCGGGCTCGAAGCCGCAGGCCTTCGCCAGCGCCAGGCCCTTTTCACGCGCGAGGGAAATCACCACACCTGTGCCAGGCAAGATAACGTCTCCGTCGCGGGCGCAGGTGAATTCCGTCTGGTTGAGGACGAAGTTCACACGGCCCTCGCCCACCGCCTTGGCGTATTCAAAGCGATTCGCGCCCGCGTCCGCCCGGCTGAGGTAGGGCGTATAGATCGCCACGTCGCCGGGTGTGGCCGGGTCAACGTCTTCTTCATTCCAGACTATAGTCTGTTTATTGATCGTCAGTTCTCCCCCACGGAGCCTGAAATGGAAGAACAGAAACCGACCGTCGTCTGTCATTCCCATGCAGGCCTTCCGGTAGAGCGGGAAGGTCTCCGTGCGTCGCCCGGTTTCATCCGTGTAGAGCATGTAATCGAGATGGCCGCCGCGCATGGCAGTCTGCTCGCGCGGACGGCTCGCGCGCAGGCGGTTGTAGAGCTCAGCCAGCCGGGGCGTCAGGAAGAACAGGTAGTTGGAAATCAACTGGCGGGCGGGCGGCGACTCCTCTTCCCTCAACAGGATGCGCGGAGAGATCGGCGCGCCTTCGGCCAGGCGCACATCCGCCCCCGCCACCTTTTCCGCGATGACGCCATGCACCAGTATGCCCTTCGCCTCGCCCGCCGCGCTCCAGGGCACGTCTTTCTGCGCCAATGTGCCCAACTCAAACCAGCCGCTCACGCTGCCCAGGCCCGGCGTGCCGTTCAGCCAATCCTTGAGGGCGCTGTCCCGGCGCGCGCAGAAATCGGCGTACCAATCGGCCGTGACCGCTTCGTCCTTTGGCCAGACAAGGCCCGGCGGGAGCCCCGTTTCGTCTTCATCATACACGGAGAAAAAGGTCTCCGGCCAGCGGCGGTAAAGTTCTTTCGCGTCCATGCGGTAAACCGACTCGCCGTGGGCGGCGCACAGCCAGGCGAAGTGGCGGTAGTTTGCCAGCGTGCGGCGGATGATCGGCACGAAGGGCAAGATGTTGAAGCCCGCGGGCACGTAAACCGCGCACAGGCCCTTTTTCGTGAACTGTCCGGTGAGGGCGCGCGCTGTGAGGGATCCGGGCTCGCACCAAACCACCGAGGGGCAGCGCATATGCCGGCAGTGGCTCAGGCCGGTCTCTCCGTACCAGAACAGGCAGACGTCGCCCGAATCGAGGGCCCGGCAGAGCGTTTCATCGCCGTCGATCTCCCCCGCGTCGGACAGTGGGGCGAGATTTGCGCCTTCCGCGAGTTCCGCTATGACGGCGCGGCTGGGCAGCAGCGCGTCCTCATCGCCCCCATGGGCGACGAAGACGTCCTTCCCCATCGCCCGGGCCTTCGCCATGTGCGCCCGCATCAGCGGATAGAGGCGAGTGTCAGCCAGGGCGAACAGCGCGCAGCGGCGCTTTTCCAGCGCCTGCCAGCTCAACCCGGATTGGTCTATGTCCATCGCCCGGGGTGCTTCGCCCACGCTCCGTGCGGCGCGCAGACAGGCCTCGTCGATCGCGCCCTGACCGAAGACCTCGCGCCGCAGCTGGCAAACGCTCCTGTACATCCCCTCAAAGGATGCGTCCGCCTCCGCGCCCAGCGCGCCAAGGCGCTCGTTCAGCCGCGCGGCGTAAGCCCGCGCGGCCTCCTGGCCGATCAGGCCCCCGGCGAGGGCGCGTTCCGCCCAGGCGTCCCTGCACATGGTGTGTCCCGGCACCATGAAGCCGTCGACCTCCGCGTAGGAAAACGCCGCGCCCAGCACGTCGCCGCGCAGATCGGCCCGCAGGATGCCGCCGCCCTGTCCCGCTTCATCTATAATCGTCCGTTTCATTCGTCCGCCTCCTCAGGTATTTTCTGGTATAAACTCCCGAAGCCCTGCGTCTCGAAAGAAACGCAGGGCTTGAAAAAGTCCTCTTATCCCTTCACCGCGCCGGCGATGAGACTCCTCTGCACCTGGCTGCTCATGCAAAGATACAGAATCAGCGTGGGCAGCGTGGAGATGACCAGGGCCGCGCCGATGGGGCCCCAGTCGGTCTGATACTGGCCGAACATCTGCTGAATGCCCACGGTCAGCGTGCGCACATTGTCCGTCGACACGAACACTGAGGCCATCAGCATCTCGTTCCACACCTGCAGGAACACGAAGATGGCCGCCGTGACCAGCGCGGGCACCATCATGGGCAGGATGATCGTGAACGCGGTGCGGTAGACGCCGCTGCCGTCGATGTAGGCGGCCTCCTCCATCTCATACGGGATGGAGCCGATGAAGCCGCTGATGATCAATATGGCCATGGGGATGTTGAACGCTGTGTAAGGGATGATGAGTCCCAGGTGCGTTGAGAGCACGTTGATATCCATCAAAATGCCCAGGAGGGGCTTGAGCGCCGCGTGCATGGGAATCATCAGGCCCAGCAGCAGGTAGGTCATCGTGGCTTTCTGTCCCTTCCAGCGCATGCGCAGAAGCCCGTAAGACGACATGAAGCTGAGGAACAGCGTCAAAAGCAGCGTCGCCGCCGTGGTGATGACGCTGTTGCGCAGGTACAGGCTGATCTTGCCCGCGCCCCAGGCCGTGGTGTAGTTGCTCCAGATCCAATGGCTCGGAAGACCCACCACATTGCCGCCGAAGATCTCCGCGTTGTCCTTCAGCGAGAAGGAGAACAGCCAGTACAGCGGGAAGATGCAGGCCACCGTCCATAAAATCAGAAACACCTGAATCGCGACGCGGCCGGGTGAAAGCGTCCTTTTCTTCATGGCCGATCCGCTCCTTTCGGGAGCGCGTCCGGCGCGGAGCGGAACAGACCGCTCAGCCGTTCGCGCAGCGTGCGCCCGTCGGCCCGCTCTCTGAACAGCGCGTTCAGCAGTACGGTGAACAGCAGGCATTCGGCCACGATGAACATGGCCATGGCGCTGCCTGTGCCGAAGTTATGGCTCTTGAACATCTCGCGATACATGGTCGTGGCCGGCACCTCCGTGCCGATGTTGCCGTCCGTGAGGATCTTCACCATGTCGTACAGCTTGAACGAGCCGATCAGCGAGAAGGACAGGCAGACCTTCAGCATGGGCTTGATGAGCGGAATCTGAATGTGGAAGGCCATCGTGGGGCCGGACGCGCCGTCCACCGTGGCCGCCTCGATGATGTCGGGCGAGATGGATTTCAGCGCGCCGTACATCAGCAGCATGTGATAGCCCACATACTGCCACAGCACGGGCACAAACGTGGCCCATAGCCGCGTGCCCTTGTTGGCCAGCCAGCCGCCCTTGGGCGTCTCCACGTTAATGGCGCGCAGGAACAGGTTCAGAAGGCCGTAGTCGTTGTTGTAGATCTTGCGCCACAGCTGGCCGACCACGACGGAGGACAGTATGACCGGAATGAAATAAAGGTTCTGGTAGAATCCCTCCGCCTTCACGCCCTTCGCCAGCAGCAGCGCCAGGAACAGGGAAAAGGGCAGCTGGAGGAACACGGAAGCCCCCGCGTACAGCAGGGAATGGCCCACGGCGCGGGGGAAGCTGGTCCCCTTTCCCGTGAACATCTCGATATAATTCCTGAAGCCGACGAAATACTCCAGCGTCGGCTTGGTCTTCGTCGTCCAGTTCAGCAGGCTGTAGTACGCCGACAGCACGATGGGAACGATCACGAAGAAGCTGAAGAACAGCACCGTCGGCAGCACGAAGACCATGATGTGCCACTTGTTGGAAAGAATCCGCTTCATTTAGGGGCCTCCTGTACGCCTCATGATAAAAAGGGAGATGGCGGCAAAACCGCCACCTCCCTGTCAGTCAACGGGGATGTATTATTCGAAGATGGCTTCCATGTTCTCGCAGAACTGCTCGCCGGTGATCTCGCCGCTGAGCAGCAGCAGGGTCTGGTCCATGAGCAGCTCGCTGTCCTCGCCTTCCAGCGCGGTGTTGCCCCACAGCAGGAAGGAGGTCGCCTCGTTGGTCAGCGCCACGATCTGACGGGTGATGGACGCGATCTGGTCTTCATACTCGGAGAAGTCAGCCTTCCAGCAGGGCAGGCCGGCGCCGGAGATGTAGCCGTTCTTGGAGAGGTGCTCAGCGCAGAACTGGCACAGCAGATAGGCTTCCTCGGGATGCTCGGTGTAAGCCGCCACGGCGAACTCTTCAGCCGGGCCGCCCATGAAGGCGTTGGCGGAATCCACGCCAGGCACGGCGGGGAACGCAACGGCGATGAAGTCTTCCTTGCCCGCCAGGTTGCCGCCTTCCCACTGGCCCATCACGTACATGGCGATCTTGCCCTCGTGCCACGGCACTTCGGACTCATCGCGGGTCAGCGCAGCCACGTCGTCCGGGAAAGCGCCCATCTCGACCAGCTCGGCAAACGCGTTCGCGCCGGCGATCAGGCCTTCGTCCATGAACGTGCCGCCCTCTTCCTTGAACACAGCCTTGCGGAACACTTCATCGCCCGCGAAGCGGAGCAGCAGGATGTCGCCCAGCATGTTGGTGGGCCAGCGGTCGCCGCCGCCCGTGGTCATCGGGGTGACGCCGGCAGCCTTGAACGCCTCGACGGCTTCCTTCAGCTCATCCCAGGTCTCGGGGATCTTCACGTTGTTGGCCTCGAACAGCGCCTTGTTGCAGTACAGGACAGAGCAGGCGTTGGTGTAGGGCAGGCCGTAGATCTTGCCGTCGAAGGTCATGTTGGCCAGCGCGCCGTCGATCAGGCGGCTCAGGGTCTCGTCGTCAAGGTAGTCGTTCAGGGGCATGATCTGATCCTGGTCCACCAGGGCCTTCAGGATGCCGCCGGCGTTCCAGTAGAATACATCGGGCATGGCGCTCTGGCTGGCCAGGGTGTCGCCCTTGTCCTTCCAGGCATTGGCTTCGTTCCAGTCCACTTCCACGTGGATCCAGGGATACGCCTCGGCAAACTCCTCAAGCGTCTTGAGGAACGGCGCGCGGGTAGCCTCCGATTCAGAGGACCAGATGGAGCCGAACGTCAGGGTCACTTCTTCGTGCTGCTCTGCCATCGCGGGCATGACACCCAGGCACAGAACGAGCGCGAGCATTACGGCAACGATTTTCCTCATGATGATTCCTCCTTTTGGTTTTTTGCCATCTGTATTGTAGCCCGCGGACAGCCCAAGTGTCAATTCCCGAAACGGCAAAAGGCAAATCATGCTATGTAAATGACAATTATTGATAAAATCACATTAAATAAGGGTGAATCTTGCAAAATGACCGGGATGTTGATATACTTGACATGAGCAATAGCGGAGCGCGCCCGCCGATCCGGCGCTTCGCAAAACAATCGTATCAATGAGGTGATCTTATGCAGAACCTGCTGATTCAGGTTGATCCGGAGCAGACCACGGGCTGTATAAAGCCGATGCACGGCGTGGGCGGAGGTCCCGTCTCAGCCGTTTTCCAATACAACGCCACCGAACAGTTCAAGGCGGCCGGCATCCCCTTCGGCCGCCTTCACGACATCGAATATCCCTTCGGCTCCGGCGAATTCGTCGACGTGCACTGCATCTTCCCCTATTTCGACGCGGACGAGAACAACCCGGAATCCTACAACTTCACGCTGACCGACGAATACCTGCGCCTCATGCGCGAAGCGGGCACGGAGCCCTTCTACCGGCTGGGCGCGGCCATCGAGCACCAGCCCGTCAAGCGGCACATACATCCTCCGAAGGACTACGGGAAATTCGCGCGCATCTGCTCCCATATCATCGCCCATTACAACGAGGGCTGGGCGAACGGCTACGAATGGAACATCCGCTACTGGGAAATCTGGAACGAGCCGGATATCCCCCAGTGCTGGACGGGCACGCCGGAGGAAATCTTCGAGCTGTACCGCGTCGTATCCTCCCTCATCAGGCAGGAGCATCCCCGTGTGAAGGTGGGCGGCCTCGCGCTGACATCTCCCCATTCCCATCTGTTTGAGCCGTTCCTGGCCTATGCGCGGGAAACGAAGGCGCCCCTCGACTTCGTATCCTGGCACGGCTACTGCCACACCCCCGCCGAGGCCGTGACAAACGCCAGGCTTGCCCGCGAGCTCATGGACAAATACGGCTTCACGCAGGCGGAAAGCATCTATGACGAGTGGAACTACGTCGTCAGCTGGAACGACCTGCAGCCCAGTATCGCCTTGCATGATAAGGCGTTCGGCGCGGCGTTCATGGCCGCCGTGATCGCCTCCATGCAGGGAGAAGCGGTCGACAAGCTCATGTTCTACGACGCGCAGATGCTCCTTCCGACCTGGAACAACCTGTTCACGCCCACGCCGATGAAGGTCCATGCCGCCATGCGCGGCGTAGACACGCTCAAGGGTTACTGGACGCTGTTCGCCTGGAACAAGCTCTACGAGGCGGGCCAGGCCGTTTCCTGCGACGCGCCGGAAAACATATACTGCGCCGCCGCCAGGACGCCGGAAGGCGAGACGCTCGTGTATATTTCCTATTTCAACGACGACGCCGGCCTCAACGCCTGTCCGCCGCCCGCCGCCTCCGTGCGCCTCGCGATTGTCGGCCGGCCGGTCACGTCAATGACCGTCTTCATGGTGGACGATGAGCACAACTTCGAACCGCAAACCGTTTCGGGCGATGAATTCACCATGCAGGGCAACAGCTTCGCCCTGGTGAGGATTTGAATGGATCGGGGGAGGAATCGCCATGCCCTTCTATTTTGAGCGAAAGACCATCCGGAGGGTGCCGGGGGCCGTCATTAAGGCGGCGCCGATACCGAAGCCCGAACTGATACAGGGATTTGGGAAGAGAGATCAGACCGGCATGATCTGCCGGGAGTCGGGATACCATTCCGCTTTTATCGTGACGGATCAGACGCTCTATCGGCTCGGCCTGCACGAAAAAATCACGGCGTCTTTGGAAGAGCAGGGTATCCCCTACACCCTGTTTCACGATATCGACTCGGAGCCTACGGCGCAGATCGTGGAAGCCGGCCGGCAGAAGGCGCAGGCCTGCGGCGCAGACTGCGTCATAGCGCTTGGAGGAGGCTCCGTGCTCGACAGCAGCAAGATCATAGCCGTCGCCGCGAAGCATCCCGACATGCCGATCTCGCTGTTCCTGCACAAGTTCGCCTATACGAAGAACGGAACGCTGCCCATGATCAACATCCCCAGCACAGCCGGCACGGGCGCAGAATGTACGGTGGGCGCGGTGATCAAAAACAGCCACGGCGCAAAGAGCGCCACGGTCATCGTGGGCATGGACGTCAGGGCGGTCATACTGGACGGCGAGCTTTTGATCGGCGCGCCGAGGAGCGTGACCGCATGGTGCGCGATCGACGCGCTGAGCCACGGCCTCGAGGGCCTTATGGCGGATGTTAAATCTACAGATGAAGATGTCTTCAAGAGCCGGGAATGCGTGAAGCTGGTGCTTGAAAACCTTCCCGTCCTGCTGGAAGACCCGGGGAACGTCGAGGCGCGGCAGGCGATGCTGCTGGCGGCCCACTACGGCGGAAACGCCATCAACACCCAGCTCGCCGGCTATGTCCATGCTTTCGCCCACTCGATCGGCGCGATGTATCACATTCCGCACGGCAAGGCAATCGCCTGGTGCCTGATCCCGATCATCGAAGCGCAGGAAAACATCCGCTATGACGAGATGGCCTCCCTCGCCGTGTACTGCGGCCTGGCGGATGAAAACGAGCCGAAGGAAGCGGCTTCCGATAAGCTGATCCTCGCTTTGAAGCGCCTGCTTGAGCAGTGCGGCCTGGAAAGGGGCTGCGATCTTTTGAAGGAGCGGGACTACGAACGGCTGACCGGCATGATCGACGCCGACTCGATCAACTACTCGCCGCCCCTCACCTTCGGCGACAGCGAGATCAGGATGCTCCTGGACCAGATCAGAAGGGGGTATTGACATGCCTTACACCGAGGAAGCCGTACACGGGATCGTTCAGAAGCAGAGGCGGTTCTTTCAGACCGGCGCGACGCTGGACGTAAACTGGCGGATCGAACAGCTCAAGAAGCTCAGGCAGGCGGTGATCGACCATCAGGAGGCGCTTGAAGCGGCCCTGTATGAGGATCTTGGCAAGAGTCCGATGGAAGCGTATCTCTGCGATATCGGGCCGGTGATCGTTGAGGTCAACGAAATACTCCATGGGATCAGAAAATGGGCGAGGCCGGAACGCCATTTCAGCGGTCTTATGTGCTTTCCGAGCGTGTCCACCGCCGTTTACAAAATGCCATACGGCGTGTCGCTTATCATCAGCCCCTTCAACTTCCCGATCCTCCTGACGCTGGGCGTGCTCGCGGCCAGCATATCGGGCGGCAATACCGCGGTGCTCAAAACCAGTTCAAAATCCGCGGCCAGCACCCGCGCGCTGAAAAAGCTCGTCGCCGAGACATTCCCGGAGGAATTCGTGACGGTCGTCGACGGCGGACACGACGTGGCGGACATGTGCCTCGACGAACGGTTCGACAAGATCTTCTATACCGGATCGCCCGCCGTGGCCCGGCACGTGCTGGAAAAGGCGTCGCGTCACCTGACAAGCGTGGCCCTGGAGCTCGGCGGCGAGACCGGCAACTGGTGCATCGTCCGGAAGGACGCCGACCTCAGGGACGCGGCGCGCAAAATCGCCTTTTTCAAGCTCTGCAACGCGGGGCAGATATGCATCAACATCAATCAGATCGCCGTCGCGGAAGAAGTCGCGGAGACATTCCTGGCGGAACTGAAGCGGGCGTTTATCCGGCAGATCGGCGAAAAACCGGAAGACAATCCGGAATACCCGAAGCTGATCACGCCCGCCGTCTATGAAAAGTGCGAACGCCTCACGGCGGAGTACAGGGACCGCGTCGTCTTCGGCGGAACGGGCAACAGAGAGGCCGTCCGCTTTGCCCCGACGGTCATTTATCCCGTGCGGATCGACGAGGACATCGTCCGGCACGAGCTGTTCTGCCCGCTGCTGCCGGTCGTCCCCTTCAGGGACGCGGAAACCGAAGCGCTGCTCAACGTGATCGCGGAGCGGGAGCATCCGCTGTCCATGTACGTCTTTACCGCCGATAAAAGGTGGGCGAAGCGCGTGATGTCCACGCAGCAGTACGGCGGCGGCTGCATCAACGAGGTCTGCATCCACATGATGGTCAAGGGCGTGCCCTTCAACGGCACAGGCCATTCCGGCATGGGCGCTTACCACGGCGAATGGGGCTTCCGGGAATTCACCCACCCCCAGACCGTGCTGACGGGCAAGACGCGCTTCAACCTGCCGCTTCGCGAGCATCCCTATTCCGGTGAAATCGGCAAAAAAAAGAGAAAGCTGTTGAAACTGTTCGAGCGGTGAACGGCGCGCCGGCGGAAAACCGGCCGCCGGGCCATGGAAACATACAATAAAGCGGATGGGAGTGTTTGGATTGTCACAAGTGCGGAAGAGCCATCTGCCCGCGTTCTTCACGGTGATGTTCATCTTCAATATGGCGGCGAATTTCGCCCATCCCGTCACGCCGTCCATCATTCAGAGCCTGGGCTTAAGCGACTACATGTTCGGCCTGGCGCTGGCCTCGCAGATGTTTGTCAACTTCCTCCTGTCGCCCTTCTGGGGCAGGCTGAACGACTACATCTCCAGCCGCCGCACCCTGCTGATCTGCGGCCTTGGCTACGCGCTGGGGCAGGTATTCTTCGCCCTGTCGCGCACAGAATTGCAGTTTGTGCTGGCCCGTATGTTCGCGGGCGCCTTCGTGGGCGGCGCCTATGTGAGCTTCCTCACATATGTGGTGAACGTTTCGGACGATCGCGGCAGAGGCCGGGGCATGGCGATCACCGCGACTGTGCAGAGCGTGTCCTCCTCCTTCGGCTACTTTATCGGCGGCATGCTGGGGGAAGCCGACGTCTTTCTCTCCGTCTGGGTACAGGCGGCGACGCTGGCCGCCAGCGCCTTTGCCTTCTTCCTGATCATGGCCGACGACACACGGGAAGACCCGGCCCTGCTCAACGCCCGCACGTTGGCGAAGCAGTGCAATCCCTTCTCGGCGTTTCTGGCCTGCCGCCGCTTCATGACGCGCATGCTTTTCGTGCTGTTCCTCATGTACGGCCTTTCCAACCTGGGCTACATTGCCTTTGACCAGTGCTTCAATTACTATATCCGAGACCAGTTCGGCCTTTCGTCCGGCTACAACGGCGTCATCAAAGCCGGGCTGGGCGTGATTTCCCTGGTGGCGAACAGCACCATCTGCCTGTGGATCCTGAAGCGGAACGACACGTCCCGCTACATGGTCGGCGTGATGCTCGTCTGTACCGCCTCCATGGTGGGTGTCATCCTGTTGGAAAGCCTGGTCCCGTTCATCATTGCGAACGTGCTGTTCCTGGCGTTTTATTTCATCAGCACGCCGCTTTTCCAGAGCATGGTGGCGGAACTGGGGCGCGGCGGCGACAGCAACCTGCTGATGGGCTTGTCCAATGCCGTGAAATCGCTGGGCAACATCTTCGGCGCGCTGTTTTCAGGCTTCATCTACGAGATCAGCGCCCGGCTTCCGTTCGTATTCGGCTTTATCGCCTTCGCCGCCGCCTCGGCGTTGATGGCGGCGTACTGGCGGATGGAACGAAGCTGTTGAGAACGGCGTTTTCCTGCAAACGACGCGCATCAATACAGACAGCGGCCGCGTTCGGAAAAACCGGACGCGGCCGCTGCTTTGGCCTTATTTCATTTCAACAGCCGGTGGTTTTATTCCTCCAGCGCGCGACATTCTTCGAGCAGCCTGATGATGGGCAGATGCTGTGGGCAGGCCGCTTCGCACTGGCCGCACTGCAAACACTCGGACGCTTTGCCCTTGCCCTGGGTGACGATGTTGTATTCGCGGATGGTGCGGAACGCGGGGCTGCCTTTTTTCCGGTTGGCGACCGCGAATATCTCGGGAATGGGAATATTCATCGGGCATCCCTCGGTGCAGTAGTGGCAGGCCGTGCAGGGAATGGACTGGTCGGCATCCAGAGCCGCCTGAGCCGCGCGGATAACCGCCTGCTCCGCCTCGTCCAGGGGCTTGAAGGCCTTCATGGTGGCCAAATTGTCCTCCATCTGCGCGAGATTGCTCATGCCGGAGAGCACAGCGAGGATGTTGTCCAGGCTGGCCGCGTAACGAATGGCCCATCCGGCGTAGGACAGGCCGCTGCCCGACTGATCCAGCGCGGCCTTGACCGTGGGAATAGGGTCGGCCAATATGCCGCCCTTGACCGGCTCCATGATGACCACGGGCTTGCCGTGCGCCTTGCAGATTTCCCAATTCCGCCGCGAGGCCACGCCGGGATTCTCCCAGTCGGCGTAATTGATCTGCAGCTGCACGAAATCCACGTCCGGATGCGCGCTGAGCAGCTGCTCCAGCAGGTCGGGGTCGGCGTGGAACGAGAAGCCCCAGTGCTTCACGATGCCCTGCTTTTTCAGATCGGCCACGTAGTCCCAGAGGTGATATTTGTCATAGTCCTGATAATTGCTGCGCTGAATCGCGTGAAGCAGGTAAAAGTCGAAATAGCCCGCGCCGGTGCGCTCAAGGCTGGTGTAAACCTGCCTTTTGGCGTCTTCCTCGTCCTTGGCCACGCGCACGTTCAGCTTGGTCGCCAGCGTGTAGGCACTGCGGGGATAGCGGTCCGCGACCGCGTCCTTGAACGCGGCCTCGCTGCGGCCTTCATCGTAAACGTAGGCGGTGTCAAAATAGGTGCCGCCCGCGGCGATGAACTGATCCGCCATGGCGCTGACCTGGGGAATGTCGATGGTTCCGTCCGGATTCTTGGGCAGGCGCATCAGGCCAAAGCCCAGCTTGAAGGGGTTTGCATTCGGATTGACGCTCACGATTTATTCCTCCCTGCTGATTGCTTTCCGCCACATATTATACCATATGAATTCATTCCCTGCCAGTCCTTTTGCCGGGATTGTCTGAATTATCTTTATTTTCCGCAGGTGAATTCCATATATAGACAAACAGGCTGATTCGAGTTATAATAGACTCACTGGAAAACGACGCGTAAAGGACGGTGGAAATATGATTCGATTTGGCACGGGCGGCTGGCGCGCGGTCATCGGCGAAGACTTCATCTGCGCCAACATCCGCAAGGTCGCGGCGGCCGTCGCTCTGTATCTCAGGGAAACCGGCAAGGATGACACGGACGTCATCATCGGCTACGACCATCGCTTCCTCTCCGATGTGGCCGCGCGCTGGATGGCCGAGACTCTCTGCGCCGCGGGCTTCCATGTGCTGTTTTTGAAGCGTTCGGCGCCGACGCCGCTCATCATGCATACTGTCAAAAAGCGCGGTCTGCGCTGCGGCCTGGAGGTCACGGCCAGCCATAACCCCTCGAATTACAACGGCATCAAGATCGTCGTGGACGAGGGACGCGACGCCCCGCTCGAAGTGACGGGCCGCATCGAGGAACTCATCGCCGCGCTGCCGGAGGACATTGCCGTCGTTCCCTTCGACAAAGCCGTGGCGGCCGGACAGGTCGAATTCCTGCGCAATCCCTTCAATCCCTTCCTGGACGACATCATCGCCCAGCTCGATATGGAGAAGATTCGCGAACGCGGCCCGCGCATCCTGTTCGACCCGATGTACGGCTCCGGCACATACGCGCTCATGTGCATCCTGTATACCGCGCGCTGCACGGTGGATACCATTCACATGGGCCGCGACGCCTATTTCGGCGGCAACATGCCCGCGCCCACCGAGACCACGCTGCACGAGCTGACCACCCGCGTCGTGGCGGGCGGCTACGACCTGGGCATCGCGCTGGACGGCGACGGCGACCGCCTGGGCATCGTCGACGCCAACGGACGCTACATCAGCGCCAACGAGATACTGGTCATGCTCTACTACTACCTGCACGAGTATCGCGGCTGGAAGGGCCCCGTGGTGCGCAACATGTCCACCACGCATATGCTCGACCGCGTCGCCGCCGACCTGGGCGAAACCTGCTACGAGGTGCCTGTGGGCTTCAAGTGGATTTCCGCCAAGATCGACGAGGTGGACGCCGTGCTGGGCGGCGAGTCCTCCGGCGGCCTGACCGTGCGCGGCCACATCCACGGCAAGGACTCCACCTACGCCGCCGCGCTGTTCGTCGAAATGATCTCCGCCATGAACCGCAGCCCCTCCGAGATCATCGACATGCTGGAGGAAAAATACGGAAAATCCGTGATGGCCGAGGCCAACATGCCCTTCGCCCCCGCCGACAAGCAGCGCGTGCAGGACCTCGTGTTCAAGGAGAAGATCGTGCCCGACTTCGGCCGCGAAATCGACCGCGTGAGCTACGAGGACGGCTGCAAATTCTTTTTCAAGGACGGCGGCTTCGTCACCTGCCGTTTCTCCGGCACCGAGCCCCTGCTGCGCATCTTCTCCGAAGCCGGCACGAAAGAACGCGCCCAGGAGAGCATCGACATCTTCAGAGCCGCATTGGGCCTCTGACAAGCCCCAAAAACATCACCGCCCGGCGCGATTCATTCCGCGCCGGGCGTTCTCTTTCCAGTCAAACTTCCAATTCCCCATTCCCAATTCCCCATTATTCATCCGGCGGCTCGTACATCGTCAGCGTAAAGCTGAAGCTGCTCCCCTGCCCCGCCTTGCTCGTCACCCAGATGCGCTCGCCCATACTCTTCAGGATCTCCCGCGCGATGGACAGGCCCAGCCCGGAGCCGGAGGAACCGGTGCGCGATTTGTCCGCCTTGTAGAACCGCTCGAATACGTAGGGCAAATCGGCCTCTGAAATGCCGATGCCCGTGTCGGAGACAGTGATCACCGCCCGGTCGCCCTCCGTGCGCACCCCCAGCGATATTTCGCCGCCCTCCGGGGTGTATTTCATGGCGTTGTCAAGGAGGATCACCATCACCTGCTCGGCCCGGTCGGCGTTGGCGAGCACGTCCGGCCAGTCCGCCGGCTCTTCCAACAGGCGGAAGGTCTGGTTTTTTTCCCGCGCCGCGCCGGTGTATTTGTCGGCCATATCCTCGACGATGGCGCTCAGGCGAACCCGCTCCACCGCCAGCGACAGCTTGCCGCTCTGCAGACGGCTCAGCTCCATCAGGTCATCGATCAGGCGGCTCAGGCGCATGGTCTCGCGCAGGAGGATGTCGTAGTAGCGCGCCCTCGTCTCCTCGCTTTTGACCATGCCGTCGCGCAGCGGCTCGATCAGCCCGCGCATAGCGGTCAGGGGCGTGCGCAGTTCGTGGGACACGTTCGCCACGTAGTCGCGGCGGGTGCGCTCCAGGCGCTCGCTTTCGGTAATGTCGGTAAACAGCCCCACCGCGCCCACCGTCTGCCCGTCCTCGCCCGTGACCGGATTGATCGTGGCGCGAATGACGCGCTCCGGCGTCACCAGGTCGCGCACGGAGGGCAGGCTGTCGGAAATCGCCCGGTCGAACGCCTGCCAGAGCGCCTCATCGGGAACCAGCGCCATGCGGTCGTTCGTGGAGCCGTTCCCGGGATAGAGCTCGCGCATGGCGGGGTTGAAGTAGGTGATCCGCCCCTCCGAATTGACCGAGACAAAGCCTTCCCGCAGGCCGTTGACCGACTGCTTGAGGCGGTTGCGCTCGATGGTCAGCTCGGACAGGTTGCGCGAAAGTTCGCTGGAGAGGTGGTTCAGCGAAGCCGCCAGCTGGCCCACCTCGCCCCGCTGGCTGGCGTCGGCCACGATGGAGAAATCGCCGGAGGCCATGCCCATCGCCGCGTCTCGCATCTGCCTGAGCGGCTTCGTGATGCGGCCCACCAGGAGGTAGACCAGCGCCGTCACCAGCGGCATGATGATCAGAAGCGACATCATGAGTGCGCTGTTGAGGCCGCTCACCGCCGCCAGCGCCTCATAGAGCGGCACGAGCATTATCACCGCGCCGCCTATCGCGCCGCCCTGCCGGAAAGGCGCCGCCACGCATACCATCTGCAGCGACGAGAAAAACGGAACGGCGGAATAGGTGGAAATCTCCTCCCCCGCCAGCGCCCGGCGCGCCACGCCGTCCATCGAAGCGATCAGCTCCTCCGTCATGCCCTCGCTGGCGGCGAGCAGGCCGCCCTGCGCGTCCAGCACGATGAAGGAGGCGCCCAGCATGGAATCGTCCTTCTGAAGAAGCCCGAGCAGCATGTCGACCGGTTCCTGCGCGCCTTCCGCGCGCCGCTCGATCAGATGCCCCAGGGCGCGCGCCTTCGGCAGCATCTCCCGCGCCTTGATGCTGGCGAACATCACGCGCGAGGTGACCATGTAGATCGCCCCGGTGAGCAGGAAGGCCAGCGCCAGCGTCATGATGACGACCAGGAACACCCGGCGGAGCAATACGCTCTTCTTCATGGCCGGCTATCCCTCGACGTCGAACTTATAGCCCACGCCGTAAACCGTCTTCAGCGACCAGGGCACGCCCTCCTGGGGCAGCTTCTGGCGGATGCGCTTGATGTGGGTGTCCACGGTGCGGGTGTCGCCGAAGAAATCGTAGCCCCACACGTGGGAGAGGATCTGCTCCCGGCTGAACACCTGACCAGCATGGGAGGCCAGCATGTGCAGGATCTCGACCTCCTTGGGGGTGCAGGGCACCACCTTGTCGCAGGCCTTCACCTGGTAGTTTGTCAGGTTGATCTCCAGCTGCGGGAAGCGGATGATGTTTGAATCATCCGGGGCCTTCTCGGAGAAACGGCGCAGCACCGCCTTGATGCGCGCCAGCACCTCGCGCGGGCTGAAGGGCTTCACGATGTAGTCGTCCGCGCCCAGCTCCAGGCCGAGGATGCGGTCGATCTCCTCGCTCTTGGCCGTGAGCATGATGATGGGCAGCGATTTGGTGAGCCGGATGGTGCGGCATACGTCTATGCCGGACATGCGCGGCATCATCAGGTCGAGTATCATCAGGTCGGGCTGGCGCTCCTCGACCAGCCGGAGCGCCTCCTCGCCGTCGTAGGCCGATATATGTTCGTATTTTTCAGCGTCGAGATACAGCCCGAGGGACTCGTGCACCACCGGGTCGTCGTCGCAAATCAGGATCAGGGGACAGTTCGTCATGGCGGAATCACCTCTCTCATGGATTCGTTTCAATTATATCCTGAAAAAAACCGGCGCGCAACGGGCTTTCCCAATAAGTCATAATGTTTTCATATTCGCGCATAAACGACTCGCCGGATGAAAACACTATGAGCACACTTCTTTTCAGGAGGAATGATTCGTGAACCAGAGCATTGAACTTTTGCGCGATGTGGTGCGCACCGCGCGGGACGGCGACGAGGGCATCCGCCTCATGATGGAAAAGACGAAGGACACCGCCTTCCGCGAGGCGCTATTCGACGGTCAGGCCCAATACCAGGCCATCGAGCGCGACGCCGGCCGCCGCCTGGTGGGCATGGGCAGCCAGGCCGAGCCGGAGAGCCTCATGGCCCGCGCGGGCATGTGGATGGGCATGCGCATGAAGACCTTCACAGACACCAGCACCGCGCACCTGGCGAACCTGCTCATCCAGGGAAACACCATGGGCATAACTGAGCTGACCCGCTCCCGCAACGAGCACGGCGAGGCCGACGCCGAGAGCGCGGCCCTGTGCGACAGGCTCATCAAGGCCCAGCAGGACGCCATCGAGCGCGCCAAGGGCTTCCTCGCCTGACCGACGCCGAAAACGTGTTCTCCGCCCCGCCCGGGTGGGAAACACGTTATTCTTTTGGAAAAAACATGCGCGCGCCGCTGTACTTTGCGCGCCGGATATGGTATGATACCAGCATACGGCAAACCTGAAGGGGGATACATCCGTGGAAAACGTCGAAAAGAAATCCACCAATTTCATTGAAGACTTCGTCGAAGCCGACCTGGCCAGCGGCCGCACCGAGAAGGTGCACACCCGCTTCCCGCCCGAGCCCAACGGCTACCTTCACATCGGCCACGCCAAGGCGCTGTGCATCGACTTCAGCATCGCCCGCAAATACGGCGGCCTGTGCAACCTGCGCTTCGACGACACCAACCCGACCAAGGAAGACACCGAGTTCGTCAACGCCATCCAGGAGGACATCCGCTGGCTGGGCTACGATTGGGCGAACCTCTACTATGCCTCCGACTTCTTCCCGCGCCTGTTCGACATCGCCTGCGACATGATCCGCCGCGGCGTCGCCTATGTGGACGACCAGTCCGCCGAGGAAATGCGCCTCAGCCGCGGCACGCTGACCACCCCCGGCGTCAACAGCCCCTACCGCGACCGCACGCCCGAGGAAAACCTCGACCTGTTCATCCGCATGAAGAACGGCGAGTTCCCGGACGGCAGCCGCGTGCTGCGCGCCAAGATCGACATGGCCTCGCCGAACGTGCTGCTGCGCGACCCCACGATGTACCGCATCCTGCGCCACCATCACCACCGCACGGGCGATGAGTGGTGCATCTATCCCATGTACGACTTCCAGCATCCCATCCAGGACGCCATCGAGGGCATCAGCCACTCCCTGTGCTCGCTGGAATATGAGATCCACCGCCCGATTTACGACTGGATGGTCGAGCAGGCCGGCTTCACCGAGCATCCGCCGCGCCAGATCGAATTCGCCCGGCTGAACATCAAGGGCACGATCATGTCCAAGCGCTACCTGCGCCGCCTGGTCGAGGAGGGCCACGTGGCCGGGTGGGACGATCCCCGGATGCCCACCCTCGTCGCCATGCGCCGCCGCGGCTATCCCGCCGCCGCCATCCGCGATTTCATCGACCGCGTGGGCGTGGCGAAGGCCGATTCCGAAGTCGAAGGCGCGCTGTTGGAGCACTGTGTTCGCGAATCGCTGGGCAACGTCGCCCCGCGCGCCATGGCCGTGCTCGATCCCGTCAAGGTCACGTTCTGCAACTGGCCGGAAGGCAAGGTCGAGGAGCTGCCGATGGAAAACCATCCCGATCATCCCGAGATGGGCGCGCGCACGCTGCATTTCGGCAAGACCGCGTTCATCGAGCGCGAGGACTTCATGGAAGACCCGCCGAAGAAGTTCTTCCGCCTGGCGCCCGGCCGCGAGGTGCGCCTCAAGGGCGCGTATATCGTCAAGTGCGAAGACGTGGTGAAGGACGAAAACGGCAAAATCGTCGAGCTTATCTGCTCGGTCGACCTGGACAGCAAATCCGGCTGCGAGGGCGCGAACCGGAAGGTCAAGGGCACGCTGCACTGGTTGAGCGAAATCGACGCCCGTCCCATCGAGGCGCGCCTGTACGACTCCATCCTGCTGCCCGAGGCCGAAGGCGTGGCCGAGGAGACCGAAACCGAAGAGGGCGAGGAAGCCGCGCCCGTGGCGAAGGACTTCATCTCCCGCCTGAATCCGGACAGTCTGAAGGTGATCAGCGCACTGGCCGAGCCCGTCATCTGCGACGCGCCGGCGGGCACGACCTTCCAGTTCCTGCGCATGGGCTACTTCTGCAAGGATCCCGATTCCACCGAGGCGCTGCCGGTATACAACCGCACCGTGTCGCTGAAGGACAGCTGGGCGAAGGAGCAGAAGAAAAACTGAGCCCTTCCGATCCATCCTGAAAAAAGCATGCCGCCTTTCGCCGTCGCGCGGAGGGCGGCATGCTCTATAAAGCGCGGGCCGCCCTGTTTATTTCACGTCCTGATCGATGAAAAAAAGTTGATTTCCTCCCATTGTTATTATATAATTGCTTTAGGAAGATAATCAGGAGGTGACGGCATTATGGCCAAATACATCGTCTATATCGGAATGATCATTCTGGGCGGCGTGCTCGTCTTTCTGCGGGCCGGAACCATCAGGAGATGCACCGAGGAGGCGACGGCCACCGTGGTCGGCGTCGAGCGGCAAACCCATCGAAGCAGGGGACACAGGACGAGCGAATATCACCCGATCGTCGAGTTCGCGGCGAAGGACATGACCGTTCACAAGGCCGCGGACATCAGTTCCATATTCCGGGGAAAATACAAGGAAGGCGCCACGCTGAACGTCAGGTATAATCCTGAGAATCCAGAAGAATTCCTGGTGAAGGGCAAATTTGTGTGGACGGGCATCATCGGCGGCTCGGCGCTGATACTGCTCGGCGCGCTGGGGCTGTTTCTCGCCCTGAAATGACGCCGGAACGAAGAAGTGATTGACACAATCAACATATCAAAGACGCGCCGTCCGCTCGCAATCGCGCGAGCGGACGGCGCACAGTTTCCTGATCCAATCCTTAGGAATTACCCATTCTACTTCCGAAAAGCCCGCTTTTGCGATGGCTTCCCTTGCTTCTTCCCTGGTTCCCGCATTTTCTACCTGTATTCTTATGCAAGGCACGAAGGAGCGAACGGCGATTTTCATGCGTATCGAAATCTTCATTTTTATTTTATAAAGTACTTAATCAATTTAGTATTTACTAATATGGATAGATGGTGTATAATGAGGCAAACGAAAAAGAAGGGAGGCTTGCGCTTGGATACGCTTCTGTTCAAGGCTCTTTCGGACGGCACGCGACTCAGGATGATCGAGCTATTGTCGCGCCGCAGCTATTGCGTGCGGGCGTTGTCGATGATGCTGGGTCTGAGCGAGTCCGCTGTCTCGCAGCACATGAAGATCCTGCGGGACGCCGGGCTGGCCGAAGGCGTAAAGTACGGCTACTACACCCACTACCGGCTGTGCCGCGAGCCCTTCGAGGCGCTCGGGCAAAGTCTTCTGGCGCTGGCCGGCCAGCCCCACAGCAAGCCGGAATGCGACGCGGCGGAACTGGTGGGCTGCCAGGCGGCGAAACAATCCTGAGACCGTCTACAAAAGGAGGAAAAAACCTTTGTTGAAACGCTTTATCGCCTACTACAGGCCCCATAAGAAGGTCTTCGTGATGGATATGCTGGCTTCGCTCATCATCTCCGTCATCGGCATGGTCTATCCCATCTTCTCGCGCACCATGATGAACGACCTCATTCCGAACAAGAAATTCCAGATGCTGGTCATATACGGCTGCACGCTGATGGCGCTCTACGTCATCCGCATGCTCATGCGCTATTTCGTGCAGTTCTACGGCCATGTGATGGGCGTCAGGATGCAGGCGCAGATGCGCTCGGACATGTTCAACAAGCTGGAAACCCTTCCCTATTCCTACTTCGACGAGCATGAGACCGGCAAGATCATGTCGCGCATGACCAACGACCTGATGGACGTGAGCGAACTCGCCCACCACGGCCCGGAAAACATCCTCATCAGCGGCATCATGATCATCGGCTCCTTCATTTACCTGTGCACCATCAGCGTGCCGCTCACGCTGATCGTGTTCGCCTGCGTGCCGATCCTGGTGGCTGTGTCCCTCGTCTTCCGCAAGAGGATGCGCGAGGCGTTCCTGGAGAGCCGCAAGAGCATCGCCGTGATCAACGCCTCGCTGGAGAGCTCCATTTCCGGCATCCGCGTGACAAAGGCCTTCACCAACGCGGACAAGGAAGAGGAGAAATTCGAGGACGGCAACCGGCAGTACATCACCGCCCGTTCCAAGGCGTACAACGCTATGGCGCAGTTCAGCTCCTCCACCTCCTTCATCTCGGACGTGTTCAACGTCGTCATCCTCATCGCGGGCGGCATATTCCTGTATAACGACCTCATCGTCTTCGGCGACTACGTGGCGTTCATCGTGTCGGTCAACCAGTTCATCGGCCCGGTGAACACCCTGATCGGCTTCATGGAGCAGTACCAGAACGGCGTGACCGGCTTCGAGCGCTTCCTCGAGATCATGGATCAGGAGCCCGAGAAGGAAAACCCCAACGCCCGCGAACTGAATAACGTGCAGGGCGCGATCCGGCTGGACGACGTCTCCTTCCACTACGGCGACAGCAAGGAAGTGCTCAAGAACGTCACCCTGAACATCGAAAAGGGCAAGACCCTCGCCCTCGTCGGCCCCTCCGGCGGCGGCAAGACCACCATCTGCCATCTGATTCCCAACTTCTATAAGGCCACGGAAGGCCACATCTACATCGACGGCGTGGACATCAACGACATCACCTTCAAGTCGCTGCGCCGGGCCATCGGCATCGTGCAGCAGGACGTGTTCCTCTTCAACGGCTCCATCCGCGAAAACATCCTCTACGGACGGCTGGACGCCACCGACGAGGAGGTCGTCGAGGCGGCAAAGCGCGCCAATATCCACGACTACGTCATGACCCTCGAGGACGGCTACGACACCCAGATCGGCGAGCGCGGCGTGAAGCTGTCCGGCGGACAGAAGCAGCGCCT
>JAFXQO010000045.1 GCA_017527065.1 Clostridia bacterium
GAGGTGCTGAACAGGGAGGAGGCTTCGCGATGAACGGCGCAAGGATACTTCGCCTGAAGGCGGCGCGGCTGGCGCTGTGCCTGTCGGCGCTGGCTTTCGCGGCGGCGGCAAGCTGGCCCGCCTGGCGCGAGGGCGGCGCGCCGGCGACGCGGGAGGCCGTCGCGCCGCGCCCGTCGCCCGCGGAGACGCTGACGGCGTTTTACACCGACCGGAACGCCCTGCGCGAAGAGGAAATCGCCCAGCTGACGGCATTGGCCGGTCAGGCGGATACGTCCGATGAGATTCGCGCGGCGGCCCAGCGCCGGATCATGGCGCTGCGGGAGTGGATGGAGGAGGAGGCGACGGTGGAAGCGGTCCTCAGGGCGCGGGGCTACGAGACGGCGCTTGTCACGGTGCACGCGGACTCGGCCAATATATTGATCCTGGCGGATCGCGTTTCCCGGGAAGACGCGGCGGTGATGCTGGAATTGACGGCGCGGGAGACGGGCATCACCGGAGGAAACATCAAAATCATACCGATAAATTAATGACAGGGGGTTTGCGCGCGCCGCGCTTTTCTGATATAATAGGCTTATAACGAGGAGGTGCGATTCAGCATGAATGAAAATCTTCCGTCCAACGTCCAGATGGACGCCAATGAAAACGGTTCTGTTATATTCGCGACGGACGTCATCGCCACCATCGCCGGCCTCGCGGCAACCGAGGTCGAAGGCGTGGCCAGCATGGTGGGCACGTCGTCCGGCGGCGGCCTGGTCGATATTTTTACCCGCAAGAATCAGAATTCCAAATCGCTGACCCGCGGCGTGCGCATCGAACTGGGCGAAAACAACGCGGTGAGCGTCAGCCTGACCATCATCGTGGACTACGGCTCGCCCATTCCCGAAGTGGCGGGCAACATTCAGGAAAATGTGAAAAAGGCCATCGAGACCATGAGCGGCCTCACGGTCACCAGCGTGAACGTGCACGTGTCCGGCGTGAGCTTCGAGCGCGAACAGCGCACGGCCGCGGAGATCGAGCAGAAGCAGCGCCTGATGCTGCAAAAGCAGGAGACTCCCGAGGAGCCCAAGCCCGAACCCGCGCCCGAACCGCAGCCCGCGCCCGAGCCCGAACCGGCCCCCGCGCCCGCGGCGCAGGAACCCGCGGAGGAAGAGGACGAGGGCGAATACGTGCTCGACCTGGGCGACGAGCCGGAGGACGAGCCCGAAGAAGCCGCGCCCGGCGAGCCGGTCGAGCCTGAAGCCGAAACAGAGGAAGAACATGCCGAAAAAGAGGATAACTGACGGACAAAGGGTTGAGCTGATATGAATATGAAGCGACTGGATCGCGCGGCGCTGGCGCTGTTTGGGGCGCTCGTGGGGCTGACGCTGACGGTTGTGTTTGCCTGCGCCATCGCGCCCGACATGGCCGAGACGCTGGGCAGGGTGTTTGTCAAGGCGATGAGGGTCGTTCCGTTGCGCCTGTTCCTGATCGCGGCGTGCCTGGCGCTGGCCGTTCTGGTGTTCGGCTGGATATGGCGAAGGCTTCACGGCGAGGAGAAGGAAGAAGACGCCCAGCCGGTGTCCCTCACCGAGGGCGAGGGCGGCAGCGTGCAGATCACGCCGGCCGCGCTGGAGGCGCTGGTGCGCCGGGCGGCCGGCCCGGTCAGGGGCGTGAACCGGTTCGACGTGCGACTTGAACCGCGCGGCGCGGCGCTGGACGTGACGCTGGTCATGAGCGTCAGGCAGGGCGTTCGGATCCCCGAGCTGGCGCAGGAAGCGCAGCAGAACGTGCGCGAAGCCATAGAGGACATGACGGGCGCGAAGGTCGGGAACGTCTCGCTCCTGGTATCGGAAATCACATTGGACGCCCAGACCCCTTCCGAGGGGAAGAAATGACGGGGCGGCGAAATTGACAATCCCGGTTTGGGAAAAACAGCGCGGAGAAACATGCCGGTGCGGCGTTTAACCGCGCCGGCATGTTTGGTATATGGCGGGGAACAGCGCCCCGCGTGGAGAGGATTGATTTTATGGACAGAACAGGAGCCCGCGCGGCGGCGATGAAGCTGCTCTACGAGTGGGAAATGGGCGGCGACGGCGGCGAGGACACAAAGCTCGGCATGCTGGAGATCGAGCCGGCCGAGAACGAGGCGGACTACATGGACGCGCTGGTGGCGGGCGTGAAGGCGCACAGGGACGAGCTGGACGCGCTGGTGTCCAGGTACGCCGTGGGATGGCGCATCGAGCGCATCAACCGCGTGGACCTGAGCATACTGCGGGTGGCGATCTACGAGATCACCGTCGAAAAGCTGGCGCCCGCCGTGGCGGTCAACGAGGCGCTGGAGCTGGCCCGCACCTATTCCACGCCCGAGGCCGTGTCATTCATCAACGGCGTGCTGGGCAGCCTGATCAGGGGGCAGTGATGGGCGCGGTGCTGGGCATCGACACCAGCTGCTACACTACCTCCTGCGCCCTGGCGGACGGGAGCGGCCTCGTCGGGCAGCAGAGGCGGCTGCTCACCGTGGAGCTGGGCGGGCGCGGGCTGATGCAGTCCGAGGGCGTCTTTCAGCACGTGGGGCGTCTGCCCGCGCTGGTGGAGCGGCTTCTCGGCGAGGCGGACCATCCCGCGATCGGCGCGGTGTGCGCCAGCATCCGGCCGCGGCCCGTCGAGGGCTCGTACATGCCGGTGTTCACAGTGGGCGAGGGTTTCGCACGTTCGATCGCCGCGGCGCTGAACGTGCCCTTTTTCGCCACGAGCCATCAGCAGGGCCACATCCGCGCCGCGCTGGTGGATACGTGTCTCTCGCCGAAGGACAGCTTCCTGGCGCTGCACCTGTCCGGCGGCACGACGGAGATCGTGCGCGTCGCGGACGGGCGGATCGAACTGATCGGCGGCTCGAACGACCTGCACGCCGGCCAGTTCATCGATCGGGTGGGCGTGCGGCTGGGCCTGCCGTTTCCGGCCGGGCCTGAATTGGAAAAACTGGCGCGGCGCGGCGAGGCCAAAGCGCGCCTGCCCATCTGGGTGCGCGGCTGCGAGTGCAGCTTTTCCGGCAGCGAGTCGGCGGCCCAGCGGCTGATCGACGCGGGCGGGATCGCGCCGGAGGACATGGCCGCGGAGGTGTTCTCCTGCGTGGCGCGCTCCATCGCCAAGACCCTGTGGAACGCTGCGCAGGCGACGGGCGAGCGTCGTCTCCTCCTGGCGGGCGGCGTGGCGAGCTCCTCCCTGCTGCGGGAGATGCTGCCCGACCGCCTGCGGCGGCTGGGCGCGGACGTACAACTCAACTGGGGCCGGCCCGAGCTGTCCGGAGACAACGCGGCGGGCGTGGCCCTGATCGGATACGATATGCTGACGGAGGGATACGAAAATGGCGCAGTTGATTGACGGAAAGGCCATCGCCGCCGAGGTGCGCGCGCAGGCGGCGGAAAAGGCCGCGGCGCTGCGGGCGAAGGGCGTGGAGCCCGCGCTGGCGGTCATCCTGGTGGGCGAGGACCCCGCCTCGAAGGTGTATGTGCGCAACAAGGCGCGCGCGTGCAAGGAATGCGGCATCCGCTCGGAGGTCATCCGCATGAGCGAGACGACCACGCAGGCCGAGCTGCTTCAGGAAATCAGGCGCGTGAACGAGGATCCCGCCATCCACGGCCTGCTCATCCAGCTTCCTCTTCCCAGGCACCTGGACGAGGAGGAGGCGCTGGCCGCCGTGGACTGGAAAAAGGACGTGGACGGCTTCCATCGCATGAACGCGGGCGCGCTCTTAAACGGCGCGCCGTCCGTGCTGCCCTGCACGCCGGCGGGCTGCATGGAATTGCTCCGACGGGGCGGCGTGCCCCTCGACGGCGCGGAGGCGGTCGTGGTGGGACGCAGCAACATCGTCGGAAAGCCCATGGCGCTGCTGCTCATGCAGGCGAACTGCACCGTGACCGTGTGCCATTCTCATACGAAAAACCTGGGCGATGTGGTCAGGCGCGCCGACGTCGTTGTGTCGGCCATCGGGAAGCCGCGCTTCATCACCGCGGACATGGTGAAGGAAGGCGCGGCGGTGATCGACGTGGGCATCAACCGCCTGCCGGACGGCTCCCTCTGCGGCGACGTGGATTTCGGGCCGGTCAGCGAGAAGGCGGGCTGGATCACCCCGGTGCCCGGCGGCGTGGGGCCGATGACCATCGCCATGCTGATGATGAACGCGGTGAAGGCCGCTGAAGCGCATGCAGTCTGACTGGACGCTGAGCGTCAGCCAGCTCAACGAATACGTGCGCAAGTCCCTGGCGGGCGACCCGATGCTTCAAAACATCCGCGTGAGCGGGGAACTGTCCGGCGTCAAGCGCCATTTCAGCGGGCACATCTATTTCACCCTGAAGGATGAATCGGCGCGGGTGCAGTGCGTCATGTTCCGCTCGGCGGCGACGGGACTTGCGTTCCTCCCGGAGGACGGCATGCGCGTGGTGGTGCGCGGCTCGGCGTCGCTGTACACAGCGGCGGGCGCCTTCCAGATTTACGCCGACGCCATCGAGCGCCAGGGAGTGGGCGAATTGTACCTGCGCTTCGAAGCGCTCAAACGGCGGCTGAGCGAAGAAGGGCTGTTCGATCCTGCGATCAAGCGGGAACTGCCCGCCCTGCCCCGGACCATAGGCGTCGTCACATCGCGCGCCGGGGCGGTGCTTCACGACATCGTGCGTGTGGCGCGGCGGCGCGATCCGAACGTGCGCATCCTGCTGGCCCCGGCGGCGGTGCAGGGCGCGGGCGCGGCGGAGGACATAGCCCGGGCCATCGCGCTGCTGAACCGGCAGGGGGAGGCGGACGTGATCCTCTGCGGGCGCGGCGGCGGGTCGCTGGAGGATCTGTGGCCCTTCAACGAGGAGATCGTTGCCCGGGCGATCCGCTCTTCGCGCATACCGGTCGTGTCCTGCGTGGGACACGAGACCGATTTCACCATCGCGGATTTCGCGGCGGACCTGCGCGCGCCGACGCCCTCGGCCGCGGC
>JAFXQO010000046.1 GCA_017527065.1 Clostridia bacterium
GCAGCGTCGATTGTACTGATTGCGGCGCGGCCAGCGTGACCAGCCCCGCGCCCATGCGCAGCGCCGCCTTCGCCGCGTACATCGCCGCGCCGCACATGCCCCGGGAGCCCGCGACGATCAGCAGATGCCCGCAGCTGCCCTTGTGGATGTTACGCCGGCGGACAGGTAGCGCCGCCAGGGCGTCGGCGGGCTGAACGAGCGCCGCCGCGCCGGCGGGGACGGGCCGCTCCGCCAGGCCGATGGGCCGCACGTCCACTTCGCCGCTGAGGTCGAGCCCGTCGAACAGGAAATGCCCGCGCTTGGGGTATTCAAACGTCACGGTGACGTCCGCTTCGACGCACGCGCCAAGAGTATGGCCGGTCAGCAGGCTCAGGCCGGAGGGCGCGTCCACCGCGAGGACCCGGCTGCCCGCGCGATGATCCCCGTTGATCCGCGCGATGACCGCCGCGTATTCCTCGGACACGGGACGGCTCAGACCGATGCCGAACAGCGCGTCCACCCAGGCGTCCGGCCGCGGGATCGCGGCGGCGTCGTAAAACACGGACAGGCCCATGGCCTCGGCGCGCCGGGCGCAGGTCTGCGCGTCGCCCCGGAGGGAATCGACCGGCTTCATGGCGAGGACGCGCACGCGTGCGCCCTTCCGCGCCGCGAGGCAGGCGAAGGCCCAGCCGTCGCCGCCGTTGTTGCCCGCGCCGCAGGCTACGGCCACGTTCAGACCGGACAGCGCGCCGAAATGCGCCTCGAACGATTCGACGAGGGCCGCCGCCGCCCGCTCCATGAGCGGCAGCGAAGGCGCGCCTGTGTCAAAATAGCCCTTCTCGAGCGCGTACATCTGATCGGGAGAGAGAAGCGGCAGCATGAAAACACCTCTTTAAAACGCGAGAATGATGGGGGAATGAGCCATGTCGTTTGACCTGAAGAGCGCGCGCCACTGGGCCGAGGAACTGCTGCGGCAGGCTGTCGCGCCCGGCGCGAAAATCATCGACGGCACCATGGGCAATGGCCGCGACACGCTGTGGCTGGCGGAATTGGCGGGGGAGGAAGGCCGCGTGTACGCCTTCGACATCCAGCAGGAGGCTGTCGAACGCACCCGCGCCCGGCTTCAGGAAGCGGGCCTCGAAGACCGCGCCGTCCTGTTTCACGCGGGCCACGAGCGCATCGCCGAACTAGTGCCCGAGCCGGTGGACGCCGCCGTGTTCAACCTGGGCTGGCTCCCCGGCGCGGACAAGGCGCTGCGCACGCGGGCTGACACCACGCTCGCGGCGGTCAACGCCGCGCTGGAAAAGCTGAAGGACGGAGGCCTTCTGACCGTCTGCGCCTATCCCGGCCACGAGGAAGGCCGCTTGGAGCGCGACGCGCTCACCGCCTGGGCGCAGGCGCTCCCTCCGGCGCGGTACGACGCCATGATCCGCGCCTACCTCAACCAGCCGAACGACCCGCCTGTGCTGTTCGCGGTGAAGAAAAACCTGCGCAGGAAGGCGCTTTAACCCTCCAGAACCGCCGCCGCCATGGCGAAGCCCGCGTCGTGGGTGACAGAGACGAAAAGACTTTTTCCGCCCATGGCCTCCATCCGCGCCAGCGCGCCGCCCGTAAGACGGGCGACGGGCCGGCCCAACGCGTCCGGCTCGATGGAAATATCCGCCATCGTGAAATGGAGAAACCCCGTGCCCAGCGCCTTTGAAACGGCCTCCTTCGCGGCGAAATACCCCGCCGCCGTCTGCATGCCCTTCCGCGCGACGGCTTCCCGCTCCGCCTCCGTATAGAACCTTTCGAGGAAACGCGGGTGCCGCTCGATGGCGCGCTCGATGCGGCTGATCTCTATAAGGTCAATCCCCAGCCCGATGACCACCGCCGCCGCCTCCCTTCATTCAAACTCCAATTCCCCATTAAAATCATATGTAGTCCATCACGCCCCGCACGGAGACGTCGCCGGCCCGGACGGGCGTTTCTTCGCCGCCGTCCCGACGGACCATGAGCGCGCCGTCCGGCAGCACGCGCAGCGCCTCGCCCTCGAAGGTTTCCATAAGCCCCGCGACCTTCACGCGGCTGCCGAGCGTGACGCAGCGCGCGCTGTAATCGGGCAGTATGTCGCCGCCGGACGCCCAGAAGTCGTACCGGCGCTCGAATTCCGCCAGGAAACGGGCGATGACGTCGGCGCGGTCGAGGACCTTTCCCGCGGCGTCGTTGAGGCAGGAGGCGTGGCGCAGGCCCTCGGCGGAGGGATAGCCCGATATGTTCAGGCCCACGCCCACCACGGCGAAGCGAACCCGATCCGCATCGGCGTCCATGTCCAGCAGCATGCCGCAGATCTTTTTGCCGCCGCAGACGATGTCGTTCGGCCATTTGATGAGCGCGTCCGCGCCGAAGGAACGGCAGGCGTCGCACACGGCCAGGGCCGTGACCAGCACGATGCCCACGGCGTCCGCCGGGGCGAGGGCGGCCGGCCGCAGCAGCAGGCTCATCAGCGCGGCTTCGCCGGGGCGGCTCTGCCAGACGCGGTCCATGCGGCCGCGTCCGCGGGTCTGCTCGTCGGCCACGACCAGCGTGCCGTGGGGGGCGATTTCGGGATCCAGCCGGCCCAGGCGCCGCGCCACGGTGTTCGTCGAGTCGATGGTGTCGTAGTAGTCGATCCGCCGGCCGGCCCAGGCCGTGGCGAGGCGGTCGCCGATGCGGACGGGCCAGGCGATCGGTTTCTGCTGATTCATTATTTTGTCTCCCATGTGCGTTTCCGCTGCAATCTATGGGCATATTATATACCATAAAGCGGGGCAAAGCTAGAAATATTTACGTAACATCTTGTATAATCATATTGTATGCCCGCCGGATCGGGAACCGACGGGCGGCGAAAAGGCTCTAATTTGATGAAAATGACAGAAACAGCAAGGACGGAACAACTTATGCAGGATATGAAACAGATGGTCGAAAGCCTGAAGGCCAACATCGGCAAGGTGGTCGTGGGCAAGGACAACGTGGTGGAGCTTATGCTGTGCGCGCTGCTCTGCCAGGGACATGTGCTGATCGAGGACGTGCCGGGCGTGGGCAAGACGACGCTGGTCTCCGCGCTGGCGCGCTCGCTGGACTGCTCCTTCAAGCGCATCCAGTTCACGCCGGACATCACCCCCAGCGACGTGACCGGCTTCTCCATGGTCAACATGAAGACGGGCGAGATGGAGTTTCACCAGGGCGCGGTGATGAGCCAGATCGTGCTGGCGGACGAAATCAACAGGACCTCGCCCAAGACGCAGTCCGCCCTGCTGGAGGTCATGGAGGAAAACCAGGTCACGGTGGACGGCGTGACCTACCGCATGCCGCGGCCTTTCATCGTGCTGGCGACCCAGAATCCCCTGGATTTCGTCGGCACCTATCCGCTGCCAGAGGCGCAGCTCGACCGGTTCTTCATGAAGATCGCCATCGGCTATCCCACGAGCGAGGAGGAGAGCCTCATCCTGGAGCGCTTTTCCTCCGGCGCGCGGCCCATGGAAACCGTTAAGCCCATCTGCACCGCCCAGGACATCGTCAATATGCAGCAGATGGTTTCGCAGGTGTATTCCTCCAAGGAGGTGCGCGCCTACATATCGCTCATCGCCCAGGCTTCCCGCAGGCAGAGCGCGCTGCAGCTTGGCGTATCCACCCGCGGCGCGATCTTCCTGCTCCGCGCGGCGCAGGCGCGGGCGATGCTGAACGGGCGCGAATACGTGACCCCCGAGGACGTGCAGTACATGGCCGCGCCGGTCCTGGCGCACCGGGTGCTGCTGAGCCCGGAGGCGCGCATGCGGAGCATGACCCCCGAGCGCGTGCTGGCCCAGGTGATCGGCGCCGTGAAGGTGCCGGTCAAGCTGCCGTGAGCGGCCGCACGGCCGCCTTCCTGCTGATGGCGTTTACGCTGCTGGTCATCGCCTTGTCGACAGGCACGGCGGCGTATTACCTCCTCTCGGCGATGCTGGGGGCCATGGCGCTGATCGCCTTCGCCAGCGTCCTCGCGACGCTCCTCACCCTCGACATCGGACTGGCGGCCCCCAAAAAGCGCGCGGTGCGGGGAGAGACCGTGACCGTGCGGCTGAGCGTGAGGCGGCGTTCGCTTCTGCCGCCCGGCCTGGTGGAGATGGAGGTTTCCGCACCGGACGAGGGGCGCGGCGGCGGCCGCGTGATCGTGGTGAGCGCGCCGATCCGGGGCAGGGAGTATCGCTACGCGGTCAAATGCGCCCACCGGGGCGTCTACGAGGTGGGCGTGACCCGGCTGCGCGTGACGGATATATTCGGCCTGTTTTCCTTTTCGCGGCGCGTGAAGGGGCGGCTGGCGCGGGTCGAGGTGACGCCGCGCCTGGGCCGGGCCCCGGCGATGGTCGTCCAGCCGAGCGATACCGGCCCCCAGGGCCGCGTGCGCATGACCGAAGACATGGCCTCGCCCTCCGGCGTGCGCGCCTGGCAGGAAGGCGACAGCCTCAAAAAGGTGCACTGGAAGCTGACGGCGCGCCGCCGCGAGATGATGGTGCGCACCTTCGAGGAATCCGCGCGCCCTGATTTCCTGATCCTTATCGACTGCTCTCCGGTCAACGCCATGCAGAGCCGCGTGCGGACCATCGAGGACGCGCTGTGCGAGGCGGCCGCGGCCGCGGCGCTGGCGCAGATGGAGGCGGGTTATCCCGTCCGGATGCCGCTCAACACGAAGAACCCCAGCGAGGTTTCCGGGCAGATGCCGGGCGAGATCGTCCATTTTCTGAACGCGCTGACCTGGCTCGTCTTCGACAGCCCCTACTCCTACGAGCAGGTGATCGAACTGGAGATGCGGCGGCTTCTCCGCACCGGCGCGCTGATATTGGTTTCCACGCGGCTGAACGCCGCCCTAGCGGAGCTGGCGCTGCGCGTGAGGCAGCTGGGCGTCGCGGTGCAGTACGTGTGGGTGGCCGAGACGGCGCGCGGGGAGCACGAGGAGATGAAAGAGCGCCTGGAGATCATGGGCGTCAAGGTGCGCCGCGTGAATCCCTGGGAAGAGCCCCGGCCCTCCGCCGAAAATTCTGAAGCAAATCAAGGAGTGACCCAATGAAGCTGCGAACCCGGCTGAAGGACATGGGCGGATCGGCGCTGATCGCGTTCATGATGAGCTATTCGCTGTCCTGCGTCCTGCTGGGCGCGGTCTCGGCGGATTTTTCGCGGCCTTTGACCGCGCTGTGCTGCGCGGCGGCGGTCCTCGTGTGCGCGCTGGCGGCGCTGAACAGGGTCACGGCCCTCGCTGCGGTCGGTGTCGCCGCGGCGGGCGTCGCCGTGCTGGCGATCCTGCGCGTCAATCCGCTGGCTCCGCTGCGCCGCGTCGGCGTGGCTGTTGCGGCGTTCTTTGGCGGCAAGCCGATGGACCTTCGGGGTGAACTCCTGACGGTGACGGTGTGCCTGTGCGTGCTGTTCGGCGTGGCCTCGATGCTGATGGCGCGGCTGAGCGGCGGCGTCTATCCCGCCATACTGCTGTTCGTCTCCGTCGTGCTGAGCAGCTGGTATATCGCCCTGACCCTGCCGCAGCTGGCGCTGGTCCCCGGCCTGATCGCGCTGGCGGTCCTCTACGCGCGGGCTTTCCGGGAGAGCGGCGGCACGCTGCGGGCGCTTCCCGCGGCGCTGATCGCGGCGGTGGTGGCGGTGCTGCTGATGCCCTCCGCGCCGGTGGTTTGGCCGCCGCTGCAGGACGCCGCCGACAAAGTGCGGGAGCTGGTCAACGACTACTTCATGTTCAATGAGCCGCGCATCGTCTATTCGGTCAGCTCGGATGGCTACCAGCCCCAGGTCGACCGCCTGGGCGGCCCGGCCACGCCGCGGCATGAGGACGTCATGCTCGTCAAAACGGACGCTTCGCTTCTGCTGCGCGGCTCGGTGAGCCGCAGCTATACGGGGCGGAACTGGATGGACGAGGCGGTCAACAGCCGCTATCTGTTTATTGATCCCACCCGCCTTGCCCGGCGCAACGCCGCTTTCGACGCCGATATATCCGAGCGCCTGGGCAAGAATGTCAGGAAGGTTCAGGCGGAAATCCTATTTCTCGGCGAGGGCACTTCGACGCTGTTCGTGCCGCACCGGCTGACCGACCTCACCGCGCGGCTGGACATGCCCGTGTATTACAACGAGACGGGCGAGGTGTTCATCACCCGCGGCGTCGAGCCGGGGGATACCTACGTCCTCGAAGCGTGGATCCCGGACGGCGACTGGACGGCTCTGGCCGCGGCCATCGAGGCGGCGGCGGGGGAGCGCGACCCGGACTGGGCCGACGTCTGCGCCGAATACCTGAGCCTGCCGAGCCACATTGAGGCCAACCTGTACTGGCTGGTCATGGAGCTGACAGAAGAAATCGAATCACCCGTCCGGAAGGCGCTGGCCATCCGCGATTACCTCACGTCCGCGTCTTTTGTCTACGACCTGAACGGCGCGTATCCGCCGGAAGGGCGCGATTTCGTGTCCTGGTTCGTGCTCAGAGAAAAGCGCGGCTACTGCACTTATTACGCCTCGGCCATGGCCGTCATGGCGCGGCTGGCCGGCATCCCGGCGCGCTACGCGGAGGGCTACCGGGCGCTGAGCGACGGCACCGGCGAGACGCTGGTGACCGGCGAGGACGCCCACGCCTGGGCGGAGCTGTATTTCAGCGGCGTCGGCTGGATCGCTTTCGACGCCACGCCCGGCGAGGACGGGACGCAGCCCGGCGATTCCGGCGGGAACGGCGGAGAAACCCCGCCCGACACCACGCCCACGCCCGCGCCCCAGACGCAGGCCACGCCCGAGCCGACCGGGGAGACCGCGCCGGACGGCGGCGCGGACGCGCAGCCCAGCCCCACGCCCGAACCGGACGACGGCGGCGAGGAGGGAAAACAAGACAGCGCGCCTGAGCCTTCGCCCGAGCCATCGCCTGAACCCGGACCGGATAGTCAGACGCAGCCCGACAAGACGCCGCGGCGCGGGCCGCGCTGGCTTCTCATCGCGCTGGCGCTTCTGCTGGTTCTGCTGTCGGCGCTTCTGCTTGCCAGGCGGCGGTATGTCCGCACCAGCCCGAAATACCTCGCGTCCCGGGAAAAGGACGCCCGCGTGCGGCTGATGATCTGGTATCGGGCGAGCCTGGCGCTGCTGGAGCGGAACGGCCTGGCCCCGGAAGGCGGCGAATCGCCCGTGGCATTCGCGGCGCGGGTGGTTCAGATGGACGGCGTTCCGCCTGAACTGGCGCGCCTGGCCCGGGTGATCGGCGAGGCGCAGTATGCCGGGCATGTGCCGGACAAGCGCGCGCTGGCGGCGGGCGAGATCGTGTACGAGGCGCTGCTGCGCCGCATGACCCGGCGTCAGCGGTTCGGCTGGCACCTCAGCCGCATGCTGCACGGCATCGGCGATTACGCGAGGATCCCATAAAAAACAAAGTCCGCGGCCCCTGTGGGCGGCGGGCTTTGCGCGTGGGCGCGCGGCGTCTATTTCTTTTTGCGCAGCGAATTAAAGGGCACGCGCGTTCCGTCGTCGTACTGGATGACGGTGCTGTCCAGCTGCTGCTGGAAGGCTTTGCGGAAATCCGCCAGGTATTCCTGGCGCAGCCGCGCGCGCTCCTCGGTTTCCTCGGGGGTGAGGGCGCGCTGTTTGGCGATTCTGGCCAGCTCGTTGAGGCGGTTGAGGTTTTTCTGTTCCATGGACGCGATCGCTCCGTTTCCGAATTCATTCCAGAATTGTATTCATAAGTAATATTCTTCGGGCGCTGCGCGATTCCTGCCGGAAACGGCTGAAAATTCTTATTTGCGCTCCAGGGCGTGACAAACGGCATGAAGTATGATATAGTATTATTATCCAGAGGTATGGCCGGACAGGAAATCCGCCTGAACTCGTTCGGGAAGGGGTGAGGCGAAACGGATATCAATACGCAGAAGAACAGGTCGGGGCAGCGCATACAGCACAACAGCTACCTTGAAAGGACCCGCGCGCAGGAGGAAAAACGCTCGCGCCGCGCGGCTGTCATTCTGATGACGGCGCTGTGCGTGGCGCTGCCGCCGCTGGGGTTGCTGCTCGCCTGGCATTCAAAGCGGATGGAAGCGCCGACCCGCATCGCCCTGTCTTTGGCCGGCCTGGCGTCGATGACGCTGATCGGCTGGCTGTGGATGCGCTCGGGCCAGGTGGACCTGGGCCTCTTGCCGGTGCCGGTGGTGCCGATGTACGCCGGTTACGACGCCGCCGCCATCGAGCCCACGCCCGTGCCCGTGGAGGTGGTCAACGTCATGCCGAACGCGCCGTCCACCTATACCGTGACATACGGCGACGGCACCGTCGAAGACCTGAACGCTTCGGGAAGCCTGCCCGTCGATCCGGCCACCTACGTGACCATCGTCTACGCCCAGGCTGAGAACGCCGTGCTCTATCACAGCCAGTCGATATGCGATTATGTGAATTACCCGCGCATACTGACGCTGGATGAGGCCGTGGCGGAGGGCCTGCGGCCCTGCGAGAAGTGCGTGCTGAGCCAGGACGCGGCGGGCTGAGGCGAAATAATCGGAAATAATACGAAAATATTTCAATAATATGACAGAATGACTTGACGAAGCGGGACGAGCGAGTGTATAATAGAATAGCATCGGAAGAACTGTATTTAACTATGCATGCAAGGAGGATTGCCATCCATGTTTTGCAGTAATTGTGGCAAGAGTATCCGGCCCGAGGATGCAACCTGTCCACATTGCGGCGCTGTCCTGGGCGAGGATCGTTTCCAAGGGAACATGTATACCTCCTCTCAGGTTCGCGTGCCGGCAAACGCCCTTGACCGCGCGCCGGCCGGCAGCCTGAGCGCCTATACGCGCACGGATTATATGTCTTATGACAAACAGCCGGAGGAAGACGTCTATTCAAACACCACTTATCGGCCTGTGCTGGACGACGCCGAAGACCTGACCCTCCAGGAACAGGCGCAGGAGGCGGCCTCCGACGCGCCCGGACAGGAGGAAGCGACGCGGCCCGAGACGCCGCAGTATGAGGACGAACCCGCGTGGGACGAGCCGGTCGACGTGGTACCGGAAACAGGGGACGACGACGAGGTCAGCACCTCGCCGCTGCCGGAGATCGCGCCGCGGGCCATCAGCCCGGCCGTGCAGCGCTACATGCAGGAGGCCGAGGAGCGCCAGGAGCGCCGCCAGAACAAGGCGGAGCGCGGCGGCTTCAAGCTGCGCCTGCCCTTCAAGAAGAAGCAGGCCGAGCCGGACGACGAATACGCCGAAGAGCCCGCGGAGGATGTGCCCGGCGCGGATTACGGGACCGACGCCGGCGATCAGGCCGAAGAGCCGGCGCAGGCGGAAGATTATAAAACCGAAACCTACGCCGAAGACGAAGCCGCCGATGCCCTCGATGCCGACTACGACGCGGCGGACGCGCCCGGCGCCTTCGAGGAGGATTTGACCGACGAGCTCGAGGCGGAGGCGTATGACAGCGAAGCCTACGAGGACGGGGAAGATGGGGAAGAAGGCGAAGGCCGCAAGCTCCTGGGCTTCAAGTTCGACCTGAGTGCGCTCAAGAACAACCGCGTGCTGAAGTACGGTATCGCGGGCCTGCTGGTGCTGGTGGTGCTGATCGCCGGCGTCCGCTGGCTGCTGTACGTGACCTCGAACCTGGGCACAAAGATCGCGGGCGTCTCCCACAGCACCTATTCCGAGGGCATCAAGCTGATCGAGCAGTTCACCTCGGACGATTACCGCGCCAGCCTTGTTCAGACCGGCAGCACCAACGCGGACTATGCCCAGCAGCTGATGAACGGCGATATGGACAGGCTGAACGCGCTTCTGCCCGAGGAGCCGCAGGACAACGACGAGCTCTTCGTGAACACGCTGACCATACTGCATAAGGGCGTACAGAACGTGATCAACGCGGACGCCGACGCCATCTACAAGGGCACGACGGATGAGCGGGCGGCCGCTTCCGAACAGGAATGGGCCGCGGTGAAGAACGCCGTGGAGAACCTGAAAAACGCCACGACCGTGGCCCAGGTGAGCGCTGTGGGCAGCGATGCCCAGGCGGCGCTGTTCCCGGTCCCGACGCCCGCGCCCACGCCCGTTCCTGCGCCCGCGCCGGTGGCGACGGCGACGCCTGAGCCTTCGACGCTGCGGGAGGGCATGAAGAACAGCGAGCTGGTGAAGCGCATGCAGAACCGCCTGATCGATCTGGGATACCTGGCCAACGGAGCGGACGGCGATTTCGGCCCCAAGACCACCGCCGCCGTAAAGGCGTTCCAGGAGGCCGCGGGCCTGCCGGTGGACGGCATAGCGACGGAGGAGACGCTCAACGCGCTCTACGCCGACGACGCGCCGCCTGCCCCGACGGCCGCGGCCGGCGCGCAGGGCGCCACGCTGCAAGTCTGATTTCCGAACGAGGCCGCCGCGGACTGAACGCTCCGCGGCGGCCCGCTTCATGAAGGCCACCTGAATGAAAGGAGCTTTGGCATGGACGCGAGGCCGATAGCCTGCCTTATTTACGATTTTGACAAGACGCTCTCGCCCAACAACATGCAGGAATACGGTTTTTTGAAGGGCCTGCACATCGAGCCGGGCGCTTTCTGGGCGGAGTGCCGCGAATTCGCCATCGAGAACCGGATGGACGGCGTGCTGGCGTACATGTACAAGATGATGGAGAAGGCGCAGGGCGTCATGGAGCTTTCTCGGGATGTGTTCCGCAGGCTGGGAGGCGGCATCGAGTTCTTTCCCGGCGTCAGGGACTGGTTCGGCCGCATCAACGCCTACGGCGACAGCCTTGGCCTGACTGTCGAGCACTACATCGTGTCATCCGGCCTCACGGAAATCATCGAAGGCACGGCCATCGCGCCGGCGTTTCGCGAAATATTCGCCGCGTCTTACTGCTACGACGCGAGCGGCCGCCCGCTCTGGCCCTCCAGCGCCGTCAACTACACCAACAAGACGCAGTTCATCTTCCGCATCAACAAGGGCATACTCGACGTGACCAACGACGTTGACCTTAACAGCTTCACGCCCGAGGACCGGCGGCGCGTGCCCTACCGCAACATGATCTATGTGGGGGACGGCCTGACCGACGTGCCCAGCATGAAGCTCACCCGCTCAAAGGGCGGCTTCTCCATCGCCGTGCATCCGCCGGGCGAAACCGCGGCGGTGGACGACATGCTGCTGCAAAACCGCGTCGACTTCGCGCTGACAGCGGATTATTCCGCCGGGAGCGAGCTGGAGCGGGTGGTGCAGGCGGTGCTGCGGCAGATCGTGGCGGTGGACGAATGCGCCCGGCTGCACGCCAGCCATCTGGACGCGGCGCGCCGGCATATCGACGCGCGAAAAGCCCGCCCCGTGACCTACGAGGGCAAGTGGATCGGCGAAAGAGAATGACGAACGCGAAAAAAGGGCAAGTGGATCGGCGAAAGGGAATGACGAACGCGAAAAAACGCCCGGCGGCATGAAAACCGCCGGGCGCATCGTCTTTTTCAGGGGGGATCACAGGCGGCAGTTCATCGCCGCGAGCTGATCCTTCACGTATTTCTCAATGAAGCCGGCGGCTTCGTCCACGGGAACCTTCACCTGCATGGATTTGTCGCGGGCGCTGATCTCGATGGTGCCGTTTTTCAGCCCCTTGGGACTCACCACCACGCGCACGGGCACGCCCAGCAGGTCGGCGTCGGAGAACATGAAGCCCGCGCTCACGGGGCGGTCGTCCCAGATGACCTCGATGCCCTCCGCTTCCAGCGCCTTCGCCAGCGCCTCGGACGTCTCCGCAACCTCCGGCTGATCAGCGCGCAGTGAGCAGACCTGCACGTGCCACGGCGCGATGGAGATGGGCCAGATGGGGCCGTAGTCATCGTGGCTGACCTCGCACACGGAGGCGATCAGGCGGCCGACGCCGATGCCGTAGCAGCCCATGATGGGGTTTTTCAGGCTGCCGTCGGAGTCGACGTAGGTCATGTTCATGGTCTCGGTATACTTTTTGCCCAGCTGGAAGATATTGCCCACCTCGATGCCGCGGGAGATGCGCAGGGCCGGCTTGCCGCAGACGGGGCACACGCCGCCCTCGACCACCTTCGCCACGTCGGCGTATTCGACCTCGCCGAAATCCCGGGCAATGTTGAAGCCCGTGTAGTGGGTATCATTTTCATTCGCGCCAGTGACGAGGCTCTCGATGCCCTTGAGGGACGCGTCGAACACGATGGTGAACTTGCCCTTGTTTTCGATGGGGCCGATGAAGCCCGCCGCGATGCCGGATTCCTCGGTGACGACGCCGGGGTGGATCTCGCACTTGAGGTAATTGCGCAGCTTGGTCTCGTTCACGTCCAGGTCGCCCCGGATGAACACAAGCACGAACTTATCGGTCAGATTCTCCTGGTAAACCACGGCCTTGCAGGTCCGCTTCGCGTCGACCTTGAGGAAGGCGCACAGGTCCTCGATGGTTTTGACGCCGGGAGTGGCGACCTTTTTCAGGTCTTCCTTCTCGCCGGGTTCGTTGGTGATGATGCTCGGCGCGGCCTCCATGTTGGCCTTGTAGTCGCACTCGCCGCAGAGCACGATACTGTCCTCGCCGATGTCGGTGAGCAGCATGTATTCATGAGACACCTTGCCGCCCATCATGCCGGAGTCGGAACACACGGCGACCACCTGCGGAATGCCGGCGCGGGCGTATACGCGGTGATACGCGTCGTAGAAATCCTGGTAGACGCGCTCCAGATCCTCCTGGGAGGTATGGAAGGAGTAGGCGTCCTTCATGGTGAACTCGCGCACGCGGATCAGGCCGCCGCGGCAGCGGGGCTCGTCGCGGAATTTGGTCTGGATCTGGTAGATGGAGAAGGGGTACTGGGTGTAGCTGTCCACGATGTCGCGGGCGTACTGCACGGCCGCCTCCTCGTGGGTCATGCCGAGCACCATCTTGCCGCCGGACCGATCGGTGAAGCGCAGAAGCTCGCTGCCGATGCTGTCGTAGCGGCCGGATTCCTCCCACAGGCTGGCGGGCATGGCCACGGGGAACAGCACTTCCTGGCAGCCGATGCCGTCCATCTCCTCGCGGATGATGGTTTCCACCTTGCGCTGGATGCGCTTGGTGACGGGGGAGAGGGTATAGATGCCGTTGCCCACGCTCTTGATATAGCCGCCGCGCATCATCAGCGCCTGGCTGGCGATCTGGCAGTCGGCGGGGGTTTCCTTGTATCGCTTGGTAACAAGCTGGCTGACTTTCATCATGACAATCAATCCTTTCATATTCTTATAGAATTTTACTCAATCATGGCTTGGAATGCAAGTTAATGTTTGGATTCCCGGGGAGAGAGCACGATTTAATAATTTAACATGGTAAAGCATTGACAAGAACATGTCGACGGGATATAATAAGCCAAACCGATGAGAAAGAGTGAGTAGCTGCTTCTCATCCCTTCCAGAGAGCCGCCGGCGGTGGAAGCGCGGCAGGGATCGCTGCAGTGAATGGACTTTCGAGGGCGAGCAGAAAACCTTTCGGGGTTGCGTATGCGAGACGGAGCGGGCGCTTCGTTATCAACGGCCGGCATATGAAAGTATGCGCAGAGCGGGCGTTCAAAAGACGCCAAGCAGGGTGGCACCGCAGGATCATCTTCCTGTCCCGGCATTTCAACGCTGGGACAGTTTTTATTTGTCATAAAAAGGAGCGAGCGGCATGCATGCAAAGATTGCAATCCTCGGAGCGGGCCATGTGGGCTCCCATGTAGCGCGGGCGCTGGCGGCGGCGGGCGACGCGAATGAGATCGTATTGATCGACAAGCTGCCGGAAAAGGCGGCGGCCCAGGCCATGGACATCGCGGACACGCTGAGCTTCCCGCCGTCCGACCTGATCGTCCGCACGGGGGATTATGCGGACTGCGCAGATGCGGACATCACCATTTCCGCCATCGGCAAGGCCAGGGAACCGGGGCAGACGCGGTTGGACCTGTTGGGCGATTCCGTACGCATGGCGCATGAACTGGCAGGCCAGCTTGGCGCGCATGGCGTCGGCGGGCTGCTGATCAGCATCACGAATCCCTGCGACATCATCGCGGACTGCCTCCGCCGGCTGCTGGGAATGGATCGCTTTCGCGCCTTCGGCACGGGCACGCTGCTGGACACCGCGCGGCTGACCCGGGCGCTCTCCGAACAGACCGGCGCAGAGCGGCGGCTTGTCGAGGCCTGCGTGCTGGGCGAGCACGGCGATTCCTCCATGATCCCTTATTCCTCCCTGCGCATCGGCGGGCGCCCCGCCGCGGAGATGCCGGGCTACGATCCGGAAAAGGCGCTCGAACGCACCCACGGCATCGGCATGGACATCATCGAGGGCAAGGGCTCCACGGAGTTCGGCATCGGCCAGGCCACGGCCTTTCTTTGCAAGGCGATCCTGAATGACACCGGCATGATGCTGCCCCTTTCGGTCCATCTCGAAGGGGAATACGGCCTGAGCGGCATCAACTGCGGCGTGCCCTGCGTCGTGGGCCGGAAGGGCATAGAGCGAATCGTCGAGCTGCCGCTGACATTTGAGGAACAGCAGGCGCTCAGGCGCTCTGCGGACATTCTGGAAACGCACACCCGCCTCGCGGCGGAAATCACCGCGGGCCTGTGATAAAGAAACAAGGAGGAAGCCATCATGTTCAAACACAATCTTTTCCGCAAAGCCGTCTCCCTGATCCTGGTTCTGGCAATCGCCGCTTTCGCCGCCGGCGCGGCGCTGGGTGAGCCCGTGCGCGTGGCCGTCGTCCAGCCCCTGACCCACACCTCCCTCAACCAGATTCGGGACACCATCGTCGCCGAGCTGGAAGCCTCCGGCATCGAATTTGAAATCGTCACCCGGAACGCCGAGGGCGACTCGGCGGCGCTCTCCACGATCCTGGAAAACATCAAGTCCGACGGCGTGGACATCCTGGTGCCCATCGCCACCAATACGGCCCAGTCTTCAAAGATGGTATTTGACGACGCCGGCGTGCCCGTCGTGTTCGCGGCGGTGTCCGATCCCGTCGCGGCCGGCCTCACCGGCGACGACTGCGGCTTCATAACCGGCGTTTCCAACAACATCCCCGCCGCCGAAATCGTGAACCTGATCTCCGATTTCCAGCCGGACTACCAGCTGATTGGCTTCCTGTACACCTCTTCGGAGACGAATTCCGTCTCCACCATCAATGCCGCGAAGGCTTACTGCGACGCGAACGGCATCGCCTACGAGGAGGTCTCCATCGCCAACCTTTCCGAGCTGCAGACGGCCGTGGAGACGCTGATCTCCAAAAACGTGGACGCCCTGTACACCGGCAACGACAACTCCATCGCCTCCGCCATGTCCACCTACATCGACGTGGCCTATGAATACGGCATCCCCGTCTACTGCGGCGCGGATTCCATGGTGGCGGACGGCGGCTTCGCCACCATCGGCGTGGACTACGTGCAGCTGGGCCGGCAGGTAGCCGCCATCGTGGAGCGCATCGCCGCCGGCGAAGAGCCGGAGGATATTCCCTATGAGACCCTGGCGGATTACGCCCGTTTCGTGAACCTCCAGGCGGCGGAGCGCATCGGCATGGATATTACCGATGACATCCTTGCCTCCTACAATGTGCTGGTCGAGGCCGACGGCACCAACCACTTTGGCGAATAAAACACTTTTCGGGCGGGGATGAATTTCCCCGCCCGCGATCATCCGAACGGAAGTGGAAGCATGAATGCATTGAGCCTGTTGATTTCCGCGCTGAGCCAGGGCATGATCTACGCGCCCATGGCGCTGGGCGTGTTCGTCGCCTTCCGGATCCTGAACACGCCCGATCTGACCATCGACGGCAGCTTTGTGGCGGGCATGTGCGCCTGCGCCGTGGTCACCATCGCCGGACATCCCTACCTGGCGCTGCTGTGCGGACTGCTGGTGGGCGCGCTGGCGGGGCTGGTGACCGGCGTGCTGCAGACGAAGATCGGCATCAACGCGATCCTCTCCGGCATACTGACCATGACGGGGCTGTATACGGTCAATTTCATGATGCTGGGCGGACAGTCGAACCTGTATCTGCAGCGTATGGAGCTGAACAGCGCCGGGGTCGAGTCGCAGGTGGCCAGCGAAACGCTCTACAAGGCCTTCCGCAGCCTGATGGTCGGCCTGACGGGAAACAAGAAGTTCGACGCCAACCTCAGCGCGCTGATCGTCACGGCGGCGATCGTGGCGTTCGTGGCGTCCGCGCTGGCGGTATTCTTCCGCACCCGCACCGGCATTGCCATCCGCGCCACCGGCGACAACGAGGAGATGGTGCGTTCCTCCTCCATCAACGCCGACCGCTCCCGGATACTGGGCATCATGCTCTCCAACGGGCTTGTGGCCCTTTCCGGCGCTCTGCTGTGTGAGCAGCAGCGCTACGCCGATCTGAACTTCGGCTCCGGCATGCTGGTGGTGGGCCTGGCGTCGGTCATCATCGGGCAGGTGTTTTTCGGCCATCGGGGCGTCACACTGGGGATCATCTCTGCGGCGACGGGCTCGCTGGTCTACCGGATCATCCTTCAGCTGGCCTACAAGATTGACATGCCCAGCTACGCCGTCAAGCTGCTCAGCGCGGTGATCGTGGTGATCGCGCTGACCATTCCGCGCGTGAAACAGCTGATCGTCCAGCGCAGGGCGGACAGAGAGGGGGATGAGGCATGAACGCGCTCCAGCTGATCGGATTGAGAAAAGCCTTTGAACGCGGCACGCCCAATGAAAAGCTGGCGCTCAGCGACGTGAGCCTGGATGTGGCCCGGGGAGATTTCATCACCGTGCTGGGCTCCAACGGCGCGGGCAAGTCCACGCTGTTCAACGCGATACTGGGCAAGTTTCCTCTGGACAGGGGGCGCATCCTGCTGGACGGCGAGGACATCACCCGATGGAAGGACTACCGGCGCGCGCTGAACATCGGCTGCCTGTATCAGGATCCGATGAGAGGCACCGCGCCGAACATGACGATTGAGGAAAACCTGGCCCTGGCCTACACGCGCAAGGCCAGCCGCAGCTTTTTCGCGGTCAACCGTCGGGACAGCGGATATTTCAAAAAGCTATTGAAGGATCTGAATCTCGGCCTGGAAGACCGGCTGAAGACCAGGATGGGGTTGCTCTCAGGCGGCCAGCGCCAGGCGGCCTCGCTGCTCATGGCAACCATCGCCGAGCCCAAGCTGCTGCTGCTGGACGAGCACACCGCGGCGCTGGATCCCGCCACGGCTGAAAAGGTGATGGCGCTGACGCGGCGCATCGTGGCCGAGCGGAACCTCACCTGTCTGATGATCACCCACAACATGCAGTCGGCTCTGAACGTAGGCAATCGCACCATCATCATGGACAACGGCGGGATCGTGCTGGATGTATCGGGACAGGAGCGGGACAGTCTGACGGTGCCGGGCCTGCTGGAGCTGTTCCGGGAACGCTCGGGAAAAGCATTGGATAATGACCGGATGCTCCTGGAACGCTGACGCCAGTACAAAAAGATTCTGTAAAAATGCAGAATACCTCTTGCCAAATGGAGGCGATTGTGCTAAAGTATATACCGTTCTGAGAACGGAACTGCGTGGGTAGGTTCCCGAGTGGCCAAAGGGAGCAGACTGTAAATCTGCCGCAGATTGCTTCGGTGGTTCGAATCCACCCCTGCCCACCATATTCGCGGGAATGGCGGAATTGGCAGACGCGCTAGATTCAGGTTCTAGTGAGCATTACGCTCATGCAGGTTCAAGTCCTGTTTCCCGCA
>JAFXQO010000047.1 GCA_017527065.1 Clostridia bacterium
GCCTTCTCAGCTGCCCGCACGCGCCTTGTATGTCGTCGCCCATTTCGCGGCGGCGGGTCACGGAGATGTGCCGCTGCTCCAGCCGCTTCATGAAGCGCTCCACCTGGGCCGCCGTGGGGGCCTTGAGCGCGTCGCGCTCCTTCACCTCGTTGAGCGGGATCAGGTTCACATGGCACTGCAGGCCGCGAAGCCTTCTCGCCAGTTCGTCCGCGTGGGCTGGCTCGCAGTTCATGTCGCCCACCAGCGCGTATTCAAAGATGACGCGCCGACCGGTTTTTTCGACGTAATTGCGGCAGGCCGCCAGCACTTCCTCGATGGAATACGCCTTCGCCACGGGCATCAGCTTTCTGCGGATCTCGTCGTTCGGCGCGTGCAGCGACAGGGAAAGCGTCACCGGCAGGCCCTCCTCCGCCAGGCGGTACATATTCGGCACCAGCCCGCAGGTCGAGAGCGAAACGCCGCGCAGCGACATGTTGAGACCCCTTTCGTCGCTCATCAGCCGAAGGAATTTCATCACGTTGTCGTAGTTGTCCAGCGGCTCGCCGCTGCCCATGAGCACCACGTTGCCCACGCGGCCTTCGCCGTTCAGCCGGCGGTTCACCGCCACGATCTGACCCAGCATTTCCGCCGGCGTGAGCGAGCGCACGCAGCCATCCAGCGTCGATGCGCAGAACGCGCAGCCCATGCGGCAGCCGACCTGCGTCGAAAGGCAGAGGGTGTTGCCGTGATGGTAGCGCATCAGAACACCCTCGATCAGGTTGCCGTCCTCCAGCTCGTAGAGGTATTTCTCCGTGCCGTCCAGCTTCGAGGCGAACGCGTCGCGGATGCGCACCGGATTGGCCGTGGCCGTCGCGGCCAATCGCGCGCGAAAATCCTTCGGCAGGTTGGTCATCTCGTCGAAGGACGCGCCGCGCAGCAGCCATTCGTAAAGCTGTTTGCCCCGGAAGGCCGGACAGCCCTGCGCCTTAAGCCAGTCGGTCAGCTCGGAAAGGTTCATCGAAAGCAGCTGTTCCATCCCTTACCTCGCGCGGCGCAGCCGGGCGATGAAGAACCCCTCCATGCCCCTGTCGCGATGGGCCAGCAGCTGGATCATGCCGTTTTCAAAATGCGGCTTCAGCTTATCGGGCAGCCATTGATCGTCCTCAATCAGTTCAAACTCGGGATGCCGCTCCAGGAACGCGGCGATCTGCCCGCCGTTCTCTTCCCTGAACAGCGTGCAGGTGGAATACACCAGCGTGCCGCCGGGCTTCACATAGCGGCAGCAGGTATCCAGGAGTTTCTTCTGCTCCGCCACGATGGGCTCGATCTTCTCGTCCTTCAGGCGGTACTTGAGGTCGGGCTTGCTGGTCATCACGCCCACGCCGGAGCAGGGCGCGTCCAGCAGGACCGCGTCCATCACGCCCTCGTTTTCCGGGCGGAAGACGGTGGCGTCCGCCTGGATGGGGCGGATGTTGTAAAGCCGCAGCCGCATGGCGGTCTTTCTGATGAGCTCCACCCGATGGTCGTGCAGCTCGTAGGCGTACACGCGGCCGGAGCCGCGCATCATTTCGGCCATGAGCGCCGTCTTGCCGCCCGGCGCGGCGCAGGCGTCGATAATGTTCATGCCCGGCTTTGCGCCGACGGCCAGCGCCGCCAGCATGGAGCTTTCCGACTGAACGCTGAACAGGCCGCGCCGGTAGTCCGGGTCGGAGGGCAGATCGCCCGCGCCGATCACATGCCAGCTGTGGGGCACGGTGCCCGGCATGAAGTGCCAGCCGCGGGCGTCCATCAGCTTTTCAAAGGCTTCGTCGTCGATCTCGTTCAGGTTCGGGCGCACGGTCTCCCAGTGCTCCGAGGGCTTGTAGGACACGATTTGCTCCGCCGTGTCCGCGCCGTAATCCTGAACCAGCCGCGCCACCATGGTCTCCGGCAGCGAGTGCATGATGGAGAGGTAGCGGACTGGGTTGGCCTCCCGGTCAGGCCGCTTCAATTCGCCCGCGTCCCGCGCGCGGATGAGGTTGCGCAGCGCGCCGTTCACCATGGGCGCGTACTGGGGCCGGTTGAGAGATCGGACCTGGCTGACCGCCTGATCGACCGCCGCGTAATCCGGCACGCGATCCATATACAGGATCTGCGCCGCGGCGATGTGCAGTATCTCGCGGATGACCTTCTCCTCCGGCATGTACTCGATGAACTGCGCCAGCAGGTAGTCGATGTACATGCGGTTTTCCAGCGCGGTATAGAAGATGTTCGTCGCCAGCCGCTTGTCCTCCGGCGACAGATCGGCCGCCCGCAGGCGCTTGTCCAAAGCGAGGTTGCCGTAGGCGTCCGTGATGGTCACGTCGCACAGCGCGCTCAGCGCCAGCTTGCGCGCGTCCATGCTCTTCGGCGCGGCGGGCTTGCGATCCCCGCCGGGCCTGCCCGGAACGGCGCGCCGGCCCTGGCCGGGCTTTCCCTCGCCCGCGGGGCGGCTGGCCGTGTTGCGCCGTCCGTTTGAATGATTGTTGAAGCGCTGATCGCCCATCTATTCTCTCTCCCTGCTGAATATCGTCCCGACGGGCAGAGGCTTGCCCATCAGATAGGCCTTTGCGTTCATCCTTTTGGAGCCGGGGGCCTGCATTTCGAGCACCTCCAGCGCGCCCTCGCCGCAGGCGATGAACAGGCCCTTCTTCGCCGAGGCCTCGATCACCTCGCCGGGCCTGCCCTGCCCCGCGTCCCCCGCTGCCCGCGCCAGCCACAGCTTCATCGCGCCGCCGTCCGGCAGGTAGGTGAAGGTGCCCGGCCAGGGGTTGAAACCCCGCACGCGGCAGGCGATGGCTTCCGCGCTCATGGTCCAGTCGATCAGCCCGTCCTCCCGGCTGAGCATGGGCTGGTGGCTCATCTTCGCCTCGTCCTGCTTCACCCGAGGGCAGTTCCCCGCCTCGATGCGGCGGATCGTCTCGATGAGCAGCGCCGCGCCCATCTCGCTCAGCCGCGCGGTGAGCTCGCCCGCCGTCTCCAGCTCGCCGATCTCCGTCTCGACGGAGAGCGCCATGTCGCCGGTGTCGATGCCCGCGTCGGTGAACATCGTCGTCACGCCGGCTTTCTTCTCGCCCAGGGCGATGCACCAGTTGATCGGGGCCGCGCCGCGGTAAGCGGGCAGCAGCGAGGCGTGTACGTTCAGCGTGCCCAGGGGCGGGATGTCCAGGATGCGCTGGGAGAGGATCTGGCCGAAGGCCGCCGTCACCACCAGGTCGGGCTTCAGCGCCTCCAGCGCCTCGCGCCCCTCGCGGCGGCGAATCTTCTCAAACTGAAACACCGGCACGCCCTTTTCCAGCGCAAGCTGCTTGACCGGGCAAGCGGCGAGCTTGTTGCCGCGCCCGGCGGGCCTGTCCGGCTGCGTGAACGCGCCGGCGACCTCATAGCCCGCGTCGATGAGCGCCCGCAGGGAGGGCACGGCGAATTCCGGCGTTCCCATAAAGACGATCCTCAAATCACTTGCCCTCCTCGCTGTCCTTCATCATCTGCTCGGTCACGTCCTCGATCATCTTGTCCACATAGACCACGCCGTCCAGATGATCCAGCTCGTGGCATACCGCGCGGGCAAAGAAGCCCTCGGCAGTGAACTCGATCTGGCGGCCCTTGCGGTCCAGCGCGCGCACGACCACCTTCGTGGGGCGCTCCACCGTGCCGCGGCGGCCGGGCACGCTGAGGCAGCCCTCCGCGCCGACCTCCGCGCCCTCGGAGGCAATGATTTCCGGATTGATGAGCTCCACCAGCCCGTCGCCCACGTCGATCACCACGATCCGCCGCAGGATGCCCACCTGCGGCGCGGCCAGGCCCACACCCTCCGCGGCGTACATCGTCTCAGTCATATCCTTCAAAAGCGCCTGCGTGCGCCTGTCGATCAGCTTGACCGGATGCGCCTTCTTGCGCAGCACGTCGTTCTCCCCCAGCTTCACGATTTTCAAAACCGCCATGCTCCCCTATCTCCTTTCATCGCGGTGTTCACAGCATCGCGTTCGGATTGACCTCCAGCTCCACCCGCGCGCCCTCGAACTCCAGCCGCTCCAGCGCCTCCATCTGAGAAATCACTTCGTCCGCGCTCGGCCGCGCGTACATCTTTATAAACACCTGCCAGCGCGCCTCGCCCCGCAGCGTCTTGAGGGGCGCTTCCAGCGCGCGCATCTGAACGACATCACGCCGCCAATCGGGACGGCTGTCAAGCAATTCGTTAAACCGGGCCTCCAGGTCCAGCGCCGCGGCCCGGGCCGTTTCCTCGCTCTTTGAGGACACCAGCAGCCGCGCCAGCACCGTGAAGGGCGGATACAGCCCCCGACGGCGCATGGTGACCTCTTTAAAGTAGAAGGCGCGGTAGTCCTGCTTCGCGGCCAGCTCGATGCCGTAATGCTCCGGGTCGTAGGTCTGCAATATGACCTTGCCGGGATACTCCGCCCGGCCCGCGCGCCCGGCCACCTGGGTGATGAGCTGGAAAGTGCGCTCCACGCTCCGGTAATCCGGCACGTGCAGCGACAGATCTGCCGCCACGACGCCCACCAGCGTCACGTTCGGGAAGTCCAGTCCCTTGGCGATCATCTGGGTGCCGACGAGCACCTGGGCCTCGCCCCGTCGGAACGCGCTGAGGATCGTCTCATGCGCGTCCTTCGCGCCGGTGGTGTCCACGTCCATGCGCAGCGTCTTCGCTTGGGGGAAGAGCGATCTGACCTCCTCCTCCACCTTCTGCGTGCCCGTGCCGAAGTACTTGATGAACCGGCTGCCGCACTGGGGGCACAGCTTCGGCGGCAGGCGCATGTCGCCGCAGTAATGGCAGTGCAGCATGCCGTCCGCCTGGTGATAGGTCATGGACACGTCGCACTGGTTGCAGCGCTCCACATAGCCGCACGCGCGGCAGGAGACGAACGTCGAATAGCCCCGCCGGTTGATGAACAGTATGGCCTGTCGCCCCGCGTCAAGGGTCTCCTGCATGGCGCTCATCAGCGCCGCGCTGAAGATGGACTTATTGCCCCGAACCAGCTCGTCGCGCATGTCGACCACCTGCACCTCGGGGAGCGCGCGTCCCTTCACGCGCTCGTTCATCTCAATGAGCTCCAGCCGATTAACCGGCTTCACGCCCGGCATGGCGCGCATGTAGGTGGCGATGGAAGGCGTCGCGCTGCCCAGTATCAGCGCCGCGCCGTGGCGGTCGGCCCGCCAGCGGGCCACCTCCCGGGCGTCGTAGCGGGGGCGCTTATCGGAAATGTAGCTCGACTCGTGCTCCTCGTCCACGATGACGACGCCGATCCTCTCCAGCGGCGCGAACACCGCCGAGCGCGCCCCGATGACCACCTTCGCCTCGCCCGAACGGATGCGCCGCCATTCGTCGAAACGCTCCCCCGCGGACAGCCGCGAATGCAGCACCGCCGCGTCGCCCCCAAAGCGCCGGCGGAACCAGTCCACCATCTGCGGCGTAAGGGAGATCTCCGGCACCAGAATGATGGCCCCGCGGCCGGAGGCCAGGGCCTGGCGGATGACGCGGATGTACACCTCCGTCTTGCCGCTGCCGGTCACCCCGTGCAGCAGAAACCGCCCGCCGCCGTTCTCCAGCGCCGCGCCGATGCGCTCCACCGCCGCCTTCTGCGCGGGCATCAGCTCCGGATCAGGCGCGAGGCCGCCCTCCAGCGCCGCGTAGGGCGTGCGGCGCACGCCGCTCTCCGTGATCCCGATGAGACCCATTTCGGCCAGCTTTTTCGCCGCGCCGGGGGCCACCGAGTTCAGAAAAGGCACGGGCTTGGGCCCCTCCGCCAGCAGCCGCAGGACCTCCTGCCGCTTCGGCGCGCGCGCGTTCGCCGCCATCGCCGCTTCCAGCGCCTCGCCTTTTACCAGCAGCGCCGCCATGTCCACCGTCTTTTCCCGCACGCGGCCGCCCCGCATCTGGGCGGGAATCATCTGCCGCAGGCCGTCCACAAGGTTGCAGTGGTAGCGCTTCTTCATCCACTGAGCCAGCTCGATCAGCTCCGGCAGCACGGCGGGATAATCCTCCAGAACGCGAAGGACCGGCCGGATGACTTTTTCATCCAGCTCGGTCTTGTCGCGGATGTCTATGACAAAGCCCTCCAGGCTTTTTGTGCGGAACGGGACCTCGACCCGCTGGCCGGGCGTCAGGCGCATGCCCTCCGGGACGCGGTAGGTGAAGAGCCGGTCGACCTGCTCGCTGGAGAGATCGACGATGACCTCGGCGTATTCCGTCATGCGCGCATCAGCTCCAGCACCCGGTCCAGAATGGCGTCCGCCACGTCGCGCTTGCTCATCAGCGGGAGCGAACGCTTGTCTTCGCGGGTGATAAGCGTGACGCAGTTGGTGTTCACGCCGAAGCCCGCGCCGGGCATGGTCACGTCGTTGGCCACCACCATGTCGGCGTTCTTCTTCGCCAGCTTCTTTTCCGCGTTGTCTATGAGGTCGTCCGTCTCCGCGGCGAAGGCCACGAGAATCTGCCCTTCCCGCTTGTCGCGGCCCAGCTGCGCGGCGATATCCGGGTTGGCCGCCAGCTCCAGCGCCATGCCGCCGCCGTCCTTCTTGATCTTGTGGGCAGACGCCGCCGCAGGCCTGAAATCCGCCGGCGCGGCTGCCTGTATCACAATGTCGGCCTCTTTCGCCCGGGAGGTCACCGCGTCGAAAAGTTCCAGCGTGGAGGTGATGTCCACCCGCTCCACGCCCTTGGGCGTGTTCAGCGAGACGGGCCCGGACACCAGCGTCACCTGAGCGCCCCGCGCCGCCGCGGCCTCCGCCACGGCAAAGCCCATCTTCCCTGTGGACCGGTTCGAGAGGAAGCGCACCGGATCGAGCATCTCGCGGGTGGGCCCGGCCGTGACCAGCACGCGCCTGCCCTCCAGGTCGCGCCGGGGGCAGAGCAGCTCGCAGACGCGCTTCACGACGGCCTCCGGCTCGCTCATGCGGCCGATGTCCACGTCGCCGCAGGCGAGGACGCCGCTCTCCGGCCCCACGAACTGAACGCCTCTCGCGCGCAGGGTCTCAAGATTAGCCTGCGTGGCAGGGCTTCGGTACATGGCGCTGTTCATCGCCGGGGCGAGAAGCGTGGGCGACGTGACCGCCATGGCCGTGGTGGAAAGCAGGTCGTCCGCGATGCCGCAGGCGATCTTGCCGATGATGTTGGCCGTGGCCGGGGCGACGAGGAACAGATTGGCCGACTTCGCCAGCGAAATGTGCTCGATCTCGAAGGCGCGCTCGAAGGAGCTCACGTAGGTCTGGTTGCCCGAAAGCGTCTCAAACGTGAGCGGCGCCACGAAGCGGCAGGCGTTTTCCGTCATGACGACGCGCACGTTCGCGCCCAGCTTTTTCAGCCGGCTCACAATCTCGCAGGCCTTGTAGGCCGCGATGCCGCCCGTCACGCCCAATACGACGCACTTTCCTTCCAGCATGTTCCCTTCTCCCTTCCCCGAAAACCCGGATGCCCGCATCGCCGTTACGGCTGCGCCTCGCTCTCCTTATCGCCGCCTTCCATTTCGGGCGCGGACGCGCTGTCGGCGCGGGTGTAAGTGATGAGGCCGCGGTTGATCTCGTCGATGGCGATGACCAGCGGCTTGGTGTCCTTGGGAACGACCAGCGGCTGCGCGCCGCCGACCAGCTCCCGCGCGCGCTTGGCCGCTTCCACAGCCAGCGTGTAGCGGCAGTCAACCTTGGAGAGCAGTTCGCCGATGGGGGGATTGATCATGGGCATATCACTTTACCTCCTGCATAGAGCGTTTGAAATCGTCCAGTAATCTCTTGTTGGCGCGGGCGCTCCGGCGGCTCGTGCGGATGATGCCCGCCACGGCCTCCACCGCCTCATCCAGGTCGTCGTTGACCACGATATAGTCGTAGGCGTAGGCGAAGGCCAGCTGGCCCGCGGCGTCCGAGAGGCGCTTTTCGATCTGTTCGGGCGTCTCGGACCGGCGGCCCTCCAGCCGCCGCCTGAGTTCCTCGTAGGAGGGCGGCAGGATGAAGATCAGCACGGCCTCCGGGTCGGCCGCCTTCACCTGCAGGGCCCCCTGCATTTCAATTTCCAGAATGACGTCGTTTCCCGCGTCCTTTTGCTGCTCCACAAAGCTGCGCGAGGTGCCGTAGAAACTGTTGTGGACGCTGGCGTATTCGTAGAAGTCGCCCTCTTCAATCATCTGCCGGAAGCGCTCCGGCGTAATGAAATGATACTGGACGCCGTCCTGTTCCATGCCGCCGTCCTTGAGCCTGCGCGGCGCGCGGGTGGCGCAGGAGACGGACAGCGCCAGGCCGTCCATTTCCTTCACGAGCCGATCGCAAATCGTTCCCTTGCCCACGCCCGACGGGCCGGAGACCACAAACGTCATTTTCCTGTGCATGGCCGGTTAAGCCTCCTCTTCCTCTTCCGTTATGGATTCGCGCGCTTTCAGGCGGTGCGCGATCGTCTCCGGCTGCACGGCCGAGAGCACGACATGCCCGCTGTCCGTGACCAGCACGGCGCGCGTCCTTCTTCCGCAGGTGGCGTCGATCAGGAGGCCGCGTTCCCGCGCGTCCTGAACCATCCGCTTCACGGGGGCCGCTTCCGGACCCACGATGGCGATGATCCGGCCGGCGGAGACAATGTTGCCAAATCCGATGTTGACCAGCTTGAACGGCACGCCGACACCTCCCGTCCTTTACTCCACGTTCTGAACCTGCTCGCGGATCTTCTCGATCTCCGCCTTCGCCTCCACCACGAGGTTCGTGATGGGCACGTCCTGCGATTTCGAGGAGATCGTGTTGACCTCGCGGTTCAGCTCCTGTACGATGAAATCCAGCTTGCGGCCCGCCGGCTCGGCCTGGGTCAGGAAACCGCGAATCTGCTGGAAATGGCTGTGCAGGCGCACCGTCTCCTCGGCGATGGCGCTGCGGTCCGCCATGAGCGCCACTTCCTGCAGGAGCCGCTGCTCGTCCACCGCGGCCCCGCTCAGGAGCTCCCGAACGCGCGCATCCAGCTTCTGCCGGTATTCCAGAACCGTCTGGGGATAGCGCTCCTCAATGGCCTCGGTCATCTTTTCCAGGCGATTCACGCGCTCGTCGATATCCGCGCGGAGCGCCTCGCCCTCCTGGGCGCGCATGCGGCGCATCTGGCCAAGGGCCTCGGCAAGCGCCTCCTCGACCAAAGCCCTCAGCGCCTCCTGATCCTCCTCCGCCTCGGCCACCGCCATGACGTCCGGCAGGCGGGCCGCCACGGACAGCGTGCGGTCGTCGCGCAGGCCCGTGGTCTCGCCGATGCGGTCGAAGGCCGCCATGTACGCCTTCAGAAGCGCCTCGTCCACCTGAACGAGCTTTGAATCGTCGCGCATGTTGCGGTAGGTCGCGAACACGTCCACATGCCCGCGCGACAGCGCCGCGCCGATCTGGCGGCGCATGGCGTCCTCCATGAAGCCGAAGGAGCGCGGCATGCGGAACGAAATATCCAAAAAGCGGTGATTGACTGACTTGAGCTCGATGGTCAGCGCCCGCCCGTCGCGCTCGACGGCGGCGCGGCCATAGCCCGTCATGCTGTACATCGTCCATTCCTCCCCAACAGGATTCATATTATTATAGCACACTTATCCCCGTTATGCCCCGTTTATCCGCTTTATTTTTCGTTAAAACAATAAAATCGTGCGAAATCATGAGCGGCCGGCCCTCTTCAGGAACTCGGCCTCGCCGATCACCGGCACGCCCAGCTTCTGCGCCTTCTCCAGCTTGCTTCCGGCCTTTTCCCCCGCCACGACCAGGCTGGTCTTTTTCGACACGCTGGAGCCCGCGGTTCCGCCGAGGCCGCGGATGAGCTCCTCGGCTTCCGAGCGGGAGAGCGATTCCAGCGTGCCCGTGACCACGATGGTCATGCCCTGGAATGGGCCGCCCTGGGCGGCTTCACCGGCGCGGGGCGTCACGCCCGCGGCCAGCAGCCTGTCCACCTCGGCGGCGTTCAGCGGATCGGCAAAGAAATCGACGATGCTCCCGGCCACCACGCCGCCCACGTCGTCTATGGCGGTGAGCGCCTCCGCGTCCGCCTGCCTGAGCGCCTCCACGCTGCCGAAGCGCTGGGCCAGGTCGCGGGCGGTCTTCCGGCCCACGTTGGGAATGCCCAGAGCGTGGATGAAGCGGTCCAGGGCGCAGTCGCGGCTCTTCTGAATGGCGTCCACCAGCTTCTGCGCCTTGATCTCGCCGAATCGGTCCAGCGCGGCGAGCCGCTCCGCCGTCAGGGCGTAGAGCGCGCTGGGCTCGGCCACGCCCAGCTCCTGGTAGAGCTGCGCGGCGGTCTTTTCGCTGAGGGTGTCTATGTCCATCGCCTCGCGGCTGGCGAAGTGCGACAGGCGGGAGACGATCTGCGGCATGCAGCCGTCCCGGTTGGGGCAGAAGATGTGCGCCCCGCGCTCCACGAGCGCCGCCCCGCAGGCCGGGCACACGGCGGGCTTTTCCACGTCGCGCTCATCCGGCTCAAACTCGTCCACACGGCCCATGATCTCCGGGATGACCTCGTTGGAGCGCCGCACCCACACGCGGGCGTTCAACCGGACGCGCTTTCTCTGGATGTCGCCCCAGTTGTTGAGCGTGGCGCGGCGGATGGTCGCCCCGGCCAGCTCCACCGGCTCAAGATGCGCCAGCGGCGTGAGCTTGCCCGTGCGGCCGGCCTCCCATGTGACGTCGAGCAGCTTCGTGGTCACTTCCTCCGCCTCGAATTTGTAAGCCACGGCCCAGCGGGGGAATTTGTCGGTATAGCCCAGAGCCCGGCGGGTGGCGAAATCCCGGATGTCGACCACCGCGCCGTCGATCATGTAATCCAGCCCGCCGCGGGTTTCCTCGATCTGTCGGATATTCTCCACCACCTGGTCGATGTTTTCCGCCCACAGCTCGCATTCGGACACCGGGAAGCGGTTGTCCCGCAGGAAGTCGAGCATCTCGGCGTGATCCCGGAAGGAACGGCCCTCGATGTAGTCCACGCCGTACATGCTGGCGGAGAGATGGCGGGCGGCCGTGACCTTCGGGTCCAGGTTGCGCAGGGCGCCGGCCGCGGCGTTGCGCGGGTTTTTCAGCGGCTCCTGGGCGGTTTTGTTGTAGGCCTCCAGCGCGGAGAGGCGCATGTAGCACTCGCCGTGCACCTCCATTCGGCCCCTGTAGGGCACGCGGGCTGGGATGGAACGGATGGTCAGGACCTGCGGCAGGATCGCCTCGCCCGTGACGCCGTTGCCCCGGGTGGCGGCCTGAATGAGCGCGCCGTCCTCATAGGTGAGGTTGATGGTGAGCCCGTCGAACTTGTGCTCCACCACGAAGCGCAGCGGCGGCAGCGCCTCGCCGCCCTCGACGGCCGCGGCGCGCAGGCGCTCGGCCCGGGCCGCCCAGTCGCGCACCTGCCCGATGGACTGGGCCTTGTCCAGGCTCCACAGCGGCGACAGGTGCGTGTGCTGCTCAAAGGCGGCCAGCGGCGCGCTGCCGACGCGGCGGGTGGGCGAATCGGGCAGCGTGACGCCCGACTCGCGCTCCAGGGCGGCGAGCCGGTCGTACATCGCGTCCCACTCCTTGTCGGAAATGGTCGGCTCGCCCAGCGTATAGTATTGGTAGGCCGTCTCGTTGAGCCGGTCCACCAGCGCTCTCATTTCATCCTGTGCCATGCCGTTTACGTCCCTTCCTCAACGCGCACCACCGGGGCCAGCTCGGCGGCGAAGGTCTTTTCCGTGCCGTCGTCGAAGCGGATTGTCATGCGCTTGTCCCCGTCGTAGAGCAGCAGCACCGTGCCCTCGCCGAAGCGGCTGTGGCGCACGCGGTCGCCGCGCTTGAACAGCTGCGCCGGCCTGTCCTGGGCGAAGGCCTGCGCGCCCTTCCGGACGCCCGGTATACCGAAGCCCTTCGCCACGCCGGGGATATCCAGTCCCTTCGCGCCCGCGGCCACCTTCACCGGCTCGGGCCCGGCGCTCTCCCTGGTCGCCGGCCGCCGCATCCCGTCAAAGCCCGACGCGGCCTGGGGCGAGGACAGCCTCGTCTGCGGGCGGCGGGCGATGTTGGCGTCCTCGACCAGCCGCCGGGGTACCTCGTCCAGGAAGCGGGAGCGCGTGTTGTACTGCCGCGAGCCGTACAGCGCCCGGGTCTGGGCCCAGCTCATGAGCAGGCGCTTTCTGGCGCGGGTGATGCCCACGTAGCAGAGGCGGCGCTCTTCCTCCATCTTCTCGTCGTCAAAAAGCGCCCGGCTGGTGGGAAATACGCCCTCCTCCATGCCGGTCATGACGACCAGGTCGAATTCCAGGCCCTTGGCCGAGTGCAGCGTCATGAGGGTGAGCGCCTGGGTCGAGGCGTCCATCCCGTCCAGGTCCGTCACCAGCGCCACGTTTTCGAGGAAGCCCTCCAGGCCGCCCTCCGGCTCCCGCGCCACGTATTCCTTCACGGCGGTCTCCAGCTCGGCGATGTTTTCCAGGCGGCTCTCATTCTCCTCATTCTGGACTTTTTTGAACTGCTCCTCGTAGCCCGTCGCTTCGATCACATGGCGAAGAAACCCGTCGGCGGGCATGGTCTCGGCGTCAACCGTCAGCTCCTCCATCAGCGCGGAAAACTTCTCCACGGCGGAGAGCGCGCGCCCCGTCAGGCCCGCCTCCGACGCGCTCATCGCGGCCATGAAGAGGGACGAGCCCTCGGCGGCGGCGTATTCCGCCAGCTTATCGACGGTGGTGTCGCCGATGCCCCGGCGCGGCTCGTTGATGATGCGGCGCACGGCCATGTCGTCGGCCGGGTTGACCAGCGCGCGCAGGTAGGCGATCAGGTCCTTGACCTCCTTGCGCTCGTAGAACTTCATGCCGCCATATACGCGGTAAGGCAGCCCCGCGCGCACCAGCGCCTCTTCCAGCACGCGGCTCTGCGCGTTCGCGCGGTAGAGGACGGCCGCGTCGCCCGGGGCCCCGCCCTGGGCCTTCCATTGGTTCATCTGCTGACAGACCCACGCCGCCTCCTCGCGCTCGTCCTGCGCCCGGTAGACGCGGATCCTTTCACCCGCGCCCGCCTCCGTCCACAGCGCCTTCTCCTTGCGGCCCGCGTTGTGCGCGATCACCTGGTTGGCGGCGTCCAGTATGTTGCCGGTGGAGCGGTAGTTCTGCTCCAGCTTGATCACCCGGCAGCCGGGAAAGTCCTTCTCGAATTCCAGAATGTTGCGGATATCCGCGCCGCGCCAGGCGTAGATGGACTGGTCGTCGTCGCCCACAACGCACACGTTTTTCTTGTCGCCCGCCAGCAGGCGCACCAGCTCGTACTGCGCCAGGTTTGTGTCCTGGTATTCATCTACCAATATATATTCAAACTTGCGCCTGTAATAATCCAGCGCCGGCGCGTGTTCGGTCAGGAGCTCCATGGTCTTCATGATGAGGTCGTCGAAGTCCAGCGCGGTGCTGGCCTTGAGCGCCTTCTCATAGCGGCGGTAGGCCTCGGCGATCTTCTTGCTGCGGAAATTGCCGCCCGCCTCCTTCTCCCATTCGCCGGGCAGGAGCAGCCGGTTTTTGGCGTCGGAGATGATCGTCTTGATCTCACGGGGCGGATACATCCTGTCGTTCAGGTTCATGTCCTTCACGATGGCCTTGACAAGCCCCATCTGATCGTCGTCGTCGTATATGGAGAAGCCGCGCTGATAACCCAGCTTCTCGATGTCGCGCCGCAGGATGCGCGCGCAGCAGGCGTGAAACGTCGACACCCACACGTCGTCCGCCTGATCGCCCACCAGCGTCCGGATGCGGTCCTTCATCTCCCGGGCCGCCTTGTTGGTGAAGGTGATGGCCAGTATCGACCAGGGCGCGACGCCGTCGTCGATGAGCCGCGCTACCCGATGGGTGAGCACCCGCGTCTTGCCCGAGCCCGCACCCGCCAGCACCAGCAGCGGCCCTTCCCCTGCCAGCACCGCCTCGCGCTGCGGCGGGTTCAGCATCGTCAGATCAATCATTTTCTTCGCCTTTCTCCAGGCGTTCCAGCACCGTGCCGTAGCCGCCCGCGCCGTAGACCAGGCAGCGGTTCACGCGGCTGATCGTGGCCGTGGACGCGCCCGTGATCTCGGCGATGACGTTGTAGGTCATCTGTTCCCGCAGGAGCCGCGCCACCTCCATCCGCTGGCCCAGATCCTGAACCTCGCGAATGGTGCACAGATCGGTGAGCAGGTTTTTCGCTTCCTCTTCCGTCTCGAGAGAAAGGAGCGCGCGCACGAGCAGATTGAGCTGCTCCTCGTTGGATCTGATCTGCATGTCAATGCCTCCCCCCGCATGATGCTTATCCAACGTACACTTTAACACAGTATTGCGCGAAATGCAAGGGCAAATCGTGAAAATATGCCGCCTTCGCGCGGTTTGTCCCCGTTGTTTTCCGCTTTTCTTTATGCGCGTTGAAAAATTTGTGCTATTTTTCCGCAATGACCTTGCGTTTGCGCGTTTCTATGATATAATGTATAGGACTACTTATGGATATTATGCGGCGTTGTCTGTCCGCGTCGTCGGACATGGACACAGCCAATCGAGGTGCATACAGTCATGCCCAGAGACGCAAAAGACGTCGAACGCGAATATTACGAATTCCGAAAAAAGATGCAGGAAAAAAGGCGGCAGGAAGCCGCGGCGGCAAAGCCGCGTCCCGCTCAGGCGCGACCCGCCGTGAGCGCGCCGAAGGCCGAGCCGGTCGAAAAGCCCGCGCCGCAAAAGCCGCAGCCCGTTCAGGACGAGCCGGCCGCGCAGGAGGAAACCATCCTCCGGGAGCAGCCCGTCGTTCAGGCTGAGCCCGCCGCAGAGGAAGCGCCCGTCGATCAGTTCAATCCAGCCGATGAACGCGAACCCGCCGACATTCCGACCGACATCCCGGAAGCAGATGTGGAAGCGGATGTGGAAGCCGCCGAGGACGTGGCCGCGCAGGTTGTGGCCAGCGCCGCGGAGGCGGTCGCGGAAGCCGGATTCGTAGGCGAGGACGCCTTTGAGTCCGCCGGGGAAGCGGCCGAGGAAGCCCTGGCGGCCGAGGAAATCCTCGAGGCGGAGGAAGAGACATTCGAGCCGGAGGATGAGGCCGACGAAAACGCGGAGGAGGAACCGGTGGACGAAGGCGATAACGGCGAGGACGACGAAGACAGCGAGGACGATGAAGAAGACAGCGAAGACGAGGCCGGGGGCGGCGGTTTTTCCAACCTGCTGCACGGCGTCAGCGCCCGCTTCAGCGCCCTGGGCAGTTCGATCGGCGGTCTGCTGAAATCGGTCGGACGGCGCCACGACGAGGAAGACGAGGACGAAGGGGAAGGCGAGGACGAGACCGAAGAAGAAACGCCCGCCGGAGAAACTGATACGCCGGCCGAAGAAGCGGAAACGCCAGTCGCCGCCGAACCGCCCGCCGGGCCAGAGGAAGCGCCCGTTGAAGCCGAAGCGCCCGTCGCCGATCAGGAAGAAGAACCCGTCGAAATCGAAATCCCCGCCCTCCCGGAGGAAGAAACGCCCGTCGATCCGGACGCCGCGTCGCCGGAGGAGGATACGCCCGCCGACAGTGAAACAGACGACGGGGAAGACGAAGACGACGAAGAAGAAGACGAGGATGAAGGCGACGAGGACGGCCCGTCCTTCTTCGGCGGCCTTGCCGGCAAAATCAAGGGTCTCTTCAAGCGCCGCGGCGACGACGACGAAGAAGACGAAGACGACGAAGATGAGGACGAAGACGACGAAGACGATTCATCGGAAGACGATGACGACGAACCCGTCGTTGAAATAAAAAAGAGAAAGACAAAGAAAGCAGAAAGAGAAGCGCGCCGCGCGAGCAATATGGAAGGAGAATTGAACAACATGGACAACAACCAGAAGACGATGACCGAGATGATGGCCGAAGGCATGAGCGAGACGCCTTCCCTCTCCCGCCGCGAACGCAGGATGCTGGCTGAAGCCGCCGGCGCGAAGGAAGAAAAAGCGAAGGACGAGCTCGACAAGCTCAGCGACTCCATCGCGGAAGACGACGAGCAGCCCACCGTCGAATACAAGCCCGTGCGCGCCAAGACCGAGCGCAAAAAGCCCGTCATCGTCCTGGATGACGACGAAGACGAGGAAGACGAAGACGACGAGGAGGAGGACGAAGGCAAGGTCAAGAAGGCGCGCAAGCCCATGAAGAAGCAGATCGTCTTCAACGACGACGATGACGACGAGGATGAAGACGAGGACGAGGACGAAGAGGAAGACGACACCGATTACGACGACGAAGACGACGATTACGACGACGATGATGACGACGAAATCAGCGCCGGCAAGCGCATCTTCGGCTTCCTCAAAGCCCTGATCGCCATCTTCCTGCTGCTGGCCCTGGTCGCGCTCGCCCTGCGCGTCGGCGAATCGGCGGGTTATCTCAAGCTCGACTGGGTCCGCGAAAACGTGGGCAGCCGCGTCAGCTTTGTGAACAAGATCTTCCCGGAGCCCGAGGCCAACCAGTAATCCGGCGGCGACTTCGCGAAACATAAGGAGTTAATACCATGGCGAAGAAGAAAGCAAAGAAAAAAGCCCAGAAGGCCCGTCGCACGCGCCGCGTTTCGCGCGTGCTGTGGGCCATATGGCTCATCGCGGTGATCCTGCTGCTGGCGCTGACCGGCTTCATGCTGCTGGCCAATCCCGACACGGCCAGCGAGCTCGTCAACAGCATCAACGCGACGCCCACCCCCGAGCCGACGCCGGAAGCGACGCCCGCGCCGACCCCCGTGCCCACTCCCATTCCCACGGTCGTTCCCACCCCCGTGCCCACCGCCACGCCGCTTCCCATCGGCAATGAGGAGGTCGACGAGGAAGCCATAGCCGAGGCGCAGAAACCTGAAGCCTACAAGGTGGCGACCAAGGTCTACGCCGACGGCACGGAGACAAAGGCCTATTCCCGCACCGAGCGGATCAGCATCGTGGCCTCCGACCAGTACTCCAAGCTGGAGGGCGTGACCACCTTCCGCGGCAACAACTACCGCGACATCGGCTCCTGGGGCACTGTGCCGAACAACGCCGACGCGCTGGCGCTCAAGTACTCCTTCAAGATCGGCGGCATCGACGACTGGACCGGCGTCGGCTGGACGGGCCAGCCCGCCATCGTCCGCTGGGACAGCCAGACCATCCAGAACATGAACATCAAGGATGAGAAGAAGGCCAAGGCCGGCCTGGTGGAGGTCATCTACGCCACCATGGACGGCAAGATCTACTTCTTCGACCTGGAGGACGGCGAGTTCACCCGCGATCCCATCGTCATCGGCGCGCCCATCAAGGGCAGCGTCACGATCGACCCCAGGGGCTACCCGCTCCTGTACGTCGGCCAGGGCATCGACGAGGTCGACGGCCAGGCCGTGAAGATCGGCATGCGCATCTTCAGCCTGATCGACCAGACCCAGCTGCTGTTCATCAACGGCCGCGACGAGTTCGCCACGCGCCACTGGTACGCTTCCGACTGCGCGCCCATCGTGGACGGCGAGACGGACACCTGCATCTGGATCGGCGAGAACGGCCTGCTCTACACCATCACCCTGAACACCGCCTACAACGCGTCGGCCGGCACGATCTCCATCGACCCGGTCATCGACCGCTACTGGTATGAATCCAAGGTGACCACGCGGCCCGGCATGGAGAACTCCGTCGTGGTGTACAACCACTACGCCTACTTCGCCGATAACTCCGGCCTGATCACCTGCCTGGACCTGAACCAGATGAAGCCCCTGTGGAACTTCTATGCCGGCGACGACACCGACGGCTCGCTCGTGCTCGAGGAGACCAAGGACGGCGTGTTCATCTACACCGGCACAGAGCTGGACCTCTCCGCCAAGAACGGCAAGGGCAAGGTGCACATGCGGTGCCTGAACGCCATGACCGGCGAGGAAATCTGGTGCAAGAGCGTTGAGGTCAGCGACAGCAGCGGCCACGGCGGCTGCTTCGCCACGCCCGCCTGCGGCAAGGGCTCCGTTGACGGCCTGGTGTTCTTCACCGTGGCCCGCGTGAACGGCGAGAAGGGCCGCTGCAACATGCTGTACGCGCTGAACAAATCCACGGGCGAGGAAGTCTGGTCGCTGGACATCGGCGGCTACAGCTGGTCCTCCCCCACGCTGACCTTTGACTCGAACGGCCGCGCCTATCTGTTCCAGGCCAACTCGAACAGCATCATGCGCATGATCAACGCCGAGACCGGCGATCTGATCACCTCCATCGAGATCGACGGAAGCAACATCGAGGGCTCCCCCGCCATCTTCGACGACATGCTCGTTATCGGCACGCGCGGCGCCCGCATCCACGGCGTCAAGATCCAGTAATCCCAAATAGGTCTTCCGGGGCGTTCGCCTGGCGCGAACGCCCCGGTTTTTTGTTCCTGAACCGGCGAGAAATATCACAGATTATGTCATTTCCCGCAAGGCGCGCGCATATATAGATTCCAGATGGGACAAGTACACACATTCTGTCACGGAGGGATCATTTATGAACGCCTTTTCACTGCTCCTTGTGGATGACAACGCCACCCTCGTTCAGGGCCTCGCCGCCTATTTTTCCCGTCAGGAGGACGTCTCGCTCGCCGGCGAGGCCCTCAACGGCGCCGACGCGCTGGAGCTCATTGCCCGCGAACGCCCGGACATGGTGCTGCTGGACATCGTCATGCCGCGCCTGGACGGCCTCGGCGTGCTGCGGGAGCTGCGCCGCCTCGACAAACCGCCCCGCGTGGTCGTCTACAGCGCGCTGAAAACCGACACCGTGGTCAACCGCGCCGTCGAGCTCGGCGCCAGTTACTTCATGGTCAAGCCCGCCGAACCGGAGCGCATCCACGAGCAGCTGCGCGCGGTGATGAACGACGAGTCTCCCCTCGCGCCCCTCGCGCCGGGGCCGGTTGAGCCGCCCGTCTCCTACGCGCGCTGGACGCCCGACGAGCGCGTGGCCAACCTCTTCCTCTCCATCGGCATTCCCGCCCACGTGAAGGGCTATCAGTACCTGCGCGAGGCCGTTCGCATGGTCATGGAAGACCACAACGTGATCAACCGCATCACAAAGGAGCTCTATCCCGGCATCGCCCGGCGCTACGGCACCAGCTCCAGCAAGGTGGAGCGCGCCATGCGCCACGCCATCGAGGTCGCCTGGAACCGCGGCCGCCTCGAAAACACCAACCAGATGCTCGGCGTCAAATTGTTTTCCGAGCGCGACAAGCCCACCAACGGCGAATTCATCGCCCTCATCGCCGACAAAGCCTCCGGGGAATGAGGGACACACCCCATTCCCCAGTCTCTCTCATCCCGCCATGCCGCGCAGCCGCTTGAGGATCCGGCTCTCCATGCGGGAAACCTGCACCTGTGTCATGCCCAGCTCCGCCGCGATGCTGGTCTGCGTCTGTTCCAGGAAATAGCGGCGGCGGATCAGCTCGCGCTCCTGGGGCGGCAGGCTGTCCAGCATGGCCATGAGGTCGATCCGGCTCACCAGGCGCGCCGTGTCGTCCTCGCCGATGGTGTCCTCGAGGAGCAGGTCGCCGTCGCCCAGCGGCTCGCTCAGCGAGCGCACGCCGTAGCCCGCCTCCATGGCGAGCAGCGCGTCCTCCCGCGAAAGGCCAAGCCGCCTCGCCATCTCGTCCAGCGGCAGTCCGTCGCCGCATTCCTCCCGCAGGCGGGCGAGGCGCGCGGCGTTTTCGCGGATGGAACGGGCCACGTGCACCTGGCCGTCATCCCGCAGAAAGCGGCGAATCTCCCCCATGATGAGCGGCACGGCGTAGGTCGAAAAACGCACCTGATAGGCGTCCTGATCAAAATTGCGGGCCGCCTTTATGAGGCCCAGACGCCCCAGCTGTATCAGGTCGTCGCGCTCGCGTCCCCGGCCCTCGAACCGCTTCACGACGTAGTGCACCAGCGCGTCATGCCGCAGCGCCATCTGCTCCAGCGCCGCCCTGTCGCCCTGGCGTATGGCTTCGATCAGCTCCCGATCGCTTTTGTCCGACTGGGCGGTCACGCCTCGCGCGCCAGGGCATGCGCCGGCGCGAGGCGCTTCCTCATGCGCACGATGGTGCCGCTGTTCACCTGTGAAATCACCTCCACCTCGTCCATGAAGCTCTCCATCACGGTAAAGCCCATGCCCGAGCGGTCGGCGTCCTCCATGGTGGTGAAGAAGGGACGGCGCGCCTGCTCGACATCCGCGATGCCGCAGCCCTTATCCGCGATTTCCACGCTCAGGCCGCCCTCCTCGTCCAGCGAAGCCCGCAGCCGAACCAGCCCCCGCGCCTCGCGATAGCCGTGCACGATGGCGTTCGTCACCGCCTCCGAGACCGCTGTCTTTACGTCTCCCAGCTGCTCCAGCGTGGGATTGACCGGCATGATGAACGCGCTGATCACCATGCGGGCCAGGGATTCGTTTTCCGGGCGCGGCCAGAAATCCAGCCGCATTTCGTTGATGATTTTCATGTCTCCGCCTCCCTACGCCAGCTTCTCGATGATCCGGTACAGCCCGCTGAGCTCCATCATGCGCTCCACGCGCCGCCCGCCGGGCATCACGGCCACGCTGCCGCCCCGATCCTGCATCAGCTTGTAGCGGCCGATCAGCATGCCGATGCCCGAGCTGTCCATGAATTCCAGTCCGCCGAAGTCGAACACCAGCCGCCGCACCGACCGGTCGGCGATCAACTCGTCCAGCTCCGGACGGATGGCCTCCGCGCGGCTGTGGTCCAGTTCTCCCGACAGCCGCACGAAAACCGTTCCGTTTTTCTTCTCGTAATCCAGCAAACGCGTCACCTCCCGCTTGGGTTTCACGGCTTCTTTTCTCCCGTGAAACCTATAAATCCTTGCGCGAAAAGGCGGTACCTTCGTCGAGTGACAGGCAATCGCGCGTCATCTTTCGCGGGGAAACAGTCTGTTGCTTGCCTTTTCATCGGGCGGCGGCTATAATAAGGCCAGGAGGTGCAGAATACATGGAAGCGAAAGACGTTCTCGTGTCCCTGAGAAACAAGTCCGGCATGACGCAGGACGACCTGGCCGATCGGCTTTTCGTCACGCGGCAGGCCGTCTCCCGCTGGGAGCGCGGCGAAACGCTGCCCGGCCCCGATACCCTCAAGCAGCTTTCCGCGCTTTACGACGTGTCCATCAACACGCTGCTCGGCTCGCCGCGCAAACTGGTCTGCCAGTGCTGCGGCATGCCGCTGGACGACGGATCCCTCAGCCGCGAACCCGACGGCGCCTTCAACGAGGACTACTGCAAGTGGTGCTACGCGGACGGCGAATTCGTCTACAAGAGCCTGGATGATCTGGTGGATTTCCTCGTGACCCACATGCCGAACGACCAATGGACGCCCGAGCAGGCCCGTCCCTTCTACGCCGCGCAGCTGAAACAGCTGAAACACTGGCAGGAATAATCCCAAAAGCGAACGCCTCCCGCCGCATGATTCCTTTCCAAAGGGACATGCTGTAAGCGGGAGGTGTTTTTATGACGCAGAACAAAGCGCCCTGCGGCGACGTGGCGCGCGTGCGCGTAGCCCCGCCCGGCCGCGCCGAGCGCGTGGCGGCATACCGCGCGGAGACGGGCGATCCCGGCTGCCTGTTCGGCGGGCCGCTGGAAGTGCAGGCACGCTACAGCCCGCACGCCTCGCCGCTGCGTTTGCTGGAGGAGCGGCGCGACGCGGCCCTATGAAGCGCGCGAAGGCCGCAAAAACCGATTGCGCATCCGCGCCGTTCGTGCTATGATGGAACTGTAAAAAAGGTTCATTTTAGGAGGTGCGCGGCATGCTTTCTCTCTCGCTGAACGGCTCCTGGCGGCTCTTTTACCATCCTGAAGACGGCCCGCTCCCCGCGACGTCGGCCGAACTGTCGCAAGCGGGCTGGCCCTCAATCGAAGCGCAGGTGCCCGGCAACGTGGAACTCGACCTGATGCGCGCCGGGCTGGCGGACGACCCGTTCTACGATCGGAACCTCTATGATTTCCGGAAATATGAATTCTATCAGTGGTGGTTTGAGCGCGATTTCGACGCGCCGGCCGAGTGCGCGGGCAAGAAATGCGCGCTGGTGTTCGAGGGCATAGATACATACGCCGAAGTGTTCCTGAACGACATGAAGCTCGGCGAGGCGGACAATATGTTCATCGCGCATGAGTTCGACGCAACCGCCGCGCTCCGGCCCGGCGAAACGAACACACTGCGGGTGCGCATCCGCTCGGCGCTCAACGAGGCCCGGAAGCAGGACTTCCCCGCCATGCTCATCGGCTGCGAGGGCAGCGACGAATACACCCGCATCCGCAAGCCCGCCTCCTCCTTCGGCTGGGACATCATGCCGCGGCTGCTGTCCGCCGGGCTGTGGCGGGGCGTGCGGCTGGAGGCGCGCGAAGCCACGCGCCTCACGCAGGTGTACATCGCTCCGATCCGCGCCGACGCCGCCTCCGCCCGCCTCGCCTGCCGCGTGCGCTTCGAGACGGACGACCCCTTCATCGAGGGCTACAGCGTGCGCGTACGTGGCCGCTGCGGCGATTCTTCCTTCGATCGCGAGAAGAAGCTGCTGTTCGTGAGCGGCGGCTTCGACATCGACGTGTCCGCGCCGAAGCTGTGGTGGCCCGCCGGTTACGGCGAGCAGAATCTCTACGACACCACCGTGACGCTCCTGAAGGACGGCCTGCCAGTGGACGAATCGCGCCTGCGGGTGGGCCTGCGGCGCTTCAACATCGAGCAGGTGATGAAGCCGGGAGACGCGGGCGAGTTCAGGATCACATGCAACGGCGTGCCCATTCTGGCCAAGGGCGCGAACTGGGTGCCTATGGACGCGCTGCACAGCCGCGACGCCGGACGCGTGGACGCGGCGCTGGCGCTCTTCCGCGACTGCGGCTGCAACATCGTGCGCTGCTGGGGCGGCAATGTATACGAGGATCACCGCTTTTTCGACCTGTGCGACGAATACGGCGTCATGGTGTGGCAGGATTTCGCCATGGCCTGCGCCGTCTATCCCACCGACCCGGCCTTCGCCGCCGCGCTGGAAAGGGAAGCGGTCAGCGTGGTGCGGAAGCTTCGCAATCACCCCTCCATCCTCCTCTGGGCGGGCGACAACGAGTGCGACGAGGGCCAGGTGGGCCGCGGCTATCCCACCGACGCCAACCGCTACAACCCGCTCACCCGCGAAGTCCTGCCCCGCGTGGTCAGCATGAACGACCCCTGGCGCGTGTTCCTGCCCTCCTCGCCCTACATTCCCGAGGGCATCGCCCGCTACGACGTGCCCGAGCAGCACAACTGGGGCGCGCGCGCCTATTTCAAGGACGATTTCTACAAGCACTCCCGGGCGCACTTCATCAGCGAATGCGGCTACCACGGCTGTCCCGCCGTGTCGTCTTTGAAGAAATTCATCCCCGGGGAGAAGCTCACGCCCTGGCTGAACAACGATTCCTGGGACACCCACGACACCGACTACCTGCCCAAGGGCCGCCGGGGCTACAGCCGCATCCGCCTGATGCACGACCAGGTGGGCATTTTCTTCGGCCATGCGCCGGAAGACCTCAGCAGGTTCAGCCGCCTGTCGCAGATCGTGCAGGCCGAGGCGAAGAAATTCTTCGTCGAGCGGACGCGCCTGAAAAAATGGCGGCGCACCGGCGTCATCTGGTGGAACATGATCGACGGCTGGCCGCAGATCTCCGACGCGGTGGTGGACTACTACGGCGTGAAGAAGCTGGCGTATCACTACATCCGGCGCGTGCAGCGGCCCGTGTGCCTCATGATGGACGAATTGGTGGACTGGACGCACGCCGTGGTGCTGGGCAACGACAGCCGCGAGAGCCATGCCGTCGCCTGGCGCGTGGAGGACGGCGACACCGGCGAGACGCTGCTCTCCGGCGAAACGCTCTCCCCGGCCAATGAAAACGTCGAGGTCGGCGCCATCCGGGAGCTGGCCGGCGCGCAGAAGCTGTACGTCCTGCGCTGGACAGTCGACGGCGTGGAATACGCCAACCACTACCTTTCCGGTTTCCCCGCCTTTGACGCGGACACGGTCCTTCGCCGGGTCGAGGTCATCCGCGCGCTGCCCGAGCCGTTCGAGTGGGACGAATGAGACGCCTTTCCGCGAGGGCGATCGGCGCCGTAACAGACGATTACAGTTTTCGCCGATAAACGCCCAGCCTGTCCCCTTCCGCCACGCGGAAATCGCCGCCGGGCCGGAACGCCGCGCCGCCGCGTTCGGCGATGAGCACGAACAGGCCCTCCTCCGATTCGATCTCAAACAGGGTTTTGCCGATCCAGCGGCTGTCAAACCCCACGCAGACCATGGAAAGGCGCTGGTCGGCCTGGGCGTAGGCGCCTTGGGCCTCTGTGTACTGCTCCACAAATCCGGCGGAAATGATGCCTGTCGGGATGGCGACGGCCCCCACCCCGAGGAAGGAGATGATCACCGCCATCGCCTTTCCGATGACGGTGATGGGGTAAACGTCGCCGTAGCCCACGGTCAGCAGCGCCGACACGCTCCACCACACACCGGACAGCGCGTTGCGGAATTTATCCGGCTGGGCGGGATGCTCGACGGAATACATGCACAGCGACGAGGCGAGCATCAGCACGAAGATGATGAACAGCGATGAGACGATCTGGTTCTTCTTCTCCCGCAGAACGGACGTAATGACGTTGAAGGAGTCGTAGTTGGCGTTGATGCGGAAGAGATGGAAGATGCGCACCACCCGCAGCATGCGGAAGGCCACCGCGCCGGAAAGGAAGAAAAAGGGCAGGATGGTCAGAAGCTCCACGACGCCGTCGTAGGAATAGAGGAAGCGCAGCACCGCCGCCCCACGGGAGCGGTCGGGATAGAGGAATTCCGCCGTCCAGACGCGCAAAAGGTACTCGACCGCGAACAGCGCGACCGTGGCGATTTCAACGCCCCGAAAAAGGGCGTAATACGGCCGGAGCGACTGGAACGTTTCCAGGAACATGACCAGAATATTCGCGATGATGACCGCCACGAGGCAAATATCAAAGCTGCGGCTCAGGCCGTCGCTGGTGTTGCTGATCTGGATGATGTCGAAGACGCGCTTTTTGATCGCTTTATTACTGGTTCTCACGTCTTATTCTCCCCGTTTGGCTGTAAAACAGCTCTCTTCATATCAGGCGTTCACGTATCGCTACCGTGCCGGCACACTGTCTGTATACAGCCATTCGGGGTCCAGATCGGCTCCGTTAGCCCATATAACAACGCCGTATTCAACACGCGCTGTGCGAAAAAGAGCTTCGCTCGCGAGAGCGCTGTAGCATTTGCGCGGCAAAAGGGGTTTCATGTCGAAATCGCGCAATTCGCCGTTGACAAAGCGCACGCGCAGAATATGATCATCCAGCGGTGTGACGCTGGCGGCGTCTGGAGAAAGCGCGCGCTGGCCTATTATCAGTTTTTCCATAAAAACACCTCACTTTAAAGGCTCAATGCGGAAGGGCTGTTCGTCCTGCATAGCAAGCTCCCAGTTCACGCGCAATTCTTCCTGATGAATATACGCCCATGCCTTTACATAAGCCGCCTGTCTGGCGGGCATTTGTCCGGCGATGATGTTGCCCTCGAAGTCCACTTCTGCCTTGTATTCCCCATATCTCGCGTGAAAGTGCGGCGAATGGTGCTTTCCTTCTTTTTCATAATACATGCTGATGATAATTCCGTAGAACGCAGAAAGTATTGGCATTGCAAACACCTCCTGACCCTATTATAAACAAATCAACGCTGAATTTCAACTGCCCGCGTTGATTTTGCGGCGGACGTCATGCTATAATAATACGGCAAAGCGATTTCGACGGGAGAGACGGCCATGACCGAGATACAGAGTGTTCAGAATCCCACGGTGAAGCGGCTGAAGGGCCTGAAGGATAAAAAAGCCCGCGAGGAAGCGGGCGAAATGCTGGTCGAAGGCGAAAAGCTGATGCTCGAGGCGGCCGGGATGGGCCTCAGACCCTCCGACGCGCTGATCGAGGCGGAGCAGGCGGCGCGCTTCGCGGACCTGGCCGGACGCATGGCGGCCTGCGGCGCGCGGGTCTACAGCGTGACGCGACATGTGCTCGAAACCGTCTGCGACACCAAGACCCCCCAGGGGGCCTGCGCGGCGTTCTCGCTGCCCGCGCCTTTCGATGCGGATCACGCCCCGGCTCGCCTCGTCGCGCTGGACGGCGTGCAGGACCCCGGCAACGTGGGGACCATCTGGCGCACGGCGGACGCGGCGGGCCTGAACGGTATCCTCATGAGCCGCGCCTGCGCCGATCCGTTCTCGCCAAAGGTACAGCGCGCGGCCATGGGCTCCGGCTTCCGGGTGCCGGTCAGCGTGACAGACGATTTGCCCGGCATGCTGCGCGACCTGCGCGCGCGGGGCTATATCGTGATCGCCTCCTCGCTGCGGGGCGAGCCGTTCTACGAGGGCGTTCCCAAAAACGCGGAAAAGTTCGCGCTGGTGATCGGCAACGAGGCCCGCGGCGTGTCAGGTGAGGTGATGGAACTGGCCGACGTGCGGCTCAAGCTGCCCATGCGCGGCGGCGCGGAATCGCTCAACGCGGCGGTGGCGGCGGGAATCATGATGTACGAGCTGATGCGGGATACGTGAAGCAGCCCGTTCACAAGGCGTCCTCCGGGGCGCGAAAACAAAAAAGACAGCAAGGGGAAACAATATGATACACCTTGAAAAAGTCAATTATAAGAACGTTTGGGACATCGTCGATCTGAGCACATTTGAATCGCAGTATCCTTTCGTCGCCTCCAACAGCGATAGTCTCATAGACGCCTACATCGCCGTCACGTCGGATAACGCCTGCGCCTATCCCTTCGGCATCTACGACGACGAGACGCCGGTGGGCTTCCTGATGATCGGATACAACGAGGCCGGAATCGAGTCGGACGCGCCTGAGGCGCTGAAAAACAACTACAGCCTCTGGCGGCTCATGATCGATAAAAATTATCAGCGGAAGGGATTCGGCCGGGAAGCCGTGCGGCTGGCCCTGGCGTTTATCAGGACCTGGCCCCACGGAAAGGCGGAATACTGCGCGCTTTCTTACGAACCGGAGAACACGGTCGCCAAGGCGCTGTATCAATCGTTCGGCTTTGAGGAAAACGGCGAAAAGGACGGAGACGAGGTCGTGGCCGTGCTGAAACTGTAGCTTGACATTTCCCCGCCGGGCTGTTATACTGAGTCCATCATCAGTGAAATGGAGTGTGGCCGATGCGCAAATGACCGTCTGAATCGAGTACCGCGCTGCGTGTCAGCGCTGTGTCAGACGGGATAGGTGCGCTCATTTTGGCCACGGCCGGGGCGGCGTTTGCCGCGCGCCGGATTGTTCGGGCTGATCGGGCCGCGTATGTTCCGCGGCCCGTGTTTTTATGCGCCGCGCCCGTCGGAAAGCGGGGAAATCGCCAATGTCCATCATTCAAATCGAAAACCTGTCGTTCACCTATCCGGGCAACGCCTACCCGGTGTTTGAAAACTGCTCTTTCACCATGGACACCGACTGGCGGCTAGGTCTGGTGGGCCGCAACGGCCGCGGCAAGACCACGCTCATGCGCCTGCTGGACGGTACGCTCAAAGGCTCCGGCGCCATCACATCTTCCGTCCAGTTCGATTACTTCCCCTTTGAGCTGGCGCGCGGCCTCAGCGCCCGGCAGGCCATGAAGCGCGCCGTGGCCCCCTTCGACGAAATGGAGCGGGAAATGGAGCGGCTGCTGGCGCAGGGCGAAAAGAGGCTGGCGTCCTGGGGCGAACTGGAGCACGCCTACGCCGCGGCGGGCGGCTACGAGATCGACGCGCAGATCGAAAAGGAGGCGGGCGAACTGGGTTTCGCGGCGGAGGAACTGGCGCGGCCAGTGGAATCCTTCAGCCCCGGCGAGCGCACGCGGCTCATGCTGGGGGCGATGTTCCTGCGGCGCAACCGCTTCTTGCTCATCGACGAGCCCACGAACCACCTCGACCGCGAGGGCCGCGAGCGCGTGGCCGACTATCTGCGGCGGCGCAAGGGCTTCCTGCTCGTCTCGCACGACCGCTGGTTCCTGGACCAGACGGTGGACCACATCTGCGCGCTGCACAAGACGGGCATGCACGTGGAGCAGGGCAATTACTCCAGTTACGCCGCCAACAAGGCCCGGCAGGACGCCTTCGAGATCGAGCGCAACGAGCGGCTGCAGACGGACATCCGCCGCCTCACGGAGACCGCCCGGGAAAAGGCCGCCTGGAGCGACCGCGTGGAGAGCACGAAGATCGGAGGCCACACCTACGACCGGGGCGCGGTGGGCCACAAGGCCGCCAAGATGATGAAGCGCGCCCTCGCCATACAGCAGCGCACGGAGGCCATGATCGAGGAAAAGAAGGCGCTGCTTCAGGACATCGAGTACGCCTCGGCGCTGACGCTGCATCCCCTGCAGCACCCCGCGCGGGTGCTCGTGCGGCTGACGGAGGCTGAGGCGGGCTATGACGGCCGCGCCGTCATCGGGCCGATGAACCTCGAAATCGCCCAGGGCGAGCGCGTCGCCGTGTCCGGCGGCAACGGGCAGGGCAAGAGCACGCTTTTGAAGCTCATTTCAGGCGAAATACCGCCGATGGCCGGCCGCGTGCACCGGGCCAGCGGGCTGGTGATCAGCGCGCTGCCGCAGCTGGCCGAGGGCTTTTCCGGCACGCCCCGCCAGGTGGGCGAGCGGGAGGGGCTCGACCTGAGCTACTTCCTGATGCTGCTGCGCAAGCTGGATTTCCCCCGCGAGGCCTTTGAGCGCGACATGCGCGGCTTCTCCATGGGCCAGCAGAAGAAGGTGCTCGTGGCGGCCAGCATGGCGCGGCCCGCCCACCTGTACCTCTGGGACGAGCCCCTCAACTACATCGACCTGCCCTCCCGCGAGCAGATCGAGAACATGCTGGCCGGAACGGCGGCCACGCTGCTGTTCGTGGAGCATGACCGCCGCTTTGAGGAGCGCATCGCCACGCGCCGGATCGAGCTGAAAAGGACTTAGGACGGAGGACGAAGCCATGGATTACAGCCGGAAAATCTCCGAGCGGCTGTGGAACCAGTCGGACAAGGGCGAGCTGGAAAGTCATCGGGAGGAAACCTACATCGACGACATCATCCAGAAAAACCACCTGGAGCGCAGGCTCCTTGAAAACCTGGCCGGCGTCGAAACCGTGTTCGACGGCGGGGCGGGATGCGGCCGGTTTTCGATCCTGCTGGCGAAGCGGGGCTGCCGCGTGACGCATTTCGACATCTCCCAGCCCATGATCGACAAGGCGAAGGAACTGGCCGAGGCGGCGGGTGTGGCCGGACAAATCACCTTCGTCAAAGGCGCGCTGGAAGACCTGAGCGCCTACGCCGACTGCTCCTTCGACCTCGTCATTTCCTTCGACGCGCCCGTGTCCTATACCTGGCCGAATCAGGAGCGCGTCATCGAGGAGCTCACGCGCATCGCGAAGAAGAAGATCATGCTCAGCGTGACCAGCCGGCTGGGAAGCCTTCCCTACCTCGCCAATCCCATTCAGAAGAACCAATTCATCCTGGATGAAAACGCGCCCGATTCCTTCGTTCAATGGCTCGTCAAAAACCGGGAGAAAGCCGTCGGCGGATTCGCCTTCAACCGGCGGAGCGCCGAAGAACTCCTCGAAGGCGGCCTGATGGGCGGCGAAGCGGCAATCGCCGAATACGAGCGCGGCGGCGCGCCCTGGTGCATCACATACGCCTTCATGCCGGACGAACTGGAGGCGATCCTCGCGCGGTGCGGCGTGAAGAGCATAAAAATGGCGGGGCCCGGCGCGTTCGCGCGAACCGTTCCCCGCGAGATATTGGTGAAAATCATGAATGACCCGCGCCAGAGGGCGGATTTCCTGGCGTTCTGCTATGAATACGACTCGAATCCCTTCGTCTGCGGCATGGGAAAGGACAATCTTTTCGCGATGGGCGATATCATTCGGGGATAAATGCCGGAGCAGGCTTCCAGGCGCCCGCGTCCTTTGCATCACTCGATAACGCCCATATCCCGCATTTTCTTAAGCGCCGCGTCCGACAGGCTGTGGGCCAACCGGATGGTCTCAAACACATCCTCGCCCAGATGGCCGTTGGGCGTAATGCTGACGGACAGGGCCAGCCCCGCCGCCCGCACCCGGCTCAGATGTTCCCACACGGTATGGAACACGCGGCGCAACCCGTGACCCGCTCGTAGGCCTCCTCGTTGGGGCCGTACAGCCTGGCCCATCTTAACATAAATACAGCGATAAGGCACAATCCGCATGGCGGACGACGCCATCCAGGGCTGTGTAATAAGTGGGTAAAAACAAGGAATTTCCATTGACAACGGAAAAAAAGTACGGTATAAGAAAAGAAGCAGCCGATAGAGGCGCGGCGCTCATGACGAGCGCGGGGGATGCCGTTCAGAAGGCAATGATCCCGCGGGAAAGGGTGCGCCGCCGAAATGCGGGCCGTTCTGGAGCGGCCTGCGTTGGGGGCCAGCAGAATATGCGGGTCACTGTCACATGGCGACATGTGGAGCGCTATCGCACAAGGCTGGCCTTTCCGCGATCTATCGCGGTGTCCGGGCGGTCGAGGCGATTCGCTTCGACCGCCTTTTTTCGGTGAGAGAAGTGAAACGGGATATCTGAAAGGAGCAAGCGACAATGAAGAAGATTCTGGCACTGGTTCTGGCAATGACGATGGTTTTCAGCGCGGCGGCGCTGGCCGAAGGCACCCTGCGCGTGGGCATGGAATGCGACTACGCGCCGTTCAACTGGACGCAGACCGAAGAGAGCGAAACCGCCGTGGCCCTGCCGGACGGCACCTGGGCGGATGGCTACGACGTGCAGATCGCGATGAAGATCGCCGAGGGACTGGGCATGGAGCTTGAAGTGGTCAAGATTGCCTGGGAAGGCCTGCCGATGGCCGTGATGAGCGGCAAGATCGACGCCATCATCGCCGGCATGAGCGCCACCGAGGAGCGCAAGGTCACCCTCGACTTCACCGACAACTACTATGAGAGCGACCTGGTCATCGTGGTGCGCGCGGACGGCGCGTATACTGAGGCCGCGTCCCTTTCCGACTTCGCCGGCGCGCGGCTGACCGCCCAGCTGGGCACCTTCCACTACGACGTGCTGCCCCAGGTCGAGGGCGCGCTGATCCAGACCGCCATGGAGAGCTTCCCGACGATGATCACCGCGCTGGAAGCCGGCGCGATCGACGGCTACGTGTCCGAGCGGCCCGGCGCGGTGAGCGCCGTAGCGTCCAATCCGGAGCTGACGTTCGTCGAGTTCGCCGAGGGCCAGGGCTTCACCGCCTCGCTTGACGACACCGCCGTGGCCGTGGCGCTCCAGAAGGGCAGCCCGCTGGTGGATAAGATCAACGAGATCCTGGCGACCATCACGCCCGAGCAGCGCGAAGAGCTGATGCAGTGGGCGGTCGACAACCAGCCTCTGGCTGAATAACAGGCCGCGGGCTTGAGGGGGAAAGGGCATGAGTTTTCCATCCACGTTCTTCGGATGGGTTGCGTTTCTGCTGGATAAGTACGGCATGGTGTTCCTGCGCGGCACGGGTACGACGCTGCTCATCGCGCTCACGGGCACGGTGTTCGGCTTTATCATCGGCCTTCTGGTCGCCATCGCCCGAACGATCGAACTGAGAGATCGCGCGCCGCGCTGGCGCAAGGGCCTTATGTCGTTCGTCAAGGGCCTGCTGGCCGCGTATATCGAGGTGTTCCGCGGCACGCCCATGATGGTTCAGGCCATGGTCATTTATTACGGCGGCATGCAGTACCTGCACATCGACATGCCCGTGATGGTGTCGGCCATACTGATCGTGTCCATCAACACCGGCGCGTACATGGCGGAGATCATCCGCGGCGGCATCATCTCGGTGGACAAGGGCCAGGTGGAGGCCGCGAAATCCATCGGCATGACCCACTGGCAGACCATGTGCTCCATCGTGCTGCCCCAGGCGGTGCGCAACATCATGCCCTCCATCGGCAACGAGTTCGTCGTCAACATCAAGGACTCCAGCGTGCTGAACGTGATTTCCGTGTCGGAGCTGTTCTTCATGTCCAAGTCCGCCGCGGGCACGTACTATCGCTATTTCGAGGTATTTTTCATCACCAGCCTGATCTACCTCGCGCTGACCTTCTCCATCACGCGCCTGCTGCGGTTCATCGAGAAGAAGATGGACGGGAACAGCTCGTACACCATCTGCGGTTCGCAGACGGACAGCCGCTCGGCCATATCCGTGCCGGTCGAGAAGAAGGAGGCGTGAGCATGGCGATCATCGAAGTCAGCCACCTGGAAAAGCGCTTCGGCGACAACACCGTGCTGAAGGACATCAACTTCAGCGTGAGCAAGGGCGAGGTCGTGAGCATCATCGGTTCGTCCGGCTCGGGCAAATCGACGCTGCTTCGCTGCATCAACCTGCTCGAGACCCCCACCAGCGGCACGATCCGCTACCATGGCCGCGACATCCAGGACGGCGCTCTCCCTCAGGGCGAGTTCCATTCCAAGGTGGGCATGGTGTTCCAGTCGTTCAACCTGTTCAACAACCTCACCGTGCTGGACAACTGCGTGGTGGGCCAGATGAAGGTCCTGAAGCGCTCCCGCCGGGAGAGCGAGGAGAACGCGCGCAAATATCTCGAGCGCGTGGGCATGCTCCCCTACCAGAACGCGCGCCCGGCCCAGATTTCCGGCGGCCAGAAGCAGCGCGCGGCCATCGCGCGGGCGCTGGCCATGGATCCCGAGGCGCTGCTCTTCGACGAGCCCACCTCGGCGCTGGACCCGGAAATGGTGGGCGAGGTGCTGGGAACCATGAAGAGCCTGGCGCAGAGCGGCCTGACCATGCTCGTGGTGACCCACGAGATGGCCTTCGCGCGCGACGTATCCGACCGGGTGGTGTTCATGGACAGCGGCGTCATCGTGGAGGACGCGCCGCCGAAGGAGCTTTTCGCCAATCCGAAACACCCCAGGACCCGCGAGTTTCTCTCGCGGTTCATGCAGGGATAATACAAGACGCCACATCCCGCGGCCCGACGCAAGACAAGCGGCGGGCCGCGGGCTTTTACGTTTCAGCATAAAAGAAATGAAAGGGGGAAAAATACAGGCACAATCAAATCACCGGTGAACAAGGAGCGTAAACGCATGCGACCGACGACGTGGGAATATCAATCCTGGGACAGGCGCGAAGCGCCGCTGGACGACAGGGCCATGCAGCAGCACGTGCGCGCGCTGGCCGTTTCGATGAACGCGCCGCGCCGCGCGCCGCTATGCGTCTGTCCGGAGGAGGCGTTCCGCACCGCCCTGGAGACGGCCCGCGCCTTGGCCGGGGAAACCGAAACGCTGGCCGCGCCGCTCCAATGGCTCTGCGAAAATGGACGCCCGGCCGAGGCGCTCTTCGCCGCCCTCGCCCCGCGCCGCAGGGAAGCGCGGCGGTTTTCCCTGCCCGCGCTGCCGGACGGCAAGCCCCGCGTCCAGGCGGCGCTGGAGGAAACCGTGAAGCACGGCGACGCCCCGCTGACCGAAAAGCGCCTGACCGACTGCCTTTGCGCCTTCGACGAAGTGCGCGCGCTGGAAATGGCGGAGCTGTGGGCCGTGCCGGCGGCGCTGGCCTGCGCGCTGAAATGGGCCTTCGCGGCGGCGGCCAGGCGCGCGGCGGCGGCCCAGCGCGAGCGCATCGCGGCGGAAAAATGGGCGGCCTCCGGCGCGGTGATCGGGCCCGCGCGCCGCGGCGGGGCGTTTCTCGAGCATGCGCTTCAAAAGCTGCACGAGCGGGACGACGCCACCCGGCGGGCCGAACTCGAAAAATGGCTCGCCGACCACGACTGCCCCGCCGAACAGGTCATCGCGACGGAGCATGAAAGACAGGCGCTCGAACGGCTGCAGCTGGATCACATGCTGGCGGCGCTGCGCCTGCTGAACGGCCTCGACTGGAGCGCCTGCTTCGCGCGGGTCAGCCGCGTGGAGCGGACCCTCATGAAGGACCCGGCGGGCACCTATCCCCGCATGGAAAACGACTCGCGGGACCTGGCGCGCGGGCGCATCGCCGATCTGGCCGCCCGCTGCGACGTGGGCGAGGCCACCTTCGCCGCGGCCGCGCTGAGGGCCGCGGAAAGGAGCGAGGGCATCCGGCGCGAGGTATGCTGGTGGCTCATGACAGACGAGGGGACCCGGGCGCTGCTGGATGGCATGGGCGTGAAGGCGCGGGGCGTTCCCAAAATACACCCCGATCCCGGCGCGCGGGCTTACCGCGCGGGCGCGCTGCTGCTCGCCGCCGCCGTCATGGGACCCCTCGCCGCACGCCACGGCTGGTTGGCGCTGGCCGCGCTGCCGGCGGCGCTGTGCGCGGCGGAACAGGCGATGAACCGCGCGCTGGCCCGCGTGAAGCCCCGCCGCCTGCTCAAATTGGAACTCGATCCCCTGCCGGACGACTGCCGCACGGCGGTGGTCATGCCGGCGCTGCTGTCCTCGCCGGAGCAGGCGGCGGAGTTGGCCTTCCAGCTCGAAACGCTGGGCTGCCTCGAAAAGGACCCGGGCTTTACCTTCATCCTGCTGGGCGACCTGCCGGACGCGGATCAGGCCGTCATGCCGGAGGATGAAGCGATCCTTGCCGCCGCCCGGGAAGCAATCGACGGCGCGAACCGGCGCGCGGACCGGCCGGACAAATACATCCTGCTCACGCGAAAGCGCGAATACGCCCGGTGCATGCGCCGCTGCATCGCCCCCGAGCGCAAGCGCGGCGCGCTGAACGCCCTGGCCGCGCTTCTCACGGGCGGCGGAAATCCGTTCGACCAACCTGAAGCCGAAGCGCTGGCCGGGCGGGGCTTTGCCTTTTTCATTACGCTGGACGCCGGAACGAAGATGCTCCCCGGTACGTCGGCGCGGCTGGTTGGCGCGCTTGCGCATCCGCTGAACCGGGCGCGCTACGCCATGCTCGCGCCCCGCATGACGCTGCCCGCCGAGGCGGTGACGAACCGCTTCGTGCGCCTGCTGGGCGGCGAGGGCGGGCTGGACGCCTACCCGACGGCGGTGTCGGATATATGGCAGGACCTGGCGGGCGAAGGCAATTTCGGCGGCAAGGGCATCGTGGATATAGCGGCGTTCCGCCGCGCCATGGAGGAGGCGCGCCTGCCGGAGGGACAGATCCTGAGCCACGACCTGCTGGAAGGCCTGATCGCGAAGGCGGGCTTTATCGACGACGTGACGCTCTTCGAGGGGCATCCGCGCCGCGCTCAGGCGTGGTTTGCCCGGCTGCACCGTTGGACGCGGGGCGACTGGCAGCTGGTCGGCTTCCTGTTCCGCGAAGGTTTCAGCGGGCTCGACCGCTGGAAAATAGGCGGCAACCTCTTCCGTTCCCTCGCGCCGGCGAGCGCTTTTCTGAGCCTGGCGCTGGGCTTTTTCACGGGCCGCGGCCTGCTGATCGCCGCAGGGCTCATCAGCGCCGCGCTGCCCCTGTTGCTGCGCCCGACGCTGAAAAAGGAAGATTGGGAACGGCTGCTCCTGCGCTTCTCGCTGCTGCCCCATGAGGCGTGGGTGACGGCCGACGCCGCCCTTCGCGCGCTGTTCCGCCTCCTCGTGACGAAGCGGCGCCTGCTGGAGTGGGTCACGGCGGACGACGCAGAGCGGCGCGGCGGCGCGCTCTCCCCCTGGCCGAGCCGCATGGGCGCGCTGATCCTGCTCGCCTCGATCCCCTTCCAGCCCACGCTCGTTCTCCCGGCGGCGCTGATCGCGGCCCTGTGGGCCAGCGCGCCGGCCCGCGTGAGAGAACTCGAAGCGCCGGAGGAAAAGGAGTCCTTCGACGAGGCGCAGCGCGCGCTGATGACCGGCCTGGCGAAGAGGACATGGCGGTTCTTCGCCGAGAACACGCTGCAAAGCGGCCTCACGCCGGACAACGTGCAGCTCGACCCGCCCCGGGGCGCGGCCCTGCGCACCTCCCCCACCAACATCGGCCTGTACATGACCGGCTGCGCGGCCGCCTGCCTCCTGGGCCTGATCGACGCGGCGGAACGCGACGAGCGCCTGCGCCGCACGGCGGAAACGCTGGAACGGCTCGAAAAGTGGCGCGGACACCTGTACAACTGGTACGACATCGCCGCGGAGAGGCCGCTTTCGCCGCGCTATGTGTCCTCCGTCGACTCGGGCAACCTGGCCGCGTCGCTGCTGCTCTCAGCGCGGGTGACGGACGACCGCGCCCTTGGCGCGCGCCTGGAGGCGCTGGCCCGGGGCATGGATTTCACGGCGCTCTACGACGCGCGGCGCAAGCTCTTTCACGTCGGTATGGACATGGAAAACGGCCGCCTGAGCGAATCGCACTACGACCTGCTGGCCTCTGAATCGCGCATCCTGAGCTTCACGGCGATGGCGCTGGGGCAGGTTCCCTGCGCGCATTACGCCCGGCTGGGCCGCGCCTGCGCCCGCGTGGACGGCGGGGCGGCGCTCATCTCATGGAGCGGAACGCTTTTTGAGTATCTTATGCCTTGCATCTTCCTGCCCTCATGGGAGGACACCCTCATCGGCCGGAGCAACCGGCGCGTCGTTTCGGCGCAGCAAGCGCGCGCCGGGGAGGGCTTTCCCTGGGGCGTGTCCGAATCGGGATACTATGCCTTCGATTTGCAGATGAACTATCAATACCGCGCCTTCGGCCTGAGCGAGGCGGCGCTTCGTGGGGAAAGGCAGGAATCCGTCGTGTCGCCTTACGCCTCGGCGCTGGCGCTGTCCGTCGACGGGCAGGCGGCCCTTGTGAACCTTCAGCGCATGCTGGACATGGGCTGGGCGGACGAGCAGGGCTTTTTCGAGGCGGCCGATTTCGACCCCGCGCGCATTCCGGACGGCGCGCCCTACCGCCTGGTCAAGAGCCATATGGCGCATCACCAGGGCATGATCCTGGCCGCCCTCTGCAACGCCCTCACAGGCGACGCCCTCGTGAAGCTGTTCTGCTCGCGAACCGAAGCGGCGGCGCTGACGCTGCTCCTGCAGGAACGCGGCGAGCCGAAGGCGACGTTTGCGCCCCGGCGTGAGAGACGGGAAGCGCCCCGTCGCGCCCCGCAGCCCCAGGGCCGCGACGCGCGTTTGGCAGAATGCGACGCGCATCCCCTCTGCGGCGCGGGCATGCTGCTGGCCTGCGTCCCCCAGGGCGCGCTGTTTGCCCGCGGCAAGGACGGCATTCTCGTCAATCCCAGGCCGTGGCGCGCGGACGAGCCCTTCGACGGGCTCTCGGTTCATGTGCGGGCGGACGGGGAGGACATGGCGCTGACCGGCTGCGAGGCGCAAGCGGGCTGGACGCGCGCGGTGCGCTTCGAGCCCGGCAGGGCGGTCTACAGCCTGGAGAGCGGCCGCGCCGAGCTGCGCTGCATCCTGTGCGTTTCGCCGGAAGACGGCGCGATACTTCAGCGCGTGACACTGGAAAACAAATCGGACAGGCCGATCGACATGGCCGTGACGAGCTGCTTCCGCGTGGCGCTGGCCCGGGAAGCCGATTACGAGGCGCATCCGGCGTTTCATGAGCTGTTTATCGAGAGCGAATCGCCTGAGCCGGGCGCGCTGATCTTCCGGCGTCGGCCCCGGTCCCGGGGCGAACGATGGCCGGCGCTGATCCACATGCTGCAGGAGGCGCGGAACGCCGAGATCACCTGGGAAACCGACCTAAACGCGCTCATCCCGCGGGGCCGGCGTTTGAATGAAGGCGGCGCTCTGGCGGACAGGCTGGCCTGCGGGCTGGGGCACGCGCTCCAGCCCTGCTCGGCGCTGCGCTGCGCCTTCCGCCTGAATCCGGGAGAAAAGCGGGAGGCCGGCTTTGCCATCGGCCTGGTCGACAGGGACGAACGCGCCTTCATGACGCGCCGCGCCGCCCTGTCCGGCGACCGCCGCGCGGAGGAGCTCGCGGAAACGCAATCCCGGGAACTTACACGCTATCTGGCCCTCGAGCCGGCCGAGGCGAGCCTGATCGACCGCGCCGCCGCGCTGCTTCTGCTGCCGCTCCCCGGCCCGGAGCGCGAGACGGCCGTCCCGCCAGATCGCGATTTGCCCGCCCGGCTCCTGTGGCCGCTGGGCGTTTCCGGCGAACGCGCGATGATGACCGTGCGCTGCCGCGGCGTCGAGGGCATGCCGCTCATCCGCGCGGCGGCCCGGGCGCATGAATACTACAGAAGCCGCGGCATGCTCTGCGAGCTGCTTTTTATCAACGACAGCGCGGGCGGCTACGATCAGCCCCTGCGCGAGCGGCTCGCGTCGCTTTCGGGCGGCGAGGGCGTCCATGTCGTCGACGGCGAAACGCTGACAAAGGAGCAGCGCGCCCTGCTGCGGGCGGCGTCGGCCCTCTGGCTGGACAGCGCGGCGGGCGGCTTTCGCGCGCAGGTGAAGGCGATTCTGGCCTCGCGGCGAAGGGCGCGGCCCGCTCTTCCGCCCGTTAAGGCGGCGGCAAACCGCCGGGACACGACGCTCGCGGGCTTCAACGGCTGGGGCGGCTTCTCCGGAGACCGCTATGTCATTGAGTACACGGACACGCCCGCCCCATGGTGCAACATTCTCTGCAACCGGAACTTCGGCAGCATGGTCTCGGAGCGGGGCGACAGCTTCACCTGGCTTGGCAACAGCCGCAGCGGGCGGCTCACGCCCTTCGACAACGACCCGCACGGCGGCAGCCGGGGCGAGCGGCTTCGCGTTACCTGCGCGGGCGAGGCGCGCGACGTCGAAGGCGCGGCTTCCCGCGCGACGCACGCTCAGGGCGAGAGCGTCTATGAAGGAACGCTGGAATCACTGGCGTGGACCAGCCATGTGTTCGTCGACTGCGAGCTGCCGGTGAAATGCCATTGCCTGACGTTGAAAAACGAGGGCGGCGCGGCCCTGAATGTGCGGCTGGACGCGGAAATCGAATGGATCATGGGCGTGAGCCGGCGCGACGCGCGCTTTGCGCGCACCTGCGCCCGGGGCGGCCTTCTGTTCGCGCGCGGCCAGATCGGCGGCGCGGCGTTCATGGCGCTGACCGGCGCGGAGGCGCGGGCGCATGAAGGCGGCCTGACAGGACAGATCGCGCTGGAAGCGGGCGAAAAAAGGACGGTCGGCCTGCTGCTCGGCTGCGGCGACACGCCCGAAGAAATCGAAGCCCTCGTATCGGGCTGGCAGGGAGAAGCGCGGCTCCGGCGCACCTTGGAATACTGGCGTGAGCGCCTCTCCCGGGCCGAGATCCTCACGCCTGACGCGCTTCTCAACGCGCAGCTGAACCGCTTCCTGCCATACCAGGTTATCTGCGCGCGGCTGTACGGCCGGGCCGGCTGGTATCAGCCCGGCGGAGCCTACGGCTTTCGCGACCAGCTGCAGGACACCTTAAGCCTGCTCTTCACCGCGCCGGAGGAAGCGAGGGAGCACATTTTGCGCTGCGCGGCGCACCAGTTCGAGAGCGGCGACGTGCAGCACTGGTGGCACGGCGAACGCACGGGCGTGCGCACGCGCATATCGGACGACATGCTCTTCCTGCCCTATGTGACGGGCTGCTATGTCGCCGAGACGGGCGACGGGGAGATTCTGAATGAAAACGTTCCCTTCCTGAAGGACGTCGCCATTCCCGACGGGCGCGGCGACTGGTACGGCGAGGCCGAGGTGAGCGAATCCCGCGCGACGCTGCGCGAGCACTGCCTGCGCGCCATCGACCGGGCCAGCCGCGCCGGCGCGCACGGCCTGCTGCTGATGGGCGCGGGCGATTGGAACGACGGCATGAACCGCGTCGGCGCGCGGGGCCGCGGCGAGAGCGTATGGCTGACGGAGTTCATGATCGCGACGATTCGCCGGTACAGTCCCTGCTGCTCCGAAGAGGAAAGCGCGCGGCTGCGGGCGCTGGCCGGCGGGCTTGCTGAAGCGCTGGAGCGCGAAGCCTGGGACGGCCGGTGGTATCTGCGCGCCTTCGACGACGAGGGCGCGCCCCTCGGCGGCCATGAAAACGCAGAATGTCGGATCGACTCGCTGCCCCAGAGCTGGGCGGTTCTGGCGGGGCTGGACGGCGCGCGCTGCGAGCAGGCCATGGACGCCGTGGGCGAGCAGCTGACGGACCGCGAGCACGGCCTGATCCGCCTGCTGACGCCGCCCTTCGACGGCGAACGCGACGCGGGCTACATCGGCGGCTATCCGCCGGGCATCCGGGAGAACGGCGGCCAGTACACCCACGCGGCCTGCTGGGTCGTTCTCGCCCTGGCGGCGCTGGGCCGCGCCGACGAAGCCTGGGAGACGTTTCAAACGCTGCTGCTCGCCTCCCACGGCGATACGCGGGAGAAGGAGAAAGTCTATTGCGTGGAGCCCTATGTCATGGCGGGCGACATATACGACGGCGCCCACGCCGGGCGCGGGGGCTGGACATGGTACACCGGCGCGGCGGGCTGGATGCTCCGGGCCGCGTGGACGGGGCTGTTGGGCGTCGAGAAGCGCGGCGATACGGTGCGCATGAACGCGCTGCTGCCGAAGGGCTGGCGCGAGGTATCCGCCATGCTGCGCGTGGGCGGGGCGCGGTATACGCTCACGTCCTCCCGGGACTGCGCAATGGCCTGCCTGGACGGCATGCCCTGCCCGGACGGCGTCGTCCGCCTGGTCGACGACGGCAGGGCGCACCGCGCGCTCTTTCCGGCGCGCGGCGCGCAGCGCGATGAAAACGGCGCGGAAGGTTGAAAAAAGGGGGAAAAGCGTATATAATAGAGCATCATGGAAGACAAGCGCCGGTATCGGGCAAAAGGAGAGGACGCAGGATGGATACGAAGGCTTTGCTGGCTTCGCTGGGAACGGAACAGGTCAACAGCCGCAGCGAACGGCTCGATCAGATGAACTCACTGGAAATCGCCACGCTGATGAACGACGTGACGGCCGACGTGACCGCGGGCATCAATCAGGCCCTGCCGCAGATCGCACAGGCCATCGACGGCATCGTGGCCCGGCTGAGGGCGGGCGGCCGGCTCATCTACATGGGCGCGGGCACCAGCGGCCGGCTGGGCGTGCTGGACGCTTCCGAGTGCCCGCCCACCTTCGGCGTGTCGCCGGAGCTGGTGCAGGGCATCATCGCGGGCGGCGACAGGGCGCTGCGCACCGCGGTCGAAGGCGCGGAGGACAGCGAGACGCTGCCCGTCGAGGATCTGAAAGCGCGATCTCTCTGCGAAAAGGACGCCGTGGTGGCCATCTCCGCCAGCGGCTACGCGCCCTACTGCGTCGCCGCGCTGAAATACGCCCGCTCCGTGGGCGCGCTGGCCATTTCATTGAGCTGCAATACCGGCGCGCGCACCTCCCGGGAAGCGGACATCGCCATCGAAGCGCCCACAGGCGGCGAAGTGCTCTCCGGCTCCACGCGCCTCAAGGCCGGCACAGCCACCAAGCTGATCCTGAACATGCTCTCCACCGGCTCGATGGTTCAGCTGGGCAAGTGCTACAAAAACCTCATGGTGGACGTGAAGGCCACAAACGTCAAGCTGCGCGACCGTTCGATCCGCATCACCATGAACGCCACGGGTCTCGACCGCGACGCGGCGGAGGCGCTGTACGAGCGCTCCGGCGGCATCAAACAGGCCATCGTGATGCACGAAACCGGCGCGGCGCGCGAACAGGCCGAAGACGCGCTGAAGGCCTGCGGCGGCTCCGTGCGCGGTGCCATCGCGGCCATCAGACGGGGATGAATGGGGAGAAAAGAGCATGCGAGAACTGACTGAGCGGCTGCTGGCCTTCGCGGAGGAAAGCCGCGTACTCGAAGACGAGCCCATGAGCCGCCATACCACCTTCCGCGTGGGCGGCCCGGCCGACGCGCTGTTCCTGCCCGCGAACGGCGATGAGATCGTGCGGGCCATGCGCGAGGCGCGCGATCTGGGCCAGGACTGCTTCGTGATGGGCAACGGCTCGAACCTGCTGGTCAGGGACGGCGGCATACGCGGCCTGGTGATCGTGATCGGCGAGCCCATGAGCGGCGTCCGCGTGGAGGGGAATATCCTTCGGGCGCAGGCCGGCGCGCCGCTGACCCGCGCGGCGCGGGAGGCGGCGTCGGCGTCGCTCAAGGGCCTGGCCTTCGCTTCAGGCATTCCGGGCAGCGTGGGCGGCGCTGTAGCCATGAACGCCGGCGCCTACGGCGGCGAGATCAAAGACGCGCTCGCCCGCGCGCTGGTGCTGGAGGGCGAAAAGCCCGTGTGGAAGACGCCGGAGGAACTGCGCATGACCTATCGCGATTCGGACGCGCTGCGGCGCGGGCTGATCGTGCTGGAGGCGGAATTCCGCCTGACGCCCGGCGACAGGGAGGCCATCCTGGCTGAAATGAACGAGCTGGCGCGCCGCCGCCGGGAGAAACAGCCCCTCGCCCTGCCCAGCGCGGGCTCCACGTTCAAGCGGCCCGAGGGACACTTCGCGGGGGCGCTGATCGAGGCGGCTGGGCTCAAAGGGCTGCGCGTGGGCGGCGCGCAGGTGAGCGAACTGCACGCCGGATTCATCGTGAACACGGGCGGCGCGACGGCGCGCGACGTGCAGGATCTGATCGCGCTCGTTCAGGCGCGCGTGCTGGCCGCCTCGGGCGTAGCGCTGGAGCCGGAGGTCCGCATCATAGGCGAGGAGTAGACGATGTCCTTTTCTACAGACGCAAAATCGGAAATCATGAGGCGGCCGCCGGAGAACATGGCCTGCGTGCGCGCCGAGCTGGCCGCGGCGTTCCTGCTGGCGGGCAGCATTTCTTTCAAGGGCGCGGGCCGCTACCTGCTCTCCGTGAGCAGCGAGAACGCGGCCGTGGCGCGCTATTGCTTCACGCAGGTCAAGAAGCTCGCGCGGGTGACGCCTGAGATCCAGACGGTGCGCTCGAACCAGCTGGGCGACCACGTGCGCTACCGGCTGGCGCTGTCGGAGGACGACTCCCTGGCCCTTCTGGACGCGCTGGGCCTTCTGGACAGCGCGTCCTTCCTCGGCATACGCCGGGAGCCGCCGGAGGGCATGCTCGACCGGGAGGACTGCCGCCTGGCCTGGGCGCGCGGGGCGTTCCTGGCCACGGGCTGGGTGAACAGCCCGGATAAGGCGTATCATCTGGAATTCGCCATGCCGGACGAAGGCCACGCCCAGGCCCTCGCCCATCTGCTGACGGGCATGGGCTACCACTGCGGCCTGACCGGGCGGAAGAGCCAGTCGGTGGCGTATGTCAAGGACGCGGAGGGCGTGAGCCGGCTGCTGGCGTCCCTGGGCGCGTTCGGCGCGTACCTGGCCGTCGAGAACGCCCGCATTCTGAAGCAGATGCGCGGTAGCGTCAACCGGCAGACGAACTGCGACGACTCCAACACGGACAAGACCGTGCGCGCGGCGGAAAAGCAGCTGGCCGACATCGAATACCTGCGGCTTCACGGTGGGCTGGACGGCCTGCCCCGGCCGCTTCGGGAGATCGCCGAGGCGCGGCTGAACAATCCGGACGCGAACCTGACCGAGCTGGGGCAGCTGCTCGACCCGCCCATCGGCAAATCCGGCGTAAACAACCGCCTGCGCCGCCTGAGCGCGCTGGCGGAGGAAAAGCGGGAAAAATGAGACGCCTACGGCCGGGTCATTTGCCCCGGATGGCGCTGATGCGGTCGCTCAGCGTGGGATGGGAATAGGAGAGCAGCACCGTGAGCCGCGAGGGCGCGAGGCAGCCCAGGTCCTCGCGATAGAGCTTCTTGAGGCCGCTGATGAGCGCCTCGCCGCAGCCCTCCCGCACGGCCTGCCGGTCGGCGCGGTATTCCTGCCTGCGTGTGAAGGCGTTCGTGACCAGGCTGAACAGGGGGCTCAGCAGCGCCAGCTCGACCGCGCTCATAAGGATCAGCGCGAAGCCGTAATTGACGCCGTCGAAGCCGAACGCCCGGAAGGGCGCCTCGCCGCGCACGGTCAGCCAGAGCAGAAGGGCCATGGCCGCCATGCTGAACAGGCTCATTCCCTGCATTTTCAGCGTGTCTTTGTGGAGCCCATGGCCCATCTCATGGGCGAAAATGGCGCAGATTTCATCCGTCGTCATGACGGAGAGCAGGTTGTCGTACAGCACGATGGTCTTCATGCGGCCGAAGCCGGTGAAGTAGGCGTTCGATTTGGTGCTGCGCTTCGAGGCGTCCATCACCTGGATCTCCCTCACGCGGTAGCCGTGCCTGGCCATGAGCTCGGTCAGACGCGCGCGCAGTTCACCCTCCTCCAGCGGCGTAAACTTGTTGCGAATGCGGCTGAGGACGGGATACAGGAAGCTGATGCCCAGCCCCAGCGCGAACAGGAGCGCCGCGAACAGGAGCACGATCCAATCGCCCAGCGCGCGATACAGCGCGATGAACGCCGCCATCAGGCCGACGCTCAGGATGAGCCCGATACAGAAATTGATGATCTGATCGCGGACGAAGGTGCCCGTCTTCGTGCGGTTGAAGCCGTATCGCGCCTCGATCTTCATGGTGTCGTACCAGTCGAAGGCGACGCCTATGGCGGTGTCGATCAGCTGCTGGAACACCAGCACGGCGATCATCTGTCCGTAAGCGTTCCAGCCCGCGGGGACGACGGCGGCGTGGGCGTTGAAGAGCAGCAGGAAGAACATGACCAGCCCGCTCAGGCCGGTCGAGAACATGGCGAGGCGGTTCTTGTCCTTGTTATAGGCCTGCCACTTGGCGTATCGCCCGGCGTCATAGACGTCGCTGACGTTGGCCGGCATGGGGTTCTTGCCGGAACGATAGGAAAGCAGGTGCAAAAACTCCTGCCACAGCGTGGTGAGGGCGACGACAATCAGACACAGTGTTTTCATGGGAACCTCCTTGCGCGCATGTGAAAACCCGCCCGCCGTGACGGCGCGGGCGGGTTTCATGTCGGCGTGGTTTATTCGATTTCTGAAACGATGGCTTCGATGGCTTCGTAATCGTGATAGCCCACGACCGTCTTGGCTATCTTGCCGTTTTTCATGAACACCAGCGTGGGAATGGCGGAAACGCCGAATTGGCCGGCCAGTTCAGGCTGTTCGTCCACATTCACCTTGCACACCTTCAGCGCCGGGATGGCGCCCTCGATTTCCTCCAGCACCGGCGCCTGCATACGGCAGGGGCCGCACCAGGTTGCCCAGAAATCGACGACCACAAGGCCGCTTGCCGTCGCATTTGCAAAATTCTCTTTCGTGAGTTCAGTCATAAGTCATTCCTCCTTTTTTAGCGCTTTCGATTGGAAAAAGCGCCGCTATTAGCCTGCGCGTTTTTTCCATCCTTATGATGAGTCTATCATACTGTATCGCCGCGGGCCTGTCAAGGGGAGAAAGGATTTCATTTCCTCTCCGGCCGCTTGGAAGGCGGCTTGTTTGGGAGTGCGGATGAAGGCTGTTTTTTGCGGAGGCATCTTGATTTTGCATGCGATACGGCTTATAATAATCATGATCAAATTGAGTCGCGGAATTCTTTCCCCGACGGACAGTTAGGAGGTTTTCCCATGAAGCAATTCATTCGCACCATCGCCCTGATTGCGCTCGTCGCGCTGTTCTGCTCCTGCGCCCTGGCCGAAACGACCCCGTTCGAGGCGCTTCTCGCCCAGCGGCAGGAAATCGACCGCCAGCTGATCGCCGCCGGGGGCTTCGGTCCCTTCCCCATCGCGCAGGGCGATTTCGAGATCGGCGTCGACCTTCCGGCCGGCACCTACGCCGTCGAAACCAGCGTTCTGACCGCGATATCCGTCTATGAAACCGCGCCCGCTGAGGGCGTCGAACCCATCTTCGCCTGCACCGTCAAGCAGAAGGAACCCCTGCAGGAGCTCGTGCTGTCGGAAGGCAATGTGCTCGTCATGAGCGGTTCCCAGACGACCTTTACCCTCGTAGCCGCTGAAAACACGGAAAACGCGCCCACCGAGGCGTTCTATGAGACGCTCAAGGCCATGCGCCAGGCGATCGACGCGCAGATGACCGCCGACGCGTCCTACGTGGATCTGAAGACGGCGCACGCCACCTATACCGTCGGCGTCGACCTCCCCGCGGGCGTCTACTGCACGGACAATCCGCCCATGTGCGTCGTGGCCATCTACAACGGCAATCCCAGTCAGGATGAGAACCTGGCCGTGATGTACACCATAACCAGCCATGAGCCCGTGGAGAAATTTACCCTCGAGGAGGGCCAGACCCTCGTGATCGACGGCATGAAGGAAATCGAGATCAGCACCTACATCGGCCTGAAATTCTGATCCCGAATCGCAGCGTCCCCATGCGCACCGCCCGCCGGCGGCGCGCCGTATTACGCGAAAGGACTGTATCGGCATGAGCATCATCACCATCGTCGGCGCGGGCATGATGGGCACCGCCATCGGCTATCCCGCCGCCGGAAACGGCCATGAGATCCGCCTGGTGGGCACCCCGCTGGACGACGCCATCATCGACCACGCCATCGCCACCCACACTCACCTGACGATGAAACGGCCCATTCCCGACGGCTTCAAATTCTATCATTTCTCCGAGCTCAGCGAGGCCATGGAGGGCGCGGAACTGATCGTAAGCGGCGTTTCGAGCTTCGGGGTCGAGTGGTTTTCGGAGACCATGCTGCCCCTCATCCCGGAGGAGATGCCCATTCTCGGCGTCACAAAGGGCATGGTCGACCTGCCGGACGGCTCGCTCATCTCCTACCCCGAATACTACCGCACCCGGCACCCGGGCCGCAAGATGCGCCTGTGCGCCGTGGGCGGCCCCTGCACCAGCTACGAGCTGGCCGACCACGACCCGACCGAGGTCTGCTTCTGCGGCGACGAACCGCAGCTGCTGCGCTGGATCAAGAGTCTGTTTGAATGCGACTACTACCACATCAGCCTGTCCACCGACGTGCGCGGCGTGGAATGCGCCGTGGCGATGAAAAACGCCTACGCGCTGGGCGTGTCGCTGGCCATCGGCCTGTCGGAGCGCATCGAGGGCGTGGGCGGCCGGGAACACTACAACTCGCAGGCCGCGCTGTTCGGCCAGAGCGTGCGCGAGATGCGCCGCCTGATCCGCCTCTCTGGCAGCGGAGACGACAATATCGTGCTGGGCGCGGGCGACCTGTACGTGACCGTGTTCGGCGGGCGTACCCGCAAGATCGGCACGCTGCTGGGCCGCGGGCTGAGCTTCGACGAGGCCATGGCGGCGCTCTCCGGCGTCACGCTGGAATCCATCGTCATCGCCACCCGCACCGCGCGCGCCGTGCGGCGGCTCATCGAACGCGGCAAAGCGCGCGAGGCTGAATTCCCCCTGCTCATGCACATCGACGACATCATCAACGGCGGCAAGCCCGTGGATATTCCCTGGAACAAGTTTGAAACGGAATACGGCATGGACTGACCGGCTGCGCGATAAAAAAGCGACTCTTCCCTGTTTTCATGGGGAAGAGCCGCTTTTTTAATGCCGTCTACCGCCAAGCGGCGAGCCCGATCTTGCGGATGGTGGTCCGCGCGAGGCAGATGCGGTCCGCTTCGCCCCCGCTGCAATAGGAGAGGAGCAGGCCGCTGTCCTCCGTGAAGAACAGCGCGGGATAGCAGTAGCCGTGGCCCGGCTCGTCCTCGAGAATCACGGGCGGCGACCAGGTCGCGCCGTCGTCGTCCGAACAGGCCATGACCAGCGGCGTCCGGCCCCAGCCCGCGGGGGTGGTTTCGCGGCCGAAGTAATTCGGGATGGGATTCCACACCGCGTACAGCCGGCCGCCGGGATGGCGCGCGATCTTCAGCGGCGAGGCGGGCGAGGTAAACACCGAGGGCTGCGCGCCCGTCCAGTGTTCGCCGCCGTCGTAGGAGAACATCTCATACTGCGCCATCAGATCCGTGCGGCACCAGGCCCAGAGCGAACCGTCCCGCCGCTCGATCACGCCGGGCTCCTGAAGCCCCGTGCGGGAGCGGGTGAAGGGCAGGCTCACCGTATCCGCCGCCTCGCTCCAGGTCAGTCCGTCGTCGTCCGAGAGGACGAACACCGCCGTGGCGCGGCCGTCCATATGCGCCTCGCCCGGCAGGTGATTCGAGCGGTGATACGCCAGCGGCAGCACGATCCGCCCGCTTTTCAGGCGGACGGCGCGGTCGTTGTTGATCACATAGCAGCCCTGCGCCATGTCCGCCAGGCAGTCCACCCGGCTGTAGAAGGAGGCGCCCTCGTCCCTCGAACGGCACAGATACACCTGATACACCGCCGCCGACGCCTTCGCAATCAGGAAAAGACCAAGGTCGCCGTTTTCCATGCGCAGGAGCGACACGCTCATGACGTTGATCGCGCCGAATTCTTCCGGCGTCGTCATCACCCGCGGCTCGCTCCAGGTCTCCCCCTCGTCCCGGGACAGGCGGCCCACGATCTCCGCGTGGGCGTTGTCGCTGGTCGTGCCGGTGAAGCGGCTGTACGCGAACAGGATCGCCCCGTCCTTCAGGCGGATGAACGCCCCTTCGCTTTGGCGGGTGTAGGTGGCGTCCGGGCTGAACAAAGCCGTGATATGTCCCCTTTTCATCGGTCTTCTCCCCTTTTATTCATGAGATACACGGCGGCCTTTTTCCCGTTCACCAGCGTATCGTAACGTTTTCGGAGGACAAAATCCGTGCGCCGCACGGCGGCTTCATACTCCGCCTTCCGCGCGGAAAGCAGTATGACGGAGCCGTCCGGCTTGAGGACCCTGTCAAATTCTCCCAGCATCGCCCGGTAAAACGCCTCAATATCTTCTATGTCCTCATAAAAACCCCAGGGGGGATCCGTAATGATCGCGTCGATCGTTCCGTCCGGAATATCCGCCATGTTCAGCGCGTCCCGGCGGGCGACGGACACGCCGGGCGCGTCTTTGAACCGCCGCCGCAGATCGGACACGCGCTCGGGGTCACTGTCGGACGCCATGATCCTCGCGCAGGAAAAACGGCTGGCCAGCTGCTGCGGGATCGCGCCGTAGCCGGCGAAGGGATCAAGCACGGTAACATCTCCCTCGACGCCGCCCAGCGCGCACATGAAATAAGCAAATTCCGGCCTCAGCTCACCCTTATGGAGGTTCTTCTCCGTGCTCTTCCGCTTTGCCAGCAGCCGGCAGAAAAAGCCGACCCGCTCGCTCCGCTGGAGAAACCAGTATTCCGTCTGGGGAGAAACGCGGTCGACGCGGTTCCGTGTCAGCCGGCATATCTTCTCCTCGATCTGGGCCGTAACCCTCTTGTCAGCCCCCACAAACTGATTGTTCACGGAATAGCGGATGCGGAACGTTCCCCTGGCCGCGCCCGGAAACGCGTCCGCCGAAAGGACGTCGCGGGCCATTCTGGCGATTTCGCAGTTCGCGCCCGCATACTTCCGGATCACCAGAAAGGAATTGTTGAATACGAATACGTTTTCGATCTGGCTTTCCCTGCCGCTGTAGACATAATCGACCAGCCCGTCGTATACGCGCAGTATCCTTGCCCCCGGCAGAAGCCGCTTCATCATGGCGGGGATCGCGTCGGAAAACCCCGTGGTAAAGCTGGAAATGTACTCCCCCATACGCTACACCACGCCCCGGTAAATGCTCGCCAGTCCGCCGTGGGAGGTTTCGCGGTATTTCTCGTCCATATCCTTGCCCGTGCCGTGTCCCTCGCCGGCAAAGGCCAGCGAGCCGAAAAGCGTCATCCGGTAGGCGTCCGCCTCCGGGTAACGCTCGCCGAACAGGCGCGCGGCGCGATAAGGGCCGACCGTATGGAAACTGGACGGCCCGTTGCCGTTTTTATAAACGCCCCTGATGCTCTTCATTTTTACTTCACAACTTCCCCGAAGATCGCGCCCAGCCGCTTCACGCCTTCCACGATACGCTCGTCGCTCATGGTGGAGTAGTTCAGGCGCAGCGCGCTGCAGGGCTTGTCCATATCCACCATGAAGGTGTTGCCCGGCACGTAGACCACCTTGTTCGCCGCGCAGGTCGGGGCCAGCGCCAGCGTGTCGATGCCGTGGCCCAGATCGCACCACACGAACAGGCCGCCCTTCGGCGTGGTGTGGGTGACGCCCTTGGGGAAATAGGTCTCGATGGCGTCCAGCATGGTGGCGCACTTGTGGGCGTAGTTGGCGCGCATCTTCACGATCAGCGCGTCGATGTCGTAGCGTTTCATGAATTCATAGGCCAGCAGCTGGGGCAGCATGGCGGTGTGCACGTCGGAAACCTGCTTCGCCACGACGACCTTCTGCACGATGGCCTTGTCCGCGCACATGAAGCCCACCCGCAGGCCGGGGGCCAGGATCTTCGAGAAGGAGCCGCAGTAGATCACCAGGCCCTCCGTGTCCATGGATTTGATCGTGGGCAGCTTCGTGCCGTCAAAGGTCAGCTCGCCGTAGGGATTGTCCTCGATGATCACCACGCCGTGCTTCTTCGCCACCTCGTACAGCGACCTGCGCTTTTCGACGCTCATCGTCGCGCCCATGGGGTTCTGGAAGGTGGGAATGGTGTAGATCAGGCGCACGTTGTCATTCCGCTCGATGGCCTTTTCCAGCGCCTCGATGTTCATGCCGTCCTCGTCCATGGGCACGCCCACCAGATGCGCGCCGTAGGAGCGGAAGGCGTTCGTCGCGCCGATGAAGCTGGGCTCCTCCACGATGACCGTGTCGCCCTCGTTCACCAGCGCCTTGGTGGACAGCTCGATGCCCTGCTGGCCGCCGGAGACGATGATCACGTCGTCGCCCTCGCGGTCGATACGCTCCTTTTCCTTCAGGCGCGCCTTCACGGCCTCGCGCAGGGGATTGTAGCCCTCCGTCACGCCGTACTGCAGCGACAGCACCGGCTGGTTTTTCAGGAGATCCTGCGCGATTTCGGCCAGCTGCTCGTTCGGGAACAGCTCCGGCGCGGGATTGCCGCCCGCCAGGGAAATGACCGAGGGATCCGCGGCGAATTTGAAGATTTCGCGGATGGCGGAGCCGCGAATCGCGCTCATCCGGTTGGAAATTTGAAACTCCATTGTTCTCCTGCCTCCCGCAATATCAGTGGTTGTAGCCCAGGTCGAAGGCCTTCAGGTTCACGTCCAGGAACTTCGGCGGCACGGTGGCCTTGAGCGTTTCGATCCAGCGCTCGTAGGGAATCTGGGTGTTCTTCGCCATCAGGCCGATCAGCACCACGTTCACCGCGCGGCTGTTGCCGGCCTGCTTCGTCAGGGCCAGCGCGTCGATGGCGGTCACATTGGCCTTTTCGCCCAGCTTCTTCGCGATGTCAGCGGGATACGCCGCCGCGCCGGTGATGACCGGCATCGGATCGATGGACTGCCCGTTCACGATGATTCGTCCGCCTTTTTTCAGATAGGGCAGCGCGCGGTAGGCCTCCAGCAGCTCGAAGGCCAGTATGATGTCCGCTTCCCCCTGGCCGATGATGGGCGAATACACTTTATCGCCGAATTTCACATACGTCACGACGCTGCCGCCGCGCTGGCTCATGCCGTGCACTTCGGATACCTTCACGTCGTAGCCCTCGCCGATGACGGCGTTGCCCAGGATGCGGCTGGCCAAAAGCGTTCCCTGGCCGCCCACGCCCACGATCATGATATTGGTCGTCATCACGCCTCCGCCTCCTTCTCAATCGCGCCGAAGGGACACACGTTCACGCACAGGCCGCAGCCGTTGCACTGGTTCGGGTCGATTTTCACCGCGCCATCCTTCAGCGAGATGGCCGGGCAGCCCAGCTTCATGCACATCTTGCACTTTTTGCAGCGGTCGGTGACGGCGGCGCGGCCGGTGTACTTCACGTATTTCAGCAGCGCACAGGGCCGCTGGGCGATGATCACGGAGGGCTCGTCCCGCTCCACTTCCTCCCGCACGACCTGCTCGAATTTCTTCACGTCGAAGGGATCGGCCACCACCACGTGCTCCACGCCCACCGCCCGGGCCAGCAGCTCAAGGTCGACCTGCTTCGTGGCCTCGCCGCGAATGGTCTTGCCGGTGGTGGGATTGTCCTGATGTCCGGTCATGCCGGTGATGGAGTTGTCCAGTATGATGACCGTGTTCGCGCCCTTGTTGTACACGATGTCGATCAGGCCGGTGATGCCTGAATGGATGAAGGTGGAATCGCCGATGACGGACACCAGCTTCCTGTTGAACTCCGGGCCCCGCGCCTTGGCCATGCCCAGCGCCGCGCTCACCGAAGCGCCCATGCAGATGGTGCTGTCCACCGCCGCGAGGGGCTGCGCCGCGCCCAGCGTGTAGCAGCCGATGTCGCCGGACACCGTGAGGCCCAGCTTTTTGAGCACGTAGAAGGTGCCCCTGTGCGGGCAGCCGGGACACATGACCGGCGGGCGCACGGGGATGGGCTCCTCCGCCTGCAGCGATGCCTCAGGCTCCTTGCCCAGCACGGCCTTCGCGATCATCGCGGGGGTGTATTCGCCCAGCAGCGTGAACGCGCTCTTGCCGGTTACTTCGATGCCCAGCGCCCTGCAGTGCTCCTCGATGAAGGGATCGAGCTCCTCGATCACGAACACCTTGTCGCACTTCGCGGCGAAGGCCTTGATCTTTTCCTCCGGCATGGGATAGGCCATGCCGAGCTTGAAGTAGTTGACGCTGTCGCCCAGCGCCTCACGGGCATACATATAGGAAATGCCCGAGGTGATGACGCCGATTTTGCTGCCGTTGTCCTCGACGCGGTTGAGTCCGGTCGTCTCGGCGAAGGCGGCCAGCGCCTTCGCGCGCTCCTCGACGGCGACGTGCCGCTTGATGGCCATGGCGGGCATCATCACGTTTTTGGCGATGTTCTTTTCGTAGGGTTTGAGCTCCGCCTCCTGCCGCGGCCCGGTCTCAACCAGGCTCTGGGAATGGGACACGCGCGTGGAGAGGCGGATGACGAAGGGCACGTCGAAGCGCTCGCTCAGCTCGAACGCCGCCTTTGTGAAGGCGAGGCACTCGGCGGAATCGGCGGGCTCCAGCATGGCGATCTTGGCGGCCTTGGCGTAGTGCCGGGAGTCCTGCTCGTTCTGGGAGGAATGCATGCCGGGGTCGTCCGCCACGCAGATGACCATGCCGCCGTTCACGCCGATGTAGCTCACCGTGAACACCGGGTCGGCCATGACGTTGAAACCTACTTGCTTGCAGCAGGTCATTGAGCGCGCGCCCGCCATGCTGGCCCCGATGGCGACCTCGCAGGCCACCTTTTCGTTGGGCGCCCACTCCACGTAGACCTCCGGATACTGAACCATGCTCTCGGTGATCTCCGTGCTGGGCGTGCCGGGATAGGAGGCGACAACGCGGACGCCGGCCTCATAGGCGCCCTGCGCCACGGCGGCGTTGCCGATCAGAAGTTTAGCCATATTTCTTAACACCCCTTACTTTTCGATCTGCTGGGCCACCAGGCTCTCGCCGCAGTAAATGCTGCGCAGCCTGGGCTTTTCGATCTTGCCGGTGGGATTGCGCGGCACCTCGGCGAAGATGATCCTGCGCGGCCGCTTGTAGCGCGGCAGGCCCGTGCAGAATTCGTTCAGCTGCTCCTCGGTGAGGGAGAACCCGGGCTTTACCTCCACGATGGCCGCGGCGATCTCGCCCAGCCTCGGATGCGGCAGGCCGATCACGGCCACGTCCTTCACCGCCTCGTGCCGGCGGATGAAGTCTTCGATCTGCACAGGATACAGGTTTTCGCCGCCGGTGATGATGACGTCCTTCTTGCGGTCCACCAGGAAGATGAAGCCGTCCTCGTCCTCCATGGCCATGTCGCCGGTGAAGAGCCAATCGCCCTTGAGCACCTCTTCAGTGGCCTTTTCATCCTTATAATAACACTTCATGACCCCGGGGCCCTTCACGCACAGCTCGCCCACGTCGCCCCGGGCGACCGGCTCGCCGTTTTCGTCCACGATCTTCACCGACCAGCCGAAGCCGGCCTTGCCGATGGCGCCCACCTTGTCGATGTTGCCCAGGCCCAGATGCACGCAGCCCGGCCCGATGGACTCGCTCAGGCCGTAGTTGGTGTCGTAGTCGTGATGCGGGAACACGGACAGCCAGCGCCGGATGAGGGACGGCGGCACGGGCTGCGCGCCGATGTGCATCAGCCGCCACTGATCGAGGGTGTAATCGGAGAGCTTCACGTCGCCGCGCTCGATGGCGTCCAGTATATCCTGCGCCCAGGGAACCAGCAGCCACACGATGGTGCATTTTTCATCCGAGGCGGCCTTGAGGATCCACTCGGGCTTCGTGCCCTTCAAAAGCACCGCTTTGCCGCCCACCAGGAAGCTGCCGAACCAGTGCATCTTCGCGCCGGTGTGGTACAGCGGCGGGATGCACAGGAACACGTCCTCGTGAGTCTGGCCATGGTGGTTCTGCTCGGTCAGGGCCGCGTGCATCAGCGCGCGGTGGGCGTGCAGTATGGCCTTGGGGAAGCCCGTGGTGCCGGAGGAGTAGTAGATGGCCCCGTCGTCGTCGTCGGTCAGCGGAATGGCCGGCGAGCGCGAGGAGCAGAAGCCGATCATGCGGTCGTAGCTGTCCGCGAAGGAGGGGCAGTCCTCGCCCACATAGAACATGTGGCCGATCTTGGGGATCTTGTCGCAGATCTCCTCCATGCGGCCCACGAACTCCGGCCCGAAGGCCAGCATCGTGCAGTCCGCCTTGTCAAGGCAGTATTTGATCTCCTCGGCGGTGTAGCGGTAATTGAGCGGCACGGCGATCGCCCCGGCCTTGAGCACGCCGAAATAGATCGGCAGCCATTCGATGGAATTCATCAGCAGGATGGCCACCTTGTCGCCCTTCCTGCAGCCGCGGGTGAGCAGCAGGTTGGCGAAGCGATTGGCCTTTTTGTCGAATTCGCTCCAGGTGAGCTCGCGGCGGAACTCCTCGCCGGGCTGCGGCTGCATGAGCGAATACTCGCGCCAGGTGATGCGGCTCTCCGGCTGGAACTCCGGGTTGATCTCCACCAGCGCCGTCTCGTCTCCATAGAGCTGCGCGTTCTTCTCCAGAATCTCCGTAATTGGCATGTTGAAAACCCCTTTCCTCCTGTTATATTGCAGAAGGCGATAAAAAACGCCCTCTGCAGCCTGGTGCAGAGGACGATAAATACTTACCGCGGTACCACCTCTATTGCCGGCATAGCCGACCACTCCGGTACGGCGGCGCGAAGCCGCATATACCTTCCCGCTGTGACGGGCGAACCCGGCGCGTCCTACTGGAAAAATCGTTCAGCGCGCGACTCACAGGATGTATTCCCCGAAGAACCCACGCCGCCTCTCACCGCCCGGCGGCTCTCTTGGGAAGGCCCTCTCCGGCTACTTGTTCCCGGTCATTGTCTTTATTCATATTATATTACGCGCGTTCCGATTCGTCAATACCCATTTTGAGCCGTAATCCCTCTTATCAGCGTTTGCCATTTTCTTAACCCGACCGCCATGTATCCTCGAATTTTTAACAAAGGGTTGACAAGGTTCGCCACGTGTGTTATTATTGCGTTGTGGTTTAGAAAACAATCCGCTATATGCGGATTTTGTGGGGGGATTCCCCCGAAGAAAGGAGAAGAACCATGAAGAAACTCGTTTCCCTGATCATCGCCCTGGCGTTGGTTCTGCCCATGGTCATGGCGCCGTCCTTCGCGGAAGGCAAGACCTTGACCGAGGCGCCCATGCTGGCCGCCAAGGTCGCTGCCGGCGAGCTGCCCCCCCTTGAGGAGCGCCTGCCCGAAGAGACCAAGCTGCCCGACGAGATCCTCGCTAAGTACCTCGACTATGAGTGCGGCCAGTACGGCGGCACCATGCGCTTCATCACCTCCATCGTCAACTGGGACGCTGACGTGTTCGTCGGCAACAACGAAGCCCTGCTGACCATGGAGTCCGCCAGCAGCGACATCATCACCCCGAACATCGTTGCGGGCTTTGAGGCGAACGAGGACAACACCGAGTTTACCTTCACCCTCCGCAAGGGCCTGAAGTGGTCCGACGGCGAGCCCGTCACCATCGAGGACTTTGAGTTCGCTATCAACGATTTCATCTTCAACCAGGAGCTGAACCCCGTTGTCGCCACCTACATGCGCGACGGCGGCGTGCAGGCCGGCCAGCCCTTCACCTATGAGAGGCTCGACGACTGGTCCTTCAAGCTCAAGTTCAACGAGCCTTACGGCGGCTTCGCGGTGCATCTGTCCATCGCCGGCTGGAAGGGCTACACGGACTTCCTGAAGCCCGCGCACTTCCTGAAGAAGTTCCACAAGGCCTACGCCGAAGAGATCCATGGCTCCGAGGATGCTTACTATGAGTTCATCCAGCCCTATGCCAAGGTCATGGGCTATGAGGATGCCAAGGACGAGAACGTCTGGGTGAACGTGTTCAACCAGGTCGACATGACCAACTGGGAGCTCACCGACCCCAACGACGCGCTGACCAGCGTGTACTTCGCGGATGCCGGCCAGACCGAGGACTTCCCGGTGCTGTACGCCTGGCACATGGTTTCTTCCGCCGGTGGCCTGACCACCTGGGAGCGCAACCCCTATTATCACAAGGTTGACGCCAAGGGCCAGCAGCTGCCCTATGTGGACTACCTGACCTCCAAGCTCGTTGAGAACATGGAAATGGTCCAGATGTCCTACATCTCCGGCGAGGCTGACTTCGGCCGTGAGTCCGCCACCATCGACAACATCTCCATGTACAAGGAGAACGCCGAGAAGGCCGGCATCACCGCCTACGTCACCACCATGCACAACAACCCCACCGACATCTCCCTGAACGCCAACTACAAGGACGAGGCCTGGCAGGAGGTCATCACGGACATCCGCTTCCGTCAGGCGCTGGCCCATGCCATCGACGCTGAGGAAATCATCGACGTCGTATACCATGGCTTCGGCGAGGTCAACCCCTACTATCCCTGCGACTACGACATCGAGCTGGCCAACTCCCTGCTCGACGAGATGGGCATGAAGGACACCGACGGCGACGGCTATCGCGAGACGCCCTCCGGCAAGCCCCTGAGCTGGTCCATCTACAACTACAACGAGGCCAACGACATCATCCCCGTGGCTGAGCTGTGCGTTGAATACTGGAAGGAAATCGGCCTGAAGGCTGACATCAAGACCGTCGAGTCCACCCTGCTGTCCACCATGCAGGAAGGCAACGAGATCCCCTGCCGCGTCGCTTGGGTGCACTCCACGCAGCTGTGGCACTACCTCGACTGGTTCTGCGGCAGCTGGTGCCCGCTGTGGAACCTGTGGTTCGACCGTGACGGCGCGCAGGGTGAAGAGCCCCCGGCCGATGTCAAGGACTTCCTGGCCAAGATCGACTCTCTGATGACCGTGTCTCCTGAGGACGCCGTGAACGAAGTGCTGCCCGAGCTGGTCGGCTGGATGGGTGAGAACCTGTACCTCATTGAGCCGCTGATCAACGTCGACCAGTGCGTCGTCATCAACTCCAAGATCGGCAACGTGCCCACCGGCGGCATCGGCATCTCCTGGAACTTCTCCATCGAGCAGTTCTTCTACAAGGACTAAGCCTGTTTGAAAGCGAGCGAGGACGCAACTCCTCCCGCAGACTGATCGGTTCGCTCTTGCGGCGGCGCCACCCATGCGGTCGCGCCGCCGCTGTTTTCAATCCACAGGAGAAAAACAGGAAGGAAGGGATGAGGCGATATGCTCGGGAATTACATCCTCAAGCGGTGCCTTCAGCTGATCCCGCTGCTGATTGCCATCAGCATCGTGATTTTCGTCATCATACAGCTCCCGCCGGGAGATTATCTGACCACTTATATCATTCAGCAGGAGGCGTCGGGCCTGGAGGTCAACCAGTCCAATATCGTGCTGCTGACCAAGCAGTACGGCCTGGACAAGCCCGTCTATATGCAGTATTTCTATTGGATCCGCAACATCATCACGAAGGGTGATTTCGGGCGATCCTTCCAATGGTCGGTTCCGGTCTCGCAGCTGCTTTCCGAGCGCCTGCCCGCCACCATCGGCATTTCGCTGCTCTCCCTGATCGTCACCTGGGGCATCGCCATCCCCATCGGCATTTATTCCGCGACGCACCAGTACTCCGTGTTTGACTATGTGTTCCAGTTCATCGGCTTTATCGGCCTGGCCGTGCCGGGCTTCCTCCTGGCGATCATATCCGTCTATTTCCTCTTTACGCTCACAGGCGTCTCGCTGACGGGCCTGCATTCCGCCGCGTTCCTGAACGCGCCGTGGAGCTGGGCGAAGGTCGTCGATATGCTGCCGCGCCTGGGGCTGGTGGTGTTCATCATCGGCCTCTCCCAGACGGCGGGCATGATCCGTCAGATGCGCGCCATGCTGCTGGACGAGCTGCAGAAGCAGTACGTCATCACCGCCCGCGCCAAGGGATTGAAAGAGAAGAAGCTGCTGTGGAAATATCCGATCCGCATGGCGGTCAATCCGATGATCTCCACCATCGGCTGGACGCTGCCCGGCCTGATCTCCGGTGAGATGATTGTCTCCATCATCCTCTCGATGCCGACGATGGGACCGATCGTCAGGCGCGCGATGATCACGCAGGATATGTACCTTGCCGGTTCGTTCCTGCTCATCGTCAGCTGCCTGACCGTCATCGGCACGCTGATTTCGGATATTCTGCTGGCGATTGTCGACCCGCGTATCAGATTTGGGGGCGTGGCCGAATGAGTTTGTTTAAGAAAAAGCAAAAAGCCGGCACTTATGAGGTTGCCAGCCAATGGAAGCTCATGTGGTGGAAGTTCAAGAAGCACAGGCTGGCTTCCATCGCGCTGCCGATTATCTTCATCATGTATCTGCTCACCATGTGCTGTGAGTTCTTTTCCCCTTCCCTCCCGCTGGAGCGTTACAAGAAGTACGTGGAGTGCCCGCCCACGGCGGTTCATCTGTGGGATCATGAAGGCACGTTCCGCGGGCCCTTCGTGTATGCGAAGGAAATCGGGCGCGACCCTGAAACCTACCGAAAGACTTTCGTCGACAGCGAGACCGAGATCGTGGAGCTGGGCTTCTTCGTGCACGGTTCCAAGTACAAGTTCTGGGGCCTCTGGGAGACGGACATCCACTTCTTTGGCGCCAAGGAACCCGGCGCCGCGTACTTCCTGATGGGCACCGACGACCTGGGGCGCGACCTGTTCACCCGCATACTGTACGGCGGCCGCATATCGCTCTCCTTCTGCCTGGTGTCGATCTTCTTCACGTTCCTGATCGGCCTGACGCTGGGCGGATTGTCAGGCTACCTGGGCGGCATATTCGACACGATCGTACAGCGCGCGATCGACCTGATCATGTCCATGCCCTCCATCCCGCTGTGGATGGCGCTGGCCGCGGCCATGCCCAAGGAGATCTCGCAGCTGAAGCAGTACCTGCTGATGTCCATCATCATGTCGCTCATCGGCTGGACAGGCCTTGCCCGCGTGGTGCGCGGCAAGATCCTGTCGCTGCGTGAGGAGGACTTCGTGACGGCCGCCCGGCTTTCCGGCGCGGGCCACGGGCGCATCATCGCCAAGCACATGCTGCCCTCCTTCCTGAGCTACATCATCGTGTCGATCACCGGCTCGATCCCCGCGACGATCCTGGGCGAGACGGCGCTGTCCTTCCTCGGCCTCGGCCTGCAGGCGCCCACCATCTCCTGGGGCACCCTGCTGCAGGACTGCCAGACGGTCGAAACCGTCGCCGCCAAGCCCTGGCTGATGTTCCCCGCCGTCTTCATCGTCATTTCCGTTCTGATGTTCAATTTCGCGGGCGATGGTCTGCGCGACGCGGCCGACCCGTACAAGTAAGGAGGGGAGTTCTTTGGAGAAGCAGAGAAAAGACGACATCATCCTTGAACTGAAAGATGTCAAAGTGCATTTCAAGCTGGACGAAGGACTCCTGAAGGCGGTCGACGGCGTTTCCTTTGCCATTCATAAGGGCAGAACGCTGGGCATCGTCGGCGAATCCGGATGCGGCAAATCCGTCACGTCCAACGCCATCTTCAAGATCCTGCCCAAATACGGCCTGATCGGCGGCGATATCCTCCTCTATGAGAAGGATCACAAGCGGCTCGAAACGCCCATCAACATCGCCAAGCTGAACCCGACGGGGCCGGAGATCCGCTCGATCCGCGGCGGCAATATCTCCATGATCTTCCAGGAGCCCATGAAGGCCTTCTCGCCGCTGCACACCATCGGCAATCAGATCATCGAAGCCATCCAGCTGCACATCGAGCCGGATCCCGCCAAAGCCCGCGCCATCGCCATCGAGGCGCTGCGCTCGGTGGACATCTCCAACCCCGAGCAGCGCATCGACGAATATCCCCACCAGCTCTCCGGCGGCATGCGCCAGCGCGCGATGATCGCCATGGCGCTGTCCTGCAAGCCGTCCATCCTGATCGCGGACGAGCCCACGACCGCCCTGGACGTGACCGTGCAGGCGCAGGTGCTGGATCTGATCAACAACCTGAAGCGGGAAAACGACACGTCCGTCATCTTCATCACCCACGACCTGGGCGTCATCGCCGAGATGAGCGACGACGTGGTGGTCATGTACCTGGGCAAGGTGGTGGAATACTGCGACGTGGATACGCTGTTCTACCACCCGATGCATCCCTACACGCGCGCGCTGCTCAAATCCATCCCCACGGAGGACAAGATCCACAAGGGACGCTTTGAGTCCATCCGGGGCACCGTCCCCTACCCCATCAACCTGCCGGTGGAGTGCGGCTTCTGCTCCCGCTGCGACGAAGCGGAAAAGGGCGTCTGCGACAAGGGCGAGCCGCCGATGGTCGAGGTTGAGCCCGGACACTTTGTGAGATGCTTTCATGCAGGGAAAGGAAAGGAGGCACAGGCATGAGCGGAATGCACGACAGTGATAACATACTTGAAGTGCGTGGGCTGAAAAAGTACTTTCCCATCACAGCCGGCTTTTTCAAAAAGACTGTCGGCTACGTCCGCGCCGTCGACGACATCGACATTTACGTAAAAGAGGGCGAGACGCTCGCGCTCGTCGGCGAGTCGGGCTGCGGCAAGACCACCCTGGGCCGTTCGATCCTGCGGGCGATCCAGCCGACAGCCGGCGAAGTCCTGTTCAGGCGCCGCGACGGCGAAGTCGTCGACCTGACGAAAATCGGCGATGAAAAGATGCGCGATACGCGGCGCGACATGCAGATGGTCTTCCAGGACCCCTATGCCTCGCTGAACCCCCGCATGACCGTGCTGAACATCATCTCCGAGCCCCTCATCTGCCACAAGCTGATGAAGGGCAAAGCCATGCAGGACTACGTGCGCGAGCTGATGGAGACGGTCGGCCTGAACCCGAAGCACCTCGAGCGCTATCCCCACGCTTTCTCGGGCGGCCAGCGCCAGCGCATCGGCATCGCCCGCGCGCTGGCCACAAAGCCCCGGTTCATCGTCTGCGACGAGGCGGTCTCCGCGCTGGACGTGTCCGTCCAAGCGCAGATTCTGAACCTGCTGATGGACCTGCAGAGCCAGATGAACCTGAGCTATGTGTTCATCTCCCACGACCTCGGCGTGGTGCGGCATATCTCCGACCGCGTCGGCGTCATGTATGTGGGGCACATGGTGGAAATGTCGGAAACCACGGACCTGTTCGACAAGCCCATGCATCCGTATACGGAGGCTCTGCTCTCCGCCAAGCCCGTGGCGGACCCGCGCAACAAGTCCAAGCGCATCATGCTGGAGGGCGAAGTCGCCAATCCCGCGCATCTGCCGTCGGGCTGCCCGTTCCACCCGCGCTGCCGCTATTGCCAGGAAGTCTGCAAGAAGGAAGTGCCGGAGTGGCGCGAGCTGAAGCCGGGCCACTTCGTCGCCTGCCATCGCGCGCACGAACTGGATCTGGACAAATCGTCGGAAAAGAAGAAGAGCTGACGTATCGCCGCACGGTACGGTGTCCGGAACGCCCGAACAGGCGGACGCCGTACCTGTGCGGCTCCCTTTTGACTGTACGCCAAGCTGGAACCGCGGAGGCCTGTGTCATGAATATTGGTTTGACTCTTTTGCTTGCGGTCGTTTTCCTCGCGCTGATCATGGTGGGCTCCTGCTTTTACTTCATGTTCTGGATGAACAAATCGACGTTCAGCAAGGTCAACGACCTCGATGAGATCCGATCGACGGGGCGGCCGCCGGAGGACTGGCAGAAAAGCTACCTCAGGAAGTGCAGAAAGCTCGGCCGGATCCCGCCCGAACTCTTTGAAAAGCAGAAGAAGCGCAACCTCCGGCGCCTGAAGGGCATCGTGCGCTTCTGCCGCACCACAAAGCTCATGGAGAGCGAGGACGTGCGCCAGGGCGTGCTACAGGAGCTGAGCCTGGTGAGGCAGGAATGGCAGGCGGAAGAGCCGCAGGACGAATGAAAGGAAACAAATCTTATGGCAAAAACCCCGAAATTTGAGCGGATGGCGGAAGTTGACGGCTACACGCCCGTCCGGGTCATGCTGTTCTCGTTCCTGTACGCGCTGGTGTTCGGCGCCTGCAGCGTCTTTCCCTGGATGACGCTGAAGGACCTGATGCCGGACGTCGCCCTGGCGATGGGCATGCCCAACGCGCGCGCCACCGGCGCCATCTATATCTCCTCGATTCTCGTGTTTGGCATCGTCGCGTTCTCGCTGTTCTGCATCCTCTGGCACAAGCTGGAGAAAAATTTCAGCCACAAGCGGAGCTTCATCATAACGCTGAAATGGTGCATCATCGCGATCCTGCTTGGCTTGCTGGCCCTGGTCGCCTATTCCTGGCTGGAATCCATGAAAGCCGTCGCATGACGGAGAAAGGTTGATCGAATGCGTATTTTTGATTTGAAGGTTTGCGGGCTCAGCGAGCCTGTAGGTTTTGCCGTGAAGCCTCCGGTGCTGAGCTGGAAGGTCGACGGGACGGAAGGAAAGAAGCAGGCCGGCGCGCGCGTCGTCATCGGCACTTGCCCCTGCCTGTCCGCTCTGGAATACGATTCCGGGATGCGCGAGGATATCGACTCGCTCTGCTTCATGCCCGATCTCGCGCTCAAGCCCCGCACGCGCTACTACTGGAAGGTCTGCGTCACGGCGGACAACGGCGATACCGCGGAGGCGTCCAGCTTCTTTGAAACCGGCAAGATGGGAGAGGCGTGGGAAGCCCAGTGGATTTCCAGCGCGCTTCGCGAGAACATGCGCCTGGGAAAGACGTTCACCATCGACAAGCCCGTGAAAGCCGCCCGCCTGTACGCCACGGCGCTGGGTGTATACGAGCTGACCGTCAACGGCGAGAAGGCCGGCGACGAATTCCTCACCCCCTATTACAACGGCTACGATTCCTGGCAGCAGATCACCACGTTCGACGTCGCCGCTTCCCTTCGCGAGGGCGAAAACGAGCTTATGTTCATGCTGGGCGGCGGCTGGGCCGTCTCCCGCTTCGGTCTGGGATCGGGCGGCAAGAACGGCACGAAGGGCCTGTACGCGGAGCACGAGGCGCTGCTGGCCGAGCTTCGCATCGAATTTGAGGACGGCTCGACGCAGGTCGTCGGCACGGATGAAACCTGGTTCGCCACCGAGAGCAAGGTGCGCGATTCTTCCATCTACGACGGCGAGACCTACGACGCCACCTACGACGATTCCGTCCGCCATCCCGTGACGCTGGACAACCAGGCGGACTACTCGAAGCTGGAGGACCGCTACAGCCCGCCCCTGCGCATCACCGAGCGCATCAAGCCCGTCGAAATTATCAAGACGCCGAAGAACGAGCTGGTCATCGACCTGGGCCAGGAGATCACCGGATGGATCGAATTCACCTGCCGCGCCCCGAAGGGCACGACCGTGAAGCTGTCCTATTCCGAAATCATGCAGCAGGGCTGCTTCTATCGCGACAACCTGCGCACCGCCAAGGAGGAATATATTTACATCTCGGACGGCGTGGAGCGCGTCGTGCGCCCGTACCACACCTTCTTCGGCTTCCGCCTGTTCAAGGTGGAGGGCATTCCCGAGGCCGAGCTGAAGCTGGAGGATTTCACCGGCTGCGTCGTCCATTCGGATATCCCGCGCATGGGCTTCGTGGAGAGCGGCAACCCGAAGGTCGACCGTTTCTTCAAGAACGTGCTCTGGGGTCAGCGCGGCAACTTCCTGGATACGCCCACCGACTGCCCGCAGCGCGACGAGCGCCTCGGCTGGACGGGCGACGCCCAGGCCTTCTCCGGCACCGCCTGCTTCAACATGGACTGCGAGGCCTTCTTCCGCAAATACCTGCACGACATGCTGTATGAGCAGAACAAGGCCGGCGGCAGCTGCCCGCACGTCATTCCCATCTGCGGCATGCGCAACGACGGCGGCTCCTGCGCATGGGGCGACGCCGCCACGGTGATCCCCTGGAACGTCTACATGTTCTACGGCAACAAGGAATTGCTCCGCGAAACCTATCCCAACATGAAGGGCTGGGTGGAATGGATCAAGGCCACCGAGGAAAAGAACGGCTGCGGCAGGCTGTGGAAGGTGGGCTTCCACTTCGCGGACTGGCTGGCGCTGGATACCAAGAACAATTCCGTCATGGGCGCGACGGACGCCTTCTTCATCGCCTCCGCCTACTACTATTATTCCACCACCCTCCTGTGGAAGGCCGCAAAGGCCCTGGGCTACGCGGAGGACGAGAAGAAATACGCCCAGCTGCGGGATGAAATCTTCGACGCCATCCAGAACGAGTACTTCACGCCCAACGGCCTCATGGCCCAGACCACGCAGACCGCCTACATCTGCGCGCTGTTCATGAACTTCGCGCCGGAGAAGCACCGCGAGAAGCTGGCGGCGCTGCTCGGCAAGGAGTTCCGCGAGACCAACGGGCAGCTGCGCACCGGCTTTGTCGGCACGGCTTACCTGAACCGCGTGCTCTCCAACAACGGCATGAACTGGCGCGCGTACCGCCTGTTCCTGAACGAGGAGTATCCCGGCTGGCTGTACGAGGTGAACATGGGCGCGACGACCGTGTGGGAGCGCTGGAACTCCGTGCTGCCGGACGGCTCAATCTCCGACACCGGCATGAACAGCCTCAACCACTACGCCTACGGCGCGGTCATGGAGTGGGTCTACCGCGACGTGGCCGGCCTCAATCCCGTGGAGGAAGCCCCGGGCTTCCGCAAGGCGTGGATCGAGCCCAAGCCCCTCTACCTGCTGCCCAGGATCAGCGCGCGCTACAATTCCGCCGTCGGCTGGTATGAGAGCAGCTGGGAGATCAAAAAGGACCTGTTCGTGTGGGACGTCGAGGTGCCCTTCGGCGCGGAGGCCACGCTGGTGTTCCCCTATGGCGACCGTGAGGCCATCGCGAAGGCGCATCCCGAGCTGACCGTGATGGGCGGCGACAAGGTGACGGCGGTGGTTCCCGCCGGCAAGTACCACTTCGAGTACAAGCCCACGCAGCGCATGCATCGCTGCATCTCCGTGGATATGCCCGTCGCCGATCTCATGCAGATTCCCGAAGCCGTGAAGATAGTGAAGGAGACGCTCGGCGGAGGCGGACGCTTCTTTAACGCCGACGAGCAGACGCTGCGCCAGGTTCTGGAGAACATCCCCTTCTTCGGGCCGACCTTCTCGAAGGAAACCATCGAAAAGCTCGATGAGAAGCTGCTGAAGCTCAATTAAGACAGGCGCGCATATAGAACCGGGCCAGTCTGTCCGCAAACAGACTGGCCCGGTTTATGGAAATATAGGAAAAAACAGGAGGAACAGGCCATGAAGATCACGTTTTTAGGCACCGCCGCGGCCACGGCCTGCCCCTTGGTGTTCTGCCGCTGCCCGGTCTGCCGGCTGGCCTGGAAGACGGGCGGGCCGGATTTTCGACGGCGCTCCAGCGTCCTCATCGGCGACGATCTGCTGATCGACCTGGGCCCCGACCTGATGGGCTCCGCCTTCGCCTTCGGCGCGGACGTGAGCAAGATCCGCTTCCTGCTGCAGACCCATTCCCACTCAGACCACTTCGACGCCGGGCACCTGATCACCCGCCTGCCGGACTACGCCACGGAGGATCCCCTGCCCCTGGAAATCTGCGCCTCGGCGGAGACGCTGCGGCACATGTCGGACGCCCTGGCCCGGGAGGAGACGGGCGCAACGCTCCTGGCGGAGGACTGGCAGGCCCGCCTGCGGCTTTCCATTCACCCCCTGCGCCACGGCGACAGCGTCACCCTGGGAAACCGCCGCGTGACCGCGGTGGAGAGCAATCACGACCCGCGGGACGGCTCGGCGCTCTACATCGTTGAGGAGGGCGGCCGCGCCTTTTTCTACGCCACGGACACCATGCGCCTCACGGACCGCGCCTGGGCCCTCTTCCTGGAGCGGGGCTTCGCCTTCGACGCCATAGCCATCGACGCCACCTACGGGCCGGGCGCGCAGGGCGGCGGCCACCTTTCGGCGGACGAAGCCGCGGAGGAAATCGCCCGCATGCGCGCGGAAGGCATCCTCAAACCGGAAGGCCGGGCCTTCATCACCCACATCTCCCACGAGGGCACGCCCCCGCACGCGGAGCTGGAGCGGTTCGGCCGCGAGCGCGGATTCGAGGTCGCGCGGGACGGCCTGACGCTGGAATTATAGACGGGCGGTTCCTCATCATTTCAGCTTGTCAATGAGGAAATTGACGCCGCGCTCCAGCAGGCTGACCGCCGTGCGCAGGCCCGTTTCCAGCCCGCTCAGCACCCGCTCGTCCTGCAATACGCCGCTCTTCAGGAGCACCAGCAGGATGAGAACCACGATCACCAGCATGCCCAGCTTTTTCAAAGGCGTCACGCTCCCTTCGTAAAAAAACGATTATTCAAAACCACCGTCTTCTTTAATCCGCGAAAGTGTGTTATAATAGACCCATCATTTTCCACGGAGGTTCCCGAATCATGGACAGACGGCTTTACAACCCGTATCTCGACGAACGCAAGCCCAGCACGGGGGGCAAGCTGGCCGTGCGCATACTGCTCATCGCCGCGGCGGTCACCGCGCTGCTGGTGGTGGCGCTCATCGCAATACCCGGCCAAACGCTGCTCGTCTGGTATTGGGTCTACATCGCGGCCATCGGCCTGCCGGTCATTCTCCTGTTGGTTGCCCTCGCCGTAAAGCTGCATCTGAGCATCCGCAAAAAAGTGCCGCGCATCATCATGACAGCTCTCGCCGCCATGCTCGCGCTTTTCGCCGTCACCACGACCTATACTCTCTGCATGATCTACGGCGAGATCGGCGCGAATCCCTGCGCCTATTACACCAATCACGACACCGGCAACCGCCTGGTCATCATGAAGGCGCTCGACATGGAAAACTCAGACGAATCCAGCTGGGATAAAGTGTATTATTACGGCGCGTATCCCATGCGCAACAAATTCTTCTATTACCCGGGCTACACCGAGATGGTTTCCACCGGCACCGGCATCGACTACGTGGAGTGGATCGACGGCGGCAATGGCGCGGCGGTGCACATCACAGACATCCACGGCGCGGAACAGGTGATTACCATCGACTTCAACAACCCTTCGCCCGCGCAGGAGAGCGCCGGGGAGGAATAATACGTAATCGCAATATGCAAATCGGGAGAAGCCGCGCGGCCTCTCCCGTTTTTTTCATTCGCAGGGGCACCCCCGCGGCCTCAAATCGGGATACAGCGGCGGACAGGGCGGCGGTATCGGCCGGCAGGGCCGCCGGCGGCAGACAGGTTCCTCCTCGCAGCAAGCGCCCCGGCAGGGCAGCAGCACGCCCTCGGCCACGCGACCGTCGCATCCGTCGCCCATGCTCAGGAACACACGGCGGCGCACCAGGTTCTCCGGCGCGAACCCGCCCACAAAGCAGGTCAGCGCGGCTTCGCCCCGCCAGGCGGGCGCTTCGGCCAGCTCCAGTGGCGGGCAGCCGCAGCCGCCCTCCACCCACAGCCGGTAAAAATCCGGACAGGCGCCGCAGGGCAGGCCATGCACGCGCAGCTGCACCACGACGCCGCCCTCGCAGCATTGCAGCCGGATCTGCCCGTGCGCGCCGTGGAAGCGCGGCGTGCCCCGCAGCGGGGCCTGCACGCAGGAATCCAAGCCAAACATTTCATTCACCTCCCGTCCATGCTATGCGGCAGGAGCCGGAAGGCGTGAAGAAAGAAGGAAGGAAACCGCGACGCCGCGTCCCCTTCCCCGCTCCGTTACGCGTTGATCTGGTGGTTGCCCTCGACGCGCTGCATGGGCACCTCCGTTTTGATGTGATCCGGCGGCGATTCGAGCTGCTGCGGGTCGTTGATGTAGCCCACGACGGTGCTGAACATGCGCGCGAAAACGCCGCCCGAGGCGATGCGCTCGTCGATGACCACGCCAACGGGCATGATGCGCTTGCTGCGGCAGGTGCCGTCGTTGTTCCGGAACACCTTCTGCTCGGGCCGGCCCATGGTGACGAACATGCTGTTGGTGCCGAAGTCGTAGATGTGGTGATAGATGTAGTTCATGCCGATGGAGGCCATGTTGCTGATCCAGAGGCTTGTGTGGAAGGGGCTGGCCTCATGGATGAAGCGGGGCATCAGGCCGTGATTGTCCAAATGCCGCGCGATGAATACCACGAAATTCGGCAGATAGGGCACCTTCATCAGCGCCCGCGCCAGGGCGTCGGTCTTGTTGACCGCTTCCGGCACGCGGGCCCGCTCGATGGCCTCCTCCAGGCGTTGGCTCACGTCGAAGATGGTGTCGTCCATGTTAAACTGCACCTTGCACAGCGATTCCTTGACGGAATCGTCGTTTGTCTTGCGCAGCGTGACGAACGACACGCAGAAGTGATTGCGCGCATACAGCTTGCCGTTCATGATGAAGCGGTTCATCTCCGGATAATCGCACAGCATGCGCACATACGCCGCGATGATCATGCTCATATGGGTCACGTTGTGGCCCTCGCGGCGCTTCTCGCGGATGTAGCGCGTCATCTGGTCGAAGTCCAGCTCCTCCTTCGTTTGAACCAGCGCGTCGAAACGGCGCGGCATGATATAAGGCGTAAACTGCACGATCGGGTCGATGCCCTTCACGAGGCTGCCGTCGGGCCTTTTTCCAAACATAGCATCATTTCCTTTTCACCAGTGTCAAAAAAGACCATTTTAATGGGATGCCATTATTAAATCACAACCGGCGGCTCCCGTCAAGAACATGGCTCAAATTTGTCGAAATCGTAAGATGGGCCGCCCGCAGACCGCGATGTGGTTGTATGGGCCCGTCCATCTTCCAAAATACGCGCGTCCCGCGCCTCATTCGCCCCATTGTTCACAGTTTGTTAAAAACTTATTCAAACCTGACGGTACTCTATTTGCTATAATATTTCGCAGAGAAAGGAGAGACCTGCCCAATGATTGAAATCCAAAACGTATCCAAGCGTTACGGCAATAAGCTCGCCGTGAACGACGTCAGCTTCACCATCAAAAAGGGTGAGATCCTCGGATTCCTGGGCCGCAACGGCGCCGGCAAGAGCACCACAATGAACATCGTGACCGGCTATATCTCCGCCAGCGCCGGCCGCGTGCTGCTCGACGGCTACGACATCCTCGAAAACCCGCGCGAATTCAAGCGCCGCATCGGGTACCTCCCCGAGATGCCGCCGCTCTATATGGATATGACCGTGGACGAATACCTCAAATTTGTCTGCGCCATCAAGGACGTCAAGAAGAGCTACGTCAAGTCCCACCTGGACGACATCACCGAGCTCATCCGCATCACGGACGTGCGCGGACGCCTGATCAAGAACCTCTCCAAGGGCTACAAGCAGCGCGTGGGCATGGCGCAGGCGCTGGTGGGCAACCCCGAGGTCGTCATCATGGACGAGCCCACCGTCGGCCTCGACCCGAAGCAGATCATCGAGATCCGCAAGCTCATCAAGCAGCTGGGCGAGGATCACACCATCGTGCTCTCCAGCCATATCCTGCACGAGGTGGCCGACGTTTGCGAGCGCGTGGTCATCATCAACCAGGGCAAGATCGTGGCGCAGGACACGCTGGATAACCTCACCAAGAACATCTCCGACTCCAGCCGCTTCCGCCTGCGCATCGCCGGCCCCGAACGCGAAGTCCAGAAGATCATCCGCGAGCTGCCCGGCACCCGCACGGTCGACGAGATGGGCAGCAAGGAGCCCGATTCCTACGACTTCCTCGTGGAGGCGGACCGCAACGCCGATATCCGCCGTCCCCTGTTCACCCAGATGTCCAAGCTGGGCTACCCCATCCTGATGCTGCGCCCGATGGACATCGAACTGGAGGACATCTTCCTGCAGCTGACAACTGACAAAGGGGAGGAGCAGTAACCATGCTTGCGATTTGGAAACGTGAGATTCAAAACTACTTCCTGACCTCCATCGGCTATGTCTTCATGGGTATCTTTCTGCTGGTGGGCGGCGTTATGTTTTTCCTGAGCAATATCTATTACTCCTCCGCCAGCCTCTCCGGCATGCTGGGCAACCTGAACTACCTGTTCATGCTGATCGTACCCATCCTGACGATGAAGCTCCTGAGCGAGGAGAAGCGCAACAAGTCCGACCAGCTGCTGCTCACCTCGCCCCGCTCCATCTGGGACATCATCCTGGGCAAGTTCCTGGCCGCCTGCACCGTGATCGTCATTTCCACCGCGGTCACGCTGCTCTACGTGGTCATCCTGGCGGTGTATTGCGACAAGACCTACCCCGCCCTGATCGCCACCAATTACCTGGGCTTCCTCCTGCTGGGCTTCAGCTACGTGGCCATCGGCGTGCTGATGAGCGCCCTGACGGAAAATCAGGTGTCTGCGGCTGTGCTGACCATCGGCGTCAACCTGTTCCTGCAGATCCTCGAAAGCGTCGGCTCCTCCATCACCATTCCCGGCCTCTCCTTCCTGAACACCGTGATTTCCTGGCTGAGCCTCTACAAGCGCTACAACGACTTCTCCGGCGGCATCCTCAGCTTCGCGAACGTGATCTATTACATCTCGTTCTGCGGCGTGATGCTGTTCCTGGCCGTTCGCGTGATCGACAAGAGAAGATGGAGTGAGGGTTGAGCACTATGAGCATGAATAACGAAAAGAAAGCCAAGAGCAAGCTCAGCGCCCTGCTGGGCCAGCGCAAATTCCGCTACGGCGCGTACGCCACCATCCTGACCGTCGTCGTCATCGCCGTCGTGATCCTGCTGAACGTGGTCCTCGGCGCCATCGAAACCAACTGGGCGCTGGGCATCGACGTGACCGCCATCAACGCGACCGACTTCGACGACGCCACCTACGAGATCCTGAAAGGCGTCACTGAAGACGTGCGCGTCTACACCGTCTACCAGACCAGCACCGCCACCGCGTCCCGCGTGCAGGTCGACAGCGTGCTGGAGAAATACCACGCGCTGAACAACCATGTCATCCTCGGCAGCATCGACCCCGTGAAGGAACCCACCCGCATCAACAAGCTCGCGGGCGACACCAACCTGAGCGAGGGCGCCGTGATCGTGACCAACGCGGATGAGACCCGCGTGAAGCTGATCAACCGCAGCGACTACTCCTACAGTCAGACCTTCGCCAACAACACCTACTCCATCTTCGACCTCGAATCCAAGATGACGAGCGCCCTGGTGTATGTGACCAGCACGGCCACGCCCCGCGTGTTCTTCCTGGCGGGCCATGGCGAGTATGACCGGGAGACCAACTTCCGCTACCTGACCAGCGGCTTGCAGCAGCGCAACTACGACGTGGCCACCCTCAACCTGCTGACCGACGACGTGACCCTCGCCAGCGGCGACACCGTGGTCATCACCAATCCCTCCCGCGACCTGGACGACAGCGAATACGAAACCCTGCGCGACTGGCTGATGGACGGCGGCCGCCTGCTGGTGGCCTTCGACTACACGGTCGACACCTCCATCCTGCCCAACTTCAACCGCCTGCTGGATTACTACCAGCTCTCCTTCGGCGACGGCGTCATCAACGAGAATGAATCCGCCACCGGCAACTACGTCAGCTACGGCACGCTGTACCTGCGCCCGAACATGGACGCCGAACACCAGATCACCTCCAGCATGGCTGAAACCCGCCAGCTGATCATCCCGCAGGTGCGCCCGATCAACGAGGTCGCCGTGCCTGAGTCCGGCTTCCTGTACACCAAGCTGCTCACCACCTCGAACGGCGCGGTGGTCGTGAACAGCGACAGCACCAGCACGCCCGGCACCCAGACCGTGGCCATGTCCGCCGTCAGATACGACAACAACGACGGCTCCAAGGACATCCGCATCATCCTGCTGGGCAGCAACTACCTGATGCTCGACACGCAGCTGCTGTATTCTACCGACAACATCTACTTCACCATCAACGCCTTCGACTGGCTGGTCAACAGCGACAGCACCGTGAAGATCACCTCCAAGTACGCGGCCGACAGCGTGCTGCGCATTCCTGACGCCACCACAGCCTGGGTGCTGGCCGCCATCGTGGTGGTCGCCATCCCGCTGATTGTGCTGGTGGTCGGCATCGTGGTGTGGATCAAGAGGAGGCGCCTGTAATGGAGCGGAACGACAAGAACGAAGCCCCGCTGAAAAAGCTGGCCTCCGCGCAGGACCTGCGCGGCAGCAAGAGCGGCACGGGGCCGGAGGGCAAGGGCCAAAAGCGCAAGCTGCTCCTGCCCATCCTGGCCGCCGTGGTGGTGCTGGGGCTGGCCGTGGGCGCGTATTTCGCCGCGCAGAACATGATACCCGCCGAAGACCCCAACGCCGAACCCACCGCCGCCCCCTACACGAATGAAACGGTGAAGCTGATCGCCGACTCCCGCAGCAACGTCGCTTCCGTCACCGTCGCGCTGGCGGACGGCGAAACCTACACCATCCTGAACAACAACAAGTACAACGAGGACGGCTCCCGCATTGATCTGGCTGAGGGCGAAAAGAGTTACGCCATCAAGGACCTGGAGACCTTCGACCTCAACCAGACCACGGCGGATACCATCATCGGCTACGCGGCCAACCTGACCGCCAGCAAGATGGTCGCCGACAACGCGGAAAACCTGGCCGACTACGGCCTCGACAAGCCGCGTTCCACCGTGACCATGACCTATAAGGACGGCAAAACCACCACCTGGATCATCGGCGGCCAGGCTCCCACCAGCACCGGCTCTTACTTCGCCGAAAAGGGCAGCAAGGCCGTGTTCCTGGTCTACTCCTCCGCCGTGACCAACCTCACCTCCACCCGCAACGCGCTGCACACGGTCAACATGCCCTGGACCATCGCCGACACGACCGCGATCCAGAAGCTGCTGGTCGAGGCCGAGGGCCGCGAGACCATCGAGCTGGGCTACGCCGAAAGCAGCGAAACCAACCTGAGCATCTCCACCCTGCGCCTGCTGCAGCCCTTCGAGTACGGCGCGCACATGGATCGCGCGGACGAGATGTTCCAGGGCGCCGCGGCGCTCACCATCAGCGGCTACGCGGGCGAGCTGGGCGAGCTTGAGAACACCGGCCTGGAGGACGGCGGCGCGCAGGTCAGGGTGACGGTGACCGTCGCCCTGGACAGCGAGAACACCGCCGAGTACGTCTACCGCCTCGGCGGGTTCGCCAGCGCCACCCAGCGCTACGTCCAGATCGACGATACCGACGCCGTGTACCTCACCGACACCTCCAACGTGGCCTTCCTCGACAACGCCACGCCCGGCTACCTGGTCGACCTGTTTGCCAATCTGGTCTATGTCGACCGCGTGGATTCCCTCGACGTCACCACCGCGACCGACAGCTGGAACATCAGCATCGAGCGCGAGGAGGTCGAAGGCAAGACCAAGCCGCAGGATCACTTCTTCTTCGACGGCAAGCCCGCCGACGAGAGCCTGTCGCGCAAGCTATACCAGGTCATCATCGGCACCATGAACAGCAAGCTCTCCGAAGACTACCACATCGACGGCGACGTCTACTGCACCGTGAAGTACACGCTGAACGTGGAGCCCGGCGAGATGGTCATCGAGTACCTTGAGTACGACAACGACTACCTCGCCCTGCGGCGCGACGGCCTCACGCTCTTCCTCATCAAGCGGGAGAACGTGGACGCCATGATCACCGCGCTGAACCAGTTCCGCGACGGAACCTTCAATCCCTCCTGATGATCCAAAACGCGCGAAACGCGGCGAGCCAAACGGCTCGCCGCGTTTCGTTATGCGTTTATTCGTTTATCAGAGGTACTTTTTGAGCGTCGCGCGCACCGCCCCCGGCCCGGCGAGCAGCTCCCGGAAGTAGCCCTCCACCTTGCCGGCCAGGCCGACCTCAGCGAGATTCACGCCGAACAGGTTGGGATTGGTCAGTATGGCGTCCAGCTTGCCGTCGGCGCTGTCCGGCTCGCCCAGCTTCACGCCCTCGAGGCTGCCCTGCAGCGCCGCGAGCATCGGGTCGGGGCTCACGGGCATCTCGTTGCCCCTGTCATCCACGCCCAGCAGGTAACGCAGCCACCCGGCCAGCGCCAGCGGAATGGCGACCAGCGAGGCGGGGTCGCGCTGCGGGTCGGCGGCGTAGCTCTTGATGGTCTCGCCAAAGCGGATGGGCACCTTCTGGCTGGTGTCGCAGGCGATGCGCTGCGGCGTGTCCGGCATGAAGGGGTTGGGCAGGCGCTGCTCCACCACCTCGTCGATGAACGCCTTCGGGCTAAGGATGCCCGGGTCAGTGACGACCGGCAGGCCCTCGGTGTAGCCGATGCGCCGCACCAGCTTCACCAGGTCCTCGTCCTTCATTTCGTCGCAGATCTTCTCGTAGCCCAGCAGGCAGCCGTACACCGCCAGCGCCGTGTGCAGCGGGTTCAGGCAGGTGGTGACCTTCATGCGCTCGGTCATGTTCACCGTGTCCCGGTCTGTCAGATACACGCCGGCCTTCTCCAGCGGGGGACGGCCGTTCGGGAAGCGGTCCTCGATCACCAGATACTGCGGAATCTCGGCGTTGACGAAGGGCGCGATGTAAGTGCGCTTCGCGGTGACGATGGGCGCCATGTCCTCGATGCCCAGCGCGGCAAGGCGGCGCTCCACGTCCTCGGCGGGGCGGGGCGTGATCTTGTCGATCATGCTCCAGGGGAAGGAGACCTTCGTCTCGTCCTCCAGCCAGGCGATGTACGCCGCGGGCACAAAGCCCTTCCCGGCCCAGGCCCGGGCGATCTCCGTCACGCCGGCGCGCAGCTTCTCGCCGTTGTGAGAGCAGTTGTCCATGGAGACCACGGCGATGGGCGTCGCGCCGCTGTTGAAGTGCTCCAGCAGCAGCGAGGCCACCACGCCCATGGCGTGCCTCGGCGCGGCGGGGCCGGCCTCGATGTCGGCCGCGGCGACGGGCGTCAGCTCGCCCTTCATGTCGCGCAGGGCGTAGCCCTTCTCGGTGATGGTGAAGGAGATGAGCTGCAGGCTAGGCTTGCGGAAGATGGCCTTCAGCTCCGCCCATCCCTCGGGGGAAGAGGCCACGATGCCCTTGGCGATAGAGGCGTTGACCGCCTTGTCGACGCCGCCGTCGGGCCGCAGGCTGACCGCCAGGGTCATGCTGTCGTGCGGCTCGTAGACGCGCTCCACGACCTCGGGGTCGAAGGTCTCCACGGCGATGATGCCGCCCTTGACCTCGCCCGCGTCCAGCAGGCGCTGCTGCAGCCCCGCGATGAAAATGCGGAAGATGTTGCCCGCGCCGAAATGCACCCAGGTGGGATTCTGTTCGGTTTCGGCGCGCATGGCCTGCCAGTCGTGCTTCGGCAGCTGGACGCCGGCCTTTTCCCACGCCGCGCGATCCTTGAGCCCGTTGTAATTCAGTTTCATGCTCTTTACCTCCCCGTATTACTTTGCGTTCTTCTCGATGGCTTCCCACAGTCCGGTCAGGTAGGCGACGCCGAGCGCGCGGTCGTACAGCCCGTAGCCCGGGCGGCCGGTCTCGTCCCAGATCATGCGCCCGTGGTCGGGGCGGATGTAGGTGTCCGGGCATGTGTCGTAGATCGCCTTCATCACGGCGTACATGTCCAGATCGCCGACGGAGGACAGGTGGGCCGACTCCCGGAAATGCCGCTCGCCCAGGAATTTGAGGTTGCGCACGTGCATCGCGCCGATGCGGTTCATTTCGCCGAAATGGCGTATCGCCTGCACGACGTCGTTTTCGGGATTCGAGCCCAGGCTGCCGGTGCACAGGCACACGGTGTTGGCCGGGCTGTCGCGCAGGGATATGATCTTATCGAAATCCTCCTGGCTGTGAGCGATGCGCGGCAGGCCGAAGATGGGCCAGGCCGGATCGTCCGGATGACAGGCCATGCGCACGCCCACATCCTCGCACACAGGGATCACGGCGTCCAGGAAATACCTGTAGTTGGCGCGCAGGCCGTCGCCGGTCATGCCCTCGTACTGCCTGAGCGTCTTTTCCAGCAGCGCCAGGCGCTCCGGCTCCCAGCCCGGCAGCGAGAAGCCGCCGCTCTCCTCGCCCATCCGGCGCACGATGTCCAGCGGCCCCAATCCGCTGATCTCGCGCTCGTCGTAGTACATGCTGTTGCTGCCGTCCTCGGGGATCACCCGGGCCAGGTCGGTGCGCAGCCAGTCGAATACGGGCATGAAGTTGTAGATGACCACCTTCACCCCGTGGCGCGCCAGCATTTTGACGGTGGAAATGTAGTTGTCGATGTATTCGTCCCGGCTGGGAACGCCCATCTTGATGTCCTCATGCACGTTCACGCTCTCGACGACCTCGAGCTCGAGCCCCGCCTCGTGAACCTCCTCCACCAGCGCCTTGAACTCGTCCTCCGGCCAGTCGACGCCGGCGGGCTTGTCCAGCAGCCCCATGAGGCCGGTCATGCCCGGAATCTGCCGGATGTATTTCAGCGGAACCGGGTCTGAGCCGCTGCCGAACCAGCGGAATGTCATCTTCATAATCTCGCCCCTCCTGCCTTTCTTCCTGCTTTCGCGACCATTTAAACATAACAAATGTCCCGCATACATGGATTTTACGCTTAATTATATTGCAAATAGGCTCAAACAGTTCTATAATGGAGGCATATTCATCGAGCGGAGGCAACGCCCATGACGCCGCATACCATCAATCCCTTCAATTACCGCCAGGTGATGCAGAAGGACGATTTCGAGATCTTCCACTACAACAACTCGGCGACCTTCTCCTGCCCGCCGCACCAGCACGACTTTTTCGAGCTGTTCTACCTGGTGGACGACAGCCTGGAATACATCGTCGAGGGCCTGCGGTACAGCATCACCGCCGGATCGGCCCTGTTGATCGCGCCGGGTCAGATTCACCGGGCGGACGTGTGCGGCTCCGTGCGCAACCTCGACCGCTTCATTCTCTGGATAAACGCGGACTATGTAAAAAAGCTCACGGAAACGATGCCCCACGTCCGCTTCACGCTGCTGGGCAGCATGGAAGGGCGAAATCTCATCCCCCTGGACAGTGAAACCTCGCTGCTCATCCGGCAGCTTTTGTTCGCGCTGCACCGCGAATCCGGCGAACCGGCCATCGACAGCGCGCTACTGAACCGGTTCATCATCTCGCAGCTGCTCATCTACTGCGGCCGCCGCATCGTGAAAGCGCCCAGCACGCTGACCCCCAAGGCGGCGCTGCGCTATCGCGAGATCATTCAGGTCTACGAGTACATCGTCACCCACCTCAAGGAGGACATGAGCATCCCCGACCTGGCCGACCGCTTCTTCATGGACAGGAATACCCTCATGCGCCATTTCCGCCACGAGGTCGGCATGACGCCGGGCGAGTGCATCCGCTGGCACCGGCTGGAATCGGCGCGCGTGATGCTGCAGGGCGGCGCGCCGGCCCAGGAAGCCTGCGCCGAAAGCGGCTTTTCCGACTACAGCTCCTTCTACCGCGCCTTCAAACAATCCTACGGCATGAGCCCCCGCGATTACGTCTCCCAGCACCTGAACGCCTCCCGCGACGAAAACGGCATTATCTGAACAACCCATCCCCCATCTCCCTCGGGGTCAAGGGGCCGCAGCCCCTTAATCCCCCGGGGTTGTCAGGGGCCGAAGCCCCTGACTTCTAATCCGCAGCGGCGGCGTGTACGCCGCGAGGATGAATTTTTGTCGGAGGCGAGCTTGCCCGGCGGAGCAAAAATTCTTTCCTTGCGGATTTTCCGCCCGGAAACCGCCGCAGCGGTTTCAGGAAAATCCGAGGGGGTGTTTGCGGAGCAAAAAAAGCACCCCGCCGTGTAATCACAACAGAATGCTTTTGGGATCCGGCGATGTCCTACTCTCCCGGGCCGTTGCCAGCCAAGTACCATCAGCGCTCAGAGGCTTAACTTCTGTGTTCGGTATGGGAACAGGTGGAACCCTCTTGCTATAATCACCGGAAAACGAATGTCTTTTCCTCAACTACGGCCACAATTTTATCACATTTGACCGGGCCTGTCAATGCGGACGATTGTTATTCTTTCTTTCAAATTGTTCGGTAATTCTGTTACCCCCGGCTTTACACTTTCTCCCAAATGTAGCGCGCCGTCTCCAGCCCATAGGTCGTTCCGGCGACGCAGTCCTCCATGCCCTCGAATTCCAGCGAGATTTCCTTCTCGTATCCGGAATGCTTGATGATGGAGATGATCTTCCACATGTCCATGTCGCCCTGGCCGATGATCGCGCCCCGCAGGATGGTGTTTCCGGCCGCGGTGCCCACGTAGCCGAAGCTCGGGATCATGGAGGCCCATTCCTCGGGCGTGGTGGGACGCTTGCGCGGCTTCACGTTCGGCATCTCCGGGAAGTTGACGTACATGCCGTTCTGCGGATACATCCTGTCGATGGAGCGGATGTAGAAGTCTTTCAGGTGGATCATGTCGGCGTATTTGATCGCCTTGGACACGGAAACGACGGGATCCTCGTCCACGCAGAGATAGTTGCCCACGTCCACCGTCAGGCCCACGTTCTCCTTGCCAGCCGCCCGCAGGATGCGGATGACGCGCTCCGCGCCGTTCACATACAGGCCGTGGTTCTCCAGGGTGAGGCCCAGGCCGAGGGAGGCGGCGTAGTCTGCCAGCTCTTTGACCGCGCGCACGAAGGTGGGGAAATCCTCCTCGAACTGCTCGGGCGTGTTGACGCGCAGAGGATGCGCGCCGGAGCAAACGTCGCTGCGGAATTTCCTGATGCCCATGGCCTTCGCCATGTTCATGATGGTCTCGATGCGGGCGATCTCCTGGTGATACTTGTCCTCCCGCGTGCCGTGGTACTGAACGGTCACGTTCCGCTCGCGGGAGGAGGAACCCTGCTCCTCGTCGTCGCCGGGGCGGATGACGAAGGCGTTCAGCGAGAACGCGGACAGCGGCAGGCCGATCTTATCTGCGTGTTCGCCGATGCGCGCCGCAAAGTCCATGTCAGCGGTTCCGTCCTCCCTGAACAGCGGCAGGCCGAAGGGAACGACCTCCATGTGCGCGCACTCGTGCTCCTTGGCCCAGTCCATGATGTCGAACAGGGTCCACTCCTTGGAATACAGCTTGCGGGAAAGGCAGTAGCTGCTGATGCCCAGATTCATGGCCATTGGAAAACCTCCTTTTGATTCGGTTGTTGTTTCCCTTTCAGTCTACATCAAATTGTCGCGAAACGCAATACCAGCGCGTCGTTGACCGCGGCAAAGCACAGCCAGAGCGGAAAAAGATCGATGAGATGTCTACTTTTCAGAGAGTTTTAGTATGAGTGAAAGAATTACGCTCATGCCGCCTTGATGCGCTTCATCCACTTCCGGCTGCGCAGCCGGAACACGCACCACACGCACTTGATCACCTGGTCGATCTTGAGCATGGCGTAGATCCAGAAGGGCGGCCAGTGGAATACGAACGCGGCCAGAATGCCCAGGGGGATCGACGCCACCCACAGGAACAGGATGTCGCCCGCCATGAGGAAGCGGGTATCTCCCCCGGCCCGCAGCACGCCCTTGGTGAGAATGGAATTCATAGCCTGAAAGATCACGATGAAGCCTATGGCGTCCATAAGCTGCCAGGCGATGAGCCGCGCCTCGTCCGACACCTTGTAGTAGTTGATGATCGGGCCGCGCACCAGCATGATCACCCCCGCGGCGAAACAGCCCAGCGCCAGGCCCAGGCCGAGGAAGGTATAGCCCTGCCGCTGCGCCCGCTCCAGGTCGCCCTCGCCCATGGTGTGGCCGGTGATGATGCCGCTGGCGTTGGCGATGCCCTGAGTGAGCACCGAGCTGAGCTGCTGCACGATGGTGGTCACCGAATTCGCCGCCACGAAGGACTCGCCGATGCGCCCCATCACCATGGCCACGGCATTGTTGCCCAGCGCCAGCAGGCCGTCGCTGATGAGCACCGGAATGCACACGCGGACGTACTCCCGCAGCAGGTCGCCGCATTTCATGGCCAGCATGGCGATGCGGTAGCCGATGCGCCGGTCCTTGAAGAAGAAATAGCCGCAGATGAAAACCAGCTCGAACACGCGGGCAATGAGCGTGCCCAGCGCCGCGCCGGCGATCTCCATCCTCGGCATGCCGAGGCGGCCGAAGATGAACACCCAGTTGAAGAACACATTGACGAAGAAGGCGAAAATCGAGCTGAGCAGCGGGATCTTCACCTGCCCCACGCTGCGCAGCACGATGGTGCAGGTGAGGGAGAGGCCTATGCAGAAGTACGTGGGAATGAGCCAGCGCAGGTAGATCGCGCCGAAGGAGATGATCTCCGGGCCGGGCGTGTAGATGCGCATGACGGCTTCGGGCGCCACGATGGTCGCCAGGGTGAACAGGCTCGCCAGCGCCAGCACGAAGCGGAGCATGATCGTGACCGCCTTGCGCAGCGAGGGCAGCTCCTTCATGCCCCAGTAGCGCGCCGTGAGCACGGACGCGCCCATGCCGATGCCCATGCAGAAGATCTGGAACAGGTTGATGAACTGCCCGCCCAACGCCGAGGCCGAGAGCTGCGCGTCGCCCATGCTGCTGAGCATGACCGTGTCCATCAGGTTCACGCCCACGGTGATCAGCTGCTGCGCGGAGATGGGCAGCGCGATGCGCAGTATCTTTTTATAAAACGCCTTATTGCCGAGATAATCCTTCCACGATGACATGCCCATTCCCCATTCCGCTTCCGTCTTTATGATGCAAATCCATTATAACCGCGGTTTTTTGCCGTGTAAAGCGCCGCGCGGCGATTAACACGATTTTCGCAGCGCTTTCGCCGTTGCAGGATGGGATGAAATCATGTATAATACTGTCTGTCATCCGGCGAAAGCCATAGGAACATGCGGAGGCGCGATTATGAACTTCAAACAAATGTTGGCCGGCGCGGAAAACCAGAACCGCGACAGGATCATCGTGCGCACCAGCGTGATCGGTATTCTGGCGAACACTTTCCTGGCGGGCTTCAAGGCAGCGGTCGGGCTGCTTTCGCACTCCATCGCCGTGGTGCTGGACGCGGTGAACAACCTCTCCGACGCCACCAGCTCTGTCATCACCATCATCGGCGTGAAGCTGGCCGGGCGCGACGCCGACAAAAAGCATCCCTTCGGCTACGGGCGCATCGAATACCTCACCGCCCTCATCATTTCGGCGATCGTGCTGTACGCGGGCGCCACCTCGTTCGTCGAATCGGTCAGGAAGATCATCACCCCCGAGACGCCGGAGTACGGCCCCGTCGCGCTGGTGATCATCGCCGTGGGCGTGGCGGTCAAGATCCTGCTGGGGCGCTACGTGAAGGGCGTGGGCGAAAAGGTCAATTCGGATTCGCTGGTCAATTCCGGCGAGGATGCGCGGCTCGACGCCGTCATCTCCGCCTCCACGCTGGTCGCCGCCGTGATCTACATGATTTCCGGGGTGTCGCTCGAGGCGTGGCTGGGCGCGATCATCTCGCTGGTGATCGTCAAGAGCGGCGTCGGCATGCTGCGAGACACCCTCTCCCGCATCCTCGGCGAACGCGCCGACGCGGAGCTGGCCCGCGCCATCAAGGCGACGGTCATGGCCTGCGGCGGAGTGGAAGGCGTGTACGACCTGGTGCTGAACGACTACGGCCCGGACACGATCCACGGCTCGCTGCACGTCGAGGTGCCTGACACGCGCACCGCCGACGAGCTGGACGAACTGCTGCGCCGCATTCAAAACACAGTGTTCGCGGAGCATCATGTGATCCTGACCGCCATCGGCATATACTCCATGAACACACGGGATGAAAACGCCATCGCCGCCCGCCGGCGCGTGGGCGAAATCGCGCTCTCCCAGCAGTATGTGAAGCAGATGCACGGCTTCTACATAAACGAGGCGCAGAAGACGATCCGCTTCGACCTCGTGGTGAGTTTCGACGCGCCGAACCGCCGCGCGGCTTACAACGAGGCCGTCGCCAAGGTGCAGGCGGCCTATCCCGGCTATCAGATCATCGGCGCGATGGATACCGATTTCAGCGAAATATAAGCGAGGTGACGCACGGTGACGGATTACACGCTCCTGACGGCCCAGCTGCGCGCCTTCGCGGAGGAAGACGGCTGGTACCTGCCGCTCCTTTCAAACGCCTCGGCGCTCCTTTGGGAGGCTTTGCCCTCGATCAACTGGGCGGGATTCTACGTGCTGAAAGGCGGCCGGCTGACGCTGGGGCCCTTCCAGGGAAAGACGGCCTGCATCCACATCGCGCCGGGCAAGGGCGTTTGCGGCACGGCGCTTGCGAAGGATGAAACGCTGCTCGTGCCCAACGTGCACGAGTTCCCCGGTCACATCGCCTGCGACAGCGCCTCCAATTCGGAGATCGTGGTGCCCCTGCACGCGGGCGGCAAAGCTGTCGCCGTGCTGGATATCGACAGTCCGCTCCTGAACCGCTTCGATGAAGCGGACAGGGCCGGCCTGGAGGCGTTCGCGAAGGCGATCGAGGAAACGATTCAATTCGACCTGTGAGGAGAAAAAGCTTATGAGCAAACTGATTTATCTGGCGGGCGGCTGCTTCTGGGGCTGCCAGAAGTACTTCGACCTGACGAAGGGCGTGCTGTCCACCGAAGTGGGCTACGCCAACGGCCCCACGGCCAACCCCACCTACGAACAGGTGAAGCGCGAGCATACCGGCCACGCCGAGACGGTGAAGGTGGAGTACGACCCCGCCGTGATCCCGCTGGAAACGCTGCTGAAAAAGTACTTCGCAGTGATCGACCCCACGGCGGTGAATCACCAGGGCGAGGACTTCGGCGTCCAGTACCGCACGGGCATTTACTATGTGAACGACGAGGACGAGCCCGTGGCGCGGGCGTGCCTGGGCGAGCTGGCGAAGAAATACGACAAGCCGCTGGCCGTGGAGCTCAAGCCCCTAGAGAACTACTACCCCGCTGAAGAATACCACCAGAAGTACCTCGAAAAGAATCCGAACGGCTATTGCCACATCCATTTCGACTGACGGGATCAACGCCGCCGGCCATATGGGCATAAAAGACAGCCTGCGCAGGGAGGCACAGCGCCTCGCGCAGGCTGTCTTTTTGTTCTTCACGCGTGCCCTTTATTCCGCGTCGTCAGGCATGGCGACGACAAAGCACATGTCGTTCAGCTCGCCGGATTCCTCGCTGAAGAAGTTATAGAAGGTGAAGTTGTACAGGAAGCGCTCGGCGGGATACACGCCGTAGCCGTCCTGGTTGTGGTCGGTGGTGTCGTAGGGATCGGCCACGATGAGGACGTCGTCCTGTTCGATTTCCGTGCCCATGTCGTCATAGCCGATGATGACCTGCCAGTGGCCGCCCCAGTCGTTCCAGCCGATCAGGATGGGACAGCCGGCCGCCAGGGTCTCCCGGATGAACTCAAAGGTAAAGACGTCGTATACGTCCTCGCCCGCGTCGATGGCGGAATAGCAGGTGAATCCGCCAACACCGTCGAACATGGCGACCTCCTCCGACAGGCTGGTGGCGCCGGGCTCGTCGCCCTGCGGCCGCAGCTGGGATAAGGTCTCCTCGTCGTAGTCGCCGCGCAGGCCGTACCATTCGAGCACCATCAGCGCGCTGGCCACGCCGCAGCTCCATTCGCTGGACTGCTGGATGGTCTTGAAATGCGTCAGGATGGTCAGCGTGTCGGTGGATTCCATGTTGTAGAAGTCCAGGCGGTTGAAATACGGCGAATCGGGATGATCGCCCAGGCGCTCCACGCTGTCCGCGCCGTCCTCTTCGCTGAGGTCGCAGCCGTCGTCAAACTTCATCTCATCGGTGTAGTTTCCGCCCTCATCCGCCAGCGCGGCGAAGGGAAAAGCGATCAGGCAAAGCGCGATGAGCCAGACGAGAATCTTCTTCAATTTCATTCACTCCTTGTGTATATGATCTCACATTATACACGAAATGCCGTAAATTGCAACGCATCGTCGGCTAAACTTCTGTTGAATCATTGTGCGGTTCAAACGCAAATTGGAAACGCAAATTGGAAACGCCTATCTTTTTCTTGACTTTCCAGCCCTCTTTTGGTACGCTGTATTCGTCTTAATTCGCCCCGACGCGAGAGGAGGAAAATCCTTTGAGCTATCAGCTTTCATACGATGAGGACAGCCGCCTGATCATCTCCGGCCTGGAGTGCGACTGCCCCTGCGAGCACAACCTGCCCGAGCAGGACATCTACGTCGGCAACGGCATCCTGAACAACATCGCCCGCTATGTCAGACGCCGCAAGCTGGGCACGCACTGCGTGCTCGTGGCCGACAACATCACCTGGGAGGTGGCCGGGCGGCGCGTCTGCGAGCTCCTGCGCGCGGACGGCGTCGAGGTGACGCCCTGCGTCATCCGGCGCGACGGCCCCATGGAGCCGGACGAGCGCGCCGTGGGTGAAGTCTTCCTGGCCCTGCAGCCGGACACGGAGTTCCTCGTCTCGGTCGGCTCCGGTTCCATCACGGATACCACCCGCGTGAACGCCAAGCGCTGCGGCCTGCCGATGGTCTGCGTCGGCACCGCGCCCTCCATGGACGGCTACACCTCCGTGGTCTGCCCGCTGACCTACCGCGGCCTCAAGATCCACCGCCCCGGCAACTGCCCGGACATCATCGTCTGCGACATCGACGTGCTCAAGACCGCGCCGCTGGAGATGGTGTGCTCCGGCGTGGGTGACGTGCTGGGCAAGTACATCGCCAAGGCCGACTGGATCATCGGCAGCATCATCAACGACGAAGCCTACTGCCCCACCTGCGGCCAGATCGTGACCGACGCGGTGAACAAGCTGGTGGACAACGTGGACGAGATCAGGACGAAATCCGACAAGGGCATCCGCATCCTCATCGAGGCGCTGCTGCTCTCCGGCATGACCATCATGATCATCGGCCACACCCGCGCCGTGGCCTCCATCGAGCACAACATCGCTCATTACTGGGAAATGATGCAGATGATGCGCGGCAAGAAGCCCCCGCAGCACGGCGCGTCCGTGGGCGTGACAACGCTGATGGTATGGCCGCTGTTCACCCGCTTCATGACGGAAGACCTCTCCAGGCTGGACCTGGAAAAGATCAAGGCCGGCCGCATCAGCCGGGAGGACCGCGTCAAGTGGATGCGCTACGCCTACGGCGAAGAGGGCGGCAACACCATCATGAGCGAAAACGAGGGCGACTTCCTCTCCTGGGAGGAGCAGGAGCGCCGCATCCGCCGCGCCCAGGAGCGCTTCGAGGACATCAGGGCCTGCATCGCGGACATGCCGCCCTTTGAGAAGATTTACGGCGCGATGGAGCGCCTGGGCGCGCAGATGAAGCCCGCCGACTGCGGCGTGGACGCCGAACTCGTCAACCTCTCCATGCACTGCGCGAAGGACTACCGCACACGCTATACCCTGTTCAAGACGCTGGACGAGTGCGGGCTGCTGGAAGACTATCTGAAGGATTATCCGTTTGAGTGGAAGCCATGACACATGGCGCGGGCGGCTTCAGGACCGAAGCCGCCCGCCTTTTATATATATCATTTGTTCCGATGGATCAGTCCGCATACAGCGCCCGCGCGCCGGGCTCGTATTCCACGTTCCACCACACGTATTCGGACGCCGCCGTGCCTTCGCTCACCTCGGCCCAGCTCAGCGCCGCGTAGCCGGTAAAGGTTTCAAAATCCGAGCTCATCAGCACCAGCGCCATGACGTCGTCGCCGGTGGGCTCGCTGATCGGAATGGCCAGCAGCCATTGGCTGCTCAGCGCCTCCCAGTAGCAAACGGCCACCTCCCGCTGAACGGTCTGCGCGTTCAGCGCGGGCAGGTAATCCTTCACAAACTGCAGAAACGCCTCGTCGGACGCTTCGGGCAGCGCGTAGACGAACGCCAGCTTTTCGAGCGCCTCCCGGCTCTGGCCCTGGGCCAGCAGCGTGAGCGCGTCCTTGGCGCGCAGGAAAAACTGATCGGAGGGGATTTTCTCCGCGAGGGCCAACGGCGCCGCCGCCAGCATCAGACACAGCGCCAGCGCGCCTATTCTTTTAAGCATCACAGACCGCCTCCGTCGTTTCATTCTTTTTCGTTTGTTTTGACGCGCCCGGGGCGGGATTTGTTGCGGGAAAGGAAGAATTTATTGCCCTTGGCACTCATTTTCCATTTCTCTTCGCTATTTCGCTTTTATATGGCAAAATCCCGCCGAATGACGGGACTTTGCCGGTAATCTGACGAATTCTTACGCCTTGACCGTGCCGTCCGGGTTGAACAGCGGCAGCGGCTCGAGGTAGATAATGTCCTCGCGGCCCTGGGCGTCACCTTCGGCCAGGATGGCCATTTTGCCCACGATGTTGCCGCCCGCCTGGTTGACCAGCGTCTCGATGGCGTTCAGCGACTCGCCGGTGCTGATGACGTCGTCCACGATCAGCACGCGCTTGCCCCGCAGGTATTCCGCGTCTTCGCCATCCAGGCACAGCACCTGCACCTTTTCGGTGGTAATGGACTTGACCTCTGTCTTGAACACATTCTTCATATACAGCTTCGGGGCCTTGCGGGCGATGATGTAGCGGTTCACGCCCTCCTGCCGCGCCATCTCATAGGCGATCGGTATGCCCTTGGACTCCGCCGTGACGATCACGTCGTGCTCCGGGGCCTTCTCAAGAAGCGCCTGGGCCGTTCGCACCGTCAGCTCCACGTCTCCGAAAATGACGAACGCGCCAATGTACAGCGTATCTGTCACCTTGCACAGGGGAAGCTGGCGCGTGAGCCCGGCAATTTGCATCTCGTAAAACATATCTGTCACTCCTTCGCAATCCGGCCGCGCAGCCGGCTTTGTTTTTTTCTCACAGGATTATTGTACGGAAAACAAAGGCTTCCGTCAAGGGATTCAGCCGCTTTTTTTACGCATTTTGACAGCGGCATGAAATGATGATATAATCACATTAAGGCGGCCTGGCCGCGCATCGGCGAAAAAACGACGGAGGAGGTTCTCATCGATGAGGGAGCTGAACATCAACAAGGGCTGGTTTTTTGAGAACAGGTCGATGGACCCGGGCAGGCGCATGTCCGGCGATTGCGACAGGCGCACCGTCGACCTGCCCCACGACTACATGATCGAGACCGACGTCCGCGCGGACGCCCCGTCCGGCGCGTCAAGCGGATACTACAACGCGGGCGTGGCGTATTACTCGAAATCCGTCTTTATCCCCGCCGAGTGGGCGGAAGAACATGTTTTCCTCCGCTTTGACGGCGCGATGATGAACGCCACGGTGGAGGTGAACGGCGCGAAGGCGGCGCTGCACCATTACGGCTACGCGCCCTTCGAGGTTGACATCACGCAGCTGGTGTATCCCGGCAAAGACAACCGGATCGCCGTGACGCTCAACGCCAGCATGCAGCCCAACTCGCGCTGGTATTCCGGCGCGGGCCTGTTCCGCGGGGTGACGCTGGTTCACACCCCGGCGGTGCATATTGCCTGCGACGGCATATTCGCCTGGACGAAGGCCATCGACTTCGCTCCGGACGGCGCGCTTGAGAGCGCATACATCGCGGTACAGGCCGACGTGCGCAACGAAACGGCCGCAAACCGCCTCGCGGAAGTCGAGTGCCGCCTCACCCGTGAGGGCAGCGACGAAACACTGGCCGCGGGCCGGGCCAAGGTGCAGATTCCGGCGCTGTCGCAAGCGGCGGCCTACATGACCATGACGGTGGACGCGCCTGAACTGTGGAGCGCGGAGACGCCCTCGCTCTACCGCGTCCATGTGACGGCGAAGAACGCGGGGACCTTCAAGACCCGCCCCGTGCCCTGCGGCGAGGCGACCGAAGACGCGGACAGCGTGCTCTTCGGCATCCGCACGGTCACAGCGGACGTTCGCCACGGCCTGCGTGTCAACGGACAGGGCGTGAAGCTGCGCGGCGGCTGCCTGCACCACGATAACGGCGTGATCGGCGCGGCCAGCCTGTACGACGCGGAATACCGCAAGCTCTCGAAGCTGAAGGAGAGCGGCTTCAACGCCGTTCGCACCACGCACAACCCGCCCTCCGCCGCGTTCATCGAGGCCTGTGACCGGCTGGGCATTTACGTGTTCGACGAAGCCTTCGACGTCTGGGGCATGGGCAAGGTGCCCGGCGACTACAACCAGTTCTTCGCCAGCGACTGGCGGGCCGACCTCGCCGCCTTCATGCGGCGCGACCGCAGCCACCCCTGCGTCATACTCTGGTCGACGGGCAACGAGATCACCGAGCGCGGCGGCCTGGGCGACGGCTACGCGCTTGCCCGGCAGCTGGCCGAGGCCGTTCACGCCCTCGACCCCAGCCGCCCCGTGTCCAACGCCATCTGCTCCTTCTGGAACGGGCTGGACGACGAGCTGACCGAGGCGCAGATGCGCCGCTGGCGGCAGGCGGCCAACCAGCAGAACGCCGACCTGATCGGCGAGGAGGACTGGAGCTGGGAGGACTACACCGAGGCGTTCGCCAACGGGCTGGACATCGTGGGCTACAACTACCTCGAGCAGCTCTACGCCCGCGACCACGCGCGCTTCCCCGAGCGCGTGATGCTCGGCTCGGAAAACTTCCCCAAGGAGATCGGCCGGCATTGGCCCATGATCGAAAAGACGCCCTATGTCATCGGCGATTTCACCTGGACGGCGTGGGACTACATCGGCGAAGCCGGTATCGGCAAGAGCGCGTTCTTCGCGCCGGACGAGTATGAGGCGAAGAAGGACACGGTCCAATCCCACATGGGCTCCGACTTCCCCTGGCGCACCGCCAACGACGCCGACTTCGACATCACCGGCCACATCCTCCCCCAGGGCGTCTACCGACGCGTGGTGTGGCACAGCGGCGAAACGGGCCTGTTCTCCTACGATCCCGCCGACTTTGGCAAAGAGGAGATCCTCACCCGCTGGGGCTTCACCGGCGCGCGGGACTCCTGGACCTGGCCGGGCCATGAAGGCGCGCCGGTCGGCGTGGTCGTGTTCAGCGAGGCGGAGGAGGTCGCGCTGTACCTGAACGGCCGGCTCGTCGGCCGCCAGAAGGCCGGGGAAAAGACCGTGCCGGAACTGCCGCTGAGCTTCCTCTTTGAGACGGTCTATGAACCCGGCGCGCTGGAGGCCGTGAGCTTCGCCGCGGGCCGCGAGGTTTCCCGCGCGGCGCTTGCGACCGCCGGGCAGCCCGCCCGCGTCAGGCTGATCCCCGAGCGGACGGCGCTGGCCGCGGACGGCTGTTCGCTGGCCTATGTGCGCGTGGAGATTCAGGACGAGAACGACCGGGTCGCGCCTCACGCGGCGATCGCGCTGAACGCCGCCGTGAGCGGCGCGGGCAGCCTCATGGGCTTCGGTTCCGGAAACCCCATCACCGCGGAGAATTACACATCGGGCCGGTTCACGAGCTATCGCGGCCGCGCGCTGGCCGTGGTGCGCGCGGGCTGGGAACAGGGCGAAGCGCGCCTGTGCGTCGACGCCGGCGAACTGGGCCGCGCGGAAATCGTCATCCCCGTCGAATCCCGCTGATCCGCAACGGAACACAGACGGGCTGGCCGCGGGCATATCATTTCAGGCCGGGCGAACGAATCGCCCGGCCTTCCGTCTGTCTATTCGCTTTCGCTGAGCGCCGTTTGCGCGATATCCCGGAATGCCCGCATGGCCGACGGCATGGGCAGGGCCAGCAGGCCCGCGGCGTCCACCGCGCGCAGGCCATCTGTTTCCGGCAGCGCGTCCGCGCTGAAGGCAAAGCCCTCCATTTTCCATACCAGGTGGGTGAATACGTGCGTGGCCGCGCCGACGCACCTGCCGCCCCGCGCCGCCACGCCCAGTTCGCCGAGGCACTCCGCGAGGGAGGCCGCGTCGCAGGCGTCCTCGAAATTCGGGAATTCCCAGAGCCCGGCCAGCAGCCCGCCCGCCCCGCGCCGTCTGACCAGCACGCGACCGCCCGAAAAGGCCAGCGCCACGCCGCGCCGCTCGATTCTCTTCGCGGCCTTCGGCGGCGTCACGGGGAGTTCGCGCTCGACGCCCTTCGCGTGGGCCGCACAGCGGGCCGCCACGGGACATTCGCCGCATTTCGGATTGCCGGGCAGGCACACCAGCCGCCCCAGCCCCATCATGGCCTGGTTGAAGTCGCCGGGCCTCTCTTTGTCGATCAGCGCCATGCCAGCGGCCCGCAGCCGCTTTTTCACGGCCGCCTCCCCCACGCAGCCTTCCTCGGCCGTCAGCCGGGCCAGCGCCCGCACGAGGTTGCCGTCCATCGCCAGCTCGGCCTTGCCGTAGGCCATGGAGGCAATGGCCCCGGCCGTATAGTCGCCAATGCCGGGCAGGACCCTGAGCGCTTCGACTGTGTCCGGCAGGCGGCCGCCCAACTCCCGCGCGACGATCTTCGCCGCCTTCTGCAGGTTCCGCGCGCGGGAATAATAGCCCAGGCCCTCCCACAGCTTCAAGACCTCCTGCTCCGGCGCCTCCGCCAGCGCCTGGACGGTGGGAAACGCGCCGATAAAGCGCGCGTAGTAGCCCTTCACCGTCTGCGTCGTGGTTTGCTGGAGCATGATCTCCGATATCCATATCCTGTAGGGGTCGGTTTCGCCGCGCCAGGGCAGATCGCGCGCGTGGGCGTCGTGCCAGGCCAGCAGTTCCTCTGAAAACATGCGCGTCATTCCGCTTCTTTCGTCTTTTTCGCTCCGTTCAATCCAAGAAACAGGAGCCGCCCGCCCGCGTCGACGGGCAGCAGGGCCTCCCGCTCCGGCGCGCCGGCCATCCGGTAAAACGCCTCGCGGGGGCAGGGAAAACCGCCGCCGCACGTTCCCTCCGGCACGAGCACTTCACGGCCCGGCAGCAGCCAGGCCGGGCTGTAGAGGCCGTTCGCCCGCATCAGCATGCACGCCGGCACGCCCAGCCGCGCCGACAGTCCGCTCAGTTCCTCTCCCGCCAAAACACAATCCGACCGCACAGGCATCCCCTCCAGACGGTTCAGCCTATGCGGCGGAAAAACGGTCCATGCGCGTCACTCGCCCAGTATCTGCAGCACGTTGTTGCCGCCCATGACCTCAAGCGTCTCAAACCAGCACTCGCGCAGGCGGTTGTGCTGCTCCTCGTCCATGCCCTCGGGAGGCGTCTCCATGTACGGCGCGATGGGGAGGACGCGCACCTCGTAGACGGTGTTCTTCTTCCGGTCGTCCCGCGCGCTCTTGACCGGATTGCCCTCGTAGTCGGTTACCGGCCATTTCCAGGCGTACACGGGCACATAACCCGGCTGCACGATGGAGAAGCTGCCGTCCGTGTTCTCCTGGATGGTGAACTCGAACACGATGCCAGAATCGGTGTAGCGCACCTCGTGCTGCGAGAGGAAGTTGCCCAGCGAGTACACGCACAGCGCGGTGCGGGTTCGCCCGCTGGCGTCGGTCACGGAGAGATACTCCGCGGGCTGCACCATGTGGGGATGTCCGCCGATGATGACGTCCGCGCCCGCGGCCACCAGCTCCTTGGCGTAGTTCACCGTGGCCGCCTCCGGCGCGCGCTTGTACTCCTCGCCCCAGTGCGTCACGGCCACGACCACCTCCGCCCCGGCCGCGCGGGCCGCCGCGATGTCCTCGGCGAACTTTGCCTTCTTGATGTACTTCACCATGAACTTGTAGCGGTCGTCGCAGTGGGTCTCAACGCTGTTAGTGGTCTGCGTGTAAGTCACGAAGCCCACGCGGATGCCGTTGATCTCGTATATCTCGGGCTCTTTGCTGTCCTCCTCGTCCACGAAGCCGCCGATGTGATCCAGCCCGGCCCGTTCGATCAGGCCCACAGCCTCGACCACGCCGTCGCAGTAGCCGTCCAGCATGTGGTTGTTGCACATGGTGATCATGTCCACGCCGGCGTTCTTCAGCGCCTGCAGGATGACGGGCGGCGTGGTGAACTGCGGATAGCCCGAGTAGCCGTATTTGCCGCGCTTGAGCGAGGCGTCGATGTTGATCATGGTGTAGTCCGCGCTGCTGAGAGTGGTGCCGATCATGGACAGATACGGTGAGAAGTCGTAGATATCCATGACCGCGTTGTAGCTGTCCTGCAGCATTTCCCACTCGATGATCACGTCGCCCGCCATGCGGATGGTGGCTCGGCGCAGGTCGCCCTCCGGAATGACCGGCGCGTTCGTGGCGATCACGCTGTTCCAGTCCTGGGGCTCGGCGGTGGGATCGGCCGCGCCGACGGTGGATCCCTCCGTCGGGCTGGCTGTCGCGCCGGGGTCTTCGGTCGCGGCGTTCACCGCCACATGCTGGACGTCGGTTTCGTCCGGCGAGGGCGTCTCCGTGTTGCTTACGATGGGCCGGATGACCGTCCTGTCCTCCCGCGTGCCGGAGGACGTGATGATCTTCATCACGCCGCCGAGCAGCACAAGGAACACCAGCGCGACGAGGCCCAGCCGCGCCCATTCGGGCAGAGCGGCGAGCCCGCCCTTCTTCTGCGCGCCGTAAGCCCTGTCCTCGGCGCGGCGGTTGGCCTCCCGCGCGCCGCCCAGCCGCGATTCGACGCTGCTGGCCGCGGGACGCCGAGCCGGCCGCTCTCCCGCGGGGCTCTCCGCGGGCTGCGACTTGCGGTTGGGAGCCGCGGCGTCCGGCCGCGGGTTGGCTTTAGCCGTGCGCGCCTGGGAAGCCGCGCCGGCCGGCCGGGCGGTGGA